>NZ_RAQF01000002.1:1954971-1998458 GCF_003610675.1 Chryseobacterium sp. AG363
TAATATTTTATTGTTATTTTTTACTTAATTGTTATCTTTTGTATACTGCAAATTTATAGTGGTGCTAAAAGTTTCTTTGTAGTGGAAAAAGGAAGTTCGTGTAGTAAAATCACTACACGGTTTATCATTTGGACTTAAATAGGAAAGCCCTCAACATTTTCTAAGTATTGAGGGCCTATATAAATTGCTGTTATTTCTATTATAAAGCTGTCGTAATATAAATTACCGTTTGTGTATAATTTTTCTTTAGGTTTTCACAAAAAAATATTTATAGATTGGTAACTTTATTATCATTGTTATTTAAGAGTATTATGGTAATATAAAGCAAATAACTAATATAATTAATTTGTTATTGTAATGGCAATAGTGCACCAAGCATTCAGCAATCTACTTTCATAAGAGTACAGGCAAACATTAATCGCTTTTGATAACTTTAAATAGATATGAAACGGTTAATGAATTTACTGAATGTTTGGTTTGATGTATTAATTAGATTTCAATGTCCAAAAACATAGATTCTACCTTGCAGCTGACTGATCGTTATTGCCGGATTTTGAATTTT
Organism: Chryseobacterium sp. AG363; assembly: GCF_003610675.1. NCBI lineage: Bacteria > Pseudomonadati > Bacteroidota > Flavobacteriia > Flavobacteriales > Weeksellaceae > Chryseobacterium > Chryseobacterium sp. AG363. Next base: position 1,955,534 of record NZ_RAQF01000002.1, read on the forward strand.
ATCTATATTGGTACAATACATAAAAAATCAAAGGCCTCCTGAGGAAGCCTTCGAAACACCAAATCACAAAATATTAATATGAAAAAATTAGCTTATAAAGCTGTTGCAGTATAAGTTACTGTTTGCGTATAAGTTCCCGCTGGTTTACCTAAAATATCAGAAGATGATGATTTCGCTGCTGGAATAGTGTAATCCAGATTCAGTGTTAACGCACTTCCAAGAGGAGCATTTGTAACTAAATTCTGATCTGTTGCAGATAAAACTACAGTATTTTTTGTCCCGCCCATTGTTCCGGCAGCTGTAGCTGCTTTAATAGTCAAAACATTGACAGGGATTAAGTTCGTTCCATTCATAAAATTAGCGCCTCCTGCTTTTACTTTAACATTAAAGTTCTTTGTGGAAGTAACTTTCAAAGAGTTGGCTTTAGTAACGGTCTGATCAGAGTTGTAGTCTGCTGCAGTAACATAGTTAAAATCAACTGTATTACCAATGGCAGTACTTCCTGCATCGATAGAGATCACATCGTTCAGGGTAATGTTTACCGTGGTGGTTGCGGTTGTATTTTGAGCCTGAACATTATTAGTTCCTAATATCATGGCTCCGAAAGTTAAGGCTGTGATTACGATTTGTTTTGTCATGGCTGTATTATTTAATTGTTATTTTTTACTTAATTGTTATCTTTTGTATACTGCAAATTTATAGTGGTGCTAAAAGTTTCCTTGTAGTGGAAAAAGGAAGTTCGTGTAGTAAAATCACTACACGGTTTATCATTTGGACTTAAATAGAAAAGCCCTCAATACTGTCAAAGTATTGAGGGCTTTTCTATTTAGAATTGTTATTTACTTACAATGCAGTGGCGGTATAAGTTATTTTTTGTGTGTAAGTTCCCTGTGGTTTTCCCAGAAGGACCTTAGATGCATTTTCCGCCGAAATGGAGTAGGCAATATTTAAAGACTGTTTGGTTCCTAAACTTGCATTACTCACCAGCACCTGATCAGTTGTAGATAAAGTGACCTCATTCAGGGTTCCCACCAAACTTCCGCCCGGTATTGCCTTGACCTTTAATATATCTACAGGAATTACATTTGCACCACTTACAAAGTGTGCCCCTTCAGATTTTACTTTTACATCAAAATTTTTAGAGGAAATAATGACTAAACTGTTGGGAACAGTCACATTTTTTGATGAATTATAGTCTTTTGTGCTCCCATAATTAAAATCTACAGTACCTTCTGAAGCAACAGAGCCAATGTCCATGGCAATAACGTCCGATAAAATAATATTTACTGATGTACTCACCTGCTCTGAACTTTGTGCCATAATCTGGTTGGTTCCTAAGGCGATTGCTCCCAAAGATAGCGCAATGATAAAAATTTGCTTTTTCATGATTAATAAATTTTAGTGAGGTGTAATAATATTATCATTCTGAATTCATTATAAATCTAATAACAATATATGACATCACCAAAGCTTTTTCACTCTAATGTGAGTGAATGTAGATTTTTCGCCGAAAATCATGGAATCAGCATAGGTATCGTAAGAATAATTGATCAAGTTAACAGTATTGTAATGCTTAAGGAACTTCTCCCTGATAAAATTACTCTTTAAACATTCCATTTTAATAATAAAATATAAATGGCGCCACTTAAAAAAAGTGACGCCATTTTATATGGGTTGTATATTCCTTATTTTGAATTTTCAAGTTTTAATACATCTTATTTTCTGCATATTTATAAACTGTCTTTTCATCCCAAACAAATAATTGAATAGAGCTATACGGTGGTATTTTGTATGAATACCCTGCGCTTTTTATATCGAAGCCCTGCCCATAACTATCACTGGCATTTAATACGAGTATTCTCTGACCTCGGAAAACTTTTCCTAATGTAAATTGCTCACCATACATACATCTGATGACCAGCATTCTATTATCAGAATCATAATACTGAATTCCTGGCTGCTGCTCAATCATTCCATGAGACAATCTCATTCTAGAGTCCTCATTGATAATCTCATCATCAAGGTAGGAAAGACTTCCGTCAGGAATAAATAAAGTATTAGGCTTTTCATCTTTTGATTTAAAGTTTTCAGTAGCCTTTACAGAGCCCTCAACATATACTGGACCGGCAATATTAACTTTATGCGAATCATTAGCCGGTGCACCTATACCAATATTATGGCTCTTTCTATGGAAGTTAATACCTTCCCAACTCTTATATTTACTTGAATATTTATAATACTCACCTTCCAATACAGTTAAATAGAACCCATCCTGTTCATTATATATACCAGATTCTCCGCCATTATATTCATCAGCAACCATTAATCCATTACCTGTATGACTAGTAAATTGCTGGTTTACAATAACACCGTTATTAGACATATAATTCCAGCTATTGATATTACCCTGAGAGAAATCTGCATCACTCCACAATTTAAACCACTTACTGGACCATTTATCATCAATTCCCTTTCTTATTTTAAGCATAGGTATTCCTGCTCCATTGATCTCAGTTTGATTGGCAAAAGCTAATTGGTATGAAGAATCCCCAGTGGATGCAGAGGTACCATCCCAAGGAGCATAAGTCATTACACCTGCATAATTTCCAGTTCCTCCGACATGTCCGGCCTGAATAAAATCAAATCTAACTCTACGACTATTACCATTAGGTGCAACAACTGTATCCGGGTTTCTTGAACCATCTCTTGAAGTAACAAAGTAATTTGTAGCAAAGACTCCGTTTGAATTAGTTAGATTTATCCATTGACCACCTTCCTCTTCAGGTTGAATTGACAGAGTCTGGCTCGTAAAATTAGATGAAACCCAAGATTGAGTAGCCAGAAATACATAACCATCTGTTCTATGATAGATGTAAGGTGCACCTGCTGACAAACCACTTGAGAATCCTAGTGTTTGGGCATTTTCCGCAGAATTAACTTTAGCATCAGGATTAAAATTATTATTGGTCCAAAGCGATTCTCCATCTGACAGTAAAGGAATATTCCCTTTTTTCGTCATCGTTGTTGTATTTATCGCCTGCCAATATTCTAAGTGATTGCTGAATAAAGGAAAATCTATCCTGTGATACCATGTATTATTTCCTGCTATGTGTAAAGAGTTACCATAAGTAGACGGGAATCCGTTACCTGTCGCCCAATCTGTAACACTTAAAGGATAATCAGTTTTTACTGCAGTTGCATCCTGATGGTTCCCTCTTTTCGCAAGATATTCTCCGGGATTTAAATTGTTCGTAGTCCACGGAATGCCTCCCTGAATTTTAACTGCACCACTATCTGAACTTAATAATAAGTCACCACCATTTACAGCTCTCATTGCAAAGCTATCTCCTGCTCCACTCCATACGGCAGAATTTCCATCAGCTCCAATATAGGCTATATCTTTAGATCCATCATACTTTTGCCAGGTCAGATAATTCCCTGTTTGTGCTGTACTTTTCCATCTCCCTAACATAGCTGGAGTTTCTATATTGAAAGCACCTGTCATAGTACCACCATCTTTTCTGAGATAGTTTCCTAAATCTGAAGATGACACAAAATCTGAGGCTAATCTCTGGCCACCACCCGCTGTTAAGATATAGTTATCATTATACCCAACTTTATTGAAACCTCTTGAGGAAACCTGACCGGCATCAGTGAATGTTATACCATTATTTAAATCCCAATCTTCTGCATTATTGGTAACAGAGGGCGCCAATATCAAATTGTTATTGGTAGGTTTCTGAATTGACCAGGATTTATATGAACTGTTTTTTAGTTTGAAAGGTATTCTGTTATAATAGGATTTTGCTGCCGATATAATTTCATCCGTATTTCTCGTCTGGTAATCGCTCGGTTTGAAATTTACATTATCCCAGGCTTTTCTCCATAGTGTCCAATTTCCATTATGCCCACTTCTATACACCAGTTCTCCTGCATCTGCATTAGTATCATTATATTTTATCTGCAACTGTGCTGTAGTATCCTGAGCACCCATGTGCAACATAGGACTATATAGATGCTGAACTCCTCCTGCGTTATTGTTTGCTCTGTAAACTCCGGAACTGGAATACCCTCCAAGACTATTGAAGTTATCATTAAACTGAACTGCTTTTGGAATATAGCTGCTGTCTGCAAAATTAGTTAACCAACTTCTTGTAGCGACTACATCAGACGGTAAAGTAATGATATGGGTAGGATATAAGTCAAGATTAGGTTCTAATGCATGAGACCATCCCAGATTCCAATCCTGATAATAGTTTCCGTATTTAACTTCCACTCTAGCCACTTCAAATGAGAAATACCCATTCCAAAAAGTCTCTGATTCTCCTAATAAAATACTTACATATCCATCAGTCCCAATCCCAATCCTTGCAGTAGTGGTAGGAAAATTATCTGTTACTTCCCATATCGCTTTTGAACCATTAGTAACCAGAGTTCCTGATACATATTTATAGAAAGCGACATTCACTTTACCTAAGTACTGGCTTTCATATCCATAAATATTAATATCAATACTAAACATTGCATGCTCCGGTGAAGCTTGTGGCATTTTAATCGCTAAAATACCCGTATGTCCTCCAACATCATAATAGCCCTGATAAACTTTATTAAATATTCTTACTTTATTTTGGCTTTTATTAATAGATCCCCCATCTTCAAATTCTAAATCCTTTGTACCAAGATTAACATCCTGTGATGCGCCAGTATAAGGAACATAATTATTTAAAGTTGATGTATTAACAAAAGTTGACGGGTTTAAATTATGAGCATCCCAAACCACTCCATTTACTCCGTTTTTAGAGTGTATTATATCATTGTTATTAGATTCTATAATAGTATTAATCGTTGGGTTTCCTATGTATAATGTGGAGGAACCACTATAATTTAACACCTGGTTATTACCTGAAGTAAATGAAGTAGAATAAATACCTTGTTTAGAATAAATCTGACCTGACCGTCCCAGATAATGGGTAGGATGATCCGGATCTCCAAAATGGAAACCAATACCTTCATTCAAACTATTGGCACTTCCCTGATAATAAGAAAGTCCATAAGCATCTGCATTAGCAAATGACCAGATTCTATTTCTTTCATCGGTTTTGTAGAACCTGTTTTGAAATCCTTCATCTGTTTGCACAAAACCTCTTGAATGGATACCATAAGGAGGAATAAACTGGGAGTCGGTATAAGAAGAAGAGGCCAATAAACCACCAGATAAAATAACTTGAGAATTATTACCGTTTAAACCCGCTATAGGTTTATCTGAATCTAATGCCCAATAGCTACCTGTATCTTTCTTCTCCCAAAATGTATTACCAGAAACTAACTCTTCTTTAGTGAGCAAATGTTTAAGATTTATCTGAACCCTTTTTGTACCTCCCGGATCCGGGTGATCCGATACTGAAGTAACTCTGTTATTCCCCTGGTCTAAACCTCCATATCCAACCGTTACTTTGACATCAAACCCCTGCCAGTAAGATAATTGGGTAAACCAAAAACAAAGTTTACCATTTAAGTTTAAGGCCGTAATTCCATTCCAGTAATATAATGTAGAATAGCCGCTATGAGAAATAATAGTACCATTATAGATATGGCCCTGGATCTTACAATCTAAAGGCTGATCATTGCCATACATATTACCTTTAATCTCTAAAAGAAACTGATCTCCATAGTCTACAGAATAATCTACATCAGTTTCAATTAAGGTACCCTGTGGGAAGTTTCTTCCCGAATGATACCAGGAGTCTTCTTTTCTTCGGGAATCATAATCTCCACCGCCTCCCGTCAGAAATTTTTCATTATCTGATCCATCTTTATAATACCCGGCCGATCTCACGTAATCAAAAGCATTGCCATTGATATTCATAAAGTGATACCCATTTGGCCTATACTGTAGTGTAGCAGCGTAAAGCCCCGGCTGATGAAAAGAAATTGCAGGGTAAATTGTATCAGACACACCATTACCTCTTACTTCTAAAGCAACTGCATTATAAGCATTACCTGTAGCTCCTGAAAAGGATTTTCTTACCGGTATATCCTGGTATGTATTGGTTGTTACTAAATTTAAATCAGAAACTATTTCCGCATGGGTTCGTGTGCTAATTTTTTTCGTTACAGAATTCCAAACCATTACAGAACCTGCATCGTTTGGAACACTTTTCACAATTATTTCGCCTTCTACAGCGATATGATTGTTAAAATATTCAGGAGCAATCATTAGTCTAATCTAGCAGTTAAAGTAATTCTATATTCATTCGGGGTAAGAGGTGCCAAAACATCTATTTGTACGTCATTTTCTGATATAACCGTACAGCTTACATTTATTTTTCTATTATCAGCATTACGATAACAGATATAGTCAACATTGATGGTATTCCAGCCATGGGTGATGGGGAAAGTAACGGACGATCCGTCTCCGATGTGCCATGTTTGGGATTTAATTTTTGCATCCAAAACAGCTTTGGTAGATTTTGGAGTCATTGCTTTAGTAATATTGACTCCTTCAATAGCTTCAACATCTGTAGCGATCTGGATCAGACCTTTTACCGAATCTGTAGCGTCTACAATATCAGGAATACCTTTTTCTATAATCTGATAATTTTTAGGGATATTGTAAGCATCATCGGTATTGGCAATAAGATGGTCACCCACAGATACAGGTTCATTGCCCACCCATCCATTGGCTGTAATTACCCATACCATTCCTGTTTTAATTACAGCTGCTGTAGCAGGTGATGGCATCGTCATTGAACCTTCAACAGTAGAAGGAATATAACCTCCCGGCTGATAGATCAGTGCTCCTGTAAGGCTTTGTCCTATGAAGTTTTCAACATAAGTTTTAATCTTATAGGATGACCATGTAAAGGTACCTGACTGAATAGCGTCATTCACAACAATAGAAACAATATCTGCATTGGTAAGATTTCGGCCTGCTACTTTAATAACATGTCCTGAACTATTGGTCAGTATCTGACTTAGCAATAGAAGCCCGCTTGTCTGATTGGTCTGAAATGGATTATTAGTCAGCGGATAATCCGGATGTACATAATTTTCGGCCAAATTAATCCATTCGGTTCCGTTCCATTGATGCAACTGGCCGTTATAATCAATTACCCAGCCTGCAGGAACACCATCCGTACTGGGAAATGAAGTAAATTGTTGAAAACGGGTACGTTGTAGTTCCCCGAAAAAATTATCCTGATTTGCGTTGTTACTGATTACTGCATTGTTATTCATAGTTTTTTATTTTTTATGGTTTAACTTTTAAAATGAGAATGTTAATAGGATTAGCAAGGTCGCCCAGCATCTTGATCTCGATGGTTTGATTGGTTGCATAATCGTCAATATTTATTTTTTTTCCGGTAACACTATCCCGGGCCTGAATGATTACATTTTCCGTTTCAAGGGTATTGGGAAATACTGCACTTCCGGTAATCTGCACTACTGCACTTTCAGCTGTCTGTGAGATCAGCAAAACCTTATCATAGATCTGCTTATTAAATTCCTGTTGATTTTTCGGGCTGCTTAGCCAATCGTAGTCCAATACCAGCTTTACTTTATCTTCACTTGATTCTCCGATAGGAAGAGCTTTTAAAGCTTCAATATCATCACGGTTTTTTTTAATGAAGTTTACTATTTCCTGAAGTTCATCTAAAGACAGATCATTAGACAAGAGGATTTTTCTAATATTTTCTATCTTCAGGGCTAAGTCTTTATCAGCATCTTTCAGTGCATCTACAAAGCTATTTACCTGTATTTTAGTGTACACATTCCCCAATTGATCAGAACTGTCAATTGTAGCAACATTGCTTATTCCAAGTTTGCTTTTCCAGCTGTCAACATGAGCCGAGGTCAGATTACCGGCATTCAATAAAGCCAGATATTCCGAATGAGCTTTTGGGTCTTTTAAGTGTTCCTGAAATGCTTCCGCACTGGCAAATAATTGAAAGATTTCTTCAAATCCTTCAATACCTGTCACAGGGATTAAGTCATCTTTGTGATAAAAAGATAAAAACGTGTCTTTAAACTGGGTTTCTGTTGGAAAATCTCCAGTTTCAAACCAACTTAAAATTGTATGTAATGGTGTACTCATTTGATAATTGATAATTAGTTTTGATAAAATTGTTAATTGGGAAAGGCTTAAAGATGATTTCTATCGTGTGATATTTTAAGCGAGCGAAGAAGTCCATATATCTGCAGATGATGCTATACCACATTGCATTCACTCAGAAAGAATCAATGAAGCGGATTCCACTTTGCGATCTCAAAATATTACAATGATACTATAACATCTTTGCCTGAAACCTGAACTGTATGAGCTGTTTGAAGGCGGAACAAAGTAGGCTGCACATGAATTTGGAGATTTATTTCCAATGATAACAGATGGTTTAAAGTTCCCAGTATTAGCTGGAAATCGTTTATTTAGAAAAGAACAGATCAGCTTCAGCCTTTCTTCTTCGGATGAGTCCGTTTAATGTTTTTCCGGCAGCCGTAATGTATTTTGTGGTAAACCAATTTCTGATTGCCTGCTCTTCTGCTTTTTTATTAATCAAAGAAAATAGTCCGTCTGATCCACCGGTATTGTAAGTGTGTGAAACAAGAGCATCAAATTGATTCTGAGTAAGATTCAGTCTAATTTTACTGTTGACGATTTTTTCATAAGTTGGTAAAACTGATGAAAATAGCTCTATTCCTTTCTCTTTAGTGATGGCAGGATCTTTCATGGTTACTTTTTTCCCTCCGGGATAGTACGTGTTGCCATATCCAATTGTCGGAATTCCTGCAGAATCCAGATAAGGCTTTGAACTGAAACCTTCAAATGATACAATCAGATTGATTCCCTTTTGTGATGTTTTCATGTTTTAAAATATTTGTAGGTGAAAAAGATGAGTATTAAAGTGATTCCAATAATTGTAATGAAAATCCAGGCCAGGATCTCCAATCCATCTGTTTGAATTTTCCTGGTTTCTTCAGAGACTTTTGAAGCCACTTCTTTGACTGTTTCTTTTAAACTTGTTTTCTGGGTTAAATCCTGGATAACATGAGTAGTTTCTCCTTTTCTAAGCTCTGATTTTTCATGGTTGCCCTTTGCGTAAGAGCTGCTGATGGAATATTCTGCATTTCCCACAATAGAAATACGTTGAAGCGTATCACGTCCCACTACATTATGGAAAACAAAGGGATTAGATGCATCCGATTTTCCTTTAATCAATAGCTCTCCGGATATTTCATTTCTCTCTTCCTTCAGCGACACCTCATCCGATATACTGTGAGCTGACTGTGAGCTTTGAAGGATTAAAGAATCAGCTTTTATTTCTTCTGTCTTTTTTGTATTTTCTTTATAAGTGGCTGTAATTTTGTGTTTACTCCGGCAGCCCAACATGAGACTGCTCAATATGAGCAATAACAGAATTTTTGTTTTCATGAGTTTTAGTTTTAAAAATTGAAAAGGCTTATCTTGAATTCTTCAATCCCAGAAAATCCAAATGATATTCAAATTCTTACATAAAGATTTTATCTTCTTTTACGTATTCTTTTTTAATGCTATCCAGCAACATGTCTAAGCTTACTTTGAAACCAGGTTCTTTTAACGCAATTGTTTTTAAACTTACATCCTGTATGATATTCATAATATTAGAGCCGGTTAACTCATATCTTTGAGCAATTTGCTCCAGATCAATATCTTCAAGTTGTAATTGTCCGGGTAAATTTTGCTGCCAGATACGCAGACGCTCTTCATGCTTTGGATTATTAAATTGTATGCAGCTATGAAAGCGTCGCGTAAAGGCTTTATCCATATTATTTTTAAAGTTGGATGCCAGAATAATAAGGCCTGAAAATGTTTCTATGCGTTGCAGCAAATAAGAAACTTCCTGATTGGCATATTTGTCATGGGCATCTTTTACAGAGGTTCGTTTTCCGAAAATAGCATCTGCTTCATCAAAAAATAAAATCCAGTTTTTATTTTCTGCTTTGTTGAATAGTTTAGCTAATTGTTTTTCTGTTTCTCCGATGTATTTTGAGACCAGCATAGAAACATCCACTCTGAAAACAGGACGTTGAGTATATTTCCCTAAAAGGCTGGCCGCAAGAGTTTTTCCTGTTCCCGGTTCTCCATGAAACAACACTCTGAACCCTGGTTTAAGTTTGGTCTGCATATTCCAATCTTCCATCAAAGTCCGGCTGCTATTGTACCAGGCTTCAATACTTTTAAGCTCCTGTAAAGTAGTTTGAGGAAGAATCAAATCTGTCCATGATCGATGGGTGAGTATTTGTTCTGCAGGAAACTCATTGCTCATTTTTGGTAATAATTCCAGGCCAAACATGATCTTTTTAAAAGCTTCTTCATGAATATTAATCTGACTGTTCATTGATGCATGTTCATGGGCTGAACCTGAAAAAACAATGAGCTCTTCCTGATTCAACACTGAATCCGGGCCGAAATAATCCAGTGATTTTAATCTTTCTGAAATACTATCCCCTCCCAAAACGTACTGGACTGCCTGAATTGTAGGATAAAAGAGCCTGCCGCTATCGTTGGTTGAACAGAAGTCAAACAGTGCACTCCCCGGAAACTCCAGATAAATGCGTTTCAGAAATGCGGGATCCAATCGTGGCAATAAAGCCATTAAAAGAATCACAACTTCCTGATGGGCAAGCTCTTTCTCTGAAATATAATCACCTAATTGAAAATTTTCATGGTTATTAGTATTAAATTCAGGAGCTCCTACATTAAAATCCTCTGAAGGATTGTTGATACGCCATGTAATAACCTTTTCTAAATGAGTAAATAATTTTTGTAATTGTTCTGACTCCATTGGTTTTTATCTTTTTTAAGATCCTGTGCTCTGCATCCATTTCACTTTTAAGATGCTTCCACTGATCCTGTCGTTGATTTCAAGAAACCTCAACCGGAAAGTTGCTCACATTCGAGTATCTCTCTACAGTTGACACACTGCTGTTTTTGGAAAGTAGTTCCTTCATTGGAACCCTTCTTTTAAAAGAATAAATCTGCATTTAAAAGAGAAGAAGAGATCCGAAGACCTGCCATTCTGCCTAATGCTTATACATTAAAAAATTCCGGAACTTCAGATGCTAAAAGGTGTGCCAGTGAAAGTCTCTCCGATTGAGGTGGTATTTTTAGTAATGAGAATGTAATGGATTACTTCTCTGCCGCCTTATGATCTTAATATATTTTATAGGGATAGGATGCGGCTTGTTGTATTACATAATAGCAATTACTATGTTGTTGTGTACAGTTCAAAATTAATCCCTTTTTTGTTCTTATAAAAGTTTTCTGCCCTATCTGTACTGTAGTTGCAGTAACTCTTAATTTTTTTTTAAATCAAATGATGGTTTATAGCAGTACTGTAACTTCAGAAGTATGAATAATTTGTACTACTGATTGCTGTCAAGCAATCCCAGCCAGACTATTTTTCATTAATAGAATAACTACATTCGATTCTTACATTTCTGATTTCATTGATATCACCGCCATACCAGGCATCCTGACTTTGTCCGGCATATAAAAAGCCTGTAGTTAAAAGATTATTTGTATCTTCATCAAAGATATCGCATCGTACAGACTCACTCAATCCCGTAAGGTCTGCTTTATAATTAAAGCTTAAATGATCACTTATATCATAATGATCAGTAACCATATCTTCAGCTCTGAATCTGTCACTCCAGTTACTTGCACTTACTCTGTACTGTATAGGCACTTCTGTTTTATTAATAAACTTAATATTTGTATTCAGAACGTTTATCTTTCTTCCAAAATTTTGTTTATAAATAAATACGGGTAACCTTTTACCCTCCAGTGCTCCTAAATCAAAACCTTCAGGAATTGTATTCAGACCATTTCCAAACATTCTAAAAATTGTATAGCTCTGGCTTATTTCATACCTCAAAAGATAATATTCAGTTTCTTTTAATGTTTCTTCCGATATTTCTTTTACTTTAAAGGTATAAGGTGCTCTGCCTAATAAGAATTGTTTTTCCACAGCATTGTCAGTTTGTCTTACAGTGACTATCTGATCTTCTTCATCCTGTGAGCTAATACCAATCCGGAATTTTAAGTTTCCAACTTCATTTGTAGAATAGTAAATGAATGCATTATCAATAAGTGCCAGACTGTTGGCAAGGATTACCATTTCTTTATTGGTCAGGACATCTTTCTTATGCCTTAAAGAATCTATCAATTCCGAAAACTGACCTTGCGTTGGATGTTTACCTGTTTCAAAATAGGTTTTTAATTCTTCTCTTGGGGTTAATTTATTTTCTTCCATTATATTTTATTATTCTTTATAATTGAATTGCCTTTGGCTCAATGATTATTTTTGTTATGTTTTAAAATTCAGGATTCAGTCTTTTTAATTCCTTCAAAAATTTTTAAGTTTCTCTATTCTGCAGTACCGCTTGGTTTTAATAATCGGATGATGGCCTACTTGATTTCAAGGCCGAAGTTCATCTTTTTTCTGTTTCCGGGAAAGTTTTTTGAGCTCTCTGTTCTGTAGTTGCAGTAAGTGTTTTTTTAAAGCCTCAGAGCGTTGAACATTTCGGATGCAATAGCCTCCATTCCCAAATCACCGGGATGAATTGCTACACCTGAATTATTAACGGTATGCCACTGACCATCGTCACCTTTAACTTGTGCTCCCATATAGGATCTGTTTGCAGGAATATCAAGATGAGATATTTTAACAAAGGTTAAGTTATTCTCTGTGGCTACCTGAGACATTGCTGAGTCTTTATTAACATCTGCCCAGAATACACCTCCAATAATGATTTTAGCTGTTGGATTTTTTATTTTTATGTAATTAATCAATGCTGCATATTCTGATTTAAATGTTCCAGAAAAAATGGCGTTCTCACCCAGTCTTATACAAATCAAATCTTTTCCGGACAAATAAGTATCTAATTGAGATTTATCCCAGGTAGATGGAGAAGTTTCCCATCCGGCAATATTTAATACATCAGTGGTTGCAGCAGGTTTAAAAACCTTCATTTTTTCTAAAAAACGATGTACATAATCCTTACTTTTCTCAGATGCAGCCATTCCCCAGCTTCCCCACCAATAAGAAAGAACCGGATGCCTGGCGATCGAATTTCCTAAATGAAGTATATTTGAATAGCCTACTATATAATCCCATGTCACAGAACCATCCGGATTAAATAATAAGGATACTTTTTTCCCGTTAAAAGTAAAATTCTGTTGTAATCCTGCAATTGATGAATTGATAGAAGATAAATCTGATTTTGTAGATATAGGGCTTTCAATATATTCTTTAAGGTATAACTTCATTGGAAGTGATTTCCCTGACACTTGCGTCAGCACTCCGGTGTAATTGTCAGCAGCCCACAGATTTGCTATTGCAGGTATATTATTGACAGGAAATTTTGAAGGGAATTTTAGCCCCACATACTCTCCTTTCGCAAGTATTATCGGATCAATTGTAACAACATTTAACCCGGCATTTAAAGTTTTCTTTATTACATTTGTTTCAATAAACTTCCCGGCCTGATCTAAAAATCCTGTTACTATTTGATAAGCCCCTGCAGTAACTGTTCTGATTTCAATTTTTTCTAATATATGAGAATTTTCAAGCTCTAATTTATTAATTGCGTATCCTTCTATACCATCAGAATCTGCAGAAACACTAGATTCTCCTTTTCCAACCTCAACACCTGTATAGCCATTCTGAGAATAATTTTCTACAATTTTACTAACTGATTTGGAAAGATTGAAAACGGATTCACTTTGCAGAGTAGTTTCATTAATATCCGAAAGCTCAAACCACAGAGCATAATAACTTCCTACACCTGCCTGTACTCCTCCTGAAGTGGTGCTATATTGAACAAATCTATTTCCTGCAGCACCCGGATCTCCATAAAATATTTGAGCTGATGTAGTTGGTAAACAGACAACAGCAGCCATTTCTCCGGTATTAATTTTAATTTTCTGGCTCGTAAAATCAAAATTGTTCCAACCGGCAACTCCCGATTTTTCTTCACTTTCCCAACGCATAATAAATTTTGTACCATCATAGCGTCCGATACAAAACTTTAAATTACCTGCTACTGCAAGTCTTATATTTGCTTTTGTTAAAAATTTATTTGAATCTGAAACTGCTGTCGTATTTGATTTAATATTGTATAAACCAGCTTGTATCCCATCAGGAGAAGTCCCTGCCAATTCAACTCCTATTTTTTTATAAAAACTACCTACTTCTTCTACTGATTTTCTTACCTCGTCAGATTCTCCACCTTTTACTTTATTAACCAGCCAACTATTGATTTGTTTACCTCCCTGAGCGTCAGTATTATTATCAGAGTCAAATTCTAATGCTACATTTATTCCCGGAACAGCTACAAAGTCTTTTTTCGTCACTCCATTACTAACATTCAGAAATACTAATTGTTCATCCAAATCTGCAGTTGTAACTTCAATAGGTACACCGGAAATATTTTTAAAATTGATATAAGTACCTATTGTCCTGGCTTCCCATTTTTCGTAAAGGTCAGGTTCACCCGGCATCCATACTGTTGGTGAACTGTTTGGAAATGCTTCTCCTTTAACAATTGATTTTGTACTGGCTACTGCATCATTTACAGCTTTTAAAAGAGTTTGTTCAACTTCTTTATCCAATTTATTATCTAAAGAAGCTTGTAAGCCTTTTATAGCTTCCAAATCCATCACTTCATCTTTATGCCAGTATGAATCTATCAAATCAGAAAATTGATTTTGTGTGGGATATTCACCGGTTTTAAAATAGGTTTTTAATTCTTCTCTTGGGGTCAATTTATTTTCTTCCATTATATTTTATTGTTCTTTGGTTTTCTTTTCTACATATTTTCAGTCTGGAGTTCAAAAACTCACCTTTTTAGCTTTCACTATTTTACATTTTCAGAATAGCTGCATTCGATTCTTATATTTCTGATTCCATTAACCTGGCCGCCATTCAAAGAAACCTGGTTTTGTCCTGCTGGTAAATAACCTGTGGCCAAAAGGGTGTCATTTTCAGCATTAAAGATTTCACATTTAATGGATTGACTGGCTTTTGTAAGGTCTGCTCTATAATAGAAACTCAAAGAATCTTCCAGGTCATAATGATCCGTAACTGTATCTTCAGCTCTATATCGATTATTCCATCCCGCGCTTTCTATTCTATACTGGATAGGCACTTCAGTTTTATTAACGAACTTAACACTGGTGTTTAAAATGTTTATTTTTCTTCCAAAACCTCCTTTCGAAAGTTGTATAGGTAACCCAATACCTTCCAGCTCTCCAAAGTCAAATCCAACGGGGACTGTCTTCAGATTATTCCCGAAAAATCTGTAAACAGTGTAGGTTTGATCTAATTGATACGCCAAACTATAATATTCCGTTTCCTTCAAATCACCTTCAAAGATTTCTTTTACTTTTATCGTATAAGGTGCACTCCCTACAAAATAACGTTTGTCTAAAAAGCTTTTGAAATCAGCAGATGAGATCACCTGATCCGGTTCATCATTGGTGCTTACCACGATTGAAAATTTTAGATTTCCGACATTATTTGTTGAAAAATTAACGTATGAGTTATCAATAGCTGCCAAACTATTGGCAAAAATGGCCAGTTCTCTTTTGGTAAGAACATCTTCTCTAAGTCTTAAGGAATCTATCAGATCTTCAAACTGGCTTTGTGTGGGATATTTTCCTGTTTCAAAATAGTTTTTTAACTGGTCTCTGGTTGTTAGTTTATTTTCCTCCATAATACTTCTTTATAATTTATGCTTCCGGGCATTATTACACTTTGGTTTCAATGATAATTTATGTTATGTTTTAAAGTTCTGAACTCATCCTTTTTTATCCCTGGAAAAGGGTTTTAGTCTCGTTACGCTGTAGTTACAGCACCGTTTTGTTATAAGAAGCAGGATGATGACTTCTTATGTTTCATTGCCCAAAATTCATACTTTTTTTGTTCCTGTGAAAGTTTTTTGGCCCCGCTATTCTGTAGTTGCAGTACCCTCTACTTTTCAGGAATAAAAAAGGCCCGGATCTTATAATCCGAGCCATTTTAGCTTCTATGCTTAACGTTAATTTTTTTCGCAGAGTTGATGATTAATCCAGCTTAAAGAAGAAATATACTACCGCCGCCCACTCTTTTTTAACTCCTCTCGCATAACCAATCGTACTATGGCTGCTGTTTTCAACCGTTCCATCATCTTTGATGTAGCCAATGGTGGAATGACTGCTGTTTTCTACAGTACCATCTTTTTTTACATAACCTACCGTAGAACGGCTCTTATTTTCAATAGTTCCGTCACTTTTGATGTACCCAATAGTGCTTCGACTTTTATTTTCGATAGTCCCATCATTTTTAATGTATCCCACAGTGGAATGACTGCTGTTTTCTATGGTCCCATCACTTTTGATATAACCAGTGGTGCTGTGGCTTCCGGATTCTATAGTTTGGGCACCTACAGAAAGACCGAAGAGAAGGGAACAAAAGAATAGTATTTTTTTCATGGTTTGAAGATTTTAATGGTTATTAATTCCTTATTATTAATTGGGATTACATATAATCCAAGCTTTTATATTTTTTTACAAGATACCAAGTTTTTCCAATTCACTTAGATAAAAATATAATGAAATTGAATTTCCCTGAAAAATTATAAAAAGCTACAATAAAAATAAGCTTTTACATTCCACATATAATTACAATTCCCATCATAAAGCATTGATTTTTATCACAGTATAAACTTTGCTAAATTAAAAAGACTCCGCAAAACTAGGATATATATGCGAAGTCTTTGATATTAATACTTTTATTTACTAGGTATATTGTCCATTTCAAATACCTTTTTTATCAAGATTTTCTTATTTTAAATCATCATAACTTAAAGAATAAGAAACAAATTTATCTCCATATTCATAAAGAATAAAAAATGTAACTATGTTATTTTGAAAAAAAACCATACATGGCATATTTAAATATAAATAATTCTTTTCTCCTTCTGGATGTATAAACTCATTATTTTCATATTTAAAATTCCCATACATATCTGAAGAGTATTCTAACTTAGAAGGTAACATTTTGTTTTGTTGCAACTTAATAAAAGTATCTTGAGAAATTACACTATATTTACATCTAGATAATTCTGCATAAGGAAACTCTTCTTCTGCAAAAAACATAAGTTCATCGTCTATAAGTTCTACGATCAATGCATTAACTGTTTCTAAAGAATGATCTCCCGACAAATATTTATTAACTAATTCTTGTATTTCATCATAATAAGATCCTGATCTAGGATTATGTAAATCTACTTGTATTATACCTATTGCCATATTATTATTTTTATTGTTAAAATTGTTAAGTTCAATATACTATATTCTTATAAAACATCTTTGAGTTTGCCTTTAAATTCACCATTCCCTATAGCAATTACAATGTCTCTAGTAGTAGTGTGATCAGATGGCTTTATTTGATATACTGTCATTACTTTATCAGTAGCATTAAAAACGATTACAGGATCTTTAGCTCTATAATCGGTGTGTGTAGGTACATCTTCTCCTAATACGTAAGTAGTTTGCGCATAATGTACTTGTACTCTATTAGCTTGTGCTTCTGTAATTTTAGCTGCCCTTCTCATTTTTCCTTTACTTGCTTCTATCTTTTTATGTGCCTCATCTTTATCAAATCCTAAAGTTTCTTGCATGGTTACAAATTTAAAATAAACATTAGGATAAGTAGATAATAATTCCCCTGTAGCTTTTCTTATTAATGAGCCTAAAGCACTACCGGAAAATACTGGTTCTACAATAGTAAATATAACAGATTGATTTTCTCTTCCTTGCATCGCTTCTTTTACATACTTTACTATATCTTCAGGTTGCTGAGTATTATGAGTTTTACCTGTTACTCTATCTCTTGGCATTTTTTCTATTTTTTCATTTTTGATAGATGTACCTTTAGTTACAGCATCTCCCAAAAAGGACCCACCTGTTTCTGTAGTTATAATATATTCTTGTCCATCTAGCTCTTTTCGCATCTCTTGTAATGCCTCATGGTATTCTTCTACAAATGGAGAATATATTGCTCCTTGTGCGATCTCCCATTTACGAATTGCTGTTGACTCACTAGATACCATCTCTCTTCTTAATTTAGTATTTCCACCTTTTCTTAACCCTGGTATATGCTTAATAAACTCTAGCATTTGTTCTCTTACTCTTTCCGGATATTTGCCTTCTTTTAAGTTTGCCTCTTCATTTTTCACGAACTCTTCGTTTTTGATAAAAGCAACTTTTTGTATGCTATAATTCAGTGCATTGCCTTCTCCAAATATATTAAATAATTGCTGTAGCGTATTAGAAAGTTGCTCTTCTTTATTCTCTACATTATTATCTAATTTTTCTGCTCTTTTAATTTCATCGCTTGATGCGCCTTGTATTTTAGCTTTATCCAATGCTTTATCTGTTTCTTTTGCACCTTTATGGGTTTCAAGATATTGACCTTTAGCCTGAGACAATAGAGTTTTAGCTTTTACTTGTTCTTCTTTTGGTAAATTATGAAGCTCATCCTCCCATTTCTTTAGTCTGTCACCTACACTCATAGGCGTACTCGCTACCATTACTTCAACATTATTACCTTTTGTACTAATCCAGAGTCTATGATTCTCTCCCTCAGCAGAAAAATAAATGGTTTCTCCAACTTCACTATCTTCAAGTTTTTTATCATTTTTGGTCATCCCTTTCTTATCCTTTTCGCCATCTTTTCCTTTCTTACCAATGCCCAGTTTGTTTAACAGTTTACCTCCTTTTATTTTCACAAAAGTCCAGAACTTAGTAATCGCTTTCACAATACGCTCACGTATTTTACGTATTACTCCAACAACTTTATCTGCTAAACCGCCAATTCCCAGTAATGAAGCCAAAAAGCCAATCAGTACAGGAACAGCTCTTCCTAATGCATTTTCTATCGATTTAGCTACGGCACCTACATTTCCACTGGCAATTGCTTTTATACTATCGGTAAAGGCTTTTACCAGTTCCATAATTTGTGCAGCCCGCTGGATAAAGAATTTCACAACATCTATAATCGCCATTGCTGCTTTTATAAATGCTCCTACGGGAGTCAATAATCCCATCACCCATTTAATACCCGCTTGAATTACCTGTGTCTGGATAATGTCCATAATAGCATCCATTACCGTAGCTTTAAGGTCTGCAAACTGATCTTTCAAATGCTCCCAAAGTCCGGCAACACCTTCTTTACGAACAATCTGTACCATTTCAAAGCTTGTTTCAAGAACTTTCATTACAGGTTCTCCTATCACTTTAGAACCGATGGCTCTAATACCACTCCATGTTAAACCAAGCACCTGCGTTGTGATGGAGAAAATTCCTTTTAATGAGAATACATCTTCCGGCATCGTAATAGAAATACCTTTCATTGCTCCGGTTAACCATCCGAAGAAACCGGTTTTAAGGTGAGTCCAGATGTTGTTCCCGAAATTGGTAAACCCTTGCGAAACTCCGGCAATAAGATTTTTGAAAAACCCTATCGGATCCATGATGATCGCCTGAATAGCACTGATAACCCCGGATAATAAATTGGTAAGCGTATTTTTAATTTCAATAATAATAGCAAACACGCTGGTTTTAAGTACCTCAAGAGCCTGATTAACCCATCCGCTATTTTGTGTTTTTAAGTCTGAAATTCTGGCATCAATACTGGTTATATTGTCTGCGTATTTTTTAGCCAACACATCAATTAATGCATCCTTTTTACTGTTTACACTGTCTTCCAATGCATTGAATTTGCTTTGGATCTCTGCAATAGCATCTTTTCCAATTTTTCTTAAACTTGGTGATAAGCTGTTGACATAAGTCTGTACCTCTTTTTTACCTTTAGCAATTCTGGTTTTGGCTGCATTAAGCTGAGTGGTAACATGGGTTGCGATTTGGTCAATAAATTTATCCATAACTTTAATGTACAGGTCCTTACCACTGTCAAAAAATTTATTGACTTCTTTAGGTAGTCCTGTAGCTTTGTCCCACAACCATTTCCCAGCGGCAACTAAAGCTCCGTATTTTGCATAGGCATCTCCATAACGCTTCTTTTTATAAGCCTTCATTTCTTTATCGACATGGGCTTCAAATGCTTTTTTAGCTTCTCTGCTGCCATTATCAAATTTTTCGGCCACCGAATTGTCCAGATTATTTAAAATACCATCCACATCGGTTTTAGAAGTATGATAAATAGCATTAATGTGATCGGCAATTTCTTTTCGTTTTTGACTGTCTTTGCCTGAGGTTTGCTTTTGTTCACCATGTACATTACCTAATCCGCCTTTTCTTGCACCATGCATGCCACTAATGTGATGTGCCGCCTGTGTTTGGGCTTCATTACGGGTTTTAGACAGCTCTTTATTTTCGTTGGTTCTGAACTGTTGAGTGGCGGCGGCACTTTGGGTTTTGGCTTTATTCTTTTGTGCCAAAGCATCTGTAAACGTAGGCTCATTAGATTTTGCCAACATCTTATCGGTGACTCCATTGGCTTTCATTTCACTGTCGATGCTTGCTGTTTGTTCCTTAATAGGTTGTTCTACGCTTTCTGCATTTCTTTTCACTGGCATCGCTTTCGCTACATTAGGTGTTCCCGGAGCAATACCTACATTTTGTGTTGGCATTTTCGCAACAGCACGAACAGGCTGTGCAGCGGTATCAGGTTGTGCAGCTGTTGCAGAAGCAATATCATTAGATGCCAGATTCTTTTCTTTTTTAACATCGCCTACTGCCTTTTGATTGACTTCCTGTATATTGTTGTGTTTCTCAAACTCATCTGCCTGCTCTTCATTTTTCGGAAGCCTGATGTTATGTATTTTTTCACTCAGTAAAGCTTTAAAATCTTCTTTCTTGAACAGCCCTGGTTTTTGCTCATCCATGGTGTTCACCTGGCTGGCTTGCGCCATACTCTGACGTTCGTTGGCAGGTGATGATGCTGCAGCTTGTGCATCATTTGTCGCTTTGATTGATGGTTCGTGTTGTTTTTGCAGTTTAGCTGTGGTATTGATCCGTCCGCTCAATTCTATAAATCCAGGATTGTCTGTGGCATTTGCAGACGTTTTTGTTTCAACATCAGCCTCTACCGCTTTATCTGCAGTGCCTGACTGAGGTTTTTCTACAGCAGCAACTTCCGGTTTCCTGGAAACAGCTTTTCCTGACGTCTTTGTATCCGCTTTTGCTTCCTGAATGCTCTTGCTTTCCTGATAAACGACAGCTTGTTCCTGTACTGTTTTGGGCAAATAGGTTCCCGATTTGAGTTTATGATAATCTTGTATTTGATTGTCATTCAAAGTAGACATATAGCCTTTTTCAATTTTCCTAGTGTCAGGATGGTTGATATCTCCGGTTTTCGCCAGACTCTCCTGGAGTTTTCCATATTTTTTTTCTGATCCCTGGCCATAAATGTCTCGTGAATCATGAACCCCCGCAATAGTACCATTGAGGTTGAGCAGGCTGTCATTGGGGTTTGCTAATCCGGCAGTAACGCTCCTATTTCCGGATTTTTGTGTTTGTATACTGACCACATCTACCTCGGACAGAGGTACAACTACCGGATTTTTCGGCTTTTGCTTTTTGCTCTGGTTTTTATGGGCCTTATTGTCTTTTTCTACAGGTTTTGCTGCTTTCATTGACTTAGTTTTTTAATTTCATATTGTTTAAAAGACCTATAGGCACAACTAAAATATTGTGCCTTATAGGGTGCCTGCCGGGTTGGAAAAAATCATACCGGGTGCGGTAGATTCTTTAAGAATGTAAGTAAATAGAAATGGTATTTGACTTTGAGAAACAGGCAACACTGAACCATTTCCTTGTTTGTTCTCTTGTTTTTGAATTTTCAGGTTTTTAAGTTTTAATTCCACTCTTTTTCAGGATAATATCTCCTGCAGAGTGACTGATTCTGTTATTATGATAAAGACTGTCTGAAAATCTTTTTATGATTTCATCTCATCTTTCTTTTCTTGTTCCTCGTCAGACTGTCTGTCTGTCTTCACTCCATATCGGTTATCAATAAAAAGATTCACTGCTTTATCAATCCAGTTAGGAAGGTTTGTAGTGATCATTTTCAGAAATTTATCATAACCGTAGCCAAGCACAAATAATATCCCGGTTGAATACCATTTGTCATGCAACTCAGCTCTGTTCATTAAGTAGCTCATCGTAAAGCCTACGATGACTACGATTACCAATGTGATAAAATGTTCCCATGGTTGTTTTTTCTCTTTATTTTGTATGGAGACCAGTACCCTCAGTAATCCTCCTGAAAAAGCTATTGCAGTTCCGATCAAAAGGGCTTTTATACTATCCAGATTCATTCTTTTTCTTCTCTATTATTTATTAAAATGTTTAATTTTCAAACTACTTTCAGATGTTTGATTATTCCTGAGACAGGATGTACATATCATCTAAAAATTTTCTGATTTTCATGATATTTTCGCTCTCATCTGCATACGCTAACTCGTCAATAATATCACTGATATCTCTACCTGGTTTCTTCAGTTTTTCCTTATCTTTTTTCTTTTTTTTCTTTTCCTTTTTTTTCATGGTTACTAGAATTTTGTTAAATGAATAATTGCTTTTTTAGTTTTTTAAAATAAATTTCTCCTCCAATACACTAAGGCCAAACGGTTTACTTTTACAATTCATGTTTCAATTAAAAAAACAGAACAACAAAGCAAAAACCGTTTTTCACCTTAATATTTTACCTATAATTTAAATTTGAGAAAGATATCAGAGCAGCCTTTTAATCCGATGGATGAGGCTGTTGAGGATTTAGCAATAGCTTTGAATCCTTTTTTATCTTTTTAGAATGAATAATTTCAAGAAATGAATTATGAATACACACTATCTACAAACATTATCTTACTGATATTCACATTACAATATTAAATGGTAAGGATTGAGCTTTCTTCCGCGACCTTATACTATGGCTGAAGAATGATGTTATATATTGTTCTCTCAGACAGGAACAACATTTCCATCAGCTCGTTAACAATCACTTTCATCTGTTTATCCTGATTACGTTTTACATAATCAATGACAAAATCTTTTCTTTTTTCGACTAATTCTTTACTACGTTTCATATTCTATGGTTAAAAGTTTTTTTGGTTAAAAAGTTTTTTTTAATCAGACAGGCTTTCTTCTCTTGCCTGTTGACCGTTTCATTAAGTCATAAAAATCCCTAAAGACGAACGTTCCGCCTTCTAAAAAGATGTCTAATTCAATTAATTTTTGTTTTTTTAGAAGCCGGTACCAGGTATTTCTCAATAAAAATCTTACCCTGACTTCTTTATTTTAAATTTCATTTGCCCTCTAAGAATGTATTAGCAACTTTACTGACAACTATAATTAATCGATATTTTATATGTTGAGCAGAGTATTATTCTACATGTTGGGCTTGTTTTTTTATTTTTAGGAAAAAACAAAGAGCAAAATGATTGCTTTATTCAGATATTTATCAAAAATAAACGCATTTTTATCATTAATGGAACAAATTAAAAACGAACAAAAAACAAATAAAACCACACAATAAAACGCACTTTTTGCACCTTACAGAGTATTTAAAATTTTCTCTATCCCTACTAGCTCGGGATAAAACAAAAAATTAAAATATCTTGATTTTAAATACCACACAAAAAAAACAAACACTTAACTTATTTATTTACATTTAATTAAAAGCAAAAAGCAATATTTTAAAATATTAAAAAAAAATTAAATTTTAAATATAATTTTGTACATTTGTACTGTTCCATCTTAACGACGAAACAAATATACGAACATTGTTCGTTTTTCAAAACAAAAACGAACAAATTATTCATTTTTTTTTACAAATAACTATAAACATATCAAAATGAACTATTTAGAATTCAAAGAAATCAGAAAGAAACTAAACATGAAGCAGGCTGATATAGCAAAATCTATAGGAGTGGGCACCAGAGCCGTGCAATATTGGGAAAAAGGCGAACGAAAAATACCGGAAACGACGGCTTACTTTGTTACGAATTTACTGTTAAAACAACAGGAACTCAATGATGACAGTGCGTCTCCGGTTGTTTTTTCAGATTTAAAAATCATGCACGTTCCATTGGCGAATCAATACGCACAAGCTGGCTATCTGAGTAATTTTGCTGATGAGGAATATATAGAAAGCTTACCCACAATTCCTTTTACAGACGATGTAGAGCACCGAGGTGAATACATGTGTTTTGAAGTAAAAGGAGACAGTATGGATAACGGATCATACGAAAGCTATCTGGAAGGTGATATTATCTTATGCAGAAACATCAGACAGGATTACTGGATGAGTAAACTCCATTATGACAAGTGGGATTTTGTAATCGTTCACAAAGAGAAAGGGATTTTGGTAAAGCGAATCATTAACCATGATGTGGAGAGAGGGATTATTACCCTTCATTCTCTGAATGAGTATTATGAAGATTTCGAGATCCATTTGAAGGATGTTGCGAAACTTTTCAATATTATAAGTACAAGACGTAAAAACAACAGAAGATAACTGCCTAGGGAAATAAAATCCTCAATTTCTTGAGGATTTTATTGGGGCATCTCAGATCATTATAGTGTAAGATATTCTAATAACACTGCTCTTCATCGATTCTCTGTATTTCAGCTGATTGCGGATCTACCCAATAAATTAAACCTGGGTTAAATTCTGAATCAGACCTTAGGAATCGTATCCATCTTATTCCGCTTTTTTTGAAATTCTCAGGTGCATTTTGCTCAAACTCTCTTATATTATCCGGTATTGCGAGCATACCATTAGTCAGGTAGATCAAACTTCCTATACCTGGTCTAAAGGGACTTAAAGTTACTTTCATTTTCCAGGCAGGAGATGTTCCGAAACAAAGAGAATCCCGGTTCAGATCATCTACCTCAGACAAGCAGTAAGCTTCTACTCCCCATATTCCTGAGTCAAATTTCACAAAATCCGACCATTCCGAAATTCCATTGGGTCTGCAATATTTTCTTATTCTTATGTATAAAGGAGTTTTATCCGGAATATTTCCATTTCTCATGTCAATATTTTCAAATTGGGTATAATTTACATCACTAAAGCCCACCTTTGAATAAATAATATCTTCATCTTTAAAAGCAGGATCTTTCGCTATCTGGTACTCCAATGCCGCAAGATTACTGGTATTAAAAACCACGTAGTTCATTACCAACTGCCCATCCTCCAGTACTTTTACATCAAGAACCTTCGGAGTTTCACAGGAAGAGCTGCACCCTCCAACGTTCACTGTAGCATTGCTTTTAGCCACAACTCCATTTACTCCCAGTTCAACATCCAGATTGTAAGTACCCACCTCCTGTATACCAGGCAGTTTTATTGAATTACTATCCTGAAGCACTGCATTCCTTATATCAACAGTTTCTACATTTGTGGATCCCGGTGGATAATTGTATTTCACAGAAGCATCTGTTATTGTCTCGGAAGATTGATATTGTATTTTAAATGAAACATCACATTTTTCCATTATATTATGTTTATTGTTGTTATTTATTTTTCTAGTGTGTAAGGGATGTTGTAATTATTCAAAAAAATAAAAAAACACCCCTTTATATCAGATATAGCACAAAGAATATGTTCCTTAATCCACTCTTATTTCTGCTACATCAACTTCAAATGCATCACTATTAGCATCTTTGACTAAAAGCTGGAATTTATATTTCCCAACCTGTAAATCTTTGATGGTAAGAGTCGGTTCATTAACATTTTCAAGGATTACATCCGGACCTTCTAATTTGCTCCAGAAATACAGAAGCACATCTGCTCCTCTACCCCATCCTTTCAGTCCCAATTCTCTAAAACGTAAATTAGACAAAAGAATATTCTGATTACCACCGGCACTGGCTAAAATAGTGGGCAGCTCAACAATACAGCAATTTTTATTAGGAAAGCTAATGCTATTGATTACAACCGTTGGACGATATTCATTTTTATAGGAAAGAATGTTTGAAGTCACTGAATTATTTTCTCCATCTACTACAACCGCTTTATATAGATTTGTACCAACCCCGTTTATAGAATCTGTAAATGTAGCCACCGTAAGATTGCCAATAAACACATTCCATGTAGCCCCGTTATTGGTGCTTTTATGAATCTGAATATTGGTAATATCACCATCAGGATCACTTGCATTGACACTAACTGTGTAACTACAAGCAGACTGTGTACATACCCTGTCTTCAATTCCGTCTGTATCAGTCCATTTGATTGATACAACAGGTGGATGATTTTCTTTTTTATAAGACAGAATATTTGAAGTTGTTGCATTGTTCTTTCTATCTGTAACAATTGCTTTATACAACTGTGTACCAGCTCTGTTTATGGTATCGGTAAATGAAGTTCCAGTAAGATTACCAATAAACAAACTCCATGCAGCTCCATTATCAGTACTTTTAAAAATCTGAATAGTTGCAATATCTTCATCCTGATCCGTTGCATAAACGTCAATGGTAAAACTACAAACCGACTGTCTGCATAACCTGTCCTCAATTCCTGAATTATCTTTCCATCTGATCAATGCAGCAGGTGGGTGATTATTCTGATCTTTTTCAATTCCAATATCATCAAATCCCGGAAGATTTACAGTATTTGCTGCTTCTCTACATGAGCCAACCAATCCGAATCTAATATCATATTTACCTAACGGCAATTTGATTGATCTTCGCGGATTGTATGATCCGGATTCATAATGCCAGCCATTTCCAAGGTCATTTGAATCATAAATATTCAAACCTGTTACTCCAGTCAGGTCTTTAGGCAAATCCCAATCAAATGTGAATGTCTGGGTACCATCACCATTATCAACAACGGAATATTTAATATTTGAAATCACGGGACACTCTTTGGTCAGTGGTAAATTTACGGCTACCGCCTGGGTACAGCCATTACCAATTATCTTCACTCTTACTGTTGGAATCCTTGAAGGATCCAGATTGTAATACTTATAACTCAGATATCCATTTTCATCCGGATTGACAGGAGTCCAAATATCAGTCCCCAGGAAATCCCAGCTGTACGTATAGTCTGCAAAGTTTGCTCCGGAAACTTTAAAGTTTACTATGGTTGAAGTTGAATCTCCTCCAGGATAAATAACAGGTTCAACGACTTCTACTTTTATATCCGGTTCCGAAATCACTTTAATACTGCAGTCAGTAGGTTTCCCATTGACAGTAAAAGTAATTTCCTGACCATAGAACTGTTCTTCCACAGCCTTCGGATCAAAGACATATTGTCCATTGATAAATTTCACGCCATTACTGATACTTGCTTTCACAACTCCACTCATAGGCGATACTGTAAAAGGTACAGGATTGGATTCAGCACAGATCATAGAAGTTGACAAACTTAATTTAACAATCGCTTTTGGAGTGCAGCAGATGTATGGAAGCGAAAAGTCTGCAATAACTTTTGGATTTTTTATGGAATCATAAACCAGGATAAAAGTACCTCCACGTTTTACTCCCCGCTTATGTTCCAATCCCGAATTTTTTTCTACATACTCATTGAAATAGGCTTTTGAAAGGTCTTTATTTCCTTTTAACTCTTCCAAAGACAGGAGCATAATATCAAATCCCAGCTGCTGCTTATCCTTGATTTCTTTTATCTGTTCAAAAGCAATCTGATAATCCATTCCCTGATGACCTTCTATATTATAAAACGAATAGTGATCTATATTAAGATTTAAAGGACTTTCTTTTTCAAATTTCCCTATTAACACCCAATCCGTATCAAATGTCAGATTGCTGTTAGATGACCTGTTGCTTGTTTTATCAAAATTCCACGCTTTTAAGAAATCTTCTGTAACCGTGTAATAAAAAGGAATTGCTTTATTACTCAGAGGATTTAATTTTTGTGATGGAGTAATTTTTACCTTTTCCTTATTTTTAATAATATTATCAGGGTTAAAATATCCTACTTGCTGATTAAAGCGATTAATCAGGGTTTTAACTTTTTGGGTTGCTTTATCATCGTCCAAAGCAGGCGAGTTATAAAACTGATGCCTTGAGAAATCCAATTGGAGATCTGATCGTAATTTCCCAAGCATGATGTGTTTAGGAAAAGAAACAAAATCCGGAAGACATTTGGTGAATGCTTTGGGAAGCAATTCTATAATTTCAGAATAGGTATCCATTAAATCCTTTACGACATCATAAGCATACTGAAAACCTGAATCCTGATTAAAAATTCTTGCAAATGATGCTTTAAATGTATCATGGTTGGCGGTTGAAACCCCTACTATTTTACCGATTGCTTCCATTCTTTCAAAAACAATCTTCCCAAAATCTGTTTTATCCAGGGCTTTGATATATATATTCTTTAAATCAGAGGTACTCAACTTTTTTTCTGAAACAAACCGCTCTAAAATAACCCGGTTTTGTTTCACAGGTTCCATGATATCTTCGATAAACAAAGGATGAGGTTGAAGATGATCTTTTCTTTTCAGATGAACCTCACCTGTTATGGGGTCAGGTGGAGTAAACCCATCTTCTCCAAGAATATGAGTGATGCCACTTGCTGTAGTAACTAATACTTTAAGGTTTCTGATTTGTTGTATTCCATGGTTATCACAATCAACTCCTCTACAAGGTTTAATTTCTTTTTCATAATCTTCCAAATACAGCAATAGGTATTTATCTTCTAAATTTGTAAGATTATTAACGGGTTGAAAATCTGATATTGCTTCCTGAGCTGTTGCCAATTCCCATAGTTCAATCTGCTCGCTTCCCTCGTAAAATGACGGGTATTTTATTTTAAAATTATCATATATTTTAAAATGGGTGAAGTCTTTATTTGCCAGATCAACCGTCTTCAGATCACTCATGTACAGATCTTCACTCTTCTTACTCGTATTGTTCAGGGTTAATAAATCGCCGTCGGTGGTAAGTGCTACTCCCTGAGAAAGCTGTATGCTGCTGAGCAGCCTGTTTTTATAAATAAGTTTCGGTTTGAGACCACATACAATACCCACTCCCTGCAGCAATACTCTGGACAAACGGTCCTGATCTTCGAAAAAATCCAGGAACTCATTGAACTGATCAGGATCTTCTATATACTGCCCTTTACTGAATTTACGGTATTGGACTGCTATATTACTTAATTGATTCTTCATTATTGTTCATTTTTAATGATTTATTAAGGTCTTTTAATAAACTTCATAGACAATTGAGACTGCCTATGAAGTTATTATCTGACTATTATTTTGTCACTCCTGTACAAGGGTTTATTTTCAGGAAATTCCCGTTTGGATATCCTTTATAAATAGGAACTGTAGCGTTTGCCAAGTAGATTTCCGTATAAGCAACATCCTGGTGGCAACCAGTAGGTGGTCTGTTATTAACTGGTAAAGCACATTCCAGTGAAAACTCTACAAAACCATCTGATGATTGTGATGCCATTTGCTTAGCTTCAGCCTGAGTAATGATAATTTCATTATATCTGCTCAATGCAGGAGTACCTGGTTTATGGTTACCTCTATCCTGATTACCTCCTGTATTACTTAAATGGATATTTCCAATAAAGCCAGGGTATGGATTGACCCCTCCTATTACAATATCATTTCCTTTTAAGTTGAAAGTAGCATCATTACAAACGTGGCCTTGGTCTACATCATCTCTGTACTGAATAACCACTCTCATCCCACTTAAACATGCAATAGTGGATTGACCTTTTAATTTTAGCGGAGCTAATTTATAGACCGTACTACAGCCGTTAGCATTGGTTACTGTAAGTGTTGGATTGAAAGTTTTTTCTTGTCCTGCAACAAGTTTATATACATGGAGTTTTTTGTTAGCAGGTGCCTCATTATGGATGATTGGAGTACCATCATCAAAATTCCAGGTAAATGTAACCCCTGTAAAGTCTCCGGTAACATTAAATTCAACCGTAGCATCCGGATTGTTTGCATTTTCGTCCATCGTAGGAGCATCATAACTCACAGTACCGGTAGTAACAGATACGTTTGGCTGTGCGTACACTACCATCTGTGCTTCAACATGATCATCATTAACGGTAAACGTAATGGTTTGTCCAAAATAAGCTGCGTTAACCAGACCAGGATCGAAGAAGCTTTGACCTCCGGATTGTGTAACTGCAGGAATCGGAGCACCATTCACAAATGCTTTTACTTGTCCGTCTAACGGAACAATGGTCATCAACACCGGAGCATCTTTCTGACATAGTTTGTTTGCCGGTAAGGACAGGAATGCAGGATCCTTTTTAGAACAACACAGATAAGGCAGTGAAAAGTCCGCAAGAACCTGATTTTCATCTTCTGAGTAATAAATCAATGCGAAAGTTCCGCCCGGCTCTACTCCTGCCTTATGTTCAAGGCCCGATTTTCTTTCTAAGAATTCGCTTAAAAGCTCACTTACCACATCGTCTTTTTTAGGATCCTGTTTTACTACTGTAACGCCATCTGAAGATCCTTCTTTTGAGAATTCAGCCTGGTTCAGCAATCTCAGCTGTTCATCCAGTTTAGAAATGTTCAGTAAAGTACTCTGTGAATTAAGTGTTCTATTGCTGACATCGCTGGAAATGGATATCAGCTGCTTTCTGAGTTCATCAATAGATATTGTTTTTTCACGGATTGGCGGCTCGCTACCAGGCTTTCCTCCTTTTTCCAAAACCAATGCAATGACATCAAAAGCTAATCCGTATTGTGTTTTAAGATCATTGATGTTTTGCAATGCTGTTTTATAAGGCATTCCCAGGTGGCCTTCAATTCTATAAAAATCATTATTGTCAATGTTATAATTCAGTGGATTCTGGATAAAATCTTCTCCTGCTAAATTGGCTGTATGATAGCTTAAATTGTAAGCTGCCCTATCGGTTTTTGTTTTTTCAAAGTTCCATTGGGCTAACAAGGATTTGTCTACGTTATAGTAATATGGTATTGCCTTATTACCCAATCTCACATTCATATTTGAAGGTGTAATTTTAATTCGTCCGATATAGGTTTGAAATCCATTAACCTTCTGCACAAAACGATTGGCAAGCATTACAACTCTCTCATAATTCTCGTCATCATTAGTAGTAATAGGTGAATTATAAAAACTGTGACGGAAAGGGATATATTTTCCTAATTCCTGCTTTGCTCCGACTGGCCCTAACATAAGGTGCTTAGGAAATGAAGCAATATCCGGACAGCATTCAGCATTCAAATGCAGGATCAGCCCTTTTATTTCGTTGTAGGTATCAATCAAGTCTTTTAATAAATCATATCGGTATTGATAATCTTCTAAGCCTGGAGAAGTGCTTGTCAGCAAAGGGTTCAGTTTATCAAAAAGCGTCTGCCCACCCAGATTCATATTTACGTTAAAAGCTCCTGCAATAGAGGTAAAACCATCACTTAATTCTGCAACAGTACTGATAGCACCTTGAAATTTTGTTTTTAACTGCGGCGCGGTTTTTACAAGAGGATCCAGAATAACTCTTTTCGCCTCTATATGAGGTAAACTGTCAAAAAGCTTTTCATAAGTATTGTGCTGCTTATAGATCGCATCTTTTGCGTCACCTTTCGTGATAAGCTCTGAAACAGATGCAGAATCTGCCAGAAGCACTTTAAGATTAGCAACCTGCTCTGCTCCATTGTTGTCACAATCTGCATCCTGACATGGGGTTTCATCATTAGAATAACTTTCCAGATACAGAATTACAATTTTATCATTTAATGAACTGTAAATCTCTCTTACCTGTTTAAAATCTGCAGCATTAGCTCCTTCGTTCACTAACTGTGTATACTCTTGTGTGGTAAACAATTCTAAAAGAGGAATTTGCTGTCCTCCGATACGAAAATGCTCATACCCCAGAACATCAACATAATTTCTATAGTATCTGTAATTTTTAGCATCGAAATCTATAACAGCCTCTGATTTTTTGCTTGCTGCCTGACGCAGTGTTATCAAGTCTCCGTCAGTAGTAACCCCGGCTCCCTGTGTAATCATAATAGTATCAAGAGGAATCTCAAGATCCATATCTCCGGGTCTGGATGTTTTTTCTGTTAAAGTAGGTAAGATTTCAAGTTCCACATATTTTGATTGAAAACCGCATACCACTCCTACGCCGCTCAGTCGGGTTCTTGATAATCTGTCCTGATCTTCAAAATAGTCTATAAATTCATTTAATTGCCCTTCTGTTAACGCCTGATTGTCGTTGAACTTTCTATATTGGGTTGTTACATTGTCTAATTTAGTGTTCATTATTTTTCATTTTTTTTGATAAGTTCGATTGTCCTAATATGATCTTTCCGTCCAGCGTGTCGTTATCATTGGCATCACAGTCTAAAAGTCTTCCTGGTCGATAAATATTGTTTAAATGGCTGAGAGCATTCAGTAAATCCGTAATGCTGTTTCCAAGATTCGTAATATTATTTCTCGATTTATCTGAGAGGTATTTTTTAAATGCTACTTCAAATTCGGCCAAATCGTTCTGAGCTGTTTGTTTTTCACTCAAACGGTCTCCCACCCAGCAGATTTTTGCTAAAACATGAGCAGGGATCTCCTGCCTGATCACGGTTTCCGCATAACGTCTGAAATCCGGATCCTGGAAACGGTAAGCAAACCCCGGAAGGACAACACTTACCCTGTAAGAATAAGGATCAAACACATCCACATCTGTTTCACAACCTTCACAAGAAGACATAAAGGCTTCCGAATATTCTATCGGATCTGTTGCAGGGTTTTCTTCCTCCAGATCATACATGATTCTGAAAGTACCTCCGATAGACATACAGCCAATACCTCCCATGAGTTTATAATCCTTAGTGGTTGGCTTTAATAACAAGTGCTCAACAAGGAAAATACCCTCTTCTGTAAATTCATACTTGAAATACTTCACCGTTGCCTTAATTCCGTCTTTCAATTCTTTCAAATCTGAATAAGGGTTGGTTTTTTTGTGGACAGCAATTACATTTTGTTCATCAGTATCATCTACAATTTCAAAATAATAGTTACCTCCCGATGAAACACGGATTTTTATATTTTCAATGAAACAGTATCCCTTTTCACATGCTTTTAATTTTTCCAATGTAACTTCAGGATGTTTCTCATCTAAGATGTCTAATGCATTCTGAAGATCTTCCTCATCAATCTGAATGGTTTGATAAATGGCATCATTCAGGTTTTTTATAGCAATATGCTCAGTCGTATAGCTATTTACAGATGATAAGATAATATTACTGCCGGCATCTTTTATTTTCCATGTATAAGTATTTTTACCAGCATTATCTGTTGTTTCAATAATGGATACCGGCGTTTGAGATAAGTTTCTCTGAGTATAATCTTTAATCCCCAGCAAGCGGGCAATTCTTTTCTGAACACCTGAAATATTACTGGTATTCCAAAGATCTGAATCTCCAATTAAGGTATAATTATATCCCAACCCTCTGTATTTACTTAATGATGAATATTCTTTCAGGAAATTTTCTTTGTTGTTTAAGACAATTTCATCGGTAGATTTCCCATACAATGATTTCATTAAGAAAGTATAGTCGCTGAATGTTTCAGCAAAACGGGAGATCAGATGATCCAAAACTTCGTTACGGCGTTCCACGCTGTTATCCAGCTCTTCATATAACAAATCTGTAAGTTGATCATCACTCTCAGTATCATAGTCAGAAACCAGTTCATCAAAGCCTTTAATATTCTTAAGAGCCTGGGTAAAAAAGGTTCTTTTTAACTTACCATTAATGCTTAACACTTCTTTTACTTTTTCCAGGTGTTTGAAATAGCCGGCAAGGATCTGATCAAAAAATAACAAATACCCTTTCATTTGTTTGGCCAGGGCTTCTCTCTCCGGGGATGGATTTCCAATAATTCCAGATTCTCCTACTCCATAGGTATCCGGGAATTCATTCAGAATAGTAGCGTAGTTCGCAATATCATATGAAGTTCCTTGTGGCAATATCAATTCTTTATTCTGCCTTGCATCTTCTCTAAGTACTTCTTCTTCTCTTTTAAGGGTTTCTAAGTAATCCTGAACTTTTTTGTCATTGATATTTAACGGAAGAGATCCTTTGCTGTAACTGAATGAACTCAGTTCACACAGTTCCGGTTTTCTGCCTTTTTCAATACAGATCAGCCAATCATTATTTTGTTTGATCACATTGTCACAACCTGCAATAGACACGTCATGAATTTCTTTAACCCCATCAATTTTCATGATTTCACTGATGATATCGGAAAGACGAACTTCTGTTCTTAACTGGCTGTTTTTAAGCTCTTCCGTATCGATAAAGCCATTCTCAAGAAGCGGACCTTCAAAAATCTGATCTGTAGTCAGACCTTTGTCCAGCATTTGTTTCAGCGAATAAAAATGAACCTCCGGAGACAGATAATTATTGATTGTTCTGATGACTTTAGCATGCACCAGTTCTTCATCTGCTTTGCTGACAAGTCCGATACGGGCACACACTGCAACTTTCTGTATTTCAACTTCTTTAATTTCTGCCAGGTCTTCACAAAGCCCTCTATTAGCATGATAGCTGTCTAATATTTTGATATTGACATTGGATTTTTCACATCCGATACCATCCGCATCAATATCTTCAGCGTAATCTACATAAAGGTCGTACAATCCTTTTATGTTAAAACTTTTTGTCTTTTCTCCGATAGGTTTAAAGTCTAAATCCCCGGTTTTACAATCGACATATAATTTTTCATTTTTAGGAACCAGCCAACAGTTACGGATTGGTCTTTTAAGACTTCCAGCCGTGCTGATATCGATAAACAACTTTCTGTAGTCCAGTTCGTTTAAAGGTCTTGAAGGTAAAATTTCTGCAGCCTTTAAAAACTGGGTATGAATGTCTTTATTTGCATCATCAGATGCTAAGATATCTTCCATGTTCAGGTTCATCCTCATCCCAAGATCCGTTATGGCATAACTTAAAACTTCCAGAGTGGTGATACCAGGATCATGAGAGTTATAATCGGTCCAGAGTTTTCCTCCTAACTTTTCTATGTATTCAATTCCTGTTTTGCGTAGAAAATGAAAATCTGTCTGATCCCCGGTTTCTATATTTTTTGATATACTAATATGTTTATTTTCTGACATGATTATGTTTCTTCTTGTTTATTATTAAATACATACCTGTTCTGTAATAGTGACATTGTGCTGCTTGGCAGATACCAGAATTGATTTCGGATCTACTTCAATTAAAGATTGTCTTTGCAGGACATTATTCACAAATATTTTAATCTCATCAATGTAATCCACATAATACAACTGCTCCAGATAATTAACCAACTGATTAATATTCAGTTCTACATTAAAATCAATATTTTCAGAGTCTGTAAAAGCCCATGGCGATATATATTTTTTAATATCTTCGTCCAGCTGTTTGATGTAAAATGCTTCATCATACTGCTCAAAGAACCTGACCTTTGTTTCTACTTTTGCTTCTTTATAATTGGGATTAATGACCTGAGCTTTCACGTGCATTGTATTTAATTCATTTACATAATTTTGAATTTTATTCAATGAAGCACGGCTTACTCTCGGCTGATAGACATCAAAAGCATTTTTATTTTTAATATTCGGAACCACCATCAGGGTCACATGGCCCGGCGCCATATATGAATCTTCGGAAGTATGATTTAAACATTTTACCTTAAAGACTTCCGGGAATTCCTGCAATACCAAATGTTCGTAATCCCATTGGGTAATGGCTCTGTGCTTATGTCTTAATCGTTCACTTACCCGTCTGTAAAACTCCGTATCTGTTTCCTTGTATTTACCATCAAACGAGTTATAAGGCTGGCTGACAGATTTTACCTGAGGAACTCTGGTGATAAGCTTAGTAATGGTTTTCGCTTCCAGTCCGTTATTGAGATGAGACAGGTCATTATCCTGATTCTCGAAGGTTGCTAAAGCAGCCTGAGTGTAGATTCCCTGGATTTTGCATACGGCATCATAACTTCTTTGTGATCTGGCTCTGATCCAGACTAATCCATCGGTAAATCTTGTATGGCTTTTATCGATATCTTTAGGTACTTTAAACTTGACAATCCCTGATTCCAGGAACTTTCTGGGCTCGTTTTGCAGCATATAATCCGACAAACTTTTCCATGTATTGTTTGAAAGGATATTCCATTCTATAAATTCTTTTTCAAGGAAAGTATCCACCAGAGGGTTTTCACTTCCTTCCAGCATTTGAATTAATAGAGACACGGTAGTCTGAGGCATTGCTTCCAGACCGATGTACAATTCACCTCCGTTTTGGTGTACCGGTACAATGCTTTTGGTTTCGACTTCCTTTTCGTATTGACCGAACACGTCTTCGTGATACAGCTGTACTTCTTTATTTTTTGAAGCTTCTCCGGCAGATTCTTTTTCCAGATACGAATACACATTTTCTTTCGCGCTGTAATTCAGCTCTATATCTTCAGCAAAAGGAATATATGGCTCGTTAGGAATAAGTTTTTTAAAGCTCGGATTACTTGATAATGCCAATGTATACAGTTTAGGGTATACATCCTGTAATGACGACTGGTTCAGCGTTACTCTGATCGTCTCACTTGTTCCGGCTTTATTACTTGCATTATTTACGGAAAACTGGATTTTATAAGCGTCTTTTACTTTCGTGAATACATCAATATCGTTAGCCTTTTCATACCAGATTTCCTTATCCAGCAAGGCAACATCTGCTTTAAAATAAGCGTCAGAACCTACGATTGAGGAGCTTTTTAAGGCCTCAAAATCAGTTAAGCTGATATTTTGATTTGGCTGAATAACATATCCGCTGTATAAATCTTTTATAGAGTCCGGAGCATTCTTCCAATTGATCGTGATGTCTGCATTTTGCCATTTTTTGGAAAACAGTTCAGGACATTTGATATAGAAATTAGATCCTTTAACAGGTTGTGCGGTGAAAGGATAATAAGGCTTTTCTGAATTTAACGCCCCATTGTCATTTTCTAGCTGAATAGATTTTACTCCCTTTACATCAACTGCTATTTCGATGTTCTTTATTGATTTTTCTGAAAGAGCTTCATACACATCATAGTATTTTTCTCCTTCAATCATCAATCTTACTACAGGAAAGCTGGTTTGAAATGTTTCTGCCAGCACTTCTTTATTGTATTTAACAACAGCCGGGAACTCTTTTTGTAATGTAATAGAAAGTTCTAATCTTTCTTCTTCGTTTTTAATACATGTTAAATCAGCACCTGATAACCATTCTTTCTCTCCGCTGCAAAGCACTTTGATATTATTTTTAATCTCTGTTTTTGAAAGACTTTGTAATTTCTGGGTTGAGTTCTTATTAAAATCAATCTTAAGAGTAATGGTACGCTCTCCTTCTTTTAAATCAAGTAATGAGGATGCTATGGAAAAACCCAGTTTGGCTTTTGGAAGTTCCTTATAAATAGATTTATTGGAAACGGTTTCATCAGAATTATATCCAAACGGCCACCAATAATTGTTGTTTTCCGGCAATTTATCACCCAATCCGTCAGCAGAGTTGGCTACGGGAGCCATTTTCAGTTCTCTGTTTTCCACGTCATTTAAAAAACTTTTGATCTCAACTACTTTTGCCTGATTGGCTATAAGTTCATCACCTGTTTTGTAAATTCGTTTTTTGCCATTAGCATCTTTATTCCCATCCAGTAATGTACCGGCTGGAATTTTTTCCTGAATCGCTTTTTTGGCGAGTTCAAAAATCACATAAACTTTGTCTGATTTGGCATCATTTTTCTCAATTTGAAGAATTTCATTATAATAGAAATCCAGGTGCCTTTTCGTCAGATTATTGAAGGCTTTTTTTGAGAAATCCAATAATTTTAAAAAGCAAACAAATAAAGTCAGGTGAGGTGTCAGGCTGCTATCCTGTTCAAACTGGGACATAAGATCTGTAACCTGTTTTTTCATACTTTTATACTCAACGCTTTCTCTACGCGGGATAGGATCGGCATCATCACCCAAGAAGAAGTTTCCCCACTTTCCTTTGGGTTTTGTATTATCATCTTTGTCAAAATAGTTTACATGTTGAGCAAAATTGTTTGCGAATAATAGCCAGTCAAACAAATCGAAATCGTGTAACTCAAGATTCCCAGGATCTAGTTCTGCTA
The DNA here is from genome assembly GCF_003610675.1 of Chryseobacterium sp. AG363. NCBI lineage: Bacteria > Pseudomonadati > Bacteroidota > Flavobacteriia > Flavobacteriales > Weeksellaceae > Chryseobacterium > Chryseobacterium sp. AG363. The sequence continues at coordinate 1,993,668 of NZ_RAQF01000002.1, forward strand.
AAAAGCGCTGCATTTGTGATTTTCCTTCACGATAATGTGAAAATGTATCTGTTTTTTTCATTTGTTTATATTTATCTTTCTATGGTCAGATGCAATACTTATTGTAGTGTTTGGTAGTATTCAAAATGGCTACAGACATCCCGTAATTCATTATATTTCGGTAGCTTCTCCTTTGTAAAAAGGGAAAACCATATTGCTTCTTGTATTAGTATTTCTTACTTCGTAGTCAACTTGTATTAAAACTTCACCCTGAAGTTCTTCCTGAGTATCAATTTCAATACTTAGAATATTGATTCTGGGCTCATGATATAAAATAGCACGCTCAACGATTCCTTTCATTTGGGTAATCAGCGTTAAGTCCAGAGGTTTAAAGAGCATTTCCTGCAAGTCACACCCATAATTTGGGAACATGACACGTTCACCAGGGCGTGTTGACAATAAAATCTTAAGGCTGTTATTGATGTCTTCTACATCTGTGGTCATGACCAGTTTTCCTTCAGTCTCGTTAAACTCAGGCGGAAAACTCCAGCCTGTTCCTAAAAAATCTGTATTTATTTTCATACGTTATTTGTTATATTGAATGTTCACATCCTGCATCTGTGCATAGAGTTTTTGGTTATTCTAACCGTTTTATTATTGATGTTTTACATTTTTATGTTGAGTCGGATTCTATGTATATGGGAGCTTATGATGGCATTAAAGCTGTCTTCCCTATTATCCGCCTATTAAAACAGTAGCGTCACCTGCGGTTATTACCCCTCCATGAGCGGTAGAATCTCCCATTCTGGCGGCAGGTTTCCCACCTATCAATACGCTTGAAGATCCTGACGCAATGGTGTCCGGTGGCCCTGTACATACTGCTTTATCTCCTTGTCTTGCTGCAGGCATTCCGCCGATAAGTACCGTGGGTTCTCCTGCCGGAATAATAGGACCTCCTACATGGGGAACTGTTCCTGTTACCATAGGACAGGTATGCATATCTGTAATTCTTGCTGCCGGTTTCATGATTATTAATTAATTTTAACTTGAGATCCTTTTACTACGGTTACTGCTCCTGATTTAAGCTCTGAACCAGAACTTCCTTCTGCTTTGAACTGAGCGCTTGCTTTTACATTGATATTCGTTCCTTCCATATTGATATCACCCTTTGCTTTGATCTTGATGTCTTTCCCGCTTTCCATACTAATACCATCTTTGTTAAGGGTAAGAATATTAGAATGTTCGTCTTCTATTTTAATAACATCTGCATCTTCATCTACAATCACTTTTTTGCCTTTTGGGGTTTCGAGCGTATATGAAATTTTGTCATCATTAAAGATCATTTTCATTTTGCTTCGGGTCACAAATCCTTTTTCATGGTTATCATCAGAAGCTACAATGGGAGCAGGTTTTGCACTACTGTTCAGCATTCCAAGTACCACAGCATCATTGGGATCATCATTAATAAATCCGATAATGACTTCGTCTCCGATTTCCGGTCTGAAGAATGATCCTCTGTTTTCTCCTGCATCAAGGGTGGCTATTCTTGCCCAAATCCCTTCTTCTTCGTTATTAATGATAGGAATCTGTACTAAAATTCTATCTTCTCCGTCCGGATCTGATTCCAATTGAGACACTACTCCTACATGCAATCCGCTTATGGCAGGAATAATTCCTGAACCTGGCATTTCACTTACATCATAGGTTTCTGAGAACCATGTTGGAGAAAGTCCGAACTGAGCGTCCACCAACCAGTTTCCTTCAGCAATTTCATGACGGACACCGGTTACGTATATTTTTCCGTTGAATCGGTTTCCAACGCCTTGCAGTGTCAAAGTAACTCCCGGTTTCACAGATGGAATTCCCTGGAATTTTACTCTTCCTCTTGTTTTGGCTAATTGCTGGAAGGTTGCTTTGGCATCACCCCATTCCTGCAGTTCTCCCTGAGTGAGGTTTCCACCATGTTTAAGCTGCAGGTCTTCGATTCCGAAAACATCCGCTAAATCACCTGATGAAAGATTTCCGTTGAGGTTGACAGCAGGATCCTGAGCTTCCACTTCAGTCAGTTCCTGATCGGTATAGCTCCATGTTTTGGCTGTAATCTTGTTGAACTGGTCTCTGGCATCAATTTCTCCGTCAAATTCATGTACAGATGATCCATAAACCACTGTTTCTACGGCTTCACCACTAAAATCAGGTTTAGCGATTTTGATGGTTCCGTCTTCAACGGAGCAAAGTTTACCGTTGACCTGTGCTCTGGTGAGCATAAAATCCCAATCGGAAGCCTGGTACTGAACCAATTCCTTATGTGAATTCGAAGTCGTTTCAACATCGGCAGTAAGTCCGTTATTACCAACCAATTCTTCAATAACATCACTGTCTGTACTTTCGTAGAAATATTTGCTTTTTCTTCCTAAGGTCATTTTTACAGCCTTATCTCTGCATTCTACAATCAGATAAGAAGAACCGTTTCTGATTTTGATATTGTGCTTTACGACAACTCCTTTAAAAATGGTTTCTTCTTCAGAATGGTATCCAGCGGTGATCTCGATTTCTTTTCCGGGAATTAACAGATCTTCATTACTGAGCTTGAAATCCTGCTCCGGTACACTTCCGTCTAAAATAACAATGCGGGCATAAGGAATTCTGTTGAATTCTTTTTCCACGATAATGTTTTTCACTCCGTACTTCCCCGGCAGTTCTGTGCCTCCAGACATCACCTTATAGGTAACTAAATCCGGATTTTTTGCTGTTTGTATGTATCCGCTATTATTCATATTATGAAACTTTTTCTAACGGCGGAAAGAATAATTCCTGCCCTGGTTTTAGCTGTCTGAAATTGACAAGATTGTTTATTTTAGCTACCTCCAGATAGTATTTGGAATCTCCGTAAATTCTTTCGGTCATTAAGGGCAATGTATCCCCGGCTTGTACTGTTCTTTTGTGGGTAACGTCCGGAGACTCATTTTTTTTCTCTGCAGCTTCCAGCTTAGGGCTGATAGATTCGCTAAACTTAGCTTTTCCTATAGCTCTCAAAGGCTGTCCTTCATTGTCAAACAATTTATATTCTACAGTAAATTCTGCCAGTACTCCTTTAAACTCAAAGTCTCCCCAATTAAGAATAACGTTATAAGGTTTATGTATGGGACCGGAAACCTGGCCTGTAGCCTTATAAAAAGCATCAACCTGATCTTTTACAGATGTCTTTTTAAAAGCCTTTCCCTTAATTTTATTGATCAGTTTAATACCGGAATTTGCTTCTGTAACTCCTGTCCCATCAAATAGAAATTCTAATTGCAGATCAGTGGAAGGTGATGCTACATATTTTAAATCAGTTTTAGCTGTTCCTGGTGCCTGACCGGGTTCAAGTTCTGTTTTATAAGTTACAGAATACCCTGTCGGATTGATAAAAGCTTTAAAAGCACCGCTCTGAATTCTTTTATCATAATCAGAGTTTTCGTAGGTTCCGATTGTCAGTTTTTGAATTGCTCCTCTCATTATCTTTCTTTTTTACGGTGTTCTATCTTTGCTGCCTGTTCTACACTTTCGCTGATGGCGCGCATGAGCTGTGCTTCATCTACCGAGGTGGCAGTTGTAGCTGCTTCTGCTTTTTCGTCCACATTTATTTTAATGTGAAGCTCTTTTATTTCTATTGGCATTTCGTTTGTTTTTTAATGATCATTAATATTCAAAACACTAATAACCAATGATTTAACATGTTTATTTAAAAAAATCCAAGCACATGAAGGGTGTGTTCAGTCTCTGTTATAGACCAATCTGTTGTTTTTTTATGAAAAAAGATTTGGGTAAAATTTATCTTTAAACTAACACACGTTCAAGTGCTTAGATTTGATTTAGAAATTACAAGCCTAAGCTTGCTAACGATGAGGGTATTGTGAAATATCTATATTTCAGTTCTATTGTTTCAATAGCAAGTTTGCTTTCTTCTGCGTTGAATTCGGATACTTCCCATCTTACGGGGTATGCTCCCACTACATTCCAAACCATTAGGGGTGCTGTAGACTGAATCCCGCCTGAAAGAGTAATGATCAGGTCTCTGGGTTCAAACTGGAAGTTTTCCATCGCATTTCTACACCAGCTTATCAATCCGGAACTTACGATTAACCCACGCTTAAGAACTAAATTAGGATATTTGGGTCTCAAAGGAAGCTGGTGTGTAAACCTGTTTTCGCCTCCTTCGGCATATTCTTCAGTTCCAATTTCTGTTGATAAACCAGATATAGATTGAAATCTGGAGTCAATACCCTCTGTTGTTGAAATCCCGTTAACAATAAAAGAGAAACTGGTTGGAGGATATAAAACTGCCATGATTAGTTATTTTCAATAGTTAATCCTTCGTGTGCAATTTCTAAGGTTTCGATAGCCACCTCATTCCCTTCAGCTTTCAGATCTGTTGATTGCAATTTAAGCGGGAATGCATTTTTCACTTTCCACGTTACTGCAGGAGCTCCTGTTTCATCCAGAAGGGAGATCGTGATAGATCTACGCTCTACTGTACTTAGCTGAATACTTTGGAACCAATCGAAATATTCGTTATCAGTTTTAAAAGTTCCTCTTTTTAAAGTGATGTTACTGAAAGTTTTCATTCCAGGCATCTTAATCTTACTGAAATCAGGACTTGCGCCATGTCTGTATTCAATTAAAGCTGCTTCAACATTTAAACCGCTGACTTCCTGAAATCCTACTTTTGTTCCACCCCAATCTACTTCAAAGGCAAACTTTACTAATGGATATGTACTCATAATTTATTTTTAATTTTAATTGTTATTTAATTGATTTTATGCTTCCTGT
>NZ_RAQF01000002.1:1998556-2751069 GCF_003610675.1 Chryseobacterium sp. AG363
ACCCCAATCTACTTCAAAGGCAAACTTTACTAATGGATATGTACTCATAATTTATTTTTAATTTTAATTGTTATTTAATTGATTTTATGCTTCCTGTAATTTGTGTGAAAAACGTAACACGATAAATTCAGCAGGACGTACTGCAGCCATACCGATTTCGATGTTCATTCTTCCTTCTAAAATATCCTGAGCCGACATTGTTTTGTGCAGACCAACGCTTACGTAATAAGCTTCTTCCGGCTTGCTTCCTGCTAATGCACCATCTCTCCACTGCTGATCAAGGAAATTCTCAATCATAGCCTGTACACGAACCCATGTATTGGCAGTATTCGGTTCAAAAACGAAACGTTCTGTAGCTTTCTTCACAGACTCTTCTACCATGTTGAAGAATCTACGTACAGGTACATATTTCCATTCGTTACTGTTTCCGTCTAACGTTCTTGCTCCCCAGACTAATGTTCCTTTTCCGGTAAAAGTTCTGATCGCGTTGATTGATTTTCCTGCTACCGCATCTACGTTCAATCCTTCTTGCTCTTCATGAGAAATTTTCGCTACAGGTGCCAGTACATTGCTGATTGCTAAGTTGGCAGGTGCTTTCCATACTCCGGAAGTACTGTCTACTTTAGCATAAATCCCAGCCATTGATGAAGATGGAGTCAGTACCACTCTTTTAGAGGCAATGACTGTCTGAGCCTGATTGTATAATGCTGAACTTTTTGATTTCAACCATGCTAAATTGTTTTCATTCTGAGGCATTGTAACGTCTACAAGTGCTCCTGCAGCATTGATTTCTTTATAGCTATCGATTTTAACGTCTTTATCAGCAAAGCTATAGCTTAACACTGTTTCTAATTTTGGATAATATGCAGCTCCATATTTTAATCCTGTAGCATTTACTCCGGCTCTAAAGGCAGCAGCATCTTCAAAAACATCCATAATAACGAATCTGTCTTTCAAGTCTTCTGCCTGATCCAACGCTTTATTGTAAAGTTTATAAGCATCTGCTCCTAGAACTTCAGCATCCGGGAAAACAATAAGCGTTGGTTCGTCTTCTTTTTCCAATGATTTTAATCCGAACCATAAACCGCCGGCAAGTGTTTCTGTTCCTAAGGCAGGAGTTTTATCATAATCTGCCACTGAAACGACATAACATGGGCCTCCACCATTGGCAAAGTACATTTGCATCGCATAATGCATTTTATAAGGACTTAGTTTGGCGTTGTCTACTTTTGCCGTTACCACAGTATCTTCAATCGAAATAGAGATCGCTGTTTTTTCATTTTTTGCTCCTCCAAAAATGGTTTCATATTCCAACATAGAAGAGATTCTTGTCGGTTCATTTCTTGGTCCTTTATCCGTATGTCCGATAAAAGCAGGGATAGCCGTTTCTACTTGTGCTACAGAGGGTGGGAATTTCGCAATTTCTTCTACGTAAACTCCAGGTGTTTTGTAATTCATTTGTTAAAAATTTAAAGTTAATATTAGTTATTTTCAATAGTTAATCCTTCGTGGGCAATTTCCAGTGTTTCAATAGCCACCTCATTCCCTTCAGCTTTCAAGTCTGTTGATTGCAATTTAAGTGGGAATGCATTTTTCACTTTCCACGTTACTGCAGGAGCTCCTGTTTCATCTAAAAGGGAAATCGTGATAGATCTACGCTCTACTGTACTTAGCTGAATACTTTGGAACCAATCGAAATATTCGTTATCAGTTTTGAAAGTTCCTCTTTTTAAAGTGATGTTACTGAAAGTTTTCATTCCAGGCATCTTAATTTTACTGAAGTCAGGACTTGCGCCATGTCTGTATTCAATTAAAGCTGCTTCAACATTTAAACCGCTGACTTCCTGAAAACCTACTTTTGTTCCGCCCCAATCTACTTCAAAGGCAAACTTTACTAATGGATATGTACTCATAATTTATTTTTAATTTTAATTGTTATTTAATTGATTTTATGCTTCCTGTAATTTGTGTGAAAAATTGAGGACGATAAATTCAGCAGGACGAACTGCAGCCATACCGATTTCAATGTTCATTCTTCCTTCTAAAATATCCTGAGCCGACATTGTTTTGTGCAGACCAACACTTACGTAATAAGCTTCTTCCGGCTTGCTTCCTGCTAATGCACCATCTCTCCACTGCTGATCAAGAAAATTCTCGATCATAGTCTGTACACGAGTCCATGTATTGGCAGTATTCGGTTCAAAGACGAAACGTTCTGTAGCTTTCTTCACAGACTCTTCTACCATGTTGAAAAATCTGCGTACAGATACATATCTCCATTCATTGCTGTTTCCGTCTAATGTTCTTGCCCCCCAGACTAATGTTCCTTTTCCTGCAAAAGTTCTGATCGCGTTGATTGATTTTCCTGAGGTAGCATCTACATTAAGCAGCTCCTGTTCTTTGTTGGAGATTTTTACAGCGGGTACATCTACCAGGCTAAGCCCTAAATTAGCCGGTGATTTCCATACTCCGGAAGTACTGTCTACTTTAGCATAAACTCCTGCAATTGCAGATGACGGTGCCAGTACTACTGACGCAGACTCAATTGCTTGTTTAGCCTGATTATACATTTCAGAATTAGCAATCTTCAATTCTGCTAAAGTTGTAATACCAGATGCACCGGTAACTGAAATATCAGCATCTTTGAAATCATAGCTTAAAACAGTCTTCAGTTTTGGATAATAAGCCGCACCATATTTCAGACCTGTAGAAGTTACTTTGTCTCTAAAAGCGGCAGCGTCTTGAAGAATATCCATAATAACGAATCTGTCTTTTAATAATTCTGCCTGATCTAAAGCCTTATTATACAAAGCATAGATTTTGCCGATAGCAACAGAATTACCCGCTCTGGAAGTAACAAGACTGCTGGCAGCAAGAGCATCAGTCTCCATAGTAGAAGCTGTAGTAAAATCTGTTTCAAGAGCAGTAGCAACAGCCTGAGCAGCAGCCTTAACCGTAGCAACCGTAGCATTAGCAACAGCAGCAGCTACCTTAACTGCGGCTACAACAGCCTGACCACCCTTAGCACCAGCAACCTGTAAATCGTTAGGATTAGCAACATTAAACTCAGCTGCCTTAGCAACTGCAGCAGCAACTGCAGCGTCTACATTAGCCCCTGCAACAGCATCTGCAACCACACCTGCAATACTTTTAGCGGCAGAGGCAATATTTTTAGCATATACCGTTTTAGCAACAACAGACTGAGCATCAGCAACATCAGCAGCAGAAGGAGCTAAACTTTGAAGATCCGGGAAAACGATCAGGGTAGGTTCGTCTTCTTTTTTTAGTAATTCAAGACCTGATAAAAAAGCTTCTGCCGGTGTAGGAGCACCTACAGCCTCTGGACTTTTATAATCTCCTACAGAAACAATATAACAAGGACCTCCACCATTGGCAAAATACATCTGCATGGCATAATACATTTTAAAGTCGCTTACCTTAGTTGGAATTGCTGTTGCAACACCATCTTTGAAAGCTACAGCGAAGATTTCAGGGTTTGCTTTTCCAAAAATTTCTTCATACTCCAACATCGAAGCAATTCTTGTTGGTTTATTTTTCGGTCCATCCGCTGTATACCCAATAAAAGCAGGGATAGCCGTTTCAACTTGCGCTACGGAAGGGGGAAATTTTCCTTGTTCCTCCACGTAAACTCCAGGGGTTTTGTAATTCATTTTAAAAAATTTTACGTTAATATTAATTATTCCTCGAAGTAAAACTTCGGGTATTTATTCGTGATTGATTTATTGATTTTATCTTTCTAGAACTGTTGTAATTTGTGCGAGAAGTTGAGTACAATAAATTCTGCAGGACGCACTAATGCTATTTTAAGGTCTACATTCATTATAGTAGTTCCTTCTACTCCTTTCACTGTTACTTCATAAGCTTCTTTCGGAGTACTTCCTGCCAATGCACCTTCCATCCATTGCTGGTTAAGAAAATTTTCCAGCATTGTTTTTGCCCGTAACCATGTGTGAGGGATATTAGGCTCATTCATAAACTTGTTGAGGGCATCGTTGACCGATTGCCTGATCATATTATAATAGCGGCGTACATGTACATACTTCCATTCGTTATCTTTCCCTTCATCATTTTTATCTTTTCCTTCAAGCGTTCTGGCTCCCCAGATTAAGGTACCTTTTCCTGTAAATGTTCTGATCGCATTGATGGATTTCCCGAAAGCATCTATATTTAAAGCAGCCTGTTCCTGATCTGAAATTTTTTCTGTCGGAGTAATAACATGGCTGATATTGATATTTGCCGGAGCTTTCCACACTCCTCTTGTGCTGTCTATTCTGCCATATACTCCTGCTATTGCTGATGATGGCGGTAAAACAACTTTTAACGACTGCATTTCTTTTTTCACCTGATTATATAATGCCGAATTGGATGATTCCAGATTTTTAAGGGTAATCCCATCTGCATCTCCTTTTTCGTCTTTTACCCCGAGAATTGCCGTTTTTAAATCAGTAAACTCTCCGGTGAAACCAGGTGCATTTTCATCTGAGCCATCAGGGATCATAAAATCATCTATTGTTCCGTCATAAATGGCTTCTAATACAATCTGTGCCTCAGAAATTGCTACGGTTAAAGCATTTTTTTTATCACCTGCATCTGCATTTTCATTCACTTCTTCTGCTATCGCAATAGCCTGCCCTAATAAATCGGCAAGGACGTAAGCATCCGCAGATCCGGTTGAGATTTCGGCACTCGCCAAACTTTTTAATTCATCTAAAGCAGCAGTCTCCCCAGCGTAAAAAAGAGCACTTCCTTGTCCTGCTTTTTGTAAACGGGCATGTACTATAGGTGTTTTGGTTTCATCAAAAGTATAATTCAAAATGGTTTTTAAGTGAGGAAAGTAAGCGGCTGCATGGTTGGTTGGGTTTACTTTATTTCTAAAAGATTCAATCGTGGTAAGATTGTCTGATTGGATCACAGAATTTCCGTAATAGGTATCCAGTATAACAAATCTGTTTTTAGTCTCATCTTTAGCTTTATCAATAGCCTGATTGTAAATGCTATAAAACTCAGATTCATTGGTAAGCGAAATAGCATCAGGGAAAATAATAAGAATCGGTTCTTTAATTTTTTTATGATCGATTTTAGCCAGTCCCGCTTCCAATGAGGATAATTGTACTTGTACTGATGTATAATCCCCTACGGAAATGATATAACACGGTCCTCCGCCATTGGCAAAATACATTTGCAGCGAATAATACATTAAAAATTGTACCTGAGGTGCTACAATAGTTGCTCCTTTGCCTTCTACATCCTGTAGCTGGATATTCTCTTCTTTTGCTTTTCCAAAATATTGCTCATATTCTAAAAGAGAACGGATGATGAATGGCTCATTATACCCAACAGGGAGTAATTCGGTATACCCGATAAATACTGGCATAGCAGTTTCTATGTAGGCAACTGAGTATGGAAGTTTCGTAATTTCTTCAACAGAAACACCTGGTGTTGCTGGATTTAACATGTTCAAAAGTTTAAAGGGTTATTAGTTTTTAGTTTTTTAGTTTTTTACTTTTATGATTAATCAACTTTAATACTCTGTATATTAATGTCATTAATTAATTTAACAGGAACTACCTCCTTAGCTGCAATTTTTATCACACTGATTTTATATAAAGCGGAAGGCATTATTTTTCCGCCTAATAAGCCCCATACGTAACTTAGCTGTTCAAAGGGAATGGAATGCAGTTCAATTCTGAAGCTGAAATTATTTTCAGGCTCAAGGTCAACATACTCCAGAACATTCTTAGCCTGAAATATCTCAATAACTTTTGAAATACTCAGTAAAGATTTGCTGTACGTACTTCTGTTGGCAGCAATCATTACATATAGATTTAAGTAGGCAGGAGTACTTTCCTTATCATATCGGACCGGATTGTTTTCCACTACAACCGGCTGATACCTTGATCTGTTTTTCAATGTTGATTCTTCCTCAATATTGAGCAGACTAATTACTACTTTGTTACTAAGTCCTTCAGTGTTTTCATCATGTTTTGCGATGTCATCAACGATAGCAATTTCAATCTCACCAGGAACGTTAGGATCCCATAAACCATCCGGAGCATTTAGCTGATTTTTTAAAACTGTTAATACTTTATTAATCATAATTTCTGTTCTTAATTATTATGGTGCAAACATACAATCACCCCCCGTCAAAAGACAAATATTTTGGGCGCTCAATACAGTCTTTGCAGTAAATAGGATTTTAATTCTTATCAAAGAAAACTAAAAACAACACCATTAATTCACTGAAGATAAATGCGTTAAAAACGACATTTAAAAATAAAATTCTAACCTGAAGATTTTTATCCTTTAATGATGGTCAATTTCAGTCTGCCAACTGAGCTTTTATTCTGTTTAAAAAGTCCATTGTATTTCAACCTAAGATTATGCCTTAATGAAATAGTTGTTTTTAGTGGTTTCGCATTTTTTGAATGGTACGTATTCGAATATGGTGATTGATTTTCTAAAGTATAAGTTCACCAAAAAACATAGGCTTTCCTGATGAGAAAGATCAGCTTTTCTGCATCCGGTAATTTCCAAAAGGTATAAATCCGCATCCTTAGAATATGATTTTGTCTTTTACTGCAAAGACAGAATAGAGCGGCCTTATAATTCGAAAAATAGGATCTCTTCTTTCTAATTTTGACCCAATAATTTTAAAAACATTAATCATATGAACATTAAAAATCTTTTCAGTAAACGCAATGAAATCATTGGCGGTCATTTTAATGAACTACGTTCCAAATTGGGTATGGCAGATCAAAATGAAGAAGCTATTTTCTCTTTAAGGGAAGAAATTTGTAATGCATGCCCTCTAAAAAACGGTAACAATTGCAACGCAATGAAATGGCTTAATCCAGAGACTCTGGAAGTAATAGATGGTCCAAAAGATGGATTTGTAAGAGGCTGCGGATGCAGATTGAGTGCCAAGCAGAGATCAAGATTCAGTCTTTGTCCTGCAGGTTTCTGGGGTGGAGAATTCGACAAAAAGTAGAACTGTCCGATGTTTCTCAATATTGTATCATTTAAACCTATTTAATGTGAAGCAAAATCATATCATTCAGAAAGTTTTTCTTGAAATTACCGTCAACAACAAGGAAAAGGCTCTTCGTATAAAAGACGATATTAACAGCTTTTTGTCTATTGATGTTTTCCCGGAAATAGAAAAACATATTAAGGCTTTAGAAGATAAGCTGGCTGGTCATACCCTGCAGATTCCCCGTTTAGAATTAAATGTGGAAGTAACAAGCAGCGCATTAAATACGGAGTTAAAAGGTCAAATAGCTGAACTCTTTAAAGATGAATTGTCGGAAATTACCAAACCCGTTGAAACTCCCCATCAGGTAACAGAAAGTGATGCTAAATCCTATCTGATAGACCATCAGGAAAAGATGCTCAAAGCATTGATCTATTTTTTAGAAAAAGGAACGATGCCCTGGTGGAGTTCGGAGAGCAATGCGATGTCTGTTTTGGAACCAGCCGTTTTTGATCGCCTTATTTCGGTCGCCGGCTTTCAAAAAAGTATCATATCTGCTTTATCAAAAGAAAATGTCCGAAACCGACTTATCAATCAGTTTTCCAATGAACAAATTGCACAATTATGTCTGGCAGTTTTGAAAAATAAGAAACTGACCATCAACCTGGAGCCTGGTACAATACGTCGTTTATCGAAGCTGAGCCATGTGGATAGAAATGCAATATGGAATTTGGTCTTCAGTGTCATATCGGAGTATCTGAATACATCTGATAATCAGCCCCGGGAGTATCTTTTACAAGCAATTTCAACAATAGAACAGATTGGTTTATCAACAACAAACAATCATCAGAACAGGAAAACAATAGTTAAGATATTCCCTTTTATTACAGAAAATGAAATTTCTGAAAACATCAGAACGAATGCAGCGGGTCAACCTGAAAATGCAGGAACCTCAATAGAAACCATTCAGCAAAAAAATGCAATCATTCAGGAAGATGTAAATCAGAACGAGGGACAATATATTCAAAATGCGGGGCTTATTTTGATCCATCCATTCATCAGACCTCTGTTTGAACATTGTGAACTCCTGAATGTCAAAACCCAGCAGCTCATTGATCCGGAATTGTGTGCCCATCTATTGCATTATATTGCCACCGGAAAAACAAATGCTCCTGAATATGACATGATTTTTGAAAAATTCCTGTGCAATATTCCTATACATCAAACGATTAACAGACATATTAAACTTTCACGGAAGCATAAATCGCAGGCCAAAAAAGTTATAGAAAGTGTACAGCACAACTGGGCTCCCATGAAAAAATCATCTGTTGCATTACTACAAAATGAGTTCTTCCAGCGTACAGGAAAATTAGTCATCACGGACTCAGATGATACTCTTATTGTAGAACGAAAGACACAGGATATTCTTCTTGAAAAACTTTCCTGGGGAATTGGTCTCCTAAAACTCCCCTGGCAGAAAAAATTCATATTCGTAAGCTGGTAATAACAGGTTACATTTTCTAAATACTCTAAAGCTTTCCAAATACTCTGAAGTTGCTGATTTTACATCAGCAATACCCTCACTGCAACCCTATTAATTCAAAATAAGATTATGAAATCTCCTAATAACCATGAACATTCACCATTAATAAAAACCACTATTAATGAAAAAACAGAAATAACCAATCCTTTATTTCAAGCCAACCCTGTCAATCATAACTCTTTAAATGAAGAAATGAAATGGCTGCAATCGCTTATTGAAAAACGATGCAAAGAATTGTTTCTGGAAGATGAGACCGAGTTGAATATGGGCTACGAAATACCTGAAACTCCGGAATCAGACGACCAATCTCCCTATTCTGTTACAATAGAAAAACACCAGCTTACTGTTCTGGACAGAATCATCTTAGCGCTGGGCATTGCTTCGGCTCATTATCCGTCCGTCCTGAAAACATTTGTACAGATAGAAGAAAGCAGCAATGCTTTTGCTATTGAAGCAGGTGGTGAATATGATAGAATCAGCCGCAGTTTTAAACCAACATTTCAAACCGCTCTTTTTTTGCTGGCGGGTAAAGATTTATCACTGTGGTCTCAGTATGGTGCACAACTCGTCAATGGTAGTGTACTCTTGAAAAATGATATTATTTACAATCGTTCTTCAACAGAATTTATTCATGGAAAAATTGAATTGGATACCGCTTATCTGAATTATTTCTTATCAGGGCAGAAACCACAACTGGATCATGGTTCTTACTTTCCCGGCAGGCTTTACAAATCTGATCTCACCATGGAAGATATTATTTTGGAAGATAATGTCCGTGAACAGATAAAACCCATCGGACATTATATAAAAGCATTGGAAAACGGCTTTTTCAAAACCAATGAGCATAGCTTTAAACCAGGCTTTATTGCTTTATTCTACGGTACGCCGGGAACGGGAAAAACAATGCTTGCCGGAATTCTTGCCAACACTTATGGTATTGATATGTACCATGTAGATCTCTCACAGGTTGTGAGCAAATACATTGGTGAAACGGAGAAAAATCTTGAAGTGTTATTCAACAGACTGCAGGGTAAAAACTGTATGCTATTTTTTGACGAAGCTGACGCTTTGTTTGGGAAACGTTCTGATGTAAAAGATGCCCATGACCGCTACGCCAACCAGGAAGTCTCCTATTTATTGCAGCGAATAGAAAAATTTGACGGACTAACAATTCTGGCCTCCAATTTTGAAAACAATATGGATGACGCTTTCAAGCGCCGTATAGATGTTTCCGTCAATGTAATACGCCCTACAGAAACAACCAGAAAAGCCCTGTGGGAGCATTATTTGCCTAAAAACATAACTTTTGAAAGTAATGATCTTTTGCAACATTTGACCAAAGAATACACTTATACGGGGGCTAACATCCGAAACATTATGAAAAATGTAGCGATGGCATTGCATGACCGTAATGAAACCTGCATTACCTATTCATTAATAAGCACCTATTTAATGATAGAAAACGAAAAGGCTTTTGGAAAAAATCAATCCCGTCTCAGCCCATTTGTACAAAAACAAGAATAAAAAACTCATCTAATAACCAATAACATGAGCAGACACAAAAAGACATTTGCACCCAGGGCTGGCAGGTCCGGGAAGCAAAACACCAATAGTAAAGAGGATAAAGATAAGCATGAGCAAATCACCGATCAGGACAGCAAAATATCTCTCGCTAAAGCAGAAAGTACCCAAATAACATATGAACCTTTTAAAAACAGAGCATTCAATAAAGTAGAAAAAAATGCCTCTGTTATTCAATTATTTGACAAAGGGCAGCATATCTCAACGCTTCATAACGCCCTTAATAAATTAGGACATCAAACTCCTGAAAATAAGAATCTTTTCTGGAACGAAACCAAAACTGGAATTATCAACTTTCAACGCAAAAATAATATTAATACTTCCGGTACTCTTAATAGAGAAACCTTGCTGAAAATGAATGAAGCATTGAATTTATTAAACAGTCGGAAAGAAGTTGGACTTCCTGTTTCTGAACGTGCAAAAATGCTGTACGAAGCCTTTGAGCACAGAACAATGGGGATTTTTGCAGGAACTGATGAAGATAAAGTTTTTATGGCTTTAGAAAAACTTTCCTATGAAGAAAGATACGAGCTTATTCAATATTATGACGCAACATATAAACCTAAAAGAAAAGTAGGTTTAGTACAGGATTTATATGAAGAATTAGGCAACAAAGACTTATTTAAAGCAATCCGGTTATTATATGCAAACTATGAAGAGCCACAACCAGTGCTGGAGCCAGAGCCGGCACATCCTGAAGGTGAGCTGCTGCAGGAAGTTGTGGTCACAGGTAAAGGATCATGGATTAAACCTAAGACAAAGTATGCCATAGAAGGACAACCTATAGAGTTTGATTGTACCTATCAATATGAAACTCCTGTTATGTATGCTGAAGGAAACAAACCAAAAGTTCCTGAAGTTGTCCGAAAAGTATTGATCCGGAATAACGGCAGAGTATACAACCTGTTTGAATACCCTTTTAGAAAGGACACTAAAACATTCAGACAGGATGGAACGGCAATCAGCCAGTTTTCAATCAATACCCATGAATCAGGGAACTTTACATTTGTCTTCATCATAGAAAATACCCTAACAAAGGAATTCAGAGCTTATACCAAAGAATATCAGGTTAAGACCCTTGAAGAGGCGGCAGCGGGTGATTTGAAAAATAATAAAATTCAAAATTATTCAGATTTCAGACAACAGGTAGCTTTTATTGAGTTCAATCTTTCGAAAGGAGCAGCTGAAGAGCAGAAAAGCAATCCAAATTTCTTTATTAAATCCGAATCTAAAAACCCTGAAGAAGTTGGAAGTGTTTCTCCTAATCATATTCCACGTTTGTATTATTCGATTAAAGGACGGCCTATTCCTAAAGATCATCATTATTTCTGGTTTGCTGAAATCAATACTCCAAAAGAAATGGGAGTAGAATATGCTAAAAATGCGGATGTCTACGGTTATAAAAGAGGAGAATACTTTGGCCGTGATGGCTGGAATATGAATTCGGCTCAGACAACAGCTACTTTTGTAAACTCACTAACAGGAGTTTATACCATTCATTGTCTGGTATTAGACAAAAATAATAATCTGACAGGACAGGAAGCATCTTACCGACAGGTTATCTTACCCAAGGATGATTATCAGGCTCTAAAAAACATACGAGACTATAAGAAAAACATTGACAAAAGCTTTAATACCATTGCTCCCCAAACAGCATTAGCTATTAATGCCGTAGCCATCAATGAGGAAACAACAGAAACCTTGTCTCTCAATTTGTTTATAGGAAAAAGCAAAAAGAATCCGGGCAATTATGTATTAACAGATCTTACTCCAGGTGTACAGCATCAGCGTACTTATGAAGGAAATAATTTAAAAGATTTATTTGAAGAATTTGACAGCAGAAACACCTATCCGGATGGGATTCTGGCTTATGAAATTCCGTCCAATAGATTAGGTTATCCTACTCTAAAAGGGAATTTCACTACTAATGGAGCATCGTTCATGGAATCGCTTTCCACGGGAGCGGGTTGGGCTTCTTTAGGTTTCGCAGTAGCAGGATTGGTTGCTTCATTTACGCCGGCAGCACCTATTGCTCCTTACTTATTTATAGCTGCAGGTGCCACAGGTGCCACTTCCGGAACTGCCAGCATTATTGATAAAGTACAAAAAGGAACATTGACCAATGAAACCCTGACTTTAGATGTCATTATGATAGCTTCCAGCTTTTTAGGAATGGCAGGCTCATTGTCCAGCATCGCTAAGGCTTCCTCTATTATAAAAATATCATCAACAGGGATGCAGTATATCATTTTAACTGATTTTGCCCTTAATGGCACTGCTGCAGTGATGATTACAGTTGATGGCTTGGAAAGCATACAAGATATCCATGATAATAAAAACTTAACTACTGCAGAAAAAATAGATGCGATTGTTAAAATTTTAGGACAGCTGACATTAACTGCAGGATTGGTCATGCTAAGCAGTAAAAACTTAAAAGGAGGAGAATTAGAGAAACTGCCAAAGGTAAAAAGGCAAACCTCAAAAAAACCTTACAATCCGGAGCAGCATAGTGAGTTTATTGATACGCCTGAGAATTTAACGGGCGGAAAAACACCTAATAATACAGCCACCAATAGACCGGCAGTACACGCTCTGGAGAATACTTATAAACAACCCGATTTTAATCAGTTCCTGAAATCCGTTGAAACCGGTTTCCCATCTGATGAAATCGCAAAACAGGCTTATAATTTATTTAAAAATAAAAACTGGAAACAATTAGAACAATTGTTTACGGATAAGAATCTCAATGAAAACTGGCCTCCGAACCGTGGGGCAACAGGTACCATAGAGGTTACCTTAAAAGAAGGAACTATTTTTGACAGATACGGCGGATGGATCGATGAAAATGGAGTTTTCCAGGATAAAGGAACCTTTGCAGGAAAAGATGGTACTCCTTATACAGACAGAGCTTTATCTAAAGGGACAGATAGTAAACCATATACAAGGTATAAAGTTCTGAAAGACATACCTCTAGTCAGTGAAGGGGAAATCATTCCTTGGTTTGGAGAAAAAGGCGGAGGTATTCAATATGAACTTCCGGTATCTATCAATGATTTAATAAAAGAAGGATATATAAAACCTATCGCTAAAACATCAAAAAACACTACTTTAGCTGAGTCAAAAGTTATTACAGAAGGTGAACATACATCAGGAATTAAAGACTTAGGAGAAGAAAGTACACCAATCAATAGCAAGGAAGAGGTAGTTCAGGTTGAAAAAGTAAAAACCACAGGATATCCAGAGGACCAATTGACTTCAACAGGAAAAAACAAACCTCCGCTTACTCCCGAAGAACTGCAAAGAGTAATTGATTGGCAGAACTATAGAAATAATTTCTTAAAGAAATGGAGAGATTTGGATTTTTCTCATCATTTGCAGGATTTAAAGAGAAAGCTTGAAAAAGCTCGGAACAGTATTAAAAAAAATCTAACACCAGATGATTTAGCTGCTGTAATTAAGGAGAAAAGAGGAGAGCAAATTTTAGATTCAAATGGAATTCCTTATGATCATCTGGCTGAAAATGAACAAGCAATGAACAGTATTATAAATGCTACGAAAGCTTTAAAAAGCCAGATGTCTAAAAACCCATTAAACTATCAGGAATTTGAAGATTTACTAAAAGATTTAAGTAAATTAAAAGAAGAAATAAATAAAACAATAAAAAATTAATTACAAATATCATGAATGTAAAAGAAATGCAGCAATTACTTGAAAATGAATCAGACGGAAACGAATTATATGATTTGTTAATAGATTGCGGAAAAAAATATTCTTGGACACCTCAGGAAAAAAATCAGTTAAAGAATACGATTGTAAAAATATGCGACGATCCCAACGAGCAAGCACGCAGTGCATCCATCAGAGTTTTGTGCTTTTATTGGGGAATGGAAGAATTTAGAGATAAAGCATGGGAAATGTTTTCTTATGATAAAGACGATGACGTACGATCAGATGCCCTGATCAGTTGGGCAAACACATATCGTAAACAGAATAAAGCATCAGTTATGAAAACACTTTATTCAATTCTCGAAAATAAAAATACTGAAGTTAATATTAGGGAAACTGCTTACCGATGTATATTTTACGTATCTCCTTTACCCCCTGAAAACAGACCAAACCAAATTTCAGATTGGGATCATTTTGATGAAAATGTAGATTGGAAGTTAATAGAAAAATTGATTTCAGAAGCACAATAATTTTAAATTGAAGCTTAAAGAACATATCCTTTAGTAAATTAATATATTAAATCTAAACTAAAAAAATATGATCAGAAAAAACGAAATAACCAGGCAAAAATTATTTGATGGCGATGAACAAGAATGCCTAAAAGAAATTTTTGAAATTGAAAATCAGAAAATCAAATTGATTGATTTTTACAACAGTCCGTTAAGAGATTTAAAAAAAGAAATAGATGATGAAAGCTTTGAAACCATCGTCAGAGAAAATAAATTTAATGTAAAAAATACTTTTATTGAAAAATACGTATCTGAAGAAGGATTAGAAGTTCATTATCTGAAAAAGAATGATGTGATCTGTCTGTTTTCATATGGAGAATTTCAACCCGGAAGGTATATGCTGTTTTTAGAAGGCATTTATCAGTAAGTAAAAAATACAATCAGAGCAGATTATTTCTGCTCTGATTTTTTATCTGAAAACCTCATCAATATTACAATAAATCAGTTTTATCAATCCGCATCCGTTTTCATCTTCTTTTCCTCTTAAAGTCTACAAAATCATACAGTTGCTATAACTTTAATTTCAACAAGCTGTTCAGGCAATGCAAGTCCGCTTACTCCAACCATAGTACTGGCAACAGCTTTAGGGTTATCATAAAATTCTGTTTTGAAATTTTTCCTCGCCTCAAAAGCCGTCGTCATATCCATTGCATAGATCACTTCTTCCACCACATTTTCCATCGTCATATCATACCTTGATAATAATTCTTTGATGTTTGCATAAGTTTGTTTCATTTGTGCTTCCATTCCTTCTGCCAATTCGCCTTTCTTGTTGTGACCCAACTGACCTGAAATCCAAACGGTATTTCCTTTTTTTACCGCCTGTGCATATCCGTAGATATCTTCCCAAGGCATTCCCAAGCCTTCTGCTGTTTTGTTTTCCTGTAACATTTTCTTATTGTTTAAATTAATAAAGCAAATATAGACCTGATAAAAATCTCAGAAATTGAACTGGTTTAATAAATGACTTTTTCTTGTATTCTCAATAAAAAAGTGATTTACACATTTTGTATAAACCACCCTAAAAATTCTTAGAATTTTCGTTTTCACCTCGGGAAAGGAAAATTTTCTGCTTATTGTTTCTGTTTTTCTTTATTAGCTAAACGTTTTCGAATTGTACTCACAAACTCTTTAGAAACGCCAAGGTATGATGCAATATAATACTGCGCTACACGCTGCGGGATGGTAGGATAAACTCTGATAAATTCCAGGTAACGGTCAGTGGCAGGTTGAGAAATTGTATTGATAAGGCGATTTTGAAGCGTCACCACATACCGCTGCATCATCAGCCGGAATGCTCTTTCAAACTTCGGAACCTTCTGCAGTAATTCCTCTTTGGTTTCCGGATTCAAAATATAAATTTCGGTATCTTCCAGGGCTTCTATAAAAATCTTCGAAGGCGTTTTATTATTAAAAGAATCAATATCCGTAATCCACCAATCTTCAACAGCAAACAGAAGAGTCACTTCAAAACCGTTTTCATCAAGATAATATGTTCGTGTACAGCCCTGCTTTATAAAACCTTCAAACTGACAAATTTCTCCTTCACGCAGAAGGTGTGTTTTCTTCGGGTACTTCTGAAGTGTGAGCAAACCTTCATAAATGTTTTCCTCTTCTTCTGTTAAAGTAACAAATCGTGAGATGTTTTTGATAATATTTTGAAACATAAATTTATTTTACAGCTGCAAATTAGGCAAAAGTGTGTAAATTTCAATCTCCGGAAGCCCTCTGCCACAGCCGTAATGATCAATTATCTTCATATTTTCGGTTTATATTTTTACATTTTTTTTAAATCTCATTTTCAAACTTTTTTACAATCCTGAACCAAGCAAAATAATATCTGCTTCATTTTCTTTGACATACCCCAGACAAACTCTTTCATCATGTTGTATTTTCCCTTTTCAACCTCCATTGTTTTCGATCATTCTTTCTAGAATTTCATGTTTTTTTACAATCATAAAAAAATTAGGTGGCTGCGTTACTTTGGAAGAGAAAGTAGATACAGATTTTGAAAGCAGCATGATAAGTGGGGCGAGTGGAAGATAAAAATAACTATCAGAATAAAAAAAAATTATAAAAATGCACGAAATTAAACTAGATTAATTTCTATCTGCTTTATCCACCATACATTTGCTAAAGAAATAAGAAAACAAATACTTATCAAATAAATTAACCCAACATTAAAAATTCAAAACAATGAGCACATTACAATTAAAAGACGGAACAGAGATTTTTTATAAAGACCAGGGAGAAGGGCCAGTATTAATGTTTCACCACGGATGGCCATTATCATCAGACGATTGGGATGCACAGGTAATTTTCTTCCTTCAGAGAGGGTACAGAGTAATTTCACACGACAGAAGAGGCCACGGTCGTTCCAGCCAGAATATTTACAATCACACCATCGAGCAATATGCTTCTGACGCTGCAGAATTGGTTGAATTCCTTGATCTGAAAGATGTCGTTCACATTGGTCACTCTACAGGAGGGGGTGAAGTGATCCGTTACGTTCATAAATATTCTAACGGAAGAGCCAAAAAAGCAGTTTTAATCAGCGCCGTTCCACCAGTAATGGTAAAAAGTGAAAACAACCCTGACGGTGTTCCGATGGAAGTTTTTGATGGAATCAGAGAACAGACTTTGAATAACAGAAACCAGTTTTATTTTGATTTGACTTTCCCCTTCTACGGATACAACAGAGAAGGAGCTAATGTAAAAGACGGAGTACAGAGAAACTGGTGGAGACAAGGAATGATGGGCGGAATCGTGGCACATTATGACGGAATCAAAGCATTTTCCGAGACTGACTTTACTGAAGATTTAAAAGCTGTAGATATTCCTGTTTTGGTTCTTCACGGAGAAGATGATCAAATTGTTCCCATCGAAAACTCTGCCATTAAATCTGCAAAACTGTTGAAAAACGGAAAACTGATTACGTACCCGGGTTTCCCTCACGGAATGCCTACTACGGAGCACGAAACCATTAATAAAGATCTTTTGGAATTTATTGAGGCTTAATATAAAATATAAAAGGGGAATCGAAAATGATTCCCCTTTTTTTATACAAGACAAAATAGTCTATTGGATAGTCTGGGAGAAGTGTATTATACCAATCAGCAATATGATGTAGCATTAGATTATTATAAAAAAGCAATAGGTCTTGGGGGAACGAAGAAATGACAGAAAAAATGGAGAGGCAAACGGAAAAGTAAAACAAGTACAAAATGTAACAACATCTTCTTTTGAATTGTCTTATTACATACATAACCAATTCAATATTTCTAAATGAAAAAAATACACCTCATCCTACTGCTTTCTTTATCATTGAATATTTTCGCCCAAAGTGTGAAGGATAAAATAAAATCATTCGAAGATAATCTGCTGAGCTGGGATACATCGAAAACAAAAAAGTGGACGCTAAAAGAAAGAATGGCTTTCTACAACATGAATGCAGTAAGCATTGCGGTCATAAAAGATTATAAGATAGAATGGATAAAAGCGTATGGCTATGCAGATGTTGCTGAAAACAGAAAAGCAACTCAGCAAACGCTGTTTCAGGCCGCATCTATTAGCAAGTCTATCAACAGTCTCGGTCTTTTAAAATTGGTTGAACAAGGAAAATTAAACTTGGACAATGACATCAATAAGTATTTAAAAACCTGGAAATTTCCATACGACTCGGTTTCAAAAGGCAAAAAAATTTCCCTTGCTAATCTGTTAAGCCATAAAGCAGGTTTATCCGTTCATGGTTTCGGAGGCTATCAAAGAGGGAAAGAATTACCTACTCTCCTACAAATTCTCGATGGACAAAAACCTGCCAATTCTCCTGCGGTGCGGTCTGTGTTTGAGCCCAACCTTAAATTTCAATATTCAGGAGGGGGAACAACCATTTCACAATTAATCCTTGAAAATACTACAGGAGAAAAGTATGAAGATTATATGTTGAAAAATGTTTTGACCCCTTTAGGGATGAATGAAAGTTCTTATAATCAACCGCCTTCTTCAGATAAAGAAAAATTACTGGCAACGGCTTATGTTAACGGAAAGGAAGTAAAAGGTAAATATCATATTTATCCTGAAAAAGCAGCAGCCGGTTTATGGACCAACCCCAATGATCTGGCAAAATATATCATCGAAACCCAATTGTCATTTGCAGGCAAATCGAATAAAGTTTTATCAAAGGAAATGTCTGTAAAGAGAATTGAAAATAATTACGGCGTGTTTCTGAATGATTTCAAAGGCACAAAATATTTCGGACACAGTGGTGGGAATGAAGGTTTTGCGTGTTACTATATTGGAAGTGTTGAAGACGGAAACGGTCTGGTTGTAATGACTAACGGCAATAATTTCAAACTCATCGATGAAATTCTTTTAAGTATTGCCAGTTTGAACCAATGGAAAAATTATCCCATTGAGCCTCAAAAAGAATCCATTGCCTTAACCATCAGAAAGGAATGTTTAAAAAATATTGACAAAGGAATTGCATTGTACCAGGAACTGAAAAAGAATAATCCCAATGGCTACAACTTCTCCAATGAAAACGAACTCAACGAACTTGGCTATGAATTGCTAAGAGACAACCAATCAGAGGCAGCACTTAAGATTTTTAACTTAAATGTCAATGAATTTCCAACGTCAGGAAATGTATATGACAGTCGTGGTGAAGCTTATTTTAACAAAAAAGAATATACATTGTCAAAAAACGACTATCAGAAATCATTGGAACTTGATCCGACCAATCAGAATGCTAAGGAAATGATTTTGAAAATCAACCAACTTTTGACTGCTCAAAAATAAATTACACTTTTTTCGATGTAATGACAGTAATCTTGGATACAATATCAAAATGACAAACAAAAAATCCCGGTTAATCCGGGATTTTCATTTCTTATACTTACATTTATTTGATCTCTACAGGCACTGAGATTTTATCCCAATCCATTGTAAATCCATTATTGTTTATTTTATAAACTAAAGTTTCCTGTGTTGCCGGCAAAGCCTTTGTTTTTACATCAACACGTAAAGCATCTTTAGATTGTTCGTATTTATAAGCACCCCATTGTTTTGGCTCCTTGTTAAAAATCGCAGTCCAGGTTCCGCTTTGTTTAGGGATTAAGAAAAAGCTGTATTTACCTGCAGGCAGTTTTTTACCCTGAACGGTAATATCTTTATCCGTTTCGAAAGTAGTGGCTTCATTAGCACCTGCACGCCAAACTTTATCATAAGCTTCCAAACCACCCCAGATTGTACGTCCTTTTACTGAAGGACTGCTATAGGCAATTGTAATGTTTGCATCTTTAATTTTTCCTGTAGCAGTAGCCGGAGGGCTGGCAGGTTTTTTAGTTTCCTGTGCAAAAGCGTTTACGGAAAGCGTCACTGCTGCAAAAAGTACAGTAGCTGATTTAATCATTGTTTTCATAATATTTTATTTGTTTGTTTTTATTATTATTTGCTTACGAATTTACTGTTTTCTGCTTATAAAACAGCAATCCGATTGCTGAAAATATAATCACCGCTGCTGCCCCTATTACATTAAGCCAAAGGAAGGAAACAATATCAAACTGATAAATGGCAATGACCGTAATTTCTGATAAAATTGCAGCAATAAATACATTCGGTCCGTCAATTTTTTTATAGTAAAATGCCACCAGAAAAATTCCCAGGATCGGACCGTAGAAAAGAGAACCTAATACATTAACCGCTTCAATGAGAGAACCCATTTGCGTGGCAAACATGGCCACACCGATTGAGAAAATACCCCATGCTAAAGTGTGCAGGCGGCTGTACTTCAATTCGGTTTTCTCATCAGGAAGTTCTTTTTTAAATAGTAAATGAACATCTTTTAATGAGCAGGCAGCAAGGGAATTAAGCGCGGCCGAAATGGAACCCCAGCTGGCCAGAAAAATGACGGCAAACAGTAAACCGATCATCCCTACAGGCAATGTATTTTTTACGAAATACAGGAAAATGTAATTCGTATCTGTTTTCTCCGTAGTATAGTTGGAATGATTGATAGCTTCCTCTACCCTGCTGTGTAATGCTTTGACTTCTGTCTGTGTATTTTTAAAATCCTGAATTGTTTTTTGAAGTTGTGGAGAATGCGTTTCTTTTAACTTGAGAATTTCCTTCGATTCTGCATTAAATTTTAACTGTAAATCCTGATGTTCTTTTTCAAAAGCCGCAGCCTGTTCAGGATTTGCTTCCTTTAAATGCTGATAGGAACGTTCGTTAAAATAAATCGGAGCCGGTTTCAGAGAAAAGAAAGCGAAAAGCAAAGCACCAATCAGGAGAATAGCAAACTGCATCGGAATTTTAACCAATCCGTTCAGCAGCAAGCCCATTTTTGCATTAGTATTATCTTTTGCAGTGATATACCTACCGACCTGGCTCTGGTCTGTCCCGAAATAAGAAAGCGCCAGAAAAAAACCACCAATTATTCCACTCCAGATATTGTATTTATCTTTCCAGTCAAATTCCGTGGTGATGACATTAAGCTTCCCGGATTTCCCCGCCAGATACAGCGCATCATTAAAACCGATTCCATCCGGCATATTCTGAATAAGAAGATACCCTGCAAAAGCCATAGTTCCGAGAATAATAAGAAACTGTAATTTCTGGGTGTGAGCGATCGCTTTTGCACCTCCAATATAAGTGTAGATCAACAGAATGCCACCTGTTAAAACATTGGTTACATAAATATTCCAGTTTAAAACGCTTGATAAGATAATACTCGGAGCGTAAATACTGATTCCGGTTGATAACCCTCTGGAAAAAAGAAAAAGCAGTGAAGTGAGCACCCTTGTTTTTTTATCAAAACGGTTTTCTAAATATTCATAGGCAGTATAAACATTTAAGCGTTGAAAAATCGGGATGAAAGTAATACAGATCACAATCATCGCCAAAGGCAAACCAAAATAATACTGCACAAAGCGCATTCCGTCTGTATAAGCCTGGCCCGGTGCTGAAAGAAATGTAATGGCACTTGCCTGGGTAGCCATAATACCGATGAGCACAATATACCAGGGCATTTTATTATCTGCTTTCAGGTAGGATTCGTTGCTTTTTTGGCCACGACCGATGAATACGCCGTAAACCACCACTGCAACAAGTGTAACAATAAGAACCGTCCAATCTATATTACTCATGCCCAGAATTTAGTAAACCCATAATAAAATACGATCTGTACTGCTAATGCAACGGCTAATAGTATGTACCAGATATTCCAGTTTTTAAGTTGTTTGTTCATCAGTTTTTCTGTGCAGATAAAAAGTTTAAAAATAAACGTGCAGCTCCTACATTTCCCGCAGGCAACTGTCTGAAAAATGCTAACGGTGTATAAATAAAATTACCCTTTCCGTATCTGGCATATAAAGTTGATCCCTGAAGAGGCTCTTCATCCGTATCATGCATTTCAAAAAGCGGTTCATATGCGGCATCCCATTGAGCAGGGAAATAGGCACCACGTTCCTGTACCCAGCCTTTAAAATCATCCGCAGTTATTTTATTCGGAAAGTTCAGTAATTTATGATTGGGATTTAAAAACCTAACCGCAGCATTTTCTTCAGTAACACGCTTATTGGCAATAGTGAAATTGTACATTCCCAATTTGTCAACGGTTGTATCCTGGTTGGTATTATACTGCATCACCAGATTACCTCCGGCTTTGGCATAGGACCATAAAAACGGCATCCAGCGGCCCAGCTTTTTTTCGGTGTTATTGGCACGAACACCCAATACAATGGCATCATATTGTGATAGTTTGTTTTGATTGCCGTTTCCGCCGGATTCATCTATGTTTCCATAAAAATCTTCGTCTTTCAGGATATCTACCTGAACACCTGCAATGCGCAGAAACTCGGGAATAAAATCACCCGCACCTTGTATGTAACCTACTTTTTTTACTTTCGCCTGAATATCGCCTTTCATTACTGTCACAGTGGCAGGCGCAAAATATTGCAGGGAAGGCAAATGCGGATACTGAATTAATATTTGTTTTTTATTATAGATAGCCCCATCTGCAACATAATTGGCGTCCAGTTGCAAACGGTTTGAGCTTAGGGAAGCAAGCTTAGCTTTTGGAATAACGTAATCGAAAGTAAAATCTTTCTCTTTTACAGAATTTACTTCAGCACTTCCTAATCTTTCTCCGTTATACATAAGGTTCAAAACACCTTTATTGAACGGTTTGTTGGAATTCACCTTAAAATGTAAACTCAAACGTAAATCTTCATTTTCTTTGACCCAATAAAGTGACTGTGTAAATTTCAGTTCCAGTGCAGGAACAATGCGCAAAGCTTCGACCACATCACCACGCACCGGATCTAATTTCTTGAAAGATAAAGGAAGCTTAACCTGAAACTTTTCTGAACCGATTTTTAAACCAAGTAAAACATTCAGCGGTGATTCTGCCTCCGGTAAACCGATTAAAGTATCATTGGGAACGGAGAAAGTGGCGGCATTCACGGGAGGTTTTGCCAACCAGTAAGGTTCTGTGAGTGCTGCATCAGCAGGAATCTGAATGTCGTGCTGAATGGTAATTAAAGAATCTTTTGATAGTTTTCGGTTGAAGTTTTCTGATTGACTTAGCCATTGTACATCCTCTAAAATAACAGGATCTGCAGCTCTTGAAATCAGATTTAACCTGAAAGTGTAATGATCTCCGGCAACCGCTTCAGCCTGATTGGTAACAACCTCACCCATAAATCCGGCACAGCTTAAAATAATATGATCAAGAGATTTAATTTTATCCTTTTTAAAATCTCCATCTTTGATTGCCATGACCTTTTTTCGCAAAGCAAGCAAAGCAGGTAAGCTGAGGTCTGGATGATTGAAATTGAAAGCAGAAATAATCTGATCTAATGACTGATCAATATCAGCGTTTCCTTGTGAAGTCCAGGTTTTAGTAACTCCGTCAAAAAGAGTTGCTTCTGCAGGCTCACCGGCAACGTGGGCAAAATATTCTGTTCTGATCCCGGCTACAGACTGTGTTCCTGCTCCCTGGCTTTTATGCAAACTTCTGCTTAATCCGGCCAATTCTCCGTAACCCATTCCCAGTTGAGCGTCATATTGCCCAACGGTCACTTTCAGTTGGTTTTCAGCAGTGGTATTCACTCCACCAAAGCGGAAAGTATTCCACAATACGCGTTTTGGCTGCCACGCATTGACATATTTCAGTTGATCCGGGAAAGCCGTTTTATCACCTGCCAGCTTAAAGGCTTTTTCCGCTACCACAGCCGAAGCTGCATGTTGTCCGTGCCCTGCCGCAGCAGTAGGAGGAAAACGACAAATGATAATATCCGGACGGAATTTACGGATTACCCAGACTACATCTGCTGTAATACTGTCTGCATTCCATTGTTTAAAAGTGTCGGTCGTATTTTTAGAAAACCCGAAATCAATCGCACGGGTAAAAAACTGTTGGGCACCATCTAACTTTCTTGCTTCCAAAAGCTCATGCGTTCTGATTAAACCCAATGCAGCACCTTGTTCTGTGCCTAATAAATTCTGCCCGCCATCACCTCTGGTTAAAGACAGATAGCCCGTTTCTACATTTTGGTCGTTGATTAACCAGGAGAGCAATCCCGTATTCTCATCATCGGGATGAGCTGCAAGGTATAAAACTTTAGGAAGATGTTTCAGCGTTTTGATTTCACGGTAAATTTCAGATGATTGGGAAGGCCGGACCTGCTGGGCCGAACAAAATACCGTATAAAAGCCAAGGATAAATACAGTGCTTACTTTTTTGAACATTTAAATTTGCTTTGCGGCAAATATAAGTAAATCCTCTTTCTTTCAACATTAAAAGAATCAGGCTGTGAATTTTACAGAATTTTTTTTTAAAATTAACCCGCAAAGGCAGAAAAATTTTATTGTTTAAACACTTTAGTACGTTTCACAAAGTTTAAGGAAACACTACATAACGAAGTTCACATAACATGAATATCTTCGATTTTCTACAAAACTTTAGTGGACTTCTTATACACAAAGCAGATTAGCTTACATAACTAAAGTGTTTAAAAGCTCTTGTGCCTTTTATTGCTCATAAAAAAATGAAAATTAGCCGATAAAAAAAATTAAATTTTTATCTTAAAAAACATATCATAATGATACTCAATATTACCAATTAGTTAATTTTTATCAATCACAAACTTCTTTTTTTCATTTTTCACAAAAAAAAGAATTATATTTGGTTCACACAAAATACACCCTCATATGAAAACAAAATTTACACATCTCACTGCTATTCTTATTTCAGGTATTTCTTTTGCCCAAGTAGGGATCAACACAGCTTCACCTAAAACAACATTGGATGTATCTGCCACAAGGGACACTTCAGGAGTGATTACGAATAACACACAAACATTCGGATTACAGGCCCCAAGGCTTACCAGAGCTGAGCTTACAGCCAATACCGCTACCTATGGCACCAATCAGACAGGCGCATTAATTTATATTACGGACGTCACCGGCGGAGATGCCACAGGGCAACGTATCAATGTTACTGCTATGGGTTATTATTATTTTGACGGAACAGTATGGCAAAGACTGACACAGGCAACCAATGCCGTAGCTCCGGCAATTTCTACATTACAGTGTACCACAGCTTACTTAAGTCCTTCTACTTATACTCCCGGTACTCCTTACACCGGAAACCTGAGAGTTACTTATAGCGGAGGAAACGGTGGAGCATATAATTCAGGAACTCCTTTTACCATCAACGGATTGACTTTCCAGTTAAGACCGGGAACTTTAGAGTTTGGTGATGGCGAACTGGTATTCTCAGTAAGCGGAACTCCCACCACTGCTAATGACATGACTATTCCGATGACCAACAGTACGGTTTCTTTCCTAACAGCAGCGCAAAACTGTACCGCTACAGTGGGAAATAGCAGCCGTGCAGACATTGCACCTGTTGCAGCAATGGGATATCCTACTCTGACAACTGATTCCAATGGGAAACAAGCTTATACCTTCCCTCTTGCTACCCCGGATGGTAAGTATTCGATCAGAGTAATATTTGACACCACCAGTGGTACAACCGCTGCCATTCCTAATGTACAATTATTTAACAATACAGGTTCTACCGTAAATCTATATTGGAATTACAATACCGAATATGGCGGTTATATTGGAGCAGCTCAAACTACCAACAATATTACTTCAGGAGTATGGGGCGGTATGGGAGATGCAACAGCTACCTGGTTTCCTCAAGGCACCGGAGCAGTAGGAAGCGCTTACTGGGGGAACGTAGGGATTATAGATGGTTCCAGTGGCGGACCTGAGCATAGAAGATATACCTGGATAGACAGCAACGCTTCTTCAAAAACTGCTTATACCGCAACCATTATGGCAGGAGCCCCCACCTCAGGGAGTGCCCAACCCAACCTTTCTAAAATTTACATAAAGATAGAGCAAGTAAAAGCTCAATAATATAATGCCCCTGAAAAAGGGGCATTTTTTATTTTTAATGGGTTTCAGCTATCTTCTTTTCTCTTCTTCTCTGAAGAATAAGATGTGCCGCATCCAGCATTTTCACCATATGGATGTAGGGCATCACGATATTTCTTTCCGGTAGATTTTCATAAACACCCATTGAAAAATAGACGATTCCGGACATAAAATAATCAAATTCTTTGAGGGTGTAGGCACTGAATGCTTTTTTGAAAACCAGCAGAGGATTCCGGTATTCTTTCTCCGAAAGAAGGCCAAGAACCCAAGGGGAAATCTTTTCCGATTGTGTATCGACCGTCCATTTTCTGTTCTTCAGCATCATGAGATAGCCTGCCCGGATCAATGACCTCATCGACTGATGAAACTGGAAGATCACCGCCGGATCTTCATGGATCCAGCTATTTCTCTTTACCGCATAATTCATAATGTTGCTGAGCCTTTCTTTGGAAACATCCAGCTCATTGAACTGAAAGAAAGTTTCTATCAGCTGCAAGCCGGAGTTCTTCTTTTCTGCCCGAAACCGGGGATCGAAGTTTGTTCTGCTTTTTTTCATTGTTTGTATTTTTTTATAAATATACAAAAAAAAACAAAAAGGGATACTTATAAGTATCCTAAATTTTAAACATAATCTTAGAATTTTACAGTTAATGAATGAGATCGAACTTAATAACTGTAAAAAAGCTCTTGGTTATAGAATTTCTGAATTAAGAAAGAAAGTAATAAATCCCGAGACAAATAAACCTATTTCACAAGAAGAACTAGGTTTAAGAACTGGGCATGCAAAAAAAACCATAGGAGAATTGGAAAGAGGTAATACCAATCCCCGATATGATACTCTACTTATAATCTGCAAAGAACTTAATATTACTATACAAGAACTCTTTGATTTTGATATGAAAAAATATATTAACGATTTCAATACAAAAAATACCAATCAATAACTTTTCATTAAGAAATTATTTAATTATAATTTGGATTTATAAATATTATATCTATATGGTATTAAGTTCTAATAAAGCATCTTCAATATCTTTTTTACATATATATTTAGCTGTTAATCCCTTTAATTTATTCAGTAAAATTAACTCTAACTTTTTTAGTTCATAATCATTTTCTAAAGAATTATTTCCTCTTATAATATAAAAGTAATCAGAAAACAATTGTCCAATAAAAGAACTACTAACTTTG
Organism: Chryseobacterium sp. AG363; assembly: GCF_003610675.1. Taxonomy (NCBI): domain Bacteria; kingdom Pseudomonadati; phylum Bacteroidota; class Flavobacteriia; order Flavobacteriales; family Weeksellaceae; genus Chryseobacterium; species Chryseobacterium sp. AG363. The sequence goes on from NZ_RAQF01000002.1 coordinate 2,025,546, forward strand.
AAAACTCTTCCCGAATTTCTTCCAACTCGTGAAATAAGTATATCTGATTTTTTTAAAATAAATTTGTCATCATACTTATTAAAATTCACATAACAATCTAAATGTAAAATAGCTTCTTTATTACTAAAATGAACTACCTGTTGATAATTATCTCTATTTGCATTATCAGGGAGACTTTTAATGATTTTAGAATTATCTATACCTCTAAAAATTTTATGCTCATCAAAAGTTTTAGTTTTTAAAAATTTATCATTTTTAGAGATTGAAGAATGGCCTAAATATTTAGCAATAAAAATTCTTGTCTTTACTTCACTACCTGAAAAGTAAATTTGGGGCTCACCTAAATATATAACTTCAAAATAGGAAATAAACAAATTTTTGAACTCTACAAGTTTTTCAGAAGAGAAAATATTTTCTGGTAAAATAGCTGCAAAAATTTCACCAGGCATTAAAAGTGACATATTAGAAATTATCATATTAGTTTCAATCCTTTTAGATTTAATAGCAACACCCTGTAAATCAGGATGTCTATTACAAAACGTAATTATTTCTTGCTCTAATTTACCAAATGGTGGGTTGGCTAAAATCAATTTTTTGTTTCGTTTGCTAATAAATTTTAAATTGCTAATATCTAAAGCATCTAATAAATATTTAGAGCATTTTTTAATCTGTAGTTTTTTAATCTGATGAATATCTACTGCTATTATTTCTGCATTCCATCTATTTGTAGCCATTTCTAAAAAGTTACCACTTCCTGCACATATATCAATAACTAATTCAGGATCATAATCATCTGGTATCATATTAATAATCATTTTAGCTAATGATTTTGGTGTGTAAAAGCTACTCCATTCTTTCATCATGTTAAGGATCTATAAAAATTTCTGTAAATATTGTAAGCGTCCAACACATTTACATGGTTTGGTGGAACTTCTAAAGTTGACACAAATGTTTTGTAATAAGGTACAAAGATACGACGATCTTGATTATAATTCCAATGCCAAATTGTTGATGTTATTTTTTTATTATCATCCAAGATTAACCTCTGTAGCAAACTATTAAATATATAATTATTTATTTCTTTCACAACTACATTACAAGTAAGCTGTATTTCTTGAAGCAATGCATATGTAAGCCTAAGAGGCTTTTCAATACAAGGCGAATGATCTGAAAGCCCTAATTTTATAGCATTTTTTGTACCTAACTTTCCAAAACGATGTACTAAACAATGCCTAATCTCACATACTTTAGCAAATTCATTTAATGCTTCTGACAAAGAATTCGGTAAATGACCTTTTATACCCAAAAAATTTTTCAAAGAATCTTTAACGTTATTCTTTCCTGCAAACGAAACATCTTCCAAAATTGCTTCAGGAAGTAAGTTAGCCGTATGACTTATAGCTGCACCATATGACAAGGGCATTGCTTCACAAGTTTTTCTAGCTTGATCATCTATTAAAATTGTTCTTCTAATAATCTCTCTCATGTAGCTTTCAAACACTGAAATATAGCCTAAGACTACCAAGTTGGCAGTCAGTTCATTAAACACTGCGGGATTAATCAATAAAATTAGGGATCTAGTTTTATTAAAATAAGTATCAATTGGAGGCTCATCTGTTTCCGTAAAGGAAGTATTAAACATTTGATTAGTTTGGAGGCTATTGCAGTTTGATGTATTATTAGCATCAATAACTACCTGTCTATTTGAACTCATAATTTTATGCTAAAAATTCATCAACTATTGACATTACTTTCATAATAATTAACTGCGATCTGGCACCACCAATCTTTTTTACTTTAATTAATTCAGAAGTGGGATTTTGAACAGAATAAAAATCTTTAATTTTTTTAAATTTAGCCTCTTTTACTGCCGCTGCCTGAAAAGATGTTAGTGGTATAACATTAACATCTAACTCCATACAATTTTCAAATGCTGATGGCATAACTAATTCAGCTCCACAATTATGACAAAACCGTTGATTATCTTGTATACGTGGAGTCTGACATTTTGGACAAGGAGGAAGATCTAACTTTAAACTATCAATTTGTTCCCTAGATAATAATTTTTGATATTTTCGCCTTAATGGTTGTTTTTTTTCTGGAGCAAGAAGTTTTTCAAGAATTTTTTTCGCTTCAAAACCTCTCCCATTATTAAATGCTCTAGATTTAATTAGAAAAATTATGTGTGGAGAGAATCTAGTATATTCACGATCGTCACCGTGGCTAACAGTACTAGAATATTTATATAATAATCCTGCTTCATTCAGAAATTGAACCATTCGGTCTATCATTTTATTATCATATTTCTCAATACCTACTACTAAATTCTTATGATCCTCACTACTTTTATTTGATTCAGTTACTGCATCAATAATATTTTCAAAAAAAACATCTCCAGTCTCGATAATATTGGAAAATTGGGGAACCTTTCTTTTTAAAGATAAATACTCTGCTTTAATTAAATCTGAATGTTGATCTATAACTTCATTAAATCGAGCTTGTTTAGTTGACTTCGTAGATTGAATAAAAGACCTTATTAAGAAAATAAAGGCACGAGGTATCCCAAAAGATGCATATTTTAATATTTCTATGACATCCTTATCAATTTCTTTTGTAACCAAAAACAGGCGCTTTTCTATTAGACTATCCATAAAAGTACTATAAGATCTCATATCTTGACTTACATTTATCCAGCACTCTACTTTTTCAGCATCTTGACCTAAATGAAATTTCATACCATATTCTGTCGTACCAGGGTAAACGGATGCCTTAGGAGAAATTATAGGTGATTTTAAGCTAATGAAAATTTCAAAAAACTCAACTAAATATTCAGGAGTCAGAGTCAATGCTGCATCATCTAATAGAAGTATCGCACGCTTTCTTCTACAAAAAGTAATAGATGCCTCTATTATATTTTTTATTGATGAAACATTTAATTTAGTTAGGATTTCTTCGTCATCAAATCTAAATACACCTTTTTCAGCTTGTCCAATAAAATTTTCTAAATATTCTTTTTGAAGATATGCTTCCTTTAGAATAGTAGTCACATCAAAATTACTTTTCTCACAAAATTGATGTACTGCTAGAATTATTTTTGCTAAGACCCAAGTATGAAAAATAGTCTTTGCATTTGGTGCACTTGACATTAGCGGCTCTAAATGATAATATCTATTGAAACTAACATATAAAGAAAGTGGCAGTGCAGAATTACTAATGCATTCCAAATGCGTAATTAACATTTGATGTGTTTTACCAGTCCCTCTAGGGCCAACCAATAATTTAGCTCCACTACCTTTTAATTTTTTTTGAATATTTTGAAAATATTCACTATCAACATACCAGTCTTGTACTTGATCATATTCTAAATAATCGCTCCTTTCTTCTAATTCTTTCGTTTCGAAATCCATAACACCTATCAGTTTTTGTGTTCAAAGATATAAATATAGTTATTGATATTTATATCTTTGGATACTTATTTTTCACCTGTCTACTCTACGATTTTATGCCTTCCCTTCTTCAGAACTATTATCTTAAATCGGGGTTTTACTGTTGAATTCCTCTGCTGAAAGCTATAATTGATGCGAAAGCTACAAGCTGTCTCCTCTAAAGCAAATGAGAGCAAATAGTCAATCCAAGTCTATTTTCAACATACCTACTTTCTTCATCTCTTAATTTTTGACTTTTCATGATCTCCCCTTCTCCGAAGTCTCCCGACTTCGGAGCGAGTTCAAAGAAAAAACCTTATTTCATCAGCTTAAAATCAGGATCATTTCCATAGCTGAAATCAAAACAAAAAAATCCCAACTTTCGTTGGGATTTTTAAGCAAAACAAACTGCAAGTCTGTATTGTCACAAGATTTACCTTATATTTTCACCATCTTCACTCTACGGTTTTGTGCCTTGCTCAACCGGCGATTTCTGTAAAATTTGTATGGCTCCGGTAGAGGTATTTCCATAAAGCTGAATATAAATATCATCGCCATTTGACCTTCTGATGACATATACTTTTACGGGTTCATTCCAATAATCTATAGAACCTTCCTCACCAAAGTATTTGGCCTCTTCTTTTATTCTGTCAAGCTCTGGCTGAGAAACTTTACCATCAAATATTTTCACACCGCCAACTTTTGTAATAGCATCATCATAACTTTTCAAAAAATACGGCAATGACCATTCTTCCGTATTATCTTTCCCATTGACTACATATGTTTTCCATACTTTTCCTTCTATGGGCGTCATTACTCCGTTAAGTGGAAAATACAGCCTGTCAAAGCTTCTTTGTACGGGTTTATTTTGAAAGTCCAGTCCTTTGGGAAAACTGAAAAAGGGAAAATCTCCTACCTCAGCGGTGGAAACCGGCACAGAGTTGATGTCAAACTGAGGAGTTTCTCCCGGAGATTTTTCTGTGGCTGTACTATTTCCTATGGCGACAGTATCCTTAGCGGCCTCTGTTTTCTCTTCAGTCTTTTTGTTGCAGGCGGCAAGCAAAGCGCCTATTGATAGAATAATCAGTGTCTTCTTCATTGTAATACATTTAGTTTTGCGGTGTATAATTTTTTTAAAACAGTGAACGATAAAATAATACGAATCCTTCTTCATCAGAATTGTTCTGTATATTTTATCCCGTACTATTTTTGCGGCACTAACTTACAAATAAAAATAAGGATAGGAAATCCCTAATTTTAAGGAATTTAGTGAATAAAAAGATGATATCCTGATGATATTTGACGGAGATTTTCACTTTTGAAATTGATGATTTTTAAGATAGCAAAAATGTAGAATGAACTTTGCTGATTCCTAGAAACACATAGATAAGCACACCGCTTCATGAGCGACGAAGCCGAAGCACTTAGCTCACTTACAATACAACGAAATGATCAATGAACCTTTGCATAAAAAAAAGAATTCCAGTCATGATCTGATGAAAGATCTAAAAACTTACGCCTTCCTGATGATATCGCGGGTAAGATAAATATAATTAAACATACAAAACGTCGCCACCGCCCCGAAAGTATGCCACAAAAAATGTGTCCCGAAGCTGAACCATTCCCACTTATCAGCGATACGGAAGGTCAGTGCAAAAACAAAAGACAACACCGCAAAGCCTACCCATTTGCCAGCCTTCCATTGGGTATAGATCAAATACCTTAGTACCGAGAAAACTACCAATGAAGCCATGATGGCATAATTGACGTTGATAAAAAGAGAAGGGTTATCTGCCAAAATCCAGTTTCTCAAACCCACCATAAGTGCTGTATATACCAGAACCAGAACAACAGCATAGTACCACCGGGTACTCTGCGCTATAAAATAAAATCCGGCAGACAGACAGAGCAGCATAATAGGTAGCCAATCCATCATGATAAATACCGGCCATTGCCTGAAAGAATGGTAAACCGTTCCCCCTATGGCACCAATATATAATAATACCAGGCAGTAGGTTAAAAAAGGATGTTTTTTAAAATTACCTTTCATTTTAAAGGTCCAGAAAATAGCGATGGCTAAAAATAATAGGGCTGTTATTGCATTGAAGGGCTCAGGGAAAAACTGAGTCATATCTGTTTCCTTATATAACAGGCCTCCGTCCGGAGGTATTAGGTTTATTGGCATTGTCTTTTTTTATATTATTTACAGGCATGTTCTAGAGTGTACAATACAAACACAAGCCATTTTTCTAACCATTAGTAAAACATATACTTACTTATTATAAATATAGAAAAAATTATGGCATTGTACTCCGGGATGCCACATTATATTTTTATTAAGCACCCCTTCTACTCTATCTAAAGAAGCTGAAACCTTTATCAATTCTGTTTGCTGATCAATCAAAACATCGCTTGCAAAAATATTGGCCGATAAATGTCTTGTCAGAGAAGCATAACTTTGCAGCACAAATTCTCTATACCTCTGTGCCACTTTTAATTGTGGTGTTTTTGCCGTTCATCAGGTATTTTTAATTAAGATTTGTTTTCAAAATTTTAAGTTTTTTTTAAATACCACATCTTTGCAGATATGGTGTTTGAGGCACGGCGCTTGCAAAGTTCATAGTACCAATTTAAAATATAAAAATATGAACAACGAGAAAACAGTTTCAGTATTAAATGATTTACTGAACATTACCAACGACAGAATTCAGGGATTTTCAAAAGTGGAAGACAAAGTATGGGATGAGTATCCACAGCTGAGAGCAGATTATGATACCATGGTAGCCCAGTCTCACAAGATGAAAAACGAATTGAGCAATCTGATTACAGAAAGAGGAGGCACACCGGATCAATCCGGATCAGCTGCGGGAGCCATCCACAGAGCATGGATTGATGTTAAAAATTCTTTTGCCACAGATACAGCCGGCTCTACGTTAGGAAATGTTGTATATGGTGAAAATGCTGCTATTGATGCTTATCAGGATGCTTTAGACAGCGGTGATCTTTGCCCGGAAAGTTCGAGAGTGGTACTGGATCAGCTTCATCAGCTTAAGGCTTCTCATGATAAATTTGAAGTTCTTGAAGATTTAAAAAAGTAGATATCCTCTTTCTCATGGGGGAAGTTTTTATTTAATCATCACACAACAATCGAACGTTGTAATCGGAGGTCACAGACCTTCCGATACTTAACACAAAAAACAGTACTATGTCAAAGAAAATCGCAATACTGGCCACACATGGCTTTGAAGAGAGTGAATTAAGCTCACCAAAAGAATATCTTGAACAACAGGGATGGACCGCCCATATCGTAAGTCCTGAATCCGGAAGTATTAAGGCATGGGCAGAAAAAGACTGGGGTAAGGAATATCCGGTAGATCAAACGCTCGACAATGCAGCGGCTTCAGATTATGATGCGCTGGTATTACCGGGAGGCGTTATTAATCCGGACCTGCTGAGAACCAATGAAAAAGCACTCACCTTTGTAAAAGATTTTTTTGCCCAGCATAAACCTGTAGCAGCCATTTGCCACGGACCTCAGGTACTGATCAACGCGGGTGTGGTAGAGGGAAGGAATCTGACTTCCGTCAACTCCATTAGCCAGGATCTAAAAAATGCCGGTGCACAGTGGGAAGACAGCGAGGTGGTAGTAGATGCCGGACTCGTGACAAGCAGAACACCAAAAGATCTTCCTGCCTTTAATGCCAAAATGGTAGAAGAGATCAGGGAAGGAAAACATACAGAACAAACGCTCTGAAACAAATAAAGTCTGGCTCTGCCAGGCTTTTTCTTTTCATCAAATATTTATATGCCTAAAAAGTACCACATTTCTATCTTATGGCAAAAAAATTGTAATTATTAAAATCAAATCACAATCGTATGAACAATATAGTAAAAATTACATTGGCTCTTGCAGCAGGAAGTTCTTTGCTTTATATGGGCCTGCGAAAGAAAGGCAAGAAAAGCAAAGTATATCTTGCACCTGACGGAAACACTTATAAAGAAAACCAGATTTACCGGACTTACGACAATAAACTTTATAAGAACGGCAAGGAGTTTCATTATCCCATGCCCCAGTTAGAGAATGATCAGTCTTCAAATAAAAATTACAGTACTGTTACTGATAAAGTTTATTCAAACTATAAGAGCGATCATAAAAGTACCCAATATCACCATAAAGGTTTAAGGCATCAATAAAGTGAAGCCGCCACTACACCACAACACTAACCACAAAAAATAATATTATGAGAAATCTATTATGGCTTGTTGCAGTCATCTGCATCGCTGTCTGGCTACTGGGAATGCTCGGAATCATTCCCGGTATGGACACAGGAAGCTTAATCCACACACTCTTGGTTGTTGCCATTATTGTTGTTCTGATCAATATTTTTACCGGCAGAAAACCTCTTAATTAAAAACAAAAAATCAGAGCAGAAATAATCTGCTCTGATAGGTATTTAATTAGCAACTATTTAAGCTCTTTTCAGAACCTTTTATGATTTATCTGAAAAAACAACATCTTTCTCTGTTAGTGTTTTTTCAGTCTTATGATTCACATACACAGGTATACCGCCTACCCAGGTTTCCAATACCGGAATGTCTCTCATTTTCATATACTGTAATGAAGGTGTATTCAATGAAAGAGGATCCTGTTCCAAAATAACGAAATCAGCAAAGTATCCTTCATTTAACGATCCTACCCATTTATCTGCATAACACTGCCAGGCAGCATCATAAGTAACGGCAATTAAGGCCTGCTCCGGGGTAATACGTTCCGCGCTGTTTAAGACCTCAATATCGTTTGGATTTTTTTCCATGATTCTGGTAATGGATTGTTCCATCATTCTCAGAGGACCTAATGGACTCACCTCATTGTCGCTGTGAAGGGTAATTCTCATACCGGCAGCAAGCGTTGAACCACAAAGATCAAGCATTTGTGCTTTTTCCCCGAATATTACTTCTTTAAAAGCATAGCCCCAGTAGCCTACGTGGCCGATCAGGAAACTTGGAGATACTCCCATTTGAAGCATATTGGTAATTTGCTCTGATGTCAGCAGTGAACAGTGCTCAATACGGTTACGAAGCTCCGGACCTCTATATTGAGCCAAACTACGCTGATAAGCATTAATGGCAAATGTTACGGCCTGATCTCCATTAGCATGAACCATCAGCGGCCAGCCTTTTACAGCGACCACGCTGTTGATTAATGTATTATAGTTCGGAGGAATCGTATGGGCCGGAATACCTGTCTGCGGAAAATTAAATACCCCTGTGTTGTTCGCAGGATTACACAGATAAGGAGCGCTCTGATAACCTGTCAATCCCTGGTTGGAACCATCTGAAACCACTTTAATATGCCCGTAATATACAGGTTTATAATGCTCCGGCTCTTTATAAGGTTCCAGTTTATCAACATCTTCCTGGCTGGAACATAGATAAGCTCCTCCTGTTCTTACGCGTTCCGGATGAGTCTCGAAGTATTTGGTTAACAGTACTTCTGAACCTTTATTCAATCCGGCATCGTACATAAAAGTAACCCCTCTTGAATTGGCTGTATTGAAAAGATTGGTAAGATATCTATTAATCTCTATGCTCATCGCAATGATCTGCAGCTTTACCGTCTTCAATGCAGGAGTCATTTGTAAGCCTTCCTGCAGCTGACCTTTGGTCTCAGCAATATAATTTTCAACGGTTTTATACTGGTTACTGATATCGGAATTATGTTTAAATACATATTCCAGCGCCTTGGTATTCAGATAAAGTGTATGCATAGAAGCACTTAACAACATCATCGGTGTCGTATGATTAATACTGTCAAGTAGTATATTATCGATGGTTATTAACTCTTTTTTACCATCTTTTTCCTTAAAAGGCATTAATGACGGGTCTAGACCTCTCCCTAAAATAACAGCCCCCGGAATTTTAGGAACATGATTGTTGATGATGGTCCCTACAGAGGTCAGGTCATAAACAGCCTTTAAATTCTGTCCTTCAAAAGGGCTCAGATCCAGCCAGCCCTGCATCATTGCTGTTGGAACCATATGAACATGGGGTTCTATCAGCCCCGGAAGCAAAGTTTGAGTACCGGCTAGTTCTTTTCTTTGAAACCCTTGATAATGCTGTTTCATATACTCTTCTACCTGATCTTTTGTACCAGTCACCACTACTTTTCCATCAGCGATCCCAACAGATTCAACGGTAGCTGTTGATCCTCCAATCATAGGACGGATGATTCCTCCGCATACCATCAGAGTTTGTGGTTTTTCGTGGGTGGCTTTTCCGGAACCCGGATTTATTTTGGTCATATTTTCTGCACTGAAAAGTTCTTCTTTAAGAACATCCAAAACAGGATTGTGGCAAGAGCAATGAGTACAGCCCTGCGTGTGATTGTGTGATTTTTCCATGGGAATAATTGGATTTAAGGATTGTGTGTAAGCTTAATTTTGGTTGTATTGATTTTGAATTATGCTTTATTTTGATATACATAGAACTACAGGCCTCTCATCAGATGAGGCCTATTGATAATTTAAATTAAAAGAATTTTTTAAGGTTCTATGTCAGGTTGAATTCGGGAAGGGTAATAAATTTCATATATTTTCATGTTTTAGTTTATTTTATAAAAATAATAAAAATATTCATTCAAAATATTTTTTATCACTAAATGTTGATTAAATTCACATCTCTAAAATTTTAATTTACAGCACGTTCCTGTTTAATTCACAATTCTCTATTGGTATTTTCCAATACCTCACCATGCACTGTATCTCAAGATTTTTGACTTGAAAACATCATCAATTTCTTTTCACTCTTGTGAAATAACATATAAAATATCAACTCCAGAAGTCTTTAAATGATTACATTAGCAAAGAATTAAAATGTGCTGAGATTTCTATGAAAAATATGTTCTGTGTATTGCTCCTTTCAATGGTACAGCCTGTACTGGCACAAACCAAGTTAGAAAAAGCAATTACCAATCTTGAGGATCATTACGAGCAGGAAAAAGTATATGTACTTACGGACAAACCGCAATATGCAGCTGGTGATAAAATCTGGTTCAAAAGTTTTGTATTTGACGGATATAACCGCTCTGAATTATCCACTACGCTTTTTGTTGAGCTGTATAATTCTGATAAAAAATTAATAGACTGGAAAACGGTACTTCTTACGAATGGTGAAGGCAGCGGAGATTTTCAACTGAAAGAAGATCTTCCCGAACAGGTTTATTTTGTAAGAGCTTACACCCCTTACATGACCAATTTTAATGAGGATTTCCAAATTGTCAAAACAATTCCGGTTTACAATCCAAACTCTACAGAATCATTGGTAATCTCTAAAAGTTCTGATTGGTCTGCCAAGGTCTTCCCGGAAGGCGGAACTTTCATTAACGGTATGCCTACAAAGTTTGCTGTAAGATTATCTTCCAATTCTTCTCTGCCGGAAAACTGGTCCGGAAAAATTATAGACAGCCAAAACCCCAATACTCCTGTTACTACATTCAAATCTTTTGATAAAAATGTCGCTTCTTTTAAGATAACTCCGGCATCCGGAAAGAAATATCAGGCCATTATTCAGGACAATGCAGGAAAAAGTCATACAATAGATCTACCACAAGTTGCCGACAGCGGCCTGAATATAGAGGTTTCAAGCTCTAAAGAAGGGATAAAGTATAATTTAAAAGGTGTCAATCTCAAACAACAGCTTCAGGGTTATAAAATTATTGGACTGATCAACAACCATCTTGCTTACAGAGCCAATATCAACCACCTGACGAATGAGGCATCAAGCCTTATTCCTACAAAAATCAGTAGTGGTGCCAACGGTATCCTGCAATTGGTTATTCTTGATGAACAGGACAATGTGGTGGCACAGAGGCTTTGCTTTATAAAACCTGGTAATTTAAAGGTTGAGAAAGCAGAAATAGTAGGTCAGAGTTTAAAACCAACACCAAGAGCTTTCAACAGTATCGATCTTTCTCCGGAATCTTATTTCAAAAATTATACAGTTGTGGTAAGCGAAGATAATGGTAACCCAACTCCTGAAGAAGACAATATTCTGAGCGGGCTCTGGCTAACGGGAGATTTTACCACAAGAATAGACAGCCCTGCACAATACTTCGCTAAGAATGCCAACACTGAAGCTTTGGATGCACTTCTTATTTCAGAAAACTGGAAAAGATTCGACTGGAATGCTGTACTCAGCGGAACTGTACCTGCCATTAAAACCCAATCTCAAAAATACCTTTCTTACAGAGTAAAACCTATTAAAAATAATGCTCTGCTGCCCAACACGAGTATCAATTTATTATCAAAATCCGGTCAAAGCCAGCCTGTATTCAGCCAATTCAAAACAGATCAAAACGGATATATCTATTTAAATAACCTCAATAATGATGAACCGCTGGAAGTTTCAGCCTTTGTCAATTCAGAAAATAAAGAATCAGGGAATCAGGATTTGTTTGTCACCATAGAACCGTTAGTCACACCTTCCCCATTTAAGGGCAATTTCCCGGCTACAAAATATACATTGGTAAAAGCTGATAAAAATAAAACTCTTCCTCCAACTATTTCCAGAGCCATCAATACGCAAAAAAATATAAAAAAGAAAGAGAGTAATGATATACAAATTCAGGAAGTTGCTTTAGTTGGAAAAAAGAAAGATGCGAAGGCAGATCTTGATAAACAACTTTCCAGCGGAATGTTCAGTTCTGTCAATTCTACTGTATTTGATTTCGTGAATGAAGACCAGCATACGTCAGGATACACCAATATTTTAGACTGGCTGCAGGGAAAAGCTGCCGGCCTGACATTTCAGAGAAATAATTCAGGAGCCAACGTTCCTTATATCCGGGGACAGCAAGCCAAGCTCTTTTTAGATGAAATAGCTACCGATCCCAGTATGATCTCCACTCTTCCCATCAACAATATTGCGATGGTAAAAATCATCAAAGGATCAGGATTGGTAGGTGATGCCGTAGCCATCTACACAATGAAGGGCAATATGCAGGCTAAAAGCAACGAAAAAGAAGTAAAAAAGAACAACTCATCCATCATCAAGGGTTATGATAAACCTTCAGAATTTCCTATTGAAATGATAGATAATGATGCTCCTGAAAAAATTGAAAATGATACGCGTGAGACACTGTACTGGAATCCTAATTTATTTGACAGTGATTATGTTCCGCCAAGAATTAAATTTTTCAATAACGACAGCGCCAAACAATTTAAAGTGTTGATCATAAGCTTTGATGAAGACGATAATATTCTTTATGACCAGCAGGTTTTAAAATAAACATATGGGACAAGTTATATTTAGCTTGTCCCTTTTTATTACTTTATTATTAAAAACATCTCATTACAAGCGGCTCTTAGCAAGGAGGTCCTACCCATTTATTGCTCCAGTTGATGAATAAGATTTTTTATTTCAGGCGGGCTTAGCTCTGTTTTTGTTTCTGTTTTTAAAATATGCTTTAAAATTGTAATATGGGCTGCTTTTAAAGCATCTTTAGCTCTCTCTGCTACCGCAAGAAAGGATTCGTGCGGTAGCAGAGAAATGTTATAGATATGGATGATACCTGTCTTACATGCGGTGAAAAACAATAAAAAAACATCATCTTTCAAAAGAAAATCCCAAATATTCCGTTTAATTCTTAAATTTGGCTTATGCGAAAGAATCTTTATTTCATCCTTATATTATCTACGCTTACCAGCTGCTATACCTATCAGGTAAAAAAGCCAGTGGATCCGGCTGCCAACAATAATCAAGGCCCTAAAAAGAATACCGATATAGCGAATAATACTTCTTCTCAAATGATGGGGACAACTACTGCCGCTCCAAACATGAATGCACAACCAGCCCCTGCACCGGTGAATGTTCAGGAAAAACTGGCTGCCGGTAAAAATGTCAGAATTGAAGTAGACAACAAGAGCTATAAAGTCATTGTTGACCGTTGGGAAGGAGACAGTCTGGTAGCACACCCTGTTCGCAATGCTAAGAAAAGCCTGAAATTCCACAAGAATCAGATCAATAGTGAGAGAATTGCAGAAAAACGATTTTCGCAGCCTATTGCTGATATTCTTACCGTTACGGCTTATGCCGCCATTGGGGTAGGAATCTATCTCCTGGTCAAATAGGTCCCAACCAAAAAAGTCTGAAAATTGACAGAATAAAAAAAACTCGAATTAAAATATAGCAAAATAGACTGCCTTGTTGAGACAGTCTATTTTATTATACGTATTTTGTTGTTTAAGGCCAGATCACCCCGGATTGTTTAGGGCTTGTCCATGGTTTTCCTGCAGGGCTTGTTCCCGGATGGGCAGCAAGACATTCACTTACCCATGTAGCACCCACAGCGTGAGATTTTACTTTTTTTACAGAACAATAAGTAGTGCCGAAGTTATCTTTATACAGCTGATAGTTAGGATAAGCTCCTTTAGCAACTAACTCTTCATCATTAAGAAATTCAACGTCATCACTTACCTCAGCCGGATAATCCACAACCGCACCCAGAACCCATGCTATGGAATCTCTGTTGTTACCAGCCACCAGACTTGGCGGAGGACTGAGTGTAATCTTGATGGAAGATTTAGAATGGTCTACAGAGTAGGAAGAAGAATACGTAGATTCTTTAACGCTTGCCAACGGAATTCCTAAGAAAGAAAGCGTGGCTGAAGAAGATTGCTCAAAAGTTTTCTGAATACTTTTATAATCTTCACCTGTTACCGTGATCTCTACAGTAGGATAATTGGAAATCGCTACTCCATTCAGTAACCCGAAAGGTCCTTCCGGTCCGAATTTCATCCCCGGATCCGGAGAAAACTTATATCCTGAGATATTCTCTTTGTCTGCGCTATTAATCTGCGCTTTACGGATAGGGTCAAACCACGCCCAGTACATATTGCTGGCAATATTAAAGTCTTTGGGTCCAAAGTTCACAAGCGTAACTCCCGTAAACATCATCGAGATCTGGATGGAGTTTTTGCTGATTGCAATATCTTCACTGAAATAATTGGCATTCCCCCCAATTCCTAAGGTAAAGAAATCAAAGATAGGAATAGAAAAACCAGTCTTCCCTTCTACGGAAACACTGAAACGGCTTTCAGATTCACGGGTCACTTGCATATCAATCTGAGCGGTCTGAGAAGTATTTTTAAGCCCGTTTAAAATTTCGTTAAGCGGAGTGGTCACCTCAAAAGCCGGTAAAATACTATCGTCATTCAATAGCAGTCCGCCATTTTCTTTTTTAGGGTTCTGTACATTCTTCAATGCTTTGGAAAGGTAACCGTTATTCATCGTTACATTGTTCTGTAATGATATCGTTGCTCCCAGCGCATCCAGATAATTGGCTAAGACAGGGAGAATAGGCTTACCGCTTGCCGGGGTCTTATTCAGTAGCGCATCAAGGTTATCACTCTTCTGAATCTGGTATAAAGTAGTGGAAGGATTCGCCCATTCCGTAGCTATTTTATCCATAATGATATCAATAGGCTGCATGGTATCGGTAGCAGGAGGAAGCGTATTATAAGCCGCTACCCAGGCATTGAGTAAAGCCATTTGCTGATCTGTAGCTCTTGTATGGGCATCATTCAGGACAGCAGTATCTTGTACAGATAAAGAATAATTGACTTTTGAGAACGCATCAATAAAATAATTGGTAAACACCTGATCCAGCTGCACTGGTTCAGTATTGGCTCTAAGGTTGGAAGAGATCCAGTCGTAAGTTTTCTTATTAAACTTTAGATTAGAAGGGTCCTGCCAGTAATAAGGAAAATTTCCTTTTCCGTTAATGGTGATCGCAGACAGTTTTGTACTTAAAACACTGGAAAGAATATCATTAGCTCTGTCTTTCAGTTCTGTAATAATTTGTGATGCTTCTACAAAGGGAGCAACATTTTCTGGATTTTTCATGATAATAATATTGATATGGTTCCTACTCTTTTCTTGGCTTTTCGGATGCTGCCGTTGTTCAGGGTTTTGAAGCTTCTTTTGAACATACCAAAGTAACGGCGAAAAAAGAGCGAATTTCAGAGTATAAGTTTCCGATTTTGAAGCCAAGTATTTGTACTGTAGACGATAGGCATTTGTACGTATAAAAAAGAATTCATTACTTTAAACATCAACATCTGGGAAAATCTGTTTCATCCGTGGGAAAAATAAATCTTCTATAATTTAATTTTTAAAGATCAGACCACTAGATAAATAGCTTAAATAAATTCTATATTTGAAAACCAATCAACACCTATCTCACACCATGAAAGATATTCAACATGACATCAAACTCAGGCCGACTGTAGTGGAAGATTTAGAAACTCTTTTTCAGTTTCAGCTTGATGATGAAGCCAATTATCTGGCAGCATTTACATCAAAAGATTCCATGAATAAAGAAGCTTACATCTCTAAGTTC
This sequence comes from Chryseobacterium sp. AG363, assembly GCF_003610675.1. NCBI lineage: Bacteria > Pseudomonadati > Bacteroidota > Flavobacteriia > Flavobacteriales > Weeksellaceae > Chryseobacterium > Chryseobacterium sp. AG363. The sequence goes on from NZ_RAQF01000002.1 coordinate 2,041,368, forward strand.
ACCAAACTACTGACTGATCCCACCATCAACAACCAAACGATCATTGCCGGTACAGTGATCGTTGGAAGTATAGCCAAGTTTATCATGGAAGATGATGTCGAAATCACTTATTGGATTGACAAAAATTTCTGGGGAAAAGGTATTGCCACAACCGCTCTAAAAGATTTTCTCACAATAGAAACCACAAGACCAATTTTTGGACGGGTTGCCTTTGATAATCTGGGTTCACAAAAGGTTTTGGAAAAATGTGGTTTTATAAAAATCGGTACCGATAAAGGGTTTGCCAATGCCAGACAAACGGAAATTGAGGAGTTTATTTACAGACATGACTAAACTATTGACTCATTAGCCAAAAAAATGTTCATTCATCTCATTAATTACCGTTTCTATTCCTTCTTTTCTCAACCATTCATACTCAGAAGTTGCCAGTTTGCCAGCAATATAATGAAGCTGCTCTCTGTTGTCTGTGGCGGCTTCATACACAATATCAGCTATGGTTTCAGGAGCATCACGTTTTGAGGATGAATCGGCTCTCATGGCTGTTATATATTGATTAAAAATAGACTGGTAATCCGGATGCGAAACCATTTGTGCATTATTTCCGAAATTGGTCTGCATATAAGCAGGAACTACTGTTTTAATCTTAATATTCCACTCTTTCAGTTCGTAGCTCATTCCTTCAGACCACTTTTCCAATGCAGATTTTGTGGCAGCATATACGGAAACAAACGGGTAAGGAATATTGGCAGTAGATGATGTTACCGTAATAATTGTTCCATTTTTTCTGGCTCTTAAATAAGGAAGAAATGACTTTGTCACCAGTAGTGTTCCTAAGAAATTGGTATTGATCTGGCTGGCAAGCTGTTCATCCTCAATTCCTTCAAAAGGTCCCATAAGTCCGTAAGCAGCATTATTAAGGACTACGTCTACCGCACCTATTTTTTCTGCTTCTGAAGCAATTTCTGAAATCTGTTTCGAATCGCTGATATCTAATTTCAGGAGATGAATGTTAGACCATTCTGTAAGTTCAGTTTCTTTTTCAGGATATCGCATTGCTGCAATTACCGTCCAGCCTTTTGATGCAAACAGTTTGGAGGTGGCTTTTCCCAGTCCTGATGAAGCGCCGGTAATGAAAATTGTTGGGTTCATTTTTTATTGTTTTAGATTGATATTGCAAAGTTGCAACGATAAAAAAAGAACCTGTTTACCATTTGTTAAAAAGCGTCTTACCTGATATTTTTCCTGATTCTGCTTAATGACTGCTGCGTGATTCCAAGATAAGAAGCGATATAGGACAAAGGAATACGATTGACCAATGTGGGGTATTTTTCCATAAATTCCAGATAGCGGGTGGTGGCATCCTGAGAGACTAACGGGCTTACTCTTTCCAGCTTTTGGGCAAGGGCTTTATTGGTCACTTTTTGAATAATATTTTCCCAGTCGATAATGGTATCTGAAATTTCTTTCCAATCCTGATTAGAAAACACAAGAAGTTTACAATCCGTAGCAGCCTGAATATATTCTGTGGAAGGCACATTTTTCAGATTGAAGAGCAAATGTTTTTCTTCAATAAAGATCTTGGTAATTTCTTCCCCTTTATTGTTATAATAGCAGATACGAATGATCCCGTCAAGAATAAAACCTACCTGCCTGAGGACTTTTCCTGCTTCTGCAAAATACTCATCTTTGCTTAGCTCAACCTCTTTTGCTTTGCTTGTGATGAGGTCTATTTGCTGCTGGTTCAAATGACCAAACTGCAGAATAAATTCTATAAACTCTTTCATAACGACAAAGTTAGCCATTATCATTTGGGTGTATTTACCATTTGGTAAAAAATGACATCATTAAAATGACTGTAGCGCTATTCTTTAAAATCTGTGGATGAGGAAAGTTCCTTCCAATATTGTATCTTTTCTGAAGACATTAAACTGTGCGTCATTTTTGGGAAAATCGCCTGATAAAGCTTCCTATTTATTCCTGTAAAACTCATCAAGTGTCTCGGTAGTTTTTGCCATAGCCTTTATTTTCCCGGTAAAATTTATACCTCTAAATGCATATCAATAAAACATTGTAATGCTCTTGACTGTGGTCCGTCTTTTCTGAAAACAAGAATGGTATTCATCGTTCCCAGCTGCTTATTCAGTTTATAGGTCTTAATGCCTCTTCCGGCATAATATTTAGTAACCACTTCTTCCGGCAATATGCTGACTCCCAATCCTGCTTCCACAAAGTTGATGACTCCTTCAATGGAATTCAGAACTGTACTTTTGTAGTTAAGAATTCCTTTGTGGCTTAACCAGGATTCTAATCTTTCTCTGAAAATACATCCTTCATCAAATACCACTATTTTTAAGGGTTCTTTATCCATCAACGTCTGCAGATCCGGACCTTTTGAGGAAGCCAGAATCACAAGCTGTTCTTCCTTAATGCAGATTTTTTCCAGTCCTTTGGCATTCACTGGAGCAGAAACAAAGGCAGCATCCAGGTTGTAATTCAGAACATCAGACAACACTGAATCTCTGGTATCTGATTTGAATTCAAGCTCAATATCAGGAAATTTTTCATCAAAAGTATTGAGGATTTCCGGAACTTTCAGCGCCATGGTTGTTTCTATACAGCCTATTTTCAGACATCCTCTGATATTATCACCACTCCGGATATTATTTTTTGCTTCTTCCACCAAATGTTGAATCTGTTTTGAATACTGCATCAGGATCATCCCTTCAGAAGTAAGCTCTACCCTTCTGGATGTACGGGAGAAAAGCTTTGTATTAAACTCATCCTCAAGATTTTTTATTCTTGCCGTAACGTTTGACTGAACCGTAAACATCACAGAAGCAGCCTTTGTAAAACTTCCCGTTTCAGCTACGGCTTCAAATATTTTTAAATCATTAATATTCATCTTAATCAATCATTATTAGTGATTCAATTCATTACAATTAATCGTTTTTAATAATCAAATATCCGTATTAATTTTGGACTATCAAAAAAATAAATGAAAATAATTTCAAGACCATTCATTGCAGGTGTATCAGTTGCCCTTTTCACTGGCACTATGACAATGGCATAAAACAATCAAAAATTATATGTAAATAATCACATTATGAAAAATCACCCTGTTCACTACCGCAACATCAAACTAAATGATTTAAATCTGTTTTACAGAGAAGCAGGTCCGGCCAATGCACCTACGATACTTCTTTTACACGGCTATCCTACCTCATCTCATATGTTCAGAAATCTGATCCCGATTTTAAGCAAAAAATACCATGTCATAGCACCGGATCTACCGGGATTCGGTTATTCTGACGCTCCTGATCATAAGGAGTTCTCTTATACCTTCGACAATCTTGCAGCAACCGTACAGGCATTTGTAGAAAAGCTGGATATGAAACGTTTTGCTATTTACATCTTTGATTACGGCGCTCCGGTAGGTTTACGTCTCGCGATGAACAATCCTGAGAAAATTAAAGGGATCATTTCACAAAACGGAAATGCATATGAAGAAGGATTAAGCAGTGAATGGAATCCGATCCAAAAATACTGGCATGACACAACGGAAGCCAACCGTCTTGCATTAAAAGGTTTTGTTTCTAAAGAAGTTACTTTGTTTCAGTACCAGCATGGTGTGTCTGATCCTTCTTTGATTGCTCCGGAAGCCTATACTCTTGATCAAAAATTCCTTGACCGACCTGGAAATATTGAAATCCAGCTGGATCTGGTTAAAGATTACAGAACCAATGTGGCTTTATATCCAAAATTCCATAAATATTTCAGAAAGCATCAGCCCAAATTATTACTGGTATGGGGGAACAAAGATCCCTATTTCCTGCCTGCAGGAGCTGAAGCTTATAAAAAAGATCTGCCGGAAGCCAAATTAAAATTTTATGACACCGGACATTTTGCCCTGGAAACGAATGCGGAAGAAATAGGTGCTGAAATCTTTGAATTCATGGGAACATTACCTCGATAGTAGCTATAAGGCTATAAGCTATTGAATCAATTTAAGAAATAATCGAAACATTTCATTATGAAGACAATTGTCATTAAAAACTTTGGCGGACCTGAAGTTCTGCAACTTGCAGAAATGCCTGTTCCTATGATAACAAATCCTTCTCAGGTATTAGTAAAAGTACGAGCAACATCTATTAATCCTCTTGATTATCAGATAAGACGGGGAGATTATGAATCATTTTTCGATCTCCCTATTATAACGGGTCATGATATCGCTGGTGATATTATGACTGTAGGTGAAGCGGTCAAACAATGGAAGCCTGGTGATAAAGTCTACTATTCTCCTCGCTTTGGCAGCTCAGGCGGTTATGCAGAGTATCACCTTACTGATGAGTCCTCATTATCCAGAATGCCGGATAACATCAGCTATGAAGAGGCTGCTGCCATTCCACTTATTGGAGGAACAGTTTGGGAAATGCTTGTGGTAAGAGCTCAATTGAAAAAAGGAGACAGCATTCTCATTCTTGGTGGTGCAGGTGGCGTAGGAACACTGGCTATACAAGTTGCGAAATCACTGGGTGCTTTTGTGTATACAACTGGACAAAGTGTTCTGTATGAGGAATTAAAAAAGCTTGGAGCAGATGTAGTCATTGATCACCATAAGGAAAACTGGATTGAAGAAATAAAAGCACATACCAACGGAAAAGGAGTTAATGTGATTATTGATACTGTAGGAGGAACAACACTTTCAGACAGCCCACTTGCTTTAGCAGATTATGGTTCTGTTGTAACACTGGTAGATATTCCACAACCTCAAAACCTTATCAATGCCTGGGAAAAAAATGCCACCTATCATTTTGTTTTTACCCGACAAAGCAGAGATGAGCTGTATCAGATCACTGAATTAATTGAGAACGGACAAGTAAAACCTGTGATAGACAGTATATATCCGCTTGAAGAGGTTCAAAAAGCTCATCAAAGAATAGAGGATTCTAAACGGGACAGACCTTTATTGGGGAAGATTGTACTTACAGTGTAATTATTTTATTAGAAGGTCATCAAAATCGAAAACATCATTGTATTCAATGATGTTTTGTTATTTGTAAAATGCAAAATATCAACAACTTGAACATTCACAATAAAATCAATCTTTAAAATGATAAAGGAAAATCACATCTCCAGTATAGGCAGGTTTCACATGGTCTTTAATCAGGAGTTTGGCCTCCACGATTGCTTTTACAGTTCCTCTGAGGTTAGTAACAGATTTTACGGTTGCCTGTAGTTTTACCTCACTATTTACAGGAACAGCTTCTCCGAACTTAAGATTTTCTATTCCGTAATTGATTTCCATTTTTACATTTCTCACATCTGCAATCTGTTTCCAGAGATAGGGAATCAAAGATAATGTTAAATACCCATGAGCAATGGTTGATTTAAAAGGGCCTTCTTTCTCTGCCTTTTTCTGATCCGTATGAATCCACTGCTGATCCAGGGTGGCATCTGCAAATCTATTAATCTGATCCTGACTTATCGTATGCCAGGCAGAATCTCCCAGCATTTGCCCTTCTAGAGACTTATACTCATTAAAATTATTAATAATAATCATATCTTTTTCTGAACCTTTTAGGAATTACCATATGTACAGCTCAATCATTATCATCGTAGCCGAGTGTATATCAAGTCTGCATATTTATTTTCCAGGCATCCGGTCTTAGTCTGTCAATATTCAGACCAATTGCTGCCTTATTTTCTTAAATCCCTGAAAACCTCTTACATAAAAGTAAGAGGCTAATGAACATCATGAAAATAAAAAATAAAAAGTAATCCGTATTACATCAATGTTCTTTCAGACAATATATCCAGATCCAGAAGTTTCATGGATTTGAATAAGAAAAAATATAAAATATGAGGCTTGATATGGCAAAGTATATTATTTCAACATATTTGCAATTGAGACTTTTATTATGCCAACGTTACGTTAACAGCATTTAAACCTTTATCGCTTTTTTGTATATCAAAAACTACTTTATCATTTTCACGGATCATTCTTGTGTTTAATCCTGAAGAATGTACGAATATATCTTTACTTCCGTCTGCCGGAGTAATAAAACCGAAGCCTTTTGCTTCATTGAAAAATTTTACGGTGCCTTCTTGCATTGTAATTGTTATTAAAAAATTGTGTATTATGATCTGTAAACGCTACAGATTTTATTTATGATATTCTGAGAGGTATTGTGCTTCCCATCAATGGTTGAATATTTTTAAGATCCGGGTGCTTCATCGTCTGTGGTATTGAAGATGCAGGATCTGCAATAATCTCTACAGGCTTGTTCAGGATTGCTTTGGCGAAATATTTTAAACTTCCCGGCATTGCAGCAGAAAAAAGCAGGTTTTGTCTTCTATGAGAAACCAGATTTAATATTTTTTTTATATGATTAGCGAATCCCATATCAAGCATTTTATCAGCATCATCTAAAACAAACAGCTCAATTTTAGAAAGATCAATATGTCTCTGATTTTCTACATCAAGCAATCCTCCGGGTGTTGCCACAAGAACATCTACTCTTTTTCTCAGTGAAGCAAGCTGGCTTCCAATGGAAACCCCTTCATAAATAGAAAGCAGAGATAATGGTAAATATTTACTGTAGATTTTAAAATTCTCTTCTATCTGTATTGCCAGTTCCTGAGTGGGTGTAAGTATTAAAGTTCTTATTTCTTTATGATCCGGAGTTTGTCTTTTCAGCAGCTGTAAAATAGGCATCGCAAATGCAGCTGTTTTTCCAGCACCTGCCTGTGCAGACACTATAATATCTCTTCCTGCCAAAATATGCGGAATTGCAGAATACTGTATTTCAGTAGGCCTGGAATATCCGGCTTCTGTCACTGCACGGATAATAGGATTAATTAGATTTAAATTTTTAAAATTCATTATAAATTCCGGCATTCCCGGTATCTTAAAACAAATCTGTTGATCAGAATTTGAATCGGTATATTATAATGACAAACAAAAGAGTATTCTTTTCTGTTTATCTTTCTCTTGCTTCAGCTACAATAATATTTTTATCTATATTACGAATGGCCAGGCAATAACGTGTCGCTCTTATCTACAATAGAACTTTATAATCTTTTATTTCCACTATGAAAACAAAGGCTATAAATTGGTAGCTGAAAAAGCAAAACTGAAAGAAAAAAGTGATTTTAAACTATGACAGAATAGCAAAGGCAGTGACCTGTTTTTATAAATGTTCTGCAAACCTACAATAAAAAAAAAGAATACCACATTATTTAATTAACTGATTATCAAAAATTTATTCGTACCTTCTGCAAATTAACCAAATTATTTGCTGACGCGGATGATTTTAAACTCCGGAATATGCAAGCTTTTTCACCCATCCCCCAACCTTCTCCCAGAATATCAGAATCCCATTCCGGCCCACATGTAAGAATTGCTTATTTCATTATGATACATCATAAACCTGAAGTATTTAAAAGCATGTTTGAGAAAATCTATACAAGGGATCAGTTTTATCTTATCCATATTGATAAAAAAGCGAAACAAGAGTTCATTGAAGAAATACAACTTTACATCGTTCATTTTCCCAATGTCTATATTCTGGACAGTATGAATATAGTTTCGGGAGGTTTCAACATCGTTCAGGCAGAATTGAACGCTATGGAATTTCTCCTGAATGTAAGCAAAGAATGGGATTATTTTATTAATCTGAGCGGTGAAGATTATCCATTGAAATCACAAAATATTATCCGTAAATTTCTTACGACCAATAAAGGCAGGAATTATCTTTTTTATTATGATCAAAAGTTTTACAGACCCGACACGCTGAAAAGAATACAAAATCACTTTACAGAATTGGCTTATGTTATTTCATCTTTCATCTACAAAAGATCTTTTATGAAAGATGTGATTCCTTATATAGGTGGTAAATGGTTTATGTTTACAAGAGAAACCTGCTTATTTTTAACAAACAACAAAATGGTAATGGATTTTGAAGACTATTATCTTCATACTTTTTTACCTGCAGATTCATTTTTTCAGACTGTTCTTATGAATACATCGTTCAATGATATTATCGTCAATGATGATAAAAGAGCAGTACTTGAGACCTCCTTTTTTCAAAATACACAGAATACATTCAATTATATTCAATCATTAAAATCTGGTAATCAGCTTTTCATCAGAAAGGTTAACAAAAAAACGGACGAAAGTATCAGAAAGTATATTGAAGAAAGCTACCTTACTCCCCTTCCTTATATAAATGAAGTAGAAAGAGAATTGAAAAGAAATAACCGTCAAAACAACTGATCTTTGCACTTCATCCTCAATATACTTAAGTCAGAAACTCTTTAATGTTTTTCTGCCAAATCATTATATTTGGATGAACATCATCAAACGTGTTTTATTCAAATTAAAATATGGAAAAGAAGCTGACACCGGAACACTTAAAACGGCTAACATTAGACAGTCAGGGATTAACACAAAATACACCATTCGGAACCGGAAAAACTGCAGTTTTGAACGCTTTGGAACATCTCGGATATATACAGATTGATACATTATCTATAGTGGAACGGGCTCATCACCATACGCTATGGACAAGAATCCCGGATTTTAAGGCAGATAATCTGGAAGAACTGGTAGAGGACCGTAAAGTATTTGAGTATTGGTTTCATGCTGCTTCTTATCTTCCGATGCAGGATTTCCGATATGTTTTGCCTCAGATGCTGATGATTAAAAGAGGAGAATCCCGTTATTACAATGCTGATCCTAAAGTGATGAAGTATGTAGTAGATACCATACGCAATGAAGGTCCTAAAAGAGCAAGAGATTTTGAGAATGAAAGCCATAAAGCAGGAAGCTGGTGGAATTGGAAACCTGCCAAGCTGGCTCTTGAGAGACTTTTCATGCAGGGAGATCTGATGATCAGCGGACGTTCCGGAATGCAGAAAACTTATGATCTGGCCGAAAGGGTTCTGCCATCTTCCACGAATACCTCAGAACCTACTCCATTGGAGTTTGCAGAATATCTGGTAAAAACCAATCTGAGAGCCTATGGATTTACGACATTAAAACAAATCACTCACCTCAGAAAAGGAAATGCTTTAAAAACGAATGTCAATAAGGTTTTACAGATGATGCTTGAAGAAGATACAATATCAAAAGTGACCAGTGAAGGAGGATCTTCTGTTTTTGTTCAAAATGAAATACTGGAAAAAACATTTGATCAGGCAAGCTCCAGTGTATGGCTGTTGTCTCCGTTTGACAATTCCATTATTCATCGGGATAGAATCAAACAGATTTTTGATTTTGATTTCCGTCTGGAATGCTATACTCCAAAAGAAAAAAGACAGTATGGTTATTTCTGTCTGCCTATCCTGTTTGGAGATCAGTTTATCGGAAGGGTTGACTGTAAAGCGCAGAGAAAAGAAAAAAAACTGGAGCTTATTCATTTACATATTGAAAACAGTACTATTAATCTTGATTTATGGCTTAAGCCTTTCATAGAGACCTTAAAACGCTTTGCCATTTTCAATGGTTGTGAGTCTTTGGCTCTGACTCAAGTAAGTCCATCAAAATTGACCACTGTTATCAAAAAAGAATTATCCAAAGAAATGTTTAAAAAGTAATGGAGAGCTATTAAAAAGACAAATCGCACTATTGACTTCAATAATACGATTTTATTTTCTAGAAAAACTCCGATTAATTTAATTTCTGATTTGTTTTCTGAACAAAATCATTCCATTGCTGGTTCAAATAAGTTATTGCTTTCTTTTTTTCACCATCGTTCATAGAAGAATAATTAATGGAATTAAAAACCAGTTTTTTCAATGCTTTCACATTAAGTTCCCAATAGATTTGTGTTACCCAAAAATCATAGCTCAGACCTGTATATCCATACACTGAAGGATCATCACTGTTAATGGAACATTGTACTCCATTGCTCAATAAAACCCTTGCAGGATGGTTCCTTAAATCACTTACATATCCTAAGATCTGATTACTAAGTGGGCTTACTTCCACCAGCCTATCCTGTTTTCTGATCTGTTCCATCGTTTGGGGGAAATAGATCAGATTCAGTCCGTGACCAATTCTTTTATTGTTGAGCAGCGCTACATCCAGAATATTTTTATTCAGGATAGAATTGCTTTCTCCGGCATGAAGGAAAAGAGGCAGTTCTACTCCGTATTTTTTATGAAGTCCGCTCATTGTGGCCCAGCTTTTCTCAAAAAAACTGATATGATGTCCCGCTGCTTCATCTGCCACAAGGTCAAAGCCTGAGATCATATCCGGAAATTCTTTCTTCATTTCAAATGCCGTTTCCAGCTGCTTCTCAATACTTTCATTATCTAAGAATTTAAAACTCGAATAGATCAGTTTAAGGGTGAACTGCGGATCTGACTGATGTACTTCTTTAAGAATATCCTGCAGATCTGTAATCGTCGTCTTCATAGGATATTTTCCATGTTGAAAATCATAAAGTTCATCAAAGATATATCTGATTTCTACGTGCTGTACTTTGTCTTTTATCAAATCCTGAAATCCTTTCAGATAATATGCCTTAAAGAAAGGACGGTACGGAAGCAGCAGACTGATGCGCTTAAAACGTTTTTCAAATTCAATCCAATAATCTGTGTAAGAGCAAAGATTGTCTCGTTTCAATGTAAGAAGGTCCTGCAGTTCTTTTTCAAAACCAATGGTTGAGGCCAGCTTTTTATCAAGGCTTACAAATCCTTCCGGAACTTTTCCTTTTTCAAAAAAAGCCAGCTGTCCGAAAATGTACTGATCATTATCTTTCTGATCAAAAACATAGCATTCCTGATATTTTCTGGCAGTCGAAATAATCCATTTCACATCTGTAATCCCCCCACTGTGGGTATGCAACAGACCACCTTTCGGCATGTTCTGAAGGATTTCAAACAGTTTGCTGCTTTCTATTAATGGTTTTAATTCATTAAAAGAACTGTTATATAAAGATATTTTCTTTGCTTCCGAATCACTGAGAAACTGTTTACGGATCTGGAAGAGTTTTTTATCCAAAGTCATTTCTGCATCGGACAATTTTATATCGGCATCAAATGCCATTGCTGCATTTTCTTTCTCTGATAATGTCAGGTTCTGCTGGTATGCAGATTCTTCAGTTACTTTACCTTGCCCCCAAAATAAGGGTGCTGCAAAAAGTGATATATAAATAAGGTATTTTTTCATCATACTAAATATTGGAGGGGTTTGTACTGTCAGTTATGTTTTAACCGATAAAATAAAAGTAGCTTGTTATAGCAAAAATTGTGCAAAGTAAAGCTAATTCAAAGATAATATTATTTTTTTGAGCCTCCAGCTAGAAATATTATGCTTTAATTTTTTTGTTCATGCTCATATAAAAAATATAATCCTTTTGTAAATGGTTTAAGAGGTTCCCTAAAGCACCTGTTATTTTTTTGCATAGACAAAATTGGAAATATTCATCAGAAGACTTCACTAAAACCTATTTTCTTATTAGCCAAAAAGGAAACATCATAAACAGATGTATTTTTTCAATGAAGCAATCAAATTTTTAACACTTTTTTAATCTTTAGCCGTTGCACTTATTTTTAAGTTTAATTACCTTTGTCTCTGGAATGCGGAAAAGATTTTATCAATATTTGTACAGTTTGTTATTTGCGTTGCTTACCGTTTTAGGATGGTACTATGGGCAAATTCAGCAGTATATTTCAACGGATATTTCTTCTGACCTTCATTTTACTACGGATCTTCTTGTTCATGAAAAAAAGAGCATCAAAGAATCTTTTGCATTTCTTAAAAATGAGTCTAATGATGCCTACAATGTCAGCCATCCCCGCTACAATAAAATCAGAGCTAATCTTTCTGAAAACGACAATGAAAATGACGACAACGTAGAGTCCTCCGGTTCTACAGAACTTATTGCTCTTTTCAAAGATGGCTTCTGGCATCTTATTTCAGGCTTTGTCACGACATTTCACAACAAACAAATTGCTGTTTCACTTGCTCAATCAGAACATTTAAAGACCTTACATGATGATCTGTACCTTCAGTACAGGGTCATCCGACTGTGATTTTATACTAATTTTTTCGAAAACCTTATCTGCTTTCATGCTTTATTGTGAGAGCCGGTAACTCTATTTTTTCAATTATAAATTATTATAAAAACAATATTTATCATGGTCAAGAAAAGTCTCATGTATATCAACTTGTGCCTTATTCTCTTGTTTGTAAGCTGTCAATCTGAAAAAAAGGAAAAAACAGAAGCAGCGTCATTCAACGTTACAAGCCCGCTTATTAAAGATACTTTAGTCAACAAAGATTATGTTGCACAGATCCGTTCTATCAATCATATTGAGCTTCGTGCCCAGGAAAAAGGATACATCCAGTCTATTTATGTAGATGAAGGGCAGTTTGTTCAGAAAGGGCAGCTGATGTTCAAAATCATGCCTAATCTTTATGAATCTGATGTAAACCGTGCCAAAGCGGAATCCAAATACGCGCAAATCGAATATCAGAATACCAAAAATCTTTCTGACAAAAACATCGTTGCTCCTCAGGAAATGGCTATGGCTAAAGCAAGGTATGAAAAAGCCCAGGCCGAACTTGCTTCAATGAATACCCATTTAAAATTTACCGAAATCCGTGCTCCGTTTGCCGGAATTGTAGGAAAATTACACGTACGTAAAGGAAGTCTTGTAGATGAAGGTGAGCTTGTAACCGAGCTTTCCGACAACAGCAAAATGTGGGTATATTTCAATGTACCGGAAGCTGAATATCTTAATCAGATGGATGCCAAAAAGGATAATAATCCAATGCATGTACGTTTAAGAATGGCCAATGGCAAAGAGTTTACACAAGATGGTATTGTACAAACCATAGAGTCTGATTTTGACAATGAAACCGGAAATATCGCTTACAGGGCTACTTTCCCAAATCCGAAAGGACTGTTGAGATACGGAGAAACCGGAAACATCGTTATCACCTCACCTTATGCCAATGCAATGATGATTCCACAGAAAGCGACTTTCGAAGAGCTGGAAAAGAAATATGTCTATGTGATTGGTAAAGATGGTAAGGTACATGCAAGAGAAATAAAAGTTGCTGCTGAATTACCGCATATTTATGTTGTCGCTTCAGGGCTTGGAAAGGATGACAGAATCCTTTTGGAAGGGCTTAGAATGGTTCAGGAAAACCAGAAGATCAGCTCAAAATATCAAAAGCCTGAAAAAGTAATGTCGAACCTGGATCTGTACGCCGAGTAACCCAAAAACAGCATTATGTTTAAAAAAGTAATACACCGACCGGTTTTCGCCATTGTGATATCGGTTGTGATCCTGTTTATGGGAGGGATTGCTATGAAGCAGCTTCCTACGGAACAGTTTCCAAAAATTGCCCCTACCACAGTAGCCGTTTCTATTGCCTATCCCGGCGCGAGTGCAGATGTATTGGTAAAATCATCTTTGATTACGATTGAAAATGCCATCAATGGAGTTCAGGGAATGCGTTATATCACCACCGATGCCACCAGTGCAGGAGAAGCTACTGTGAACGTTGTCTTCGATCCCGGAACCGATCCGAATGAGGCAGTCGTTCTGGTAAAAACCAGAGTGGACCAGGTAATGCCTTTACTACCGGAACTGGTACAGAAAGAAGGAGTTGTTGTCAACCCGATTCAGCCGAGTATGCTGATGTACGTAAACCTTTACAGTACGAATAAAAGTATGGATGAAAAATTCCTGTACAACTACTCTATGGTGAATATCATCCCGGAAATTAACCGTATCCACGGGATTGCAAAATCTCAGATCCTGGGAAGCCGAAGATATGCCATGCGTATCTGGCTGAACCCTGACCGTATGCGTGCTTATGACATCTCTGTAGATGAGGTGATGAAAGCTATCGGCGAACAAAGTATCATTGGACGCCCGGGGAGAATCGGACAAAGTTCCGGTATTGCAGCACAGTCACTGGAATATGTACTGACTTATAAAGGGCAATACAACAAACCGGAAGAATATGAAAATATTATCGTGCGTTCCAATGCCGAAGGAGAAAATGTAAAGCTAAAAGATATTGCCAAAGTAGAATTGGGAAGTGAATTCTTTGATATTTATTCCAATCTTGACGGGCATCCTTCCGCATCTATCGTTTTAAAACAGAATTACGGAAGTAATGCCAATGACGTAATCAGAGATGTGAAAGCAAAACTGGCAGAAATGAAAGGGAACTTTCCTCCGGGAGTTGATTATAAAATCAGTTATGACGTTTCCCAATTCCTTGATGCTTCTATCGAACAGGTAATGCATACGTTGAGAGATGCGTTTATCCTTGTGGCCATCGTGGTTTTCATTTTCCTTGGTGACTGGCGTTCTACTTTGATTCCTATTATTGCCGTGCCGGTTTCTTTGATCGGAACATTCTTTGTGATCCAATTCTTTGGGTTAACCATCAACCTTGTTACTCTTTTTGCTTTGGTACTGGCCATCGGTATTGTGGTTGATAACGCGATTGTAGTGATAGAAGCCGTTCACGCCAAAATGGAAAACAGTAATATTTCGCCTTATAAAGCGGTAAAAGAAGTGATGGGTGAAATTGCCGGAGCTATTATTGCCATTACAGCCGTGATGGTAGCCGTATTCATTCCTATTTCATTTATGACAGGTCCGGTGGGAACTTTCTACCGTCAGTTTTCTATTACCATGGCAAGCTCTATTGTGATTTCTGCGGTAGTAGCCCTTACTCTGACTCCGGTTTTAGCTGCAATGCTATTGAAAAACCATCATGGAAAGCCTAAGAAAGTCAATATTTTCACCAAAGCTTTAGACTCTTTTAACAGCGGGTTTGATAAAATAACAGGAAAATATGCTTCATTCCTTAGAAAAATCGTAAGCCGAAAGGTGGTAACATGGGGAATTCTGATTGCTTTCTGTGCCGGAATTGTGATGATCAATAAAGTACTTCCTGGCGGGTTTATCCCGAATGAAGACCAGGGAACTATCTATGCTATTATCCAGACTCCTCCGGGTTCTACCCTTGAGCAGACGAATAAGGTTTCCAGAACATTGCAGAAAATCTGTATGGGTGTAGACGGTGTGGAATCTGTATCATCCCTGGCAGGATACGAAATCATGACGGAAGGCCGTGGTTCGAATGCAGGAACCTGTCTGATCAACCTTAAAAGCTGGAACGACCGTGATCATTCTGTGAAGGAGATCATGGAAGAACTGGAAGAAAAATCAAAAGATCTTGGAGCTACCATTGAGTTCTTTGAACCACCAGCTGTACCAGGATTCGGATCTTCGGGAGGTTTCTCTATGAGACTTCTGGATCTGAACAGAACGACAGATTATCAGGAATTTGATAAAGCCAATAAAGATTTCATCGCACAGCTTAAAAAGCGTAAGGAGCTTTCTGGAGTCTTCACCTTTTTTGCGGCTAATTATCCTCAGTATGAGCTGGTATTTGATAATAATGCAGCCATGCAGAAAGGAGTTTCTATCGGAAAAGCGATGGACAACCTCAACATTCTGATCGGTAGTACCTATGAACAGGGCTTTATCCGTTTCGGGCAGTTCTTCAAGGTGTATGTGCAGTCGTCTCCGGAATTCAGAAGGCTTCCTACGGATATTATGAACCTGTATGTGAAGAATGACCGTGATGAAATGGTGCCTTATTCAGCATTTATGACGATGAAAAAGACACAGGGACCGAACGAAATCACTCGTTACAACATGTACAATTCCGCAGCAATCCGTGGTCTTCCGGCTGCAGGCTATACAACGGCAGATGCTATTCAGGCCATCAATGAAACCGCGGCCAAAACACTTCCTCACGGATATAAAGTTGCATGGGAAGGATTGTCTTATGATGAGGCGCAACGTGGTAATGAAGCGATCTATGTATTCCTTGTTGTTTTGGTATTCGTGTATCTGGTTCTGGCGGCACAATATGAAAGTTTCCTGATTCCGTTTGCGGTACTTTGCTCTTTACCGGTGGGAGTTTTCGGGTCTTTCTTATTATTAAAAGCAATGGGACTTGAAAATGACATCTATGCACAGGTAGGATTGATCATGATTATCGGATTACTGGGTAAAAACGCAGTACTTATTGTAGAATTTGCCGTGAAAAGGCGTCAGGCAGGAGATTCTATTCTCGAAGCTGCCGTAGAAGGCTCCAAAGCCCGTTTCAGACCGATTCTGATGACTTCTTTTGCCTTTATTGCAGGATTGGTTCCGCTTGTTTTTGCAAGAGGTGCGGGAGCGATCGGAAACCATACCATTGGGGCATCTTCACTGGGAGGAATGCTGATAGGAACACTGTTCGGAGTGATTGTCATTCCAGGGCTTTACTACATATTTGCCAAGTGGTCTGATGGTAAAAAAATGATCAAAGACGAAGATGAATCTCCATTAAGCGAAGACATGATCCATTATGAATAAAAGAAAAATATATCAATATGCAGGTCTGGCAGTCGTCTTATTAAGTCTTACTGCCTGTAAACCTATAGAAATAGCACAGCGTGCTGAAAATAAAACCGTCCCTGAAAAATACGGTTCAGCAGAAAACGACACTATCAATACCGGAAAAATGAAGTGGAATGAATATTTCAGTGATCCTCATCTTCAGGAACTGATTACCCAGGCCCTTCAGAATAATCAGGAACTGAATATTGTCCTTCAGGAAATTGAAATGTCTAAAAATGAAATCAAAGCCAGGAAAGGGGAGTATCTTCCTTCTGTAGGTTTAAAAGCCGGAGCTGGTGTAGACAAGGTAAGCCGGTACACCAATATCGGAGCCATGGAGGCCAATACTGAAATAGAACCCGGCAGAGAAATGCCGGAACCTTTATTTGATTTTGGAGCAGGTGTTCAGGCACAGTGGGAAACGGATATCTGGGGAAAGCTGCATAATGCGACAAAAGCACAGGTACAGCGATATCTTGCCAGCATTGAAGGAAAGAACTTCATGACCACTCATCTTATTTCTGAAATTGCAGATTCTTATTATGAACTGTTGGCACTGGATAATGAGCTGGTTATTTTGAATCAGAATATTAAAATTCAGAATGATGCGCTGGATATTATCAAAGAGTTAAAAAAGAATGCGCGATCCAATGAACTGGCAGTACAGAGATTTGAAGCCCAGGTTCTGAAAACTCAGGGAATGCAGTATGACATTCAGCAGAAGATAGTTGAAACGGAGAACAGGATTAATTATCTGGTGGGAAGATTTCCACAACCCGTGGAAAGAAGTCAGGATTCTTTTGATTCTGTTATTCCGCAAGCTGTGTATGGAGGAATGCCTTCCGAACTATTGGAAAACCGTCCGGATATCAAACAGGCTGAATATGAACTGGCTGCTGCCAAGCTTGACATTAAAGTGGCCAAAGCAAGGTTCTACCCTTCTCTTGATCTTTCTGCAGGAGCCGGGTTACAGGCTTTTAATCCGTTGTATATCATCAAACCTCAGTCGTTTCTCTTTTCTCTTGCGGGAGAACTTACGGCACCATTGATCAACAGAAGAGCGATTAAAGCGGCTTATTATAATGCCAACGCCAAACAGATTCAGGCAGTGTATCATTATGAGCAGACTGTTTTAGGAGCTTATATTGAGGTAGCCAATCAATTGGCTAAAATTCATAATCTGGAAAGCAGTGTGAATATCAAAACGAAGGAAGTGGATGCTTTAACAAAGTCTATAGATATTTCCAACGACCTGTTCAAATATGCCCGTGCTGATTACATGGAAGTTTTACTGACTCAAAGGGATGCCCTGGAATCCAGGTTTGAGCTGGTAGAGAAGAAAGTGAACCAACTTAAAGCGAGTGTTGCTGTTTACAGAGCGCTTGGCGGTGGTTGGGATCAGGCTCCGTTGGCAGTTCCGGATATTAAGAAAGAATAAATCCATATTTTAATCTTGTTTTCATAAGAAGTCTATCGAAAGATGGGCTTCTTTTTTGTTATTACCGCAGATCTCACAGATTGACACAGAGGTTTGGGATAATTTTATATTATGATTGATCATTGATCATTGATCATTTATCAATTATAATTCAAACCGTCCTTAGCCATGATAGCAGCGGTTACCCCGCAGCAGAAAGTGGATTCAGCCAGGTGCGAGGAGTATGAGCGGATAGCAGGATGAAGCTCCTGATCCTTATTCCCATGAAAATACAGCTATAAAATAAGCAAAAGTCTACAAAATCAATAGACTTAATGCTGTTAATTTTAATTCATACTCCAAAATGTTACTTTTTTATCATTTTTTAACATTTCACACAATAAAATAAAACACTGATTGTCAATTGAATAAACTCAAATCTTTCATTTTTTTTCATATTAATCTACTAATTCGGTAGACTAATATGATTTATCTCATATGCTCCTTTTATAGGGGTTTGTCATTTATTAAATAATTTTGACCCAGTTAAAAAAATCATAAACTTTATTCTCATGAATAAGAATACCTTTAATTCTTACCTATGCACCATTATGGCGACAGCTCCTGCACAAGATATGTGTTATGGAATGTCTGACTTTTCACAGCACAACAGTATTTCCCAAGACATGTGCTTTGATATGATGGGCATGATGATGATGTGCTAACTTTTTAAGAGATACATTCATTACTGTAGGAATTAAAGCCTAAGAGTTCAAGGCTTCTTTCATCCGGGTACATCTCCTGTAAATTTTAATCTTCTGTTTTTTTATATCCTCCCTGAAAAAGGAGGCAGGGGATTATTATTTCTTACGGAGAGATCAGCAGTAATACACAATTCAGTTTTAAACCTAGATTAATATAATGAAAAAGAAACAATGCAAGCTTGGTGTACTGGCCTTATTGCTGTTCGCGGAATATGGTTTTGCACAAAGCAAAGACAGTCTTTCCGGAGAAACCTCCATAAAAGAAGTGGTGGTGGTAGCCTTCGGAAAACAAAAAAAAGAAGAAATTACAGGATCTGTACAGTCGCTGAAGGCTAAAGATCTTTCTAATCTTCAAAACGGAAATATTCTTCAGGGAATTGGAGGAAAAGTAGCGGGGGTACAGGTGATTTCCTCAGGACAGCCAGGCTCCCAGCCCACCATCAGAATGAGAGGAATAGGCTCTATCAACGCTTCCAGTGACCCCTTAATTGTACTGGATGGCATTCCGTACAGCGGAAACCTGAACAGTATTGCCGCATCGGAAATTGAAAGCATCTCTTTTCTTGAAGATGCTTCTTCGAATGCTTTATACGGTTCCAGAGGGGCTAATGGTGTTATTATTGTGAACACCAAAAGAGGAAAAAGTAAAGGCGTAAGTATAGAGGCTGATGTAAAAACAGGGGTTAATTTCAGATCTATTGAAGATTATTCGGTTTATACTTCTCCTCAGGATTATTATACCGCTTATTATAACAGAGCAAGAATTGGTGAAATCGCAAGACTGAAACAACCGGGAGCGGTTCCTTCCGGTCCTTCTCCTCATGATGTGGGACTTTCAGCGCTGACCAAACTGGGATATAATGTGTATAATGTTCCTTTTAATCAGCTGATTTCAAAAGAAGGCTCTTTCAATCCCGATGCGAAATTATTATATCAGGATGACTGGAAGAAACTGCTTTTCAGACCTGCTTTGCGAAGAGAAGCCACAGTAGGTATCAATGCCAATGGGGATCAGATAAAATCTTATACATCCCTTAATTATCTGGATGATAAAGGATATCTGATTTCTTCAGGTTTTGAAAGATTCGGGATCAGGTCAAATGTAGACTACGCTATCACTTCAAAACTGAAGCTGACCAGTGCTTTATCCTACACGTACAGCAAGCAGGATTTTGGTGAGGCCGGAGGTTTCTCCAACCCTTTCCAGTTTGCCCGAAATATTGCACCTTTCTATCCTGTTTTCTTAAGGGACAACAACTATCAGAGGCTTTATGACAGCTATGGAAATGCTTTATACGACTATGGAGACGGTCAGGGACCTAATGGTGCTACAAGATCTTATGCTGTATTTGAAAATCCTGTAGGCAATCTGCAAAAAAACAAATCGCAGACGGTAAGCAATGTGACCAATCTTAATCTTGGTTTAAATTATGAAATCATCAAAGGACTGGATTTTACCTATAATTTCGGTGCTTATCTCGAAAATAACAGAAACCTGCAGTTCGGAAATACGGAAGGTGGAACTTCATCTTCTGTAGGAGGAACCATTTCTCAAGGTTCTAATTTCAAATATACACTGAACCACCAGCAGTTGCTTACCTACCAGAAAAAACTGGGAAATCACAGCTTTAATCTTCTTGCAGGACATGAACTGAATAAGATAAAAGATAATGGATTCTCCGGATCAAAGCAGCAGCTTTTATTACCTGACTCACAAGCTTTTGATAATGCCGTGAAAATTACCGGTTTATCAGGAAGCGGTTATGAATATGCAGTAGAAGGCTATTTCACAAGGTTATTGTATAATTATGACGGGAAATATTTCTTTAATGCCAATATCCGTAGAGACGGTTCTTCTGTATTTTCTCCGGAGAGCAGATGGGGAAATTTCTACGGACTGGGACTGGCATGGAATATCGCAAAAGAAGATTTCCTTAAAGACAACAGCGTGATTAATTCTTTAAAATTAAAAGCTTCTTATGGCCAGCAGGGAAATGACAACATTCTTTTAGGCGGTTCCAGTAGAGATTATTATGCTTATCAGGATATCTACGGAATCAATAACTTCGGAAATGATAAACCTGTACTCTCTCTTAAAAAACAGGGAAATAAGGATCTGAAATGGGAAACCTCCAAAAACCTGAATGCCGGTTTTGAAATTTCACTTTTGAAAAACAGAATCAACCTGAATGCTGATTATTTTGAAAGGAAAGTTTCGGATATGATTTACACGCTTCCTCTTCCTCCCTCCAATGCAGGCTCCTATGTGAAGTATGGAAATATCGGAGATATGACCAACAGAGGTGTTCAGGCGAATGTCAATGTAGATATCCTTCGCGGTGATGAGTTCCAGTGGAGTTTTTATGCGAATGCCACTCACTATAAAAATAAGATTACCAGATTACCGGCTGAGCAGAGAAATACAGGACTTGTTTCAGGTTTATTTATCCTGACAGAAGGTGGAGACCGTTACACCTATTTCCTAAAAGAATTTGCCGGAGTAAATCCTGAGAACGGTGATGCTTTATGGTATCACACAACCATCAACCCAACTACCCAAAAGGAAGAAAGAACAGTGACCAATAATTATAAGGAGGCCACCGACTATAACACCGGAAAGTCAGCGATTCCAAAGGTATATGGAGGATTCGGAACAGATTTCAGCTTTAAAAGATTTAATCTTTCAGTGAATTTCGCTTACCAGTTCGGAGGCTATGGATATGATGATATTTACAGAAGCTTATTCCATTCTGACAGCTATGGTTCCAACTATTCAACAGATCTGGATAAAACCTGGACTCCGGAAAATCCAACGGCTGCCTTACCGAGAGTAGATCTTACCGCTACAAACCAGAACGGAAATTCAACGCTGTATCTGATCAAATCGGATTATATCAGCCTTCAGGACGTAACCCTCTCCTATCAGCTTCCCGATGGTTTTGCACAACAGGCAGGCTTATCAGGTTTGAAAATCTATGTGACAGGAAACAACCTGTACCTATGGTCCAAGAGAAAAGGTTATGATCCGAGAGCTTCGCTGACGGGAGTTTCAGATTCGTACCGGTATTCTCTGTTGTCAAGCGTCTCTTTAGGCTTTAAACTTAACTTTTAAAAGAACAGGAATGAACACAATACAATACTTTATAACAGCTGTAACCCTAAGTTTTTTGGCTACCAGCTGTGCTAATGATCTCAATACGTTACCGGAAGGGGATATTTCCGGGGAGCAGCTCAATAACGATGCAAACAGTCCGGAAAAAATTCTGGGTGGAATCTATCTTGATCTTCGAAGCAATGGTGCAGGCGGTACCACCGTTCACTCAGATTTCGGAATCATGGGAATTAAAGCAGGTGCTGATCTGATGTCTAATGATGTGATCCAGTCTACCAACCAGCATTTAGGAATGTTTTATAATTATGAAGCCACTAATGCCAGTAATATTGCTTCTGAGATTGTATGGACTACTTTTTATGCAAGAATATTCGTAATCAACAAGCTGCTGGATGGTCTGGATAAAAATGCCAATGCAAAAAACAGAGCCATTGCAGGACAGCTGCTCGCTTTAAGAGCTTATTCCTACTTTTATCTGGTGCGTTTTTATGCCAATGATTATAACGGACATCAGTCTGAGCCCGGCCTTCCATTGGTTCTTACCGCAGCTAATCCAAGTCAGGGACTTCCGAGATCAACAGTTGCTGAGGTATATACGCAAATCAAAAAAGATATAGAAGAATCTGTAACGCTTTTGGATACTTACACCAGACCTTCCAGAGCCCAGATAGACCAAAGAACTGCTAAAGCTATTGCCGCAGAAGTATTTCTGGAAACACGGGATTATATCAAGGCAGCCCAATATGCTCAGGAAAGTAAACAGGGAATTGCCCTTATGACCGAGGATGATTATACCAATACCGGATTTTCCAATATCAATAATCCTGAGGTAATATGGGGTTTTCATAATACGATCTCCACAATGAGCATCGGAAATTATTATGCTTCTTTCTTCTCCATGTTTGATAATACGAATGAAGGATATGCCGGAGCCGCACAGATCCGTAAGCTGATTGACAAGCGTCTTTATGAAGCCATTCCGGCAACGGATTACCGTAAAAAAGTATTCAATGGAAACCAGAATGCTGCATATACATTCAACGGAAAAACGAAGAATTATCCGCCTTACGTAAGCTGGAAGTTTAAAGATCCCACGCTTTTTGAAGGAGATTATATTTACATCAGAGCATCTTCACTATATTATATACAAGCGGAAGCTCTTGCCAGACAAGGAAGAGAAGCAGAAGCAAGACAGGTATTATTTGACATTACCTCCAAAAGAGATCAGGCTTACACATTATCTACGAAATCAGGCAGCGAGCTGATTAATGAAATTGTCCTACAAAAGAGAATAGAACTTTGGGGTGAAGGCTACGCCTGGTTTGATATGAAAAGACTTAATACTCCTTTAGAAAGAGTATACACCGGAACGAATCATACTTTTGGAAGATTCAACCTGACTCCTGATAAATTCAGATTCCAGATTCCTAATAAAGAGATTAATAATAACCCACAAATCAAACAGAATGAGTAGATAAACAGAAACAATTTTACATTCAAATATATTCAGTGACGAGGCGCCATTTACTTGTAAGTGGCGCCTTTTTTATTGACTAAGGTAAGTTGCTGATATATTTTTGACTTTTACTTGCTAAAAAACTTTGATTTTTTCGCGCCTTAAAATTATGCATAGAATTAAAAAGCTTTGCGTCTTTGCGTTTTCAAAAAACACAAATAATAAAGGTATAATTGAAAAACGTAAAGACGCAAATTCTATTAAGAAGACTGCTATAAGGCGCAAGAATTTTATCTGCGATAAAATTGAATACTGTTTATTTCAAAGCCTCTTACAGATTCTTTATTTTATAATAATATCAGACTTGTAATGATCTTTTACGAGTTCACCATTTTTATACAATCTCTGGTTAACCACTTTTCCCTTTTCATTAAAATAAAGCCACAACGCATTTTTTCTTCCTAAAGAATCCAGACGTCCCATTTCTTTCGGCATTTTGTTGTTATGAAGAATCTTAACAGGATACAATCCTTTCAGGTCTTTCAGGAAATCCACTTTTTCAGGGATCAGTTCAGAGTCATTCCCGATTTTGAAAATATATTTTTTCCCTTTGTCACTATTCAAAATCAGTTCATCACCTGATATCTTATATTTACCTTCTGAAAAAGGTGCTGTTAAGATTTGATCATAGCTTACAAGTTCTGTTTTTAAAAACTCAAAATTCCCATCTTTTATATAAAGTGAATAGCTTCCATTTCCCGATTCCAATTCAACATATTTAGGGTATTCTTTATCTTTTTTACAGGAAATAACGGAGAAATGAAGTACAAAAAAGCAGATAATTTTAATTTTCATACGAACTAAATTATTAAAATATCCTGAATAAAATAACAGTAGATCACCATTCTTGTTGTTTTCTGCCTCCTACTCTACCTTCTTTCAAACTCCTTAAGTTTTCTTTTCATCAGCTTAATTTCTGCAGATTGGGTTTTAAAAATATTTCTCTGAAGAATAATCAGTTGTGGATCGCTGAGGTGTACTTTTTCAGATATCAAAAGGGCAGCTGCATGATGAGGAATCATACTTTTTACAAACTGCCTGTCATCCACATTCACCTGTTCTCTGATTCCAAACCAGGAAAAAAGACTTGTCATCACTCCAATACTTACAATGATACAATTGAGTTTTCTGTTTCTATACCTCTTTCGCATAACCCATAATTCAATAAGTAACATGGCTGAAACCATCATGAGAGTCATGTATAAATTATTAATATTTGAAATAAAATTTCTCGGGTTGTCTATCATCGTGTACATAATGATGTACATAAAACAGAACATCATCAAAGCCATAAGTACAAATCGGCTGTACATTACAGAAGAATTAATTGAATGTTTTTTATCTTCTTTTAAAGAAGAGACTTCATTTTTATGCTTCATAATTTCCATAAGAGAGGGCACTGTAAATAATTATATAATTCAAAAACTTGTGATAAAAATAATACTATTTATCTGACAGGTTTATGCTTATACTCATAATAATTGACGAAAATATTTTATTGTGTAATCAAAAAAAAATATATTTGGAAACCTAAAAATTAAGACCAAACTCACATGAAAAAAGGAATTATTTTCACATTCTTCGCTCTGTTATTCCACTTATCTCTTTTCTCTCAGGGTTCTAAACTTCCGGATCTAAAAAAAACAATTGAATCCATTATCTCCAATAAAAAGGCAGATGTAGGAGTTTCAATTATTGATCCTTACCACAAAGAAAGAATACAGATTAATGGCAATAAGCTTTATCCAATGCTCAGTACCGTAAAGTTTCCAATTGCATTAACGGTTCTGAACAAAATAGAAAAAGGTGAACTTTCTTTACAGCAAAAACTGCTCATTAAAAAAGAGGAATTATTGGAAGATACCTGGAGCCCATTCAGGAAAGAATATCCTGATGGTAATATAGAAATCAGTTTGGAAGAAGCTATAAAATGGATGGTTTCTTACAGTGATAATAATTTAACTGATATTTTGCTAAGGTTAATTGGCGGGCCTGAGCCTGTACAACAATTCATCAATAGTAAAGATTTCATAATTAGGAACAATGAAGAAGATATGCATAAAGACTGGGAATCTCAATTTGTAAACAAAATAACACCCAATGAGACTACCAAACTGCTTGAGGCATTCAACAATGGAAAAATTCTCAACAAAAAACATACATTGTGGCTTTATAACGCCATTCTTAACAACACTACAGGAACAAAAAGGCTGAAGGGCAATTTGCCACAACATGTAAAAACAGCCCATAGAACAGGAACTTCCTTTACAAATAAAGAAGGAATGACGGGCGCTGTTAATGATTTTGGTATTATAGAAATTTCCGGTAAGAAAAAGTTCTACATCGCTGTTTTTATTCATGATACTTATGAAAAATTCGGTGATGCGGAAGCTATTATTGCTGATATCTCCAAAGCAGCCTATGAATATTACAACAAAAAATAAATGATGACCATAACAAAATTACTCTTCACAGGTGCAATTTCTACCCTGCTATCTATTAACGCGACAGCTCAGAGAAAAGACACTTATGCCCATAAAATTGACAGCATTATCACAGCTTCCAGCCCGATACAGTTCAATGGCGTTGTTCTGGTTACTCAAAAAGGAAATATACAATATCTGAAATCCAACGGTTACAAGGATTTTGAAAAAAAAATTCCTTTGAAAACAGATGATCAGTTTGAAATCATGTCAAACTCCAAGCAGGTGACCGCTGTTTTGGTTCTACAGGCTGCCGAACAGGGAAAACTGGATCTTCATACTCCTATCAAAAAATATCTTCCCACTCTTACACAAACCTGGGCAGATACAGTAACAATCCATCATCTCCTGAACCATACTCACGGAATTACCAAACTGGAAAAATCCTCAGCTTTCAAAGCCGGTTCACAGTTTAAATATGGAAATCTCTCTTATATGATGCTTGGAGAAATTCTTAAAAATACTACAGGAAAAAGTTTCACAGAACTTGCCGGTTTTCTTTTTAAAAAACTAAGAATGGATCAAACTTTTGTTTATAACCCAAAGAATAATCAATCTCTCGTTCCCGGTTATATGAATGAAAACAATCAGTTTGAGAAAGTAAAAGAGTCTTTTCTGAATGATGACATCGCTCCTGCCGCAGGAATCATTTCCACCGTACAGGATCTGGCAAAATGGGATCAGGCATTATTTAAAGGTAAACTTCTCTCCCCGGAATTTCAGAAATTAATGATGACCCCTTCCACACGTTCTCAGCATGATGTATTTGGAAAAGAAAGCATGGGATTCGGGTACAATATAAGGTTCATCAAAGAATCAGGTCTGGATTATTTTGCCGTGACTGGTCTTGGCGATGGCTTCACCTGTCTTAACACCTACTTTCCTTCCACAGATACAACATTGATCATCCTTGAAAATCAGATGCCTGAAAACCGTGAATACTGGAGTTTCAAAGAAGCTGCAATAAAAAATGCTGTTCTGAAGGCAATAACTTCTAAGTAAACCACAAAAAGCTTTTAAAAAATATCCACCAAAGGCTTTTAAAACAAACAGTATTTAATTTTATCGCAGATAAGATCTTTGACTGCTTTCAACAATAATAAACTGATTGTCAACAAACACCAGATCACTGTTGGGAGAAGCTACAAACAAGAGTTTGATGCTTTTGTAGCCACTGTTTCTAAAAACAAACTGTTATAATTTCTCTAATTTTATTTCACAAAATTTCAATTTTACTATTTATTTTAAATTAATTTTTTAATTAAATCTTACGTAAAGGTTTTTCAAACTGTTTTTCAATACATTACATCCTTCCAACGATCAAAAACCTATCGCAAACAAGCATCGCAGCACTTTAATAAAAAAGAATTAATCTCATGGTTACCAAACTTTTATATAAACCATGGAATCCATAGCATCAGCAGATGATCACGTATCAATATTAAAAAAAAGTGTTACTTTTGCTTTAACGATTAAAATTGTTTTTTAGCTTTTTTATGAGTAAATTTATGTGCACCAAGTTATAAAACATTAAAATTCATTCCATGAGAAAAATAATTCTACTTATTACATGTATGTTCGGTATTTCAGTTTTCTCACAGATCAAAGTGTTGAAAAATGAAAGTTTGGTGGAAATTGGTAAAGATAATTCCGTTGGTCTCTATAAAAAGGAAGATAAATTTACAGTCAACTACCAGGATCTGAACACCAGCAACCTGAACACAATCCGCTCTTTTTCATTCCAGAATCTTAATGGTGATGTGGCCGGATTATATAAGCTTATTATGGATGGTTTTGTTACCACTCCAGAAGAAAATGTTGTATTGGAACTTCCCAATGACATCATAGAACTTCATTATGAAAAAAACTATGGTCAACAAACCATGCAGTTTATCCAGGTGATCAACAAAAACAGAAAGTACATTGGAAAATCACAGTTTTTAACCCAAAAACAGGTCGAAAAAATTTTTGGAAGAACCAATGGAAAGTATGCGATGTATGACAAACCGGCCACGATAAACCCAACGGGTAATAAGGGAACCACAAATACAGCCTCTACAGCAACTCCGGCATCAGGCGGAGCCAAGAAAAAATCAAGAAAATAATTATATTTTATAAATATTGCGAAACTCATTCTATCGGATGAGTTTTTTTATTTTATTTTTGCAGAAAGATAGTAAAACTTATGCCGCTTCAGATAATCAATTTAACCAAAAAATTTGGTGAACAGACTGCCCTTGACAACATCAACATTTCTATTGATAAAAATGAGATCATCGGTCTTCTTGGCCCAAACGGTGCCGGAAAATCTACCCTGATGAAATCTATTGTCGGTGCACTGAAAATTGATCAGGGAGAAATTATTTTCAATGGAATGAATATCTCAGACCATGAGATCGAAAGCAAAAAGAAAATCGGTTTTCTTCCTGAAAATAATCCGCTTTATCTGGAGATGTATGTGAAAGAATACCTTCAGTTTGTTGCCAACATCCACAAAATTTCTGAATCCAGGGTAGATGAGGTGATCGAACTGGTAGGAATTACTCCCGAAAAATCTAAAAAGATCGGCCAGTTATCTAAAGGATATAAACAGCGTGTAGGGCTTGCGCAGGCCATTATTCATCAACCGGATTTACTGATTCTGGATGAGCCTACCAACGGTCTTGATCCTAACCAAATCATTGAAATCCGTAATGTGGTAAAAGAAATCGGACAGCAAAAGACTGTTTTACTTTCTACCCACATTATGCAGGAAGTGGAGGCGCTTTGCTCTAGAGTCATTCTGATCCATAAAGGAAATATTCTTCAGGACTGCCCTATTGATGAGTTTAAAGGTAAATTTGAAAGCCTGGAAGATGCTTTTGCAAGTTATACCGCATAAAAGTATGAGATCGCCCGAAAGTTTTTCGGGCGATTTTTTAGTTTTTAATGATATATCCTACAGGTGCTGTAAATTTTAAAATCTCATACTTTTTATAGTGGATCCAGAATTTATTCTTGTTATTAAAATCCTGATTCATGTAAAGTGTATCTTTTTGAGGCATAAGCACAACATAAATATCTTTATCAACAACTCTCATTTTCTCGCTTACAAGATGAATATCCGACAATTCTCTTTTTGAAAAAAGTGAATTTTTCTGTTCTATTTTTGAAGCATTTATATTTTTTACAAGTTCATTTTTAACCATATGATTGCGTACTGTAATCATTAAAAAAAATAAAATCAAGCTGATAAGCATACCCAAAAAGGCCCAAGAACTTTTTTTCACAATTTCACAATAGATTTCAATAATAGAGAAAACAAAAAAACTAATAATCAGTAATGTTATAATGAGCTGAACGATATAAATCATTTTAAAAATTCAAAATTTGAGTTAAGTTTAAATTATTTGTCAATTGAGTTAAGAATTGTTATCAGGCTTTTCTTCAGAAGTAGAAACAGTCTCTCCATTTTTCTTCTGAACCTGTTCCAACAGCTGAAGTCCTAAAAGCCCGCTGATTCCTCCATTCGCAGAATCTCCG
This sequence comes from Chryseobacterium sp. AG363, assembly GCF_003610675.1. Classification (NCBI taxonomy): domain Bacteria; kingdom Pseudomonadati; phylum Bacteroidota; class Flavobacteriia; order Flavobacteriales; family Weeksellaceae; genus Chryseobacterium; species Chryseobacterium sp. AG363. The sequence goes on from NZ_RAQF01000002.1 coordinate 2,070,616, forward strand.
CTTCCTCCGATTAACACTTCAGGCATTATTCTTACATTCTGATTCGCTATATTTTCCATGATTTTTAATTGGGTAAAATTATTGCCGCCCATTGCTTCCACAGACAGTTTGTAAGATTCTGCATTAGATTTACCGATAGCCAGAATTTTTTCTGCTTCAGCATTACCGGTCAACGAAATCTGCTCAGCACTTGCTTTGGCCAGCAACTCTATTTTTTCTGCTTCGGCTTTTGCGAGAAGTCTAGTTTTCTCAGCTTCTCCGGTTGCCAGCAGTTTCAATCGGTCTCCTTCCGCGTTTGCCTGCAGTCTTACAGAATTGGCGTCTCCGGTTGCTTTTTTCACCGATGCATCTGCAATCCTTTCTGCAATCACAACACCCTGATCTGCTTTTACAATTTCTTTCTGCATATCTGCAACAGCTGTTTCTTTTTCCAGCGCCTGACGGGTTTCCTGAGCCAGCATTTCAGTTTCATAAGTTATTTTCTGCTCTTCCGCCAGTTTTCTGTCTGTTAGAGTTTTCATTAAACTTTCCGGTGGAACAATAGCTCCAATCAAAGTATCAACAGCATTCACGTTATATTGTTCCAAAACACTGCTGATGTGGTCTTTTGCCGACTGTTGTCTTTCTTTTCGTGTCCCTAAAAATGCAATCACATCACTGTCCTGCGCTGAGTTTCTGAAATAATTCCCAATCGTAGGCTCTAAAACCTGACTTACAAGATTGATCATATTCCCGAAACGGGCAATTACTTTTGGAGCTTCATAAGTTGGAATATGAATGATCTGGGAAACATCAAGATTAAAAGGGAAACCGTCTTTACTTCGAACGGTAATCGTTGAAAGATTTTTATCAAGTTGATGAGATTCGCTTCTTTCATACGCCCAGTTCAAAACTAAGTTGGTGGTAGGAACAAGCTCAACCTTCATAATATAAGGATTAATAGGATATTTTCCCGGACCAATGGGTTCTGCCCATACACCTTTATGGCCTTTCTCTACGATATTTCCATGTTTAAAATCGACTCCGCTGAGGTCTTTTCCTTCTTCACCTACATAGCTGATGATTACTCCGACATGACCGATCGGAATTTCCGTCATTTTTACCATTTCAACTTTTGTAAACCAGGGATTCAGAAAATAGGAACCAGCCAGGATTACCTGCTCCTGAAGGCCTTTATATCCTCCGTTACTTAAAAAAGTGTCCACATCCTGGAACTTATTATGATCATTGATAATTTTACCGGCAATCTGACCTTCTTCTAAAGGACTTCCTTCCATTGTTGTGATAATTCCCACCGCATTGTCAGGAATTTGAGTCATCTCCATTAATTCTACTTCAAATAATAATGTATTGATCCTATATGATCCCGGTGCAATAATCGCAGTCTGGCGGCCTTTTCTTCCTCCGTTTTTTAAAAAGGCTTCAGCATCCTGAAAAGAATCGCAGTCTACTTTTCTGGCTAAGATCCTTCCCGTTTCCAGTTCTATACCGTCTTTTGCCAACAGTAACCCTATTTTACCCGTCGGAATCACTGTAAAAGATTGAAAATCGATAGAATACTGCCAGATCCATTTTCCAAAATATACTCCCGGAGCCAATGTCTGAGCCTGAAAACCTGCTTCTCCGTTGGTGGCAATAATTCTGCCTTCCGGAAGTTCCTGTTTTCCTACCAACACAAATTTTTTGGTCACCAAACCGATTTTGTCCTGGGGAACAATAATCAATCCAAAGAAAATTCTTAAAATGAATTTGTAAAAAAGTACGCACAAAAGCGCCATTACGGCCGGAATCATCCAGCCATGAAAACCTAATTCCATAGTTTGTTTTTGTTTTTTAGTTAAATTTTAAAACGGGGATTGCGCTCTGATTCTTCAGAATACGAAAAAACAGAGTACGAATTATGTGATAATTCTTTCGAAAAAATTAAGAAATTACAGGAGGAGATGTATTAAAAATCGTGAAGATGATTTCTGATACTTTTAATAGAAAAAACTTAAAGTTAATTAGTTTCATTTTGATAATAAAGGAACGAGATCCTTTGATGATACAAATGTACATAAGAAAAGTATTCAGTTGTTTCAGAATTTGATACTATTTCGCCAACAAAATAGTAATCAACTGAAAATCAACAATATTATTTTCAATAACCCATAAATAAAAGTCCTAAGAACTTCTTTTTCAGAACGATACCCGGTCTATTTAACGAAAATTGGCTCTATATTTGATAGAGTCTGAAATGTTAACCAATAACCACTCAATATGATAAAGCATATTTTATTAGGGACTTTCTGCTTAGCTCAGTTTTCTTTTGTTCATGCTAAAGAAGTTCCCGCTCCGAAGACAGACGGTTTTATAACTTCTTCTGCCCTTCAGCAGGTACCGAAAACTGTTATTATTAAAACCAAAAAGTTCAAGATTAGAATCGACAAACAACCGAATGGCAAGTACCTTTACCAGTCGTGGAATGCCAACGCAAAGATTACGGCAAAACCAAGCATGATCATCAGTGACGGAGAGTTGATTCCTGATGGTACAGGAGGCAACTATTATATCAACTTCAATAATGAGGGGCACAGTTATCAGATCTGGAGAAATTATCTTACAGATTCTCCGAAAAAAGCACCTTATACATTAGTTGTAAATGATGCGGATGACCGTGAAATCGTTCGCCAGGACGGATATGTCGTGAAAAATTAGAATTATAAAAGAAGGAGGCTGAAAGAATGAGGCTGAAAAGTTGTTATAGTCTGCCTATAACTTCTCTTTTAGAACCCAAGATTGTTTTCCTTTCTTATAAAATAAAAGTCCTGTATTGATTAATGCAGGATTTTTTTATGTTCCGGATTGTTTTAATTCTGTGAAAAAAGTGCTTTCTTCATAGCTTTCTTTTGCTGCTTTGTAACCGATATTGAAAATCTCTTCCAGTCTGTCTTTTCTCCGTTCGAAAGTTCCGTAGGAAGATAATTTTTGGGAAGAAATGAACCAGTCGCAGTAATCAAATTTTATTTTTTCGATTCTGTAGGACAGAAGGTCGTAAGAGCGGGAAACAATAGCTTTAATAGAGTTTAGATCCTTAATCTTTGCTTCATTGGGTGGAGATACAAATACACCGATCAGCTTATCACAGTCTTCTCTGATGATATCTGCCGGAAAGTTATTCAGTACTCCTCCATCACAATACATTTCATCACCGATGATATAAGGAGTGGTAATTCCCGGAATAGAGCATGAAGCAATAATGGCATCAACAATCTCAAAGTCTTTATCAAAAATCTTCTGGGTTCCAGCAACAAGCTCTGTGGCTACAATTTTCACCTCGATATCAAGATCTCCCAATTTCATATCATGGAAAATAGGTTTCAGATAGTTTCTGAAGATCACTGAAGAAACCAAGCCCGGCTGATTGAAGGTAAAGTGCTTCCAGTTGAAAAAATAGACGGAATTGAAAAATTCCAGGATTTCTTCCGGAGTTTTTCCTATAGCATGCAGACATCCTACAATAGAACCTGCGCTACAGCAGGAAAGGATATCGACTTCAATTCTTTTTTCCTGTAAGAATTTTAATACTCCTGCATGAGCGATTCCTTTGGTACCGCCTCCTGATAAAACAAGTCCTACTCTCTCAAAATTCATTGAATAAATGTAAGAAAACAGGCTGAAATAATTAAGTTAATTTTTATAAATATGCTGATTTTAAAATTATTTTAAGAAAAATCATTAAAATCACATCAAAATTCAATCAAAATAATTTTAACTCCTTAAGCAGCATGTCCTTCTATCTGCTATTAAAACCCATACTTTTCAAAATTAATGTAAAAATGATCATTCAGATATTAAAATATATACTGTAGTTTTTTACTTTTATCAAATCAATTTTTAAGAATGAGCCTTGTAAAACAAATCATTTAAAGTGAACAATAATAATGACTTAAAAGACCTTGCCAAATTATTTCTGAAGCTGGGAATCATTGGATTTGGAGGCCCTGCAGCCCATATTGCAATGATGCAAAAAGAAGTGGTAGCTGAAAAGAAGTGGCTGACAGATCAGGAATTTCTGGATCTTATTGGAGCTACCAATCTTATTCCTGGTCCTAACAGTACTGAAATGGCAATACATATAGGACGTGAAAGAGCGGGCTGGAAAGGGCTGATAGTGGCCGGTTTTTGTTTTATATTTCCTGCGGTTATTATTACCGGTATTTTTGCATGGCTATACAAAGAATATGGCCAGCTTCCTGAAGTATCTCCTTTTATTTATGGAATAAAACCTGCCATTATAGCGATTATAATAGGTGCTGCCTTCCCCTTGGCAAAAAAATCAGTAAAAACTTTCCCATTAGCAGCTGTGGGAGGAATTGTTCTCCTATGTTCTTTTTTTAAAATCAATGAGATAGTATTAATGTTCGGAGCCGGACTTTTAATATTGATAATAGAGTATCAAAGAAATAAAAAACTCAACAATTTTATTTTTATTAGCCCACTTCAGTTTTTACTATCCGATGCTTCTTCTCTGCTTAATTTAAAATTATTCTGGATCTTTCTGAAAATCGGAGCCATATTATACGGAAGCGGATATGTTTTATTCGCCTTTCTGGATACAGAGCTTGTTTCAAGAGGGATTATTACCCGTCAGGAACTTATAGATGCAGTCGCCGTAGGCCAGTTTACTCCGGGGCCTGTGTTTTCTTCGGTGACATTTATCGGATATCAGATCAATGGACTTTCGGGGGCTTTGGTATCTACTTTAGCCATATTCCTTCCTTCTTTTATATTTGTTGCTTTATCTGGTCCTTTCGTAAATAAAATGAGAAATTCTGCAACATTTTCTTCTTTTCTTAACGGTGTAAATGTGGCTTCTGTAGCTCTCATTCTGTCTGTATGCATCACGATGGGAATTGACAGCATTACCGACTGGAAAACAACTCTTATCGCCTGTATAAGTATAGCTGTTGTATTCGGATTAAAAAAAATAAATAGTGCTTTTGTAGTTATTGGAGGAGCGTTACTGGGTTATTTATTATATTTTCTAACGTGAATATGGAATAAACAGTAAACATTTTCCATAAAAAAACCACCTCAATACATGCGCAGGGATAATTATAATTACTAAAAAACCGGAAAAACTATTGTTTCTCCGGTCTCCTTATTATTTAATTGATGTCAATCGATGACAGCCAATACTATATTAAATGTGAATTACCTCACCATAAGCAGCAGCAGCAGCTTCCATAATCGCTTCAGAAACTGTTGGATGCGGGTGGATAGACTTGATGATCTCGTGACCTGTAGTCTCTAGTTTTCTGGCTACAACAGCTTCAGCAACCATATCAGTTACTCCTTCACCGATCATGTGGCATCCTAACCACTCACCATATTTAGCATCAAAAATCACTTTGATAAATCCGTCTGTGTTTCCGTTTGCAGTAGCTTTACCACTTGCAGAAAGAGGGAATTTACCTACTTTGATTTCGTATCCTTTTTCTTTAGCCTGCTTTTCAGTAAGACCTACAGATGCTACTTCAGGGTGGCAGTAAGTACATCCAGGGATATTGCCATAGTCGATTTTCTCAACGTGCATTCCTTTGATTTTCTCAACACAAGTGATCCCTTCTGCAGAAGCCACGTGAGCCAATGCCTGAGTTGGGATGATATCACCGATCGCATAGTAACCAGGTACTGAAGTTTCATACCATTCGTTTACCAATACTCTTCCTTTGTCTGTCTGGATTCCTACTTCCTCTAATCCGATGTTCTCGATATTAGCAGCAATACCTACAGCAGATAATAAAATATCAGCTTCAAGGGTAATGTTTCCGTTAGCTGTTTTCACAGTAGCTTTTACTCCATCTCCGCTTGTATCAACACTTTCTACAGAAGCGTTTGTCATGATCTCAATTCCTGTCTTTTTAAGAGATTTCTCTAAGTGTTTAGAGATTTCTTCGTCTTCTACAGGGACGATGTTTGGCATGAATTCAACAACAGTTACTTTAGTTCCCATTGTGTTATAGAAATCTGCAAATTCTACCCCGATAGCTCCAGAACCTACAACGATCATAGATTTCGGCTGCTCAGGAAGAGATAATGCCTGTCTGTATCCGATTACTTTTTTACCATCCTGCGGTAAGTTTGGTAATTCTCTTGAACGAGCTCCTGTAGCGATAATAATGTGAGTACCTGTATATTCAGTTACTTTTCCTTCTTTATCTGTAACAGAAACTTTTTTACCTTTCTGTACTTTTGCAGTACCAAGAATTACGTCAATCTTATTCTTTTTCATCAAGAATTCGATTCCTTTGCTCATTTTGCTGGCAACACCACGGCTTCTCTGAATTACATTCGGGAATTCAAAGCTTGCCTCCACTTTATTCAAACCATAATCTTCAGCATGGTTGATATAATGAAAAACCTGAGCAGATTTCAATAAAGCTTTAGTTGGAATACATCCCCAGTTAAGGCAAATTCCTCCTAAATTTTCTTTCTCGATAATTGCGGTTTTGAAACCTAATTGCGCTGCTCTGATCGCAGTAACATATCCACCAGGACCACTTCCAATGACAATAATATCGTAATTCATTACTTTAAAAATTTTTATGCGAATTTAAGGAAAAATATTGGATGTTTCATGTTTCTTCAGACCGATCTTAAAATGCATCAATAAAGCCATTTTTATTCAATTCCAAATAAAGAAAGATAACACAAAACGCATTCTCTTTCAATAAATTTTCCTTTACATTGAAAACTTCTTAAATTCCAAAATATAAAAAACAGCTTTTTTTATTTTAATAACTGTAAAAATTCTGTATTATTTCGCCTGTCTAAGTAATCGCTTTTCAGTCGCATATCTTTGATTTAAGGCTTTCATCTGGTCTCTCTTCATCTGTTTGGTAGCAAGCGGATGATTAAGGATCAGCTTTTTCTCAAGATTGTATTTTTTAGTAAGCTCCTGCATTTTAATATTGACCAATTCGCTTTTTGAAGGGTGCGGGGGAACTGGTGGATGTTTCTGTGCAGAAACACTCATGGATAAACCTAATAACAGTACTGTTGAAATTAATAACTTTTTCATAATGCTCATATTTTTGAATGATTTCAATTAATTCAATATTATTAATGAAATTCATTCCGGTTCATGATAAATCTTGCATATATCATACCAAGATTTTCATAAGAAATAAAAAGGGGAATGTATTCATGGTTATTTATTAAAGGACGATCTATTTTTCATACATTTATTCATCTTTTAAATAAGCACTTATGAAGACTTTTCCAAAAAAAACTCATCTTACCAGAGACAATATCTGGCTGAAAGAACCGGAAGATCATGATTTTCCGGCAGCTCAGGACTATCTGGAATTGCTTTTTCAACCTGATGAAGTTGAAAAAATGGTTGAAAAATTAAAGGCTGCTCCTACTATTATAAAGAAGTCGAAAGACATTTTAAGAGCCAGTAAACTTACCTTGTTACCGGAAACCAATATTCATGTGAAAGAAAACCTTAAAAAAGTAGAGAAAAACAAAAAACTTTCCCCGATATTGCTTGTCAGAGGGCAAAATGAGCTGATCATTGCGGATGGTTATCATCGCCTGTGTTCCAGCTATTATCTTACTGAAGACTTGGAAGTCCCTTGCAGATTGATTTAATTAATTTTCAAAGAATAACTCCTATCACCAACGAGTGATTTTTATTAAAATCATCTTAAATATTCATTTCTGAGTGATTTTTAGCTACTTTTTTTTATATTTTTGTCTTAATTAAATTATACAATATGAAAAAATACATTTCGATTTTTTTATTGGCTGCTGTTCCCTTAACCGCACAAGTAGGTATTAATACAACAACACCTAACAGTACGCTTGCCGTAAACGGTTCTTTAAGGGCTGGTTACACTCAGATTACTGCTACAACGTATAATATTCTGGCTACTGATCATTATATTACTTATAATGGAACTGCGGATGCCACGTTTACTCTTCCCGTCATAGGAACAGGGACCACCAGTTTTACAGGAAGAATTTATAAGATCAAGAACATTTCAGCAAATGCTATTACACTGCAGGCTTCCAGTGGAAATACCTTAAGAATAGACAACACACCGGTGGCATCTTTTGTAATTCCTACAGGAGCATATGCTGAGGTAGTAAACAACAGCAATACTTCCGGAGGAACATGGGACCTGTCTTTCACAGTTCTGCCTAAACCAAGCAATGTAGAGATTTACGGTACACAGCTTTTCATTCCTCCTCATGCCCTTGGAACGGCGGCTCTTGCTGACTGGACCAATCACGCTAATGCAGGTTACGATTCAGGTACTGCAACAGACAGATGGTGGATCGTGAGTAAAACATCTGTGGACAGAGCCCAAACTGCTTCCTACTCCAATGCCAGCAGAATGACCCTTGTTTATGAATATCAGGGAACTCCTTTCAATGTTACCAATATGTATCCTATTCTTACTGCAGGAAACAACTCAAGTTTCCCGGATGTGTTTACAGCATCTTTTGTAAGTCTGGCCAATAATGGTACAGGTGGTAGAACCAGGCTTACTGTATCTGTTGCCCGTGTAGACTTTATCGGTACAAATGGTGCCACGACCAATAACAGTAACTGGGCAGGAACATTCCTACTGAACGTGCTGCTGGCAAGAAAGTATTAAATACCTTCAATATAATATGTAAAAAGAGCAGACTTTTCTGCTCTTTTTTATGGTTATAAAACTTCAATATTTTGTTTTAAAGGAAGGTTCTTCGATGAATTACCGATCATAATTCTGTACGTTCCCTTTTCTACAGTCCAGTCCATGTTTTCATTTAAAAACTGTAGTTGTTTTACCGGAACTTCTATAGTGACCGTTTTTGATTTTCCCGGTTGTAATTCGACTTTCTGAAAGCCTTTGAGCTCAATAATTGGTCTTGACACTGAAGCCAATACATCTCTTACATATAGCTGAACGACTTCACTCCCAGCTTTTGAACCTGTATTTTGTACTTTGACTTTAGCAATCACAGTGTCATTTTCTGAATACTGGGCTTTGCTCAATTGCAGGTCAGAAATTTCAAAAGAGGTATAACTGAGTCCGAAGCCAAACGGATATAGTGGTTCTCCACTCAGATCATAATAATCATTTCCTCTTCCTGTTGGATGGTGATTGTAAGTTAAAGGTAACTGCCCTTCCTGAACCGGAAAAGTGACCGGCAGTTTTCCGGATGGATTTTCAGCTCCGAAAAGCGTTTTTGCTACCGCATTTCCGCCTTCTTCTCCCGGATACCAAATGTCTAAGATGGCTCCTACTTTATCTTTCCACGCTGTTGTTTTTATGGCAGAGCCGCCTACCAGAAGAACTGTTACAGGTTTATTCAGTTTTGAAACCTCATGAATAAACGCTTCCTGATTTCCGGGCAAACTTAGCGATGATCTGTCCTGAAATTCTCCTTCATGAATTCCGGCCGTAACAAGAATATAGTCTGCTTTTTGGGCAAGATCTAAAGCTTCCTTAAAATCTTTCTGATAATCATATAAACCATAGTTCCAGATCAATTCTAAATTGGCTTCGCCGCGATTTTCATGAAATTCAATCTTAATATCATATTTTTTCCCTTTTATAAAATCTACATCCACTGTTTTTGTAGAATAGCTTAGCTTTTCCCATTGATCAATCACCAATTTCCCATCCAGGTATAATCTGAAGCCGTCATTTCCACGTAAGCCTATCTGATATTTTCCGGAATTGGGAGCTTCCAGTTTTCCGGTCCACCGGATACTATAATTATCCGGCTGCAATTTTTCCGGATCAGGAGAATACAAAGTCCATTTAAAATTGAACTGTTCATCCTGCTTTTCAAAGACCGGATTGCCTTTTAAATCCGTATTGGAAAAATAGTTTCCTTTTAATCCTTTTTTATTTTCGGAGGATAAATATTCATTTGAAATGGAGGTAAAGTCTTTTACATTCCAATCAATTCCTTTCGAATATATAACTTCAAGGTCTGTATTGTTCACATAGTTTTTAAGGCCATCCAGTATATTTATTTTTTTGTTTCCGGGCCCTGAATACCCTCCTAATCTTGCATCCACAGCATCTGTTCCCACTACAAGAATTTTTTTAACATTTCCAGGAATAGGAAGCGTATGATTATTATTCTGAAGCAAAACAAAAGACTCTGCAGCTGCTTTTTCTGCCAAAGATTTGTGATTGAGTTTTTTTAATTCTTCAATTTCCTTAACAGAAACATAGGGGTTTTCAAATAATCCAAGTTCAAATTTCGCTCTTAATACTCGTGAAACAGCATCATCAATTCTTTCTTTTGAGATTCTTCCATCCAAAAAAGGAGGAATAAACAGTTGATAATGTTTATATTCCGTCTGAAAAATCACATCAAGCCCGGCATTGATAGCCTGTGCAGAAGCATCATCATAATCTTTTGCTGTAAAATGGAGAACATTGGCTCCTCCTACCGCACTTGCATCACTGATAACAAAGCCTTTGAAATTCCAGTCTTTTTTTAGTTTTTCAGTCAATAACCAATGATTGGCGGTTGAAGGTCTTCCATCAAGCAAATTATAAGAAGTCATCACAGAACGGCTTTTTCCTTTTGTAAAAGTACTGTGAAAAGGAATTAAATGGGTTTCTTCCAGATATCTTTTGCTCCAATGAATAGGGTAAGAATCTCTTCCTCCTTCTCCTACATTCGCTAAAAAGTGTTTAGGTGTGGTAATAATTCCCATATTTTCAAATGAATTGACAAAGCTGGCTCCCATTACGGAGGTCAAAAATGGATCTTCACCATAGGTCTCTTCTGTTCTTCCCCATCTCACATCGCTGGAAAGGTTTACTACAGGGGTCAGAATCTGGCGGATTCCTCTCAATTTTGATTCTCTTGCAATGGCTGTTGACACATTGGTCATTAATTCCGGATTAAAAGTAGCTGCCAGACCTATTGCCTGCGGAAAAGCGGTAGCACCTTCCCGAACCAATCCGTGTAAGGCTTCATCAAAAGGAATGATGGGAATTCCCAATCTTGATTCTTCAACGAAATATTTTTGAATGGCATTGATCTTTCTCACCAATTTCTCTGCATCTTCGCTGGCATTGTATTTTAGCAGTTGTCCTGCTGCTCCGCCCCCCTGATTTCCTGCGCTCACCTGAAGTCCAAAAATCCCATGTGAATATTGTCCTTTCGGGACGTTATCCAAATCTCCGGGAATCATAAAACACTGCCAGAATTTTTCTTCTGGGGTCATTCTCTTCAACAGATCCTGAATTCTGGTTTCAATGGGCTGCTTGGGATCTTTATACAAAGGTTTTTGAGCAAAAGTAATCACAACATTCAACAATAATGCGGCTCCGGCAAGTTTAAAACAAATACATCTCATTATTGAACGATTTGAATTACAGTTGAATATTTTAATTGAGTTCTTTCTTTCGGCAAGTTAATTTCAATTGAATTCCCTGATTTTTTCCATTGAATTTTGTTTGATAAGCCTAAAACTTTCAAAGATTTCGGTTTAAAATGATCAGGAATGGTAAACCTTAATGTTGATGGAGACTCATAATTTGTCTTTTCATCCAAGTGAAAAATATTCAATGTCTTTCCATCTTTGCTTTGTGTATAATAAAAATTTCCGTCGTGATAAGGTGCAATACTTCTTGTTGCAAAAACCGCAGACTGATTTTTATCCATCCAGCCTGAAATTTGCTGTAACCTTTCATATACAATGGGATCGTAATCTCCGTTAGGTCCTGGTGCAATATTCATAAGGTAATTTCCACCTTTTGAAATGATTTTCACCAATGTTTCAATGATCTTCTGGGAGGTCTTATAGTTGTCATTGGGAACATAAGAAAAGGAATCTCCCATGGTGATGCAGCTTTCCCAGGGAATGGAAAGAGCATGTTCCGGAACTGCCTGCTCAGGAGTAACATAGTTTTCCCATTTTCCCGGAACGGTGCGGTCTACAATGATGATTCCCGGCTGATTTTTTCTAGCCATCGTGCCTATTTTGTCCATATTGATGTCCTGCTCTACTTTGATGGTACGCTGCCATTCTACTTTTGGATCTATGGTATGAAAAGGACGTACCCAGCCTCCATCCAGCCAGAGAATATCAACTTTCCCATAATTGGAAGTAATTTCGTTCAGCTGATTGAAGGTGAATTTTTTAAAACTCTCCCATCTTTCCGGATATTTTTTTGGATCATAGTTGACATTTCTGTCTTTGGGTGGAAAATAGGACCACCAATAATCATCGGAATGCCAGTCTGGTTTTGAAAAATAAGCTCCTATTTTAAATCCTTCTTTTCTGAAGGTATTGAAAATTTCTCTCGTCACATCAGATTTTGGATTTTTTGAAAAAGGGGTTTTAGGAGAAGTGACTTTATAATCTGACTGACGGGTATCAAACATGGCAAAACCATCATGATGCTTGGTGGTAAAAACCACATATTTCATTCCGGCCTTTTTTACTGCATCTGCCCATTTCTGAGGATTGAACTGGGTTGGATTAAAAGTTGTCTGAAGATTTTCATAATTCTTCACATATTCGTAGTAAGATTTCCCGTGTTCAGGTTTTCTCTGTGTCCATGATTCATCTTCCGGGCATAAGCTCCAACTTTCAACAATTCCCCACTGGCTGTAGGTTCCCCAATGCATAAACAGCCCGAATTTCATATCCTGCCACTGCTCCAGATTCTGGACAACCAACGGGTCTGTAGGCTTCTGATAACCTTCTGATACATTATGAGCTTGTGAAAAAGCGATTGAACTTATTAAAAAGGATGAAAGAAAAAAGGGTTTTATTTTGGATATAACCAGCATATGGAATAGTTTTCCGCTAATTTAATTATCCTTTGGGAAACCCACAAACATTAGGATTCCAGGAGATTAAGAATCGCTTCATCAAATGTAGAATATGAAAACTTAAATCCGTTTTTTATAAGTTTTTCCGGATAGACGTTTCTGCTTTTTAATAATAATTCCGTTTCTGTATTCAGGAATATGGAGGCTATTTCGAGCTGCCATACAGGAGCATTAAGTCCAAAAGGAATTCTTATTTTATTTCTCAGTTTTCTCATCATGCTTTGATTGGAAAGAGGGTTCGGAGCGGTTATATTTACTGTTCCCGAAAGATTCGCATTCTGAATAATACAGTTTACGGCTCTACAGAAATCATCAACATGAATCCAACTTACCATCTGATTTCCCCCTCCCTGTTTTCCTCCTAAACCCAGTTTTGTAATCATTTTCAGTTTGGGAAAAGCACCGCCCGTATTTCCCAGAACAATAGAAGTTCGGAGAGCAACTTTTCGTATTTCTTCATTTTTAACTGCAAAAAATTCGTTCTCCCAGCTTTTGCATATATTCATGGAAAAATCATCTCCTACAATTCCGTTTTCTTCTGTATTGAGGTGCTTTTCAGAATGAACGTAAATGGTTGCAGAACTGGCATTCAGCCATATTTTTGGCTTTTCAGAACATTCATCCACCGCTTTCTGTAATATTCCTGTGCTGTTGATTCTTGAAGAATAGATCTCCTGTTTATTTTTCTCATGATAGCGGCAATCCACAGATTTCCCTGTAAGGTTGACGAGAACATCTGCGCTTTCAAGGCTGGTTTTCCATTCACCTAATGTTTGAGCATCCCAATAGATTTCGTTTTTACGTTGAGGATTGCGGGTAAGGATGTAAACCTGATTTCCTTTTTCTGTAAAGTATTTTTCTAAGTTTTCGCCGAGAAATCCGGAGCCTCCGGCTATGATTATTTTCATGTTTTGAGATTTAATGTTTGGGGTTCAAAGTTTAAGGTTTATGGTTTGTCCACAGATTTCACTGATTGGCACAGATGATCCTGGATATAGAAAGATGTTCTTTACTCTTGTACTTTTTAATGAATGTATTTTTTGGTTTTGACCTGAATTTCTGAACCTTCGGCAAGCATTACAGAAAGAGGTTTCTGATGATTCAGGCATTCAAAATCATTTCCATAGATCTTTTGAAAATCTACTTCTAACTGATATTCTTTTACAGTATACCATTCCCATTTCGGATGACAGACTTCATATTCAGAAGTTGTGTTTTCTTTTTTGGTAAAGCCAAAATAATGTTCTGTGATGAATTCAAATTCTGAATTTTCTTCCATAGGTTTTGTTACATTTTCAGCCATAATCTGAATGGAGTGCCAGTTTTTATCCTTCCATGAATAGCGGATCAGCAGTTCATCCTCTCTTTTTTCCATTTGATTTTTCATGGGCATGGTATGATAATTTTCTTTGTAAATAGAATTGGCGACCATGCTTAATGCAGGTTTGGGGACAATTTCTTTAATAAACACCACTCCTCTTTTCCAGATTCCGTTTTCTTTTTTCTTTACATAAAACCTTAGATTCACTTCTTCAAAATTTCGGTGAAAAGGAATTGGCAGCCCCAGTAGTCTGGTATTTAAAAACATGAATCCTACCAGGCTTACATAACATTTGCTTTTATAAAAATCGAGTTCTGTTCCTTTTGGAAGATAGGGCTGCAAAATTTCAGGATTGATCTCGTAATTGATGATGGCCAGTTTTCGCCATTCTGCTTTTAAAAAGTTCATAACTCTGTTTTTTTAGGTTAAAAAATCGCAATTCCGTCACGGACAGAAGATTCTGCAATAGTTTTGATCATTTCATTTCTTCTTAGTAAAAAATTCCTTAGATATCCTTTAAGAAAAATTGAGTTAAATAATTTCTCTAAAATCCCAAGCGGAGATTCAAATTCGAAAATATCTGTCATCAACGTATTTCCGTTTACAGATTTAAAAATATGTCGGTGACGCATAGATTTGAATGCTCCTTTCTGCATGACATCAATAAACTGAAACGGTTTTTCCATGCTGATAATTTTTGTGGTGAGATTTTGATAAACCCCAAGATGTTTTGCCCGCCAGGTTACGGTTTCGTTTTCTTCGATCAATCCAGAGGTACGTCCTCCAATGGCTTTTTCATGAGACTTAGAAGTGGATTTCTGATGGAGATCAATATTTCTTGCCAGATCAAAAACATAGTAAATATCTGCTTTGATGACTGTGTTTAAATAGATGGTTGACATTTTTTAATAGGTTTTAGCGATTACATTTTAATTTATATAGTTGACAGAATAATTAATACTAATGCTGTTATTCTAAACAATATCCATGAAATGGTGGGAAGATAATTCAGCTTTAGAATTCTGCATCTCCTGATATGTTCCAGAAACATGATCAATATGACAATTCCAAAATAGATCATATAAAAAGCAGGAGTAAAACTGGTCATCAGCACAGGAATTAAAAGTAATGTTCCGATTAAAGAAACAGTCATCATATTTCCGAGATAATCCCAGATTTTATCTTTGAGATAAGTTTTTAAAAAGATAGTCTGCCAAAGGATCTGGCCAAAGCAAACGGCAAATTCTCTCACGAAATTCCGCTCTAAATTCAAGTTCAGTTTACCGGAAAATATACTTAGGATATATGCTGAAAAAATAACAACAAAACTGATGTATGCCATTCTGTATTTCAGGTTAAAATCCGGAACACAGGATTGTTCTGTATCGTCTTTTTGAGAAGGAATGATCTGTTTCCGGTTATAAGAAATTAAGGAATACAACTTTTTGAAAAACCAATACAAAGGCTTCATTCTTGCTATTTTCTCTAACAATGGAAAAGAGTTTCCAATGATGAGAAGCAGACTGTCTAATCCATATACAACTTCGTTTCTGTTATGATCTATCAATGCAATCTCATTCTTTGCCCGGTTGGAATCTATCAGGGTTTTATTTCTCAATGTGATTTCTGTAAAGGCTTCTCTTCCCTCTTCATCCAGCATTCCGCATTTTGTAAAACCTTTGGAGTAGAGATTACACATAGGACATTCATCGTCGTAGATTAATGTGTGGTTTTTGAGCGTTTTCATAATTGTGATTTATAAGGTTCATAAGTAGTGTAACAGTCATAAACATACGCCGCTGCCATCACAGGGCTATATAAAAGAGCGACCAATAAAACATATCCAAAAAAATCATTGATGTGTTTCTCTGTAAACAAGATGGTTACAATAATCCAGATCGGTACTATTACAATTCCATACGCGATATACAATGCTGACTTTTTTGTTTTGAAAAACAGTTTGATCAGGAAACTTACCAATTGAGGAATTCCTACTATAAAATAAAACAGAACAAATCCAGACAAACCACCAAATATAAAAGCCTGAGGCCCAATTATTATAAAGAATAACTGAATGTAATAATCATATTTTACAAATGTTTTCATGGCAGCAATGGTTTTAAAGTGATCCTTTTCTTCTGAAATAAATAATCAGGAATAAGTGAATGATTAAATTTTTCATAATTATTATTCATTTAAAATTTTCAGTAATTTTTGAAACATATGTTCAAATAAAAACTAGTTTCTTTTCACATGAAGAATTTCAACCAGATCCAGATATCTTTTGTGCGATATGATGGAGAGTCCGTTTTTGATAAACTGATTTTTAAGATCTTCCAGGCTTTCATTTTTATTGATATAATGGAACAATTTTCCAAATTCATTCCCAAAAACCTTTGTCACAAGAACCTCTATATACCATTTCACACAATTGAATCTCCACTTTGTTTTGGGTTTAACAAATTCTACAATGATAATT
This sequence comes from Chryseobacterium sp. AG363, assembly GCF_003610675.1. Classification (NCBI taxonomy): domain Bacteria; kingdom Pseudomonadati; phylum Bacteroidota; class Flavobacteriia; order Flavobacteriales; family Weeksellaceae; genus Chryseobacterium; species Chryseobacterium sp. AG363. The sequence goes on from NZ_RAQF01000002.1 coordinate 2,087,271, forward strand.
TCACCTTTCTCATCAATGATCTTTGAAAGTTTATCCGCAAAAATTGGCTTCTGGTCTTCTTCTATCGTCTTTGTCCCGTAAGAGCAAAGGATAATATCCATAGAATGGTCAGGAATCTGGCTTTCGAAAAAATCGTTCCGGATCTGTTGTATTGACAATTTATTTTTGAATGTTGCAGCCAATTTCATATGCATTGCTGATGAGAAATCCAGTGCTACAATTTCTGTATTATCATTGTGTTCCTGTATAAATTCTAAATTTTCTCCCTGCCCGCTCATCAAGTCCAAAACTCTTTTATTCCCGTAGCTTTTCACCTTTTGAACAGCCATTTTCCTAAACAGTCTGGTAAACCCTAAAGATGCAATTTCATTAATATAATATCTGGGTTGCAGATTGTCAAAATATTCTTGCAGATCATTCATTTTCAGATTGTTTTTTTATAGATTGTAATACATGGCTTTGCATTTTATCAATGATATAGCCGGACCATTTTTTCCAATACCAGGTAGGGGCAATTTTGTAACTGTATTTTGTTTTTGCAATTATCTTTGTTCTATTTTCTGATAGTTTTTCTAAAGTAATTTCACCATATTTTACAATAAAATAATCATGTAAATGTTTTGCATCAATATCTTTATAAGGTGTTATTTCTTTCATTGGAACAGTCTGATTTTCCAAGGAGAATTTTACTTTCTTATTTTCAATAAATTCATTGATGTTAAGTTGTAAATCATCATTATTGGTCTGACAGCTATAGCCCAATTTTCCGTTTTCATTAACAAGTTTTATATTCTTTGGATAACTGACTCCTTTTTCAAACAGGATAAAATCAGGAGTATTGAAATTGATTTGTGTATTTAAAAGTTTCCAAACTTTTTCATTGGAAGAATTCACAATCATTTCTGTTGTAATAGTTTCCTCAATGGGTTTTGTATAGGTATCGAAAATATAAGATGCGGGATTGATAAAAAGAATAAATACTATAACACTTCCGGTATGTCGTTTTTCGTCAAATACTCCAATAATAAATCCAATATTGAAGCCCACGAACATCGCAAAGCCAATAAATGGAATAGCCATAATAATACAAATAGCTCCTTCAACGCCAGCTCCTATTAAAATAAGAGAGAAAATGACTAATCCCAAGACTATTTTTAAGATTGTCTTTAAAACGTTTATTAATCCTATGTTTTTAAAATACTTTACATAGCCAATGATAAATCCAATAGAAACCGGAATGGTGAAGAACAGTGTCACTCCATATTCACCTTTGGCAACCAGAAAAAACCATACGGCAACAATTAAAACAACAGTCAGAAAGAGACTTAAATAGAGATAACGTTTAAAAAAATTCTTCATGATATTATAAGTTTTATATTTTCAGTAATTTTTGAAAGTTAATTTAAAATAAAAAAGGATTTTCATCCAGATTTATTTTATTGTAGCTTATTCTTTTTTAAATAGTCTTTCAGCGTATACCAAGTAGAAAATCTACATGTAGTGTCATTAATGGTATCCGATTTTCCTTTATGATAGAAAATATATTCATCTCTTGTGGTACACTCTCCATCTTCAGGAATTTCTCTTATTATATTTTCCGTTTTTACCAAATACGCCCATGCTTCTTTATCCAAAATTTTCAAACTACCATTTTTCAGGCGGAGAAAGTAATTCTTTCCCTTATTAATGATGATTATTGAATCTTTACCCTGATGAAAACATCCTCTTGATTGAAATACCAATTTTGCTTCCGAGTCTTTTAGATTTTCAAAAACAGCTTTTTTATTTTTTTTTAATAAATAATCAGGATTAATACTAACTCTGTATGTTTTAGATTCATCAACTTTTATTTCTTTTTTTATGGTTTCTCCAAAAAGATTTTCATAAACAAATGAATATTTTCCTTCTTTTAAACTGTCCAGCTTTATATTGGAATACAGGGAAGGAGCAAATTCTTCAGGTTCTAAAATTTTGAATATCTTCTCATCTTTATAGATTTCTATTTTATGTAAATCATGCAGTTTATAATCATATGAATCTGAATTTTCTATATGAATATCAAAATTGGCAATTACATTTTTCTGACAACTCATTGCAAAGCATAGAAGACATAATAACAGAAGATTTCTCATTTTTCGAAAATTTATTTCAACAGATTGGTAATCTTTCCTACCAGCCAGTGGTCATCACTTTTTATTGCCAGATCCATGATGTTATTGATTTTTCCGGTGACAGAACTGAAATCATTCATCAGCTTGATAAATTCCTGAGCTTCTTCTGAATCTTTATCCTCAATATTTTTTAACTCTTCAAGAAAGGAAATGACAGGCTCTATTTCTCTTTTTCTTCTTTCTTTGGTAATTTGCTTGAACAAATACCATACATCTTTTTCTGCTACAAAATATTCTTTACGGTCGCCTTTTACAAATTCTTTCTTCACGATTCCCCAGTCTATCAGAGCACGAAGGTTCATATTGGCATTTCCTCTTGAAATCTCCAGCTGTTCCATAACTTCATCCGTAGAAAGAGGTTTTCCGCTCGCCAGAAGCAATGCATGCACCTGTGCCATCGTACGGTTGATTCCCCAATTGGTAGCAAAGGTTCCCCAGGTCTGAATGTATTTTTCTTTTGCTTCTGAAAGTTGCATTTTGTTTCCTTTTTAATTTCTGTAACAAATGTAATTATATTTTTTGAATTTTCAATAATTATTGAAAATTAATTTTAGAAAGATTTTCTATGATCCTTGTCAAGGTTCCAAACTTATCACAAGGATCAATGGATGTCTGTTTCAGTTTATAAAAAATTAAGGTTCAATACTGGTTGTAATTCCTTGGTTCCAATACTTAGCTTCCGGCATATAATAGAGGTAAACATTACTTGATTTTCCTGTATACGTTCCTGCAAATTCCACTTTGAGATCAAGATTAATAGTCTTTGTTTCCTCAGCATTGAAATGTTCCCAGTATAAAACCAGATAGTTGTCAAAAATCTCATAGTAAGAAACCTGTTTTTTGTCCACCATATCTTTCAGCAAGGCATTTTGCAGCGTCAATCCTGCCGGGATACCAATTTTTGCTATGGTCATTGGCAGCTCACCGTTTATTTTGTTTTTTACGGTAATGATCATTCTCTTGGTCTCCCCTATTTTTGACGTTCCGGATTTTAATCTGGTCTCCATGGTAAGTGGAATATCCTTGCTTTCCGGAGCTTGCAGCGTGTAATATTGATATTCCAGCTTATAAGGAAGTCCTTTTTGTGATAGATAATGAATATTGATATCATTTTCCCCTGTTTTATATGCTGATGACAGACTTATATTAGGATAAGTATTCGCTTTGTTAATCTTAATAACCGGTTTTTCAGTTCCATACAATTTCTCATTTTTAGAGAAAAAATCAGATAATGCCTGGATTGCCAGTGTTGTGGCCTGTGTAGAGCCGAATCCGAAATAACCATTCAAACCAATAAGCTGATCAGCTGCTTCAGCAATTTTCAACTGGTTGAGTTTCTCATCTTTCTGAAGCGCCATAATATATAATGAAAGTGTCTCCGCATCCGCAGACATTCCCCATGAACCTGTAAAAGTAACTTCAGATTTTACCTTCTTTGTTTCATATTGTTTGTCCAGAATTTTTATCATATCATCATATTCTTTTTGTTTCCCAAGATATGCTGCTGCATTAGCAAGTAAAGCCAATTGATAAGAATCTTTTGTAGCCAAAGCTCTTTTCAGCATTACCTGAAAGGAATCTTCAATTTCATTTTTAAACCCAAGTTTGGACAGAGCATATACAACATACATATTTCTCGACCAGGAAAATTCAGAAAAGTCTTTTTTGGATTCATAGGGTTTTCTTACTTCGAATAATCCGTTTGCATTCTTTTTTGACAAAATAAATGAGGAAAGTTCCTGGATGAGCTTAGCATCCGGATTCACGTACTTCTTTAATTCCATAAATTCCAATAACGCAAATGCTGAAAGGGCGACATCTGATTCTGCGGAGCTGAAATATCCGAAACCTCCGTCCTTATTTTTATAACTCAGCAGCTTCTGGAAGCCTTTTTTCAGATTTTTTATCACCAGATTTTCAGTTGCGGTGTCTATTTTTTTACTTGATTTTAAATAGTCAAGAATAAAAATGTTAGGATATACTGTTGAGGAAAGCTGTTCAAAACATCCATGAGGTTCTTTTTTCAGTTGTTCTATGTCTCCAAACATCTTCAGAGCTGTATTTTCAAATACATAATAGGATGAATACAGGCTTCCATTAATATACTCCGGAATATTGATTTTGAGATCTTCTGTTTTACTATTAATGATGGAAAACTGATGGAGAAATCCTTTTTCTTCTACTTTAAACGGAAGAATCATCGTTTCTCTGAACTCTCCTGATCTCACCGAAAACTGAATATCAGAATTCACAATCTCATCAGTCTGTATTTTTACAAATAATCTTCCTGATTCTAGGGGTTTCAGGGTAATCAGGCTATCAGAGCTGATGAGTTTTACATGGTTGGGAACAATCACATCCATGGTCATTTTGCGGGTTTCTGGAGAATTATTTTTAACTACCACAGGAATTGTCATTTGATCTGTTCTCGTCAGGTACTGAGGAATTTTAGTATCTATCGAAATCAGGCTCTGGGCAGCATACGTCGTTTCATCTCTTCCCAAAAGTCCTGATGCAGCAATTCCTTCTGTTATAATTCTGAAAGTGGAATTCGCATCTGAATTATAAAACTCCACTCTGGCCTTCCCATTTTTATCCGTTTCTACTACCGGATTCCAGTAAAGCGCTTCTCTATAGTCAAAACGGTAAGAGGTATTGGTTGTTTTATATTCGGGATAAACAAATTCTCTTGCTCCGGCATATGAAATAAGCTTTCCATAGGGCACAGTTTGTATGGCGAGGTAAGATTTCGGGGTAATATCAATACTTATTTCTGATTTTCTATTTTTAGCTGAGTTGACGATCACCACTCCATTCACAGCTCTGCTTCCGTAAATAGCGGTAGCAGCAGCATCTTTCAAAACGGTAATACTGTTGATATCATTTGGATTAATCGTCGTATTAAAATTTTCGACAGGAATACCATCCACAATGAATAAAGGGTTTTTATTGGTAATGGAGGCCGTTCCTCTGATATTGATCTGCTCTCCTGCTCCCGGCTGCCCGGCACTTGTTACCATTAATCCCGCAACTTTTCCACTCAACAAAGAAGTTACGCTGGCATTCTGCATCTCCATAGAAGATGTTATTGTTGTAGAAGCCACTGCTGCTTTATCATTCTTTACACTGTAGCCCACAACAACTACTTCTTCAATACTTGTATTCTTTCTGATTGTATCAGTTTTTGATCTTCGTGATTGATTTAACTGAGTGGTATTGTTTTTATTTTCTGTTTTTATTTCTTCTTTTCTTTCAGCTTCCTTTACAATTTCTTCTACGTCTATGTTGGTAAGTTTCTGTTTTACTAAAGGATTAATATCCAGATTGTAAGACAGAATTTTGATTTTCAGCTGATGTTTAGGCTGAAAGGACTTTGCAATAATTTTATAAGAATTATTTGCATTTAAATCCGAAAAATAGAACTTTCCATTTTCTGCAACGGCCTGCTTCAGAATCTTTTTATTATAGATATCCAAAAGAAAAACATCTGCTTTCACCGGTTTTTTGTTTTCATCTTCTACCACGCCATAGATTGTGTTTTTCTTTTCAGGAAGGTATTGGTATTTATTGGTCTTCAGAATTTCCGGAATAGGCTCAAAATATCGGTAACCGTTTGTCAGCATCACAAGATCTAAGCTTTTATCTGCTTTTTCTTCTTTTTTATCGAAATAAAACTGAGGCCTTTCAATTTTCCCTTTGAGCTCAGAATCCATCAAAAGCCAGGAAATAATATGATTCTGTTTGTCGTCAGCATAGGTCCATAGTTTATCATCTACTACGCTTACTCCAAGATTAGCAGGAACAGGTTTGTTATTCTCATCCGTGGTTTCAATGTCCAGAACCACCTTTTCTCTTGGCAGATAATGCTGCTTTACAGGGGTAACTTTTATATTCAGATGGTTTACTTTATTGGTAAAAACAATCCTTTCTGCAAGCGGCATATTATTTTCCAGAATGGTAAACCTACAGATTCCTGTGGGGAAATTCTTTTCTGCAATTTCCAAAGAATTCATTCCTTTTTTCAACGAAATGATTTTGCTGTAAACGTCTTTTCCGCGGAAACTTCCCAGCAGGGTAATTGTTTTTTCCTGGGTAGAAACGATGTTAACATTCAGGTTTTTATTTTCATTCTGAATATTCAAAACCAGTCCTTCATTTTTTGCTGCCGGGAGATCAAAAGTCTGGGTAATATTTTCCGGTTTCAGCACTTTTGCATAATAAGTTTCTCCTATTTTAGGCGTAAACAGGAAGTTTCCCATTCCAAAATTATAGGCTGAAATTTCTTTTATTTTTTCATGATTCTGATTGTAAACAGCCAAGACAGCATCTACAGGCTTTTCAAACTCATCCAGAATTTTAAAGGCGATATTCTGTTCTATTCCATTGATAAAAGTTCCGCCTTCCGGTAAGAATTTCACATCCAGATTATTCAGAACAATAGGAATATTTCTGGAGATAGATTCTGTAAATCCATCAAAATTCACTTTGATATTCAAAAGAGCATCAGAGGATTTCAAAACTTCAGGAAGCTTAAAGGTCAACAGTTTTTTACCTTCTTTATCGGTAATGAGTTTTCCTTCTGAAATAGTTTCTCCGTTGTGCATTATGGTATAATCAGCTTCATAAAAAGGAATCGGAAGATTGCTAAGACTTCTCATTGAAAAATCGGCACTTACCTCATCTCCCGGGCCATATCCTTTTTTAGGAAAATCAAGCTTCATTAAAATTCTTGGTGATACAATTTTCTGGAGGGTAATTTCTTTTTCGAAGGTATTTTTTCCTTCTTCATTCTGCATCCAGTTGGTAAAAGCTCTGATTTTATAGATACCCCCCTTCATGTCTTCAGCAAAATAGAAGTCTCCCTGGGCATATCCATTGGTAATTTCGTATTTCAATTTTCTCACAACACTTCCTGCAGGATCTGTTATTTCGAAATTTACGACCCTGCTTTCTTCGACCGGTAAATTATTGTTTCCTTTTACAACATATATTTTAAAATACATTTGCTCCCCAGGTTTAAAAAAAACATGATTGGTCTGAATGTAGGTCTTTTCTTTTTCAAAATCCTGAAATGGTTGCTGCCCTTTCACAGAAAAGGCTGAAAACAATAAGCACAGCAGGATGATATAGATGGATATAAACTTGAGATTCATGAGTTAAAATTTAAGTGAAACAATACAGCCAAATGTTTTAAAAGAGGGAAGATTAAAAAAATCCAGTCCTCTTCCATTATTCATATCGTAGAAGTTCTGATTAGGATCTGCGCCTTTATTAGCCTGCCAAAGCATGATATTATTTACATAAAAAGTCAGTCTGAGAGCCTGTTTATTATGGTTAATCGGGAAATCTGAGGAAAGGGATATAGTATTGATTCTTATATAATCTGCTTTTTGAACATAATTTTCAGCCACCCCTAAATAACCGTACCTCGACCATCTGTTTTCCATAACATCCTTGTTGGGATCATAGAAATCCACAGGAATCTGGTTGACAGTTCCATTGGCCTGTACGCCTTCAAAAATATAATTTTTGATATTCCTTTCTTCTCCCGAGCCATAAGAACGTCCGTAATAATCAAGGACAGCCTGGGTTCCGTTCCAAAGATGCCCTCCTTTTTTCCATTCCCAATTGATATCTAAAGACCAGTTTTTATAGGCAAAACTGTGGTTGAATTTCATCACAAAATCCGGTGTAGGATCTGCAATAATTTTCATTCCGTCTGCTTTTTTAGGAAATCCAAACTCATCAATGACCAATTGTCCGGCTGCATTTCTTTCAAAGTAACTGCCCATCACAGCACCCAAAGCCTGACCTTCCGATAGTGTTTTATAAATGTCTTTAAATCCCGAAACGGCAAGGTTCTGATATCCGGGAGCCGTGCGGTCTACAATATCTTTGTATTTAAAGAATGAAACTTTATTGATGATATACAAATCATATCCAAGCTGCAACTTTTCGTAAGCAAAATTGAATTCATATCCGCTGTAGGTATGATCTGCTGCATTCTTTAACCTCAGCTGATTGTTTTCAAAGACAGGAAATATATCGTCAGTATTCTTTTTATTAAAATATTCTCCATCTACACTTATTTTATACCCAAGATTCAGCCTGGCTCCAATTTTCCATTCCTGTGTATTAATATTAGATAAACCCCGGAAGCTTTCTACTTCCTGCACCGGAAAGTATTGATTGTAATTCTCTGCTTTCAGCAAAGTAGTAGAATACGAAGCATAGGATCTTGTAATTTCCGGCTCAGAGCTTAATTGCGTGTAGCTTCCCAATAATTTAAAATTGTAATTATACCAATTGAAGATGCCATTGAACTTCAAATAAAAGTTAGCTTTTGGAAGCCAATAATTATTTTTAAGTGAAGTATTGGAAATATAAAATGAATTCCCAAGATTAAAACCTGCTTCAAAATCATAATCGCGGATGTTCATATTATAATTAAAAATATGATCCTGTGAAGTTCTCTGATAGAGATATCTTTGATGGGTCAGGCTGTTATAAATGTCAGATTTTTTATCATTTAAAATAAAATTCAGGCTGAAAGTATTTTTAAAGTCATAGTTTCCCAATGAATAAGAGCCCTGTATATTGGAATGATAGGAGCTGTTGTTTTGAATCCTTTCATTCGATACACCGCTGATGAAACCATAAGTAGAAGGTTTATATTGATCCTGATTCCAGATCGTAATACTTTCATAGGACTGAGTAATATTCCATTTAAATTGATCCCAGTCTTTCGCTACGTTGAGACTAAACTGTCTGTCCCGATTCTTATAGCGGTATTTGCTATCCTGTGCAAAAAGGAATGAAGGATTGTCTGCATATTTGCTGTAGCTTCTCTGTAAACCGTTATTCAGCAAAGTATTTTGTTCATTTGAAAAAGAAACCGGTGTTAACAATGAGTTTTGGTAAGCTCTGTTGAACAGGCCTGTTCTATTGGTATTCGTAGCTTTATCTTCTTCGTAATTAAAAGCCAGATTAATGTAATACCTACCCAAATCTGCATTCAGTTTTGCTTTAAGGGTATTGGTGATATCAAACTGGTCAATAAAATACATCTGATTCTTTTGCTGCCCCAGATTCAGTGCAAGACGGAGTTTTTCATTGTTACCCTGTTGTATAAAAGCATTTACATTCAACTGGTTATTATATCCTATTGTGGTTTTAAAAAGGTTATTATCATATCTTTTTGCACCCTGAAGTCCATCAACCCATGGAATCAGTTTTCCATTCTGATCATACTCATAAGGTAATCCGTTAAATCCAAGGGTAGATAGCTCTGGTCCAAAACTGAACATTTCATTCGTTTCAGGGCCTTTCCAAACAAGATTTCCATTTTCAGATCTTCCCTGGACATACTTATTTTGAGTCCCCGGAACAGCATTCCTGCTTTTAATATCAAAAGACGTGGTAAAGCTTCCGTTAAAGAGCAATGTTGTCTTATTGATCCTTTTTAAAACATAAACACTATCATTCTTCTGCTTTAATTTTCTTATTTTATCAAAATAAGAATGTGATCTTTTACTGAGTTGGGTTTTAGTTTTTTCAATACTGAAATCGTCTTTAATCTCCTTTGAAACAAGACTGTCATAGGCTTTACTGTAAACATTTTCTACACTTTTACTTCCTGTCTGATTTTCCAGAATCGTTTTTAATTCCCTGAGTTCATAAGAAGAAATAACATGGGTATTTTTCCCCTGGTTCCACACTAGGGTATCATAAGGTTTAGCTGCAATAATGGCAAATCCTTTTTCATCAGTCAGTTCATAAATACCACTGTTTTTATTATAAACCTTTAAAAAGTTCTGTTCTTTATCCTTAGATGTTAAAAATTTTCCGGAATAGTACAATTGTGAATTTTGTGCCTGTAATAAGGTAATCGTAAATGGCAATAACAGCAAATAATTCTTTTTCATCAGTTATTAGTATGCTTAAAAATATAAAAAAAGAAATTTCCGGGGAAATTTCTTTTTTTAAGATAATTAATTTTTTATGACCTTAAATGTCTCCCACAGATCATTAGTATGAATACGTACAAGATAAATCCCTTGAGGATAAGAAGTTAAATCAATTGTATTTTTACCTTCCGGCAGTTTTTCTTTTCTCATAATAATCTTTCCGGCAAGATCATAGATAAACAGTTCTTCAATTGGTTTTCTTGTTTTTATCTGCATTTGACCTTTTGTAGGATTTGGAAATAGTACGGTTTTAATATCAATCTGACTATCAATTTCTTTTTCCATTTTTTTGTTGATGTTATCATTTGAAATTCCTGCGCTGCATTCTGGTAAAACAGCTCTCTGAAGGATTAATCTTAATAATAAATCATTCAGTTTTTCAACTTCGTAAGAATCTATGGTAGGTTTGATATGGCTGTTTCCTATTCCACTGTCATCTGTAAGGAAAGTATAAGTTCCATTGGTGAGTAAAGCAAATGTACGCATCAGATATTCCGTTTGTTTATCAGTATCACTGGCAGCCAGCGGAATAATGGTAATTCCTTTTTTTGCTGCAGCTTTTATTGTATTATATAAATTCTCTATATTCTGTTCTGAATGGTGTGGTGGTGCATCCAGAATCAAAAACATTATTTTAGTAGAATTTTCATCACTCCACTTCAGCTCATCAACAGAAACTTTTAGTGCTTCTACAACAGCTTCCGGCGTATCGCCACCACCACCGGCCTTCTGTCTTTTAATAAATCCAACAAGATCTTCTGCTTTATTTGAAAAATCGAATTTTCGGGTCACATATTCATCTCCATGATCTCTGTAAAAAACGGATCCATACCTTACTGTTGTATTTTTAAGCTGTCCTTCGATCTTTTTTAAAACATCCAAAAGTTCAGACTGAAGATAAGAAATCTCATCCCCCATAGAACCGGTAGCATCCACTACAAAGGCAAGATCCAATACACGCTTTTGCAGACAGTGTTTATCCAGAATAATCAGATTTTGTCCATTTTTAAAGGTTCTGAGATTACTACTGATGATCTGCCCTGAACCATCAGATAAATAATATTTCTCTGAGTCAGGTTTCTCATCAGTCATCGGTGATATCCATAATTCCACATTGCCCAGATTATCTGAAACGGCTTCCCAGATAATATTTTTCTTATCATCCAATAGTTTTATTTTCTCCCCTGTTACCGGTTTTCTGTCTTTATTGACCAACTGAACTGAAATCCTTTTATCAGGAAAGAATTTCCATGTATTTTTATACTGATCCAGTGTAGGAACTGCAATATCTTTCCAATAATCCCACTTAGAAAAATCGTTAACTTCTCCTGCTGTGAGCTGGCCTGCTTTGGGAAGTTCTTTTTCAGGTTCTTCAGCTTCTTTTAGTATTTTCTCAGCATTATCTGAAGATAACTTTTTGAGTTTTTCTATTTCATCTTTAGATAAACCTTTTGTGGTAATTACAACTACTCCGTTATTAGCTTTGCTTCCATACAGGGCAGTAGCTTCAAGCCCTTTCAGTACTTTCAATTCTTTTATTTTTTTAGGATCCAGAGTATTTAAAAACCCAGATTCTCTGCCTAACACAACTCCATCAACAATATATAAAGGAGCCGTCGAGCGACCATCTATACTTTTTGTTCCCCGTATTAATATAGCATCATTCTTTTTAATTCCGGTTGACACTTCTACCCCGGCAACTCTTCCAGCTAGTGAAGAAACGGCAGCCGGAGCATGCACAGGAGTTTTGTCTGTAGAAGCAATCATAACCGTTGAAGATGCTGTGACGGACTCATAACTCTTTTTAATCCCATACGCCGTGACAACAACTTCATCAATTTCTTGTGTTTTTAAGGTATCACTGTATATCTGATGCAGAGATGCTGTTACTCTGTCAGAAGCTTCCAATGGTGGTATATTACAGGTAGGATGAGATTTATAAGGATCTATTCCTGCAACTGATGAAGATTTAAGTTCTGTGGGAAGAGGTACCGTTACAGGCAATTCTTCTTTTCTGATATTCTCCTTGATAGTCCTGTCTATCTTTGCAATATCCGTTTTGTTAATCGGGCCATTTGAACTTGTATTCTCTGCAATTACAGGTTGTAAAGGTTCTGCAGTCTCTTTTTTATTCATAAAGTAAAAAGCCCCAAGGCCAATCATCAAACTTGCGGCAATACCATACGGCAGCCAAAGTGGAATTGTTTTCTTTTTATCTTCTTTTTTATCTAATTTCTCTTCAATTTTATCCCATACTTTCTCAAAACCAGGAAAAACAGCTGGCTCTTCTGAAAGCCTGGAAGCTTCATTGAATTGTTGATCTATATGATTATTTTCCATTGTTGTAAAAGTTTAAACGTTTTGATTTACGAGAAGTTCCTGCAGCTTTTTCCTTGCAAAATTGAGCTGGGATTTTGATGTTCCCTCACTGATGGAAAGCATCGCCGCTATTTCTTTATGAGGGTATCCTTCAATAGCAAAAAGATTAAAGATGGCTCTGCAGCCTTCAGGAAGAAAGTTCAGTAAGCTCAGAATATCTTTTTCCAGAGAAAGGTTTTCTGCAGTTCCTTCAGAATGATCAGTGAAGTTTTCTTCCAGGGAAATAAACATCCCTTTGTTGGATCTTAATTTCTGCAGACATTCATTTACAGCAATTTTTCTTGCCCATGCTTCAAAGGTATCGGCATTCTGAAGCTGAGTAATTTTCGTAAAGATTTTATAGAACGTATCTGCCAATACTTCTTCTATATCTTCGTCGTTTTTCAGATAGCGTCTGCAGACTGCGTAGAGTCTGCCCGCCATTTTCTCGTAAACCTTCCGCTGGGCATTGCGGTTGCTACGCTGGCATTCCAATAATAATTCTTGTTCCATAGTCAGGAGTTATACTATTATAGATGCAGAAACATTTGTGAGGGTTGGAAACATGATCAACATTTTTAAGCAAAGGGGCAAATGAGCTGATATGCCTATATTATTTCACCCTTTTTGTAATTTTTTTAATTTCAAATTTAACTTTTCCATCTGTAACAAATCTCTATTATCAACGACTTTTAATATAAATAATCTTTTTATAGTAATGAAAAATGCCAAAATTGCATCATTACTTTTTGTTTTGTCTGCAGGAAGTATGATGTTTGCCCAAGATGACTTAATCAACAAGTTAAAAAACAACCAATCACAAAATGCTAATTTTCAGTTCACAACGTTAAAAGACGTGGGTGCAACTTCTGTAAAGAACCAGGGTTCATCAGGAACTTGCTGGAGCTACTCCGGAAACTCTTTCCTTGAATCTGAAATGCAGAGAATGGGCAAAAAACCTGTAGATCTTGCTGAAATCTTTACTGCAAGAAATTCTTACCACGATAAAGCAAAATTATATGTTTTGAATAATGGCGCTATCAGCTGGGGTGACGGAGGAGAACTTCACGACGTAATCAATATGTACAAAAAATACGGAGCAGTTCCTCAGGATGTTTACACAGGATTAAAAGCTGGACAGACTACCAATAACTTCAAGGAAATGCAGGGCAAACTGAAACCAGTTCTTGACAGCCTTGTTCAGGCTTCTTCAAAAGGAAAACTGACAGATAACTGGATGGATTCTGTAGATGCTATTCTTGATGAATATTTAGGCAAAGTACCTTCTAACTTCACATATGAAGGGAAAAACTACACTCCGAAAACATTTGCTAAAGAAGTAGTAGGAATCAACCCTGAAGATTATGTGGAATTATCTTCTTATAAAGATTATCCATATTTTCAGAAATTTGTAGTTCCGATTCCTGATAACTGGAGCCACGATTCTGATTGGAATGTTCCGATGAAAGATCTTACTGCAATTATTGATAACGCTGTAAATAAAGGATATTCTGTAGGTTGGGCAACGGATGTTTCTGAGCCTTATTTCTCTTACAAAAACGGGGTAGCATACGTTCCGGACATGGATCTTGACCAGATTACTGCAGAGAACAAGCAGACTTTGTTTACAGAGCCTAAAAAAGATAAAACCATCACTGAAGACATGCGTCAGAAAGCACTTAACAACCTTTCTACAACGGATGACCATGGGATGCACATCGTAGGTTTGGCTAAAGATCAAACGGGTAAAGAATATTATATGGTGAAAAACTCATGGGGAGTAACCAATGACTTTGCCGGATATCTGTATGTAACAAGACCTTATGTTGAATATAAATCAACAGCAATACTTGTTCACAAAAATGCAATTCCCAAAAGCATCTTAAAGCAATTGAAACCAACTAAGAATATTGGTTTATAAGATAAAGAAATCATTTCTGCCATTTAATTAAAAGGTAGTTTTAGATATTTAAATCTGTTAAAACCCGCTTCTGGAAATTCCGGAAGCGGGTTTATTTTATCATTCCATCTTTGAAAAAGTACATTTCACTTTTGAATGTAAATAATTGTCCGGCTTTCAAAAAATATTATATTTGTATGAATCAACAAATTATTACCTATGAAAAATCTAAGAAAATTATTAAAATCGGATCTAAAAAAAATCAATGGTGGAAATGCTCCTGATTGTCCGGAAGGGACTACAGCCTGCTACATTCCTGGCAGCAATGGAATCCCTCCTCGCTGGAGATGTGTTCCTGATACAATGGAATGTCCTTAAAATTGATTGACAGATTCAATCAAATATCAATCTGAATAATAACACGTACAATCAATAAATTATTAAACATGAAAAATCTAAGAAAACTGACAAAAACTGATTTAAAGAAAATTAAAGGAGGAAATGCTCCTGTATGTGAACCTGGTTTTATTGCATGTCGCCACAGAGCTGAAAATGGTATTCCTGCTTACTGGACATGTGAACCTTCAGAAACAGGATGCAGATTCTAAGGAAGTAGAAACAAACAAAAACCCGATTTCAGAAATTCTGAAATCGGGTTCTTTAATAAATAGGTGAAAATTAAATATAAAATAAAGTGAATTACGCTAATTTATGACCATATTGAATCGTCAATTCCTCTTCCCAAGTGAATAAATTATGCTGTTAAAAAACCACTGCGAAACAAATTCACAATTCATTATTGATATTAAAATAAAACGCTCATACTTTCTGCTGAAAAATCAAGAAGGGCTTCCGTATTACCATCTTTGATCTTCTGTACCCACTGGTGATCCTGCAAAATAGCTCTTCCTACTGCAACAAGATCAAATTCCTCATTATCAAGTCTTCTGATTAGTTCCGTAAGATCTCTTTTTTCTGTTCCCTGCCCTGCAAAAGCATTAAGGAAATCTCCGTTCAAGCCTACAGAACCTACGGTAATAGTTGGCTGCCCGGTAATTTTTTTTGCCCATCCTGCAAAGTTTAAGTCAGAACCTTCAAATTCCGGTTCCCAGAAACGACGCTGTGAACAATGGAAAATATCTACTCCAGCTTCTTTTAATGGTAATAACCACTCTTCCATTTCATTAGGAGTAAATGCCAGTCTGGTTTTATAATCTTGTTGTTTCCATTGTGAAAGGCGGATAATAATGGTAAAATCCTCTCCTACTGCTGCTCTGATCGCTTTTACTACTTCTACAGCAAATCTGCTTCTTTCTTTCAATGTTTTACCGCCATATTCATCGGTTCTGGTATTGGTTACTTCCCAGAAAAACTGGTCGATAAGGTATCCGTGTGCACCATGAATTTCAATACAGTCGAAACCAAGGTCTTTTGCTGATTTTGCAGAGGCTGCAAACTGAGCAATCGTATCCTGGATATCTTCAATCGTCATCGTAGAAGCTTTTTCCATTGGAACCAACGGATAGTCTTCAGACATTCTCGTATCTCCTACGTGCCAGATCTGAGGTCCCATTTTACCTCCATTCTGATGTACAGTATCAATAACATTTTTCCAGCCATTCAAAGCTTCTGCTCCATAGAAATCCGGGATATTCTGCATATTTTTTGATCCAGGTCTGTTGATCACAGTTCCTTCGGAAAGAATCAATCCTACTTCTGAAGCGGCTCTTCTTCCATAATAATCTGCAATATTCTGAGTGGGAACTCCATTATCAGATTGCGCTCTGGTCATTGGAGCCATTACAATTCTATTTTTAAGCTGTAAATTCTTGTATTGAAACGGTTTAAATAATGATGATGTGCTCATATTTAAATTTATATTTTATAATTGTTACACAAAGTAACTAATAATAGTTCACTTTTGTATCTTTTATAAAAAAATAGTGGTAACTTCGCAGTAACTTACATTAGTAACATCAAAGTAACATATGAAACTGCAGTTTCATATGACATTAAAATAAAGATCTCTCTATGAAAAAGAATGAATTAATGCAATACAGCTGTCCTTTAGGGAAGGCAATGGCCGCTTTGGGAAGCAAATGGAAGCCTATTATTGTTCTGGTGATTAAAGACAGAAAATTACGTTTTGGAGAACTGGCAGTACGCATTAATGTCATTTCCAGGAAGGTTCTGACTGATCAGCTTAGAGAAATGGAAACCGATGGATTGGTTATTCGTGAAGAGTTTAAGGAACTTCCTCCCCGAGTAGAATATTCTCTTACAGAAAAAGGATTGGCTCTGCTGCCTATTCTTTATTTATTGGAGGAATGGGAAGCTAAATATCAGGTGAAAGGACTATATTCTGAGGGTTGTGATGTTTTATAAATTAAAATAAGAAATATAAAAATTAGCTCTCGCAGTTATTACAAATAATACATGATTTTTTTTGAAATTAAATATAAATTTATTATAAAATAATATTATATTTACAACCAAGGAGAAGTCAAACATTTGAATTTATAACTCTTGTGGTGCCAAAATAGGGGCTTGTAATCCTCTCTTCTCCTTTTATAAAAACTATAATGATGACCAGAAAAGAATTTTTATCCTTAGGTTCTTTAGGGATTACTTCACTATTAATTCCAAATTTTTTATTTTCAAAAGAAAAATTCAAACATTTTCCACCAGATGTTAATGTATTACTGAAATCAGCATCTGATCTCAGAAAACAAAAACAATATAATCAAGCAAAGCAGGTTTATGCACACATTATTAGCCAGTTTCCAAACGAAATAAGAGCTTATGATGGGATGAGAAAAACTTTATTATCTCAAAAAAACAAAGAATGGGAAGTTATTCTTATGTTTAGAGCAGCTTTAGTCTTAAAACCGGAAAATATAGATCTTAAAAAAAGACTCTACAGAGAATATATGAATGCTGCTTTAGGCAATAAGAAAATAAAAAAATTAATTGCCTTTGATGGAAATCTGCTTACTGAAGTGAAAGAGAAATATGAAGGACTTACTAATATAAATACCAGAGGCAAAAAAAATGACAAGCAATATTCAAAAATCTGCAAAATGGTTGAATGTAATGCAGATTCTGAAAATCCTCATAGAAATAAAGCTTTAAAAACTTATAAAAAAGAAAATTGTAAAAAATTTAAAGATAGATTTGCACTTCTTACATCAAGTGAAGTAGACACGAAGCTCGATACATTGCTGGCTAAACCTTCCTCTAAAGATCGTAATCAACATATACGAGAACTTTATTCAAGCTCCTGCAAGAAGCACAGAAAAGAAAAAAATAATTCTGAAGCATTGAATAAGGCAATTTCATATTATAATACAGTAGATAAAAACGATCCTTTATTTTTAAAATACATCCGGGATTTATCAAAACTTCAACATAAATATGATACACTAATTACTATAGAAACCCAAAACCACACCCTTAAAAAAACTTTCTGGTCTGCCTTAGCTTTACTTGATGTCCATATAAAAAAAACTGAATATCAACACATTGCCCTTCCTACTTTAGTAACTTCTTTATTTTCGTTTTTAGAAACCGAAACAGATACTCCTGAAAAAAAATTTGAATTTATTACCCGCAAAATTAAAGTTGATATATTAAATAATCAGCTCAATAGCGCAAAAGATAAAATACTAAAGCAATGTAGGAATATGTATGGGATTTCCAATACACATACAATAGACCGTATGAATATGCTGATTGCACACTATTATGTAAAAGGTGGAGATATCGAGGGAAAAAATAGAATATTAAGTATTGTTGTTAATCCACAGTCGTTTATTGAATCTTCTGACAGTCTCATACAATCACTAGCATTAATCAATCAGAATAGAAACTTTGCTAAAATCATTCATACTCAAAATCTTCAAAGACTGATTAGTAAGCTATAAATAATATTAATTGGGATGACGTAAAAATCAGCAACAACAATTATATTAAAATACTAAACATACATGAGAATGAAATCTATTATTTCTTTTATTTTATTTATATCTGGCGGAAGTTTATTTTATTCTCAGCTTCTTATTACTGAGGTTTATTATAATACTCCCTTCAATGAAATGCTTCGTTACGACAAAGAAATCAACGGAGTAATTACAGAAGTGAACTCTAAAAGACATCACAGGGGAGAATTTGTTGAAATTTATAATTACAGTGATAAGGATATTAACCTTAAAAACTGGTACTTAAAAGATCTACAGGGAATATTTTGGTTTCCTGAAGTAACCATTAAGAGAGGAGAGTTTATGATCATTGCTTACAGTCCACCTACCTACAATACTTCAGTATTCCCGGAACTGTTTGCTACTACAGCAGGAAAAGAAAACCAGATCATCTATCAGGATCAAATCCTTTTAAGAAATAGAAAAGATCGTATTGCATTGGGATATTCTCTTAATGGATATATACTTTTTGAAAAAAGTTTCATAAAATGGGAGTTCAGGGATGAACCCAAAACCAATCTTGTTCCAAGAATATGGAATACACCTTCAGCATACTATACTATAAAATCTATACAACACCATCCTAATCCACAGTCTACAATAGACCCTAATAATCAACCAAATGGTTACGATATCTATAATTATACTGATACACCTAATCCTTTAGATGCAACATATGTTCCGGATATGACAAGTTATGATGAACTTGTAAAGGATGAATACCAACATTATTATTCTTTTCTGGACTGGTCAAATAATGTAAGTATCCTTGTTAATAAAATATGTTCAATCAATATTGGAAAAATATCTCAGAACCCTTCCGGTTATTATAGTGGCAATGGAAGCAGTTGTTTCTCCTATGACAGTGCAGGAAATATGATTTCAGGTACTAACTGCAGTAGTAGTACTACCCCACCTTCGGGATCACCTGGCTTTTCAGCTGACGAACTGGAAAATATAAAAAGTAATATCACCATATATCCTAACCCTGTTACCTCCACTAGTGGTTACAATGTGACTATTTCCTGGTCTGGAGCTGCTTTAGGTAAAATTCAAAAACTTCAGATCTTTACTTCTACAGGAGTTCAACTATACAATTATACTCCTGGATCCAGTAGTACTTCATTCAATATACAGAACCAACTTCCAGGAACATTTGTAGCCAATTTCACTTTAAATTCTGGACAGGTAGTATCTAAAAATATTTTAAAATGGTAATTTCACAATGAGATCAAAAATATATTCCCTATTTTCATTATTTATCCTCTTAGCCCTATTTCCTTCTCAGCAGACTAAGGAGATTCCATTACAATACAGTACTTCGGGTTATGCGGAAAGCCATCTTTCTTCCAAGAAAATAATCCCATCTGATATTTTGGTTCCCTCTGTGAAAGCAGAAATGAATGTGAATGAGTCCGGAGCTCTTACTTATACGCTTCCAATAGAAGTTATAAAGGGAATGAATAATTTTCAACCTAATATCTCTCTTACTTATAATAGCTTGGCAGGAAACGGACAGGCGGGTTGGGGATGGAATATAATAGGACTCTCTATGATTTCACGTGGTGGTAAAAGTAAGGAAATAGATGGTATTACTATAGGAAGCCAGTTTGATAATACAGACCCTTATTATTTAGATGGCCAAAGACTGATCAAAATTAATGAAACTACTTTTAGCACAGAAAGGTTTTCCAAACTTAAGGTTAGCAAGCCTGCATTAGGAGAATATCAGTTTATCATCCAGTATCCCGATGGAAAAGTTGCCAAATATAAAGAATTGATAAACGGACAGTTTTATATTTCCTCTTTCACAGATTCATTTAATAATGAAATACATTATTCTTACCAGACTGAAAATAATGTTCCGGTCATTACAAAAATTTCGTACGGAGGAACAAGTTCTGCCAATGATAAATTTTATATCAACTTCACATATAAAGCTAGACAAAAAAATATTAAGATCTTTAGAAAAGGTATATCCTATATCACATCAAAGGTCTTATCAGAAGTAATTACAGGATCTACATATACCCCTCTATACAGAAAATATATATTTACTCATGACTTTATTGAGGATAACACTGTAGAGCGTTTAAGAACAGTTATTGTCACAAATGAAAATGGAGAAAGTCTAAAACCGCTCAATTTTAATTATAATATATCTTCCCAGGGAACAGTAAAAATAACCAGTGGAAGTCCACAATCTACATTAGGAAGCAATACTACAGGGCTGGGAAGTGTAACAGTTGGAAATTTTCTGTCTAGTGATAATGATAAAATGCAACCTGTATTCCAGGAAAGGCTTACTAGTGGCTATAATATAAAAGTAGGTGCAGGAGAGAACTCTACTCATGTTTCTGGTATTTCTGTTAATAATTCAGGTACTTTGTTATTTTCTGGTAAAGTATTGGATCTGAACAATAGAATAATGGAAAAAGATCAGCTCATAGTCGTTAATGAGATACCTGTGGGAACTGCAGACGAAATTAACCCCAACAACCCCTCAAACCAGCAGCTGAAAGATGAAGTTAATTTTGAAATCAAAAATCTGATTACCGGTGAACAAAGAAAAGTAATTGTTCCAGTAAAAGGAGGAATGGTAGAAGTTCAGACCTACATTCCACCAGACCCATATGATAATTACCGTGATGGAACCTATGAAACATCCTATACACGTGATGAAACCAGAAGAGAATATGTACAAGGAGATTTTAATAATGATGGTCTGGTAGATTTCTTAATTATAGAACCTAAAAATTTGACCAGGGGAAACCGTCTCTATTGGGTAGAAGTTGGAAAGCAAAACTCAGGAATGTCGGTTCAAGCAACTCCTGTTATTCTTAATGAAACCTTATTTCTTCATGGTAAAGACATCTATCCTATAGAATTTGACGGAGATGGTATTCCTGAATTACTCATCGTAGATAAGTATAACGCAAAGTATTCAGTTTATAAAATAAATTTCAGCAACAATACTTTGAGTACTTTAGTATCAAATGCTGTTCTTTCCAATTTTGGAAGTAAAACACCTCTCTTTCTAGGAGATTTTAATGGGGACGGCTTAACTGATTTTATTACTCCGCAAACCGTGTACGAAATTCCTGAGGATGATAACTCTGGATTAAAGCTTGCAGATACTTATTATCGAATGCAGACTGAAACACTTCTTTGGTGGAAATACACAGGAAACGGGGTTTCATTGGAAAAAAAACAGGAAGATTATACCCTACAAAAAATTGCCTACCTGAAGCCTTCTCAGAATAATTATATTAAAAGAACCACTTTCTGGCAAAAGTTCTGGAATGGGAAGCCAGATGAATATGCATATACGAGATATTCTACGCATAATATTATTATTACTGACTTCAATAATGACGGTCGATCAGACATTATCACCTTTAACAAAATTGGAAAGGCTAAATACAATGCCAATGGTTCACTGGCTGGTATTCCAATAGACAATGTGGGTAGTAATTTAACCAGAATGACTGCCCCTGTTGTATATGAGTCATTTAATTCTGTAATTGCTAACCGGATTAATTTTTATGAAAATAAAAATCTGAATGGAGGTACATTTCAGCAGTTATCGACTCTTTCCTTAGAGAACAATAAAATATCTCCCCTTTCTCTTATTCTTTCTACTAAAAATTTTGATTACCTCAACACATCCCAATCTGGAGTTTATATTTATGATCCTTTGATAGGCTTTTCCAGTAATATTGTTATTGATAACAGCAATTTCCTTGAAAAGCAAATTCAGGAGGTAAATAATGGTACAGATGTCTTACAAAAAGTGGAATACAGAAACATGATTCCTAAGGATAAGTATTTCTCTCAGGATCACAGTGAGGTCACTTACCTTTATAGACCACAGGGTGCTCAAATATACCCCTATTATGTTCACAAGGAGAATCCAGCACTTTACCTTGTAGGAAAGATTCATACACTCTTTGATAACAAAATCTTAACGAAGGAATACCGATATGAAAACGGTATACAGCATCTGGAGGGGAAAGGCTTTATGGGATTCCAGAAAACCTATTCCAGCGATGCATACGAATCTGAAATAAAAGATGGGAAATACATCAATAAAAATCCTGTAAATGCTGTTTTCTGGAATATCACAACCAGATTTCCGGAAATGGATAATGCTGTGATGAGTTCCACTTATGGGGGAATTACTAAGTTTTTTACTGAGAATATAAGTCAAAATAAAAAATTTGATATAGGGAATCACCAGTACCTGATCCTAGCCACAGATGAAATTTCAATAGACTATTTGAAAAATGTTACCATTAGAAAAAAATATGTTTATGATGAAGCAGATGATCTGAAACTTAAGACAGCCTACACAGATTTCAGCGGAGCCGGATCTTCCATATCCAATTATATTTATAAACCTGAATTTTCAAATGGAGAACATTATTTCTATAGCAAAATAGCATCTGTAGAAAATATAGTTTCTAAAGACGGACTGTCCTTTACCACCAGGGATGAATCTGACTATTTTCCTGATGGAAGTGTTTCGCAGGTAAGAAAATATGGTAACCAATCTGGAGCAGCACCTGTTGTTACAGCATATACTTACGATAACATCGGGAACCTGAAAACCCAGACTTTATCTGCTGACGGGGTAACATCACAAACCACTACGTATGAATATGAAACCACGGGCAGGTATGTAAATAAAACTATTACTCCAGATGGGCTGTACTCCACTGCTGTAATTGATGCGCTGGGACGTACATCCTCTGAAGTATCTCCCTTGGGGCTTACCACATCTTATGCATACGATTCATGGGGAAATATTAAAGAAATAACTGATTTCCTTGGGAAGAAAACAACAATATCCAAATCTGCAGCCGATGCTTCCACAGGAGGTGTATATAATCTTCATAAGAAAAGAGAAGGGGGAACAGAGACTGTTGTTACTTTCGATAAATTTGACAGGGAGGTCCAGTCTAAAACACAGTCTATTAATGGAAAATGGACTGCTGTAAAAACCCAATATGATATTTTAGGCAGAAAAATCAAATTTTCAGAACCATTCTACGAAGGGGAGCCTGTAAGGTGGAACTTGATAGAATATGACGAGCTGAGTCGCCCTGCAAAGAATACCGATTACAAAGGATACGAAATAATGACCTGCTATGAAGGGTTGAAAGTAACCGTAGATGATCTGCTCACTAAGAAGACCTCCAAAACCCTTGATGCTATGGGACATACCATAAGACAGCAGGATCAGGGTGGTGTTATCAACTATTATTATTATCCTAACGGAGCCATTAAGGAAACAAATTATGAAGGAATAAAAACAACCTTTGAAATTGATGGCTGGGGCAATAAAACGAAAATGACAGATCCCTCTGCCGGAACTTTCACCTATGAATATGATGCTTTAAGTAGACTTACCAAAGAAACTACCCCCAAAGGATATACTTTGTACAGCTATGATGATCTGGGAAGACCTCTTACGGAAAAGACCTATGGGAATACTCCTGCTGAAAATACAACGATAGAGAAAACCTATACTTATAACGGGCAGACCAAGCTTCCTGAAACCATTACAGGACTAAGCAACGGAAAAACATTTACCTACACTACTTATTATGATCAATACTTCAGGATAAAGGGTAAGAAAGAGCAGACTCCAGACTTTACTTATACATCATCCACTACCTTTGATGCATTGGGAAGAGCCGATATTGTAAGTATGTCTACTACCATAGTAAACCCCAACTATACTTCAAGCTCTGCTGTTAAAAATGTATATGATACCAATGGAATTCTGATCCAGCAGAATGACAATGCCACAGGGGCTATGATATGGCATTTGTCTGACGTGAATGCGAGAGGGCAGATAAAACAGACTGAATATGGAAATGGCTATACCCTGATAAACCAATACTATGATCTTGATTATTCTTTGTTTAATATCAGGCATCAGAATACCAACAATGGTAATTTAGCCATGGACATAGATTATTTCCATAATTCAGACAGGGGAATTTTGATCTTAAGGAAAAATAATATTTTTGGAAAGAAAGAGGATTTCACCTATGACCAGCTCAACAGGCTGCTGACAGAAGCTGTAAATGGTGTTATAACCAACCAGTACACCTATGATAAGAGAGGAAGAATAACCTCCAATACAGAGCTTGGTAAATACAATTATAACGAAACAGATTACAGGCTTCAGGGAATTGACTTCAATACCAACGGGCAGAATGTAAATACACAGAGAGGTTTTGCTACCATAAAATATAATGCTTTTAAAAGCCCGCTCCAGATTACTCTGGCAGGTAAAGAAGATCTGAGTTTTGACTACAACATTCTCAAAACAAGGTATTCTATGAAGTCCTCTGTTACAGGGCGGCAAAAGTTCTATTCATCTGATTTTGCGGTAGAGATTACCAAGGAAGCTAATGGAAAGACTCAGCTTATTACCTACATTACCGGAGATCCATACACCGCCAACTATATCAAAAAAGAAGTACTGAATGGAGGAACACTGGCTGAGAATGCGAACTATTACCTGCACCGTGATAATATAGGAAGTATTGTCGCCATCTCTAAAACGGATGGTTCAGTAGTAGAAAAACGTTTCTTTGATGCATGGGGTAATCTGAAAGGCATTGTAAATGCGGCAGGGCAGATGATTACTGATCATACAGCCATTAGCAATTATACATTATTCCTGGATAGAGGGTATACAGGGCATGAACATCTCTGGAAAACCGGACTTATCAATATGAATGCCCGCCTGTATGATCCTGTCCTGAGGAGATTCCTAAGCCCGGATAATCTGGTGCAAGACCCTTTCAATACCCAGAGTTATAACCGGTTCGGATATGTATATAATAATCCTTTGTTGTATGTGGATATAGATGGTAATGAGTTTATATCGCTTACTGCAGCTGTAATTATTGGGGTGGCAGTGGCTATCACGACCAAAGCCATCATGAACATGATAAGCGGTATCCCGGTATGGTACGGTATGGGGAAAGCAGCGGTAATGGGAGCGGTGTCTGGAGCTATAAGTTTTGGGATAGGAGCAGCAGCTACCTCACTGTTTGGTCAGGTTCTTACTGTAGGAAAAGCAATCTTTGAGGCAGGAGCCCATGCCCTTACAAGCGGTGCTATGTCTGCTATTGATGGTGGAAAATTTGAAGCAGGAGC
This sequence comes from Chryseobacterium sp. AG363, assembly GCF_003610675.1. NCBI lineage: Bacteria > Pseudomonadati > Bacteroidota > Flavobacteriia > Flavobacteriales > Weeksellaceae > Chryseobacterium > Chryseobacterium sp. AG363. The sequence goes on from NZ_RAQF01000002.1 coordinate 2,112,823, forward strand.
ATTGAGCGGTGCAATTTCTTCCTTCATGGCCAGTGGAATACAAAGTTTAGGTATAAATTTTGGTGCAAGTACCGATACCAGAACTGTTTATAATATCTTTGGAAGAGATTATATGAAGGCAACAATGCTTGCCCTGGGAGGTTTATCCGGCGGAATCTCCTCTACCATTGCAGGAGGAAACTTCTGGGATGGTTTCAGACAGGGAATTATTACTAGTGGATTGAATCACTTGGGGCATTTAGCAGGTACAGCCATAGAGTACAAAAACAGACTGGCAGGGTTTTTAGTAAAAAATGGAATTATGCCTTATGACCCTGCTACAACAGAAAGTTTGAAGAAAATAATAGCATTATTTACAACAGATGGACAATGGGTAAAAGTTGCAGATGAAAAAACATTGGCAGACTGGTCAGAAGGATATCTACCATATAAAATTAATAATGATAAATTATTGGAGCTGTTAATAAATAGTCCAAATTCACAAGCTAGAGTCTCTTGGGCAATAACTAACCCTATTAATGGAAAAATTATACTTGCACCAAAACTATTAGATACTATAGAAGAAAATTTTAAGGCTGCATCAGTAATTATTCATGAGCAGGATCATTACTGTAATTTCCAAATGGGGCTTTTGCAAGGAAATAGCTATATTGCACAAGAAATGAATGAATTATCTGCATATAATGCTGCTGCCCAATGGACTGGTTTTATGGAAAAGCAAGGATATGTACATGCACAGAATGTTTCCTTATTTTTCTTTAATTTGTTGCATCATTAACTGATAGAATTATGAAAAAAATGTTGTTTTTACCGTTTTCTTTATTATTTATCTTTTGCTCTAATCAAATGAAAATAAATAAAGGTAAAGATATTGATATTATTCTAAAAGAAGGAAAATATAATATAAGTGATAATAGTAAAAAAAAGTATGTAATTATAAACAATACGAATTATTATTATATAATAGACCCCAATGGATTTTATGGGACGTCTTATACTTTGGAGAATAATAGAAAAATTATTCCAATTAATTATTTTACCAGAGGCTATTACAGTCGTTTTGATAATAACGATTGTAAAAGAGATTTACTGATTATTGGTCCTAAAGAGTCAAAAGAAGTTGCGCTAAGTTTAAATAGTAAAGATAATAGCATATATGATTATAATAAAGAAAAAAGCTATATATTATTTGTAAAATCTTTTCATAATAGATATAATGCTACTATCTTAGGTTGTGATAATTATGTAAGCGACTTAGAAGCTAAAGGATATAAAGTATTAGAAGATAGTATTGTTGCAAAAATACCTTTAGTTCCTTAGATTGTATTTTTTTAAAATATAGCTGATAGTAGCTTATTATACTTTAATGAGCTTTATGAAGTCACTATGTTTGTAATGAAAAGCTTATCCGGCGGTATCTCCTCTACCATTGCAGGAGAAAACTTCTGGGATGGTTTCAGACAGGGCGTCATTACCAGTGGATTGAACCACTTGGGGCATTTAGGAGGCAATACAGTTATTAAAAAAGTTTTACAGAATAGATTGGAAAAAACATTAGGAGATAGCGGAGTTAATAATGATTGTACAACAAAACAAGCTTTGGAAATTCTACAAATAGTTTTCAAAGATATGTGGAGCTTAGGCTCTGGGTGGGCAAAATTCGCTGATGAAGCAGGAGCTATCGCAGAATGGGAGAGTAATGACAGTCAAAAAATTTCAGTAAATAACAATGGAAATTTAGTTGCTGGTGCCGGAAATCCGGCTTGGGGCATTACTAACAGTAAAGGGCAAATGATATATGCAATATCTTTACATACTGGACCTATTAATAGATTTGCAGAAGTATTTTTACATGAATTAGTACATTCAATTGACTATGTTACTGGTTTTTATAAAACTTTTTGGAGATTACCAAATATTACCGCTTTAATGGAATATAGAGCGTATAAATATGTATATGATTGGACAGGTATAAAAGATCCAAACCAAGATAATTTTAAGGTTGAAATGGGATATACCCCTAAATTTTTATTAAACTATTCATTTTAAAAATATGAAGTTGCTAATTTTATTACTGTTTAGTTTTGTGCAATTTAATGCACAAATAAAATTAAATACTAAACAAGAAGTTGATATCTTATTCCAAGGTAAAGAATTTTCGTTAGATAAAATTTTTGATGGTACAGATCCCTATATGTTTAAAATTGTAAATAATACAAATAATACTTACATTATTGATCCTTATGGTTTTAAAAATGACAATTTCGTAATGACTTGTGATGAAAATATTGTTACTGCAGATAAAGCAATTTTAAAGGGATTTTATAAGAGATTTGATGATAAAGATTGTTTCAATGATTTAATAATTTTAAAACCAAAAGAAGAAAAATATGCCATACTAAGTATTATTAATCTTAAGGGATGGTATAATCTCGATAAAGAAAAAAAGTACATATTAAGACTAAACTCTACACATAATAATTATACAGTGGTTCTTTTAGGTTGCCAAAGTTATATAAGAGAATTGGTAGAAAAAAAAGGATATAAAGTTTTAGAAGATAGTATTATAGCAAAAATACCTTTAGTTCCATAAATTATATCTCCTTAATATGATTGATTGTAGGTTTACAACAATTTGACAAAGACTTTATGAAAGCCAACGTACTTGCTATGAGAGGCTTATCCGATGTTATATCCTCTACCATTGCAGGACGAAACTTCTGAGACGGTTTCAGGCAGGACATCACTACCAGTGGATTGAACCACTTGGAGTATTTAGGCGCTGTTAAAGTGGCAGAATTAAGAAACCAAATAAAAGAAAGAAGTACTGAAAAATATAGTAAATCTTATCCAGATCTGCCTGTTACAGAAGGAACTTTAATATACTTAGCTGATATATTTCCTGAATTATATAAAGAAACTGCGCAAGATTTTAGTATTGCTGGTGTCACAAATATAAAAACCCTTTGAGAAAGAAGATTATAGATTATTTAACAATGGACAGATTTGGGAAAATGGGACAGAATTAATCAATGGAATAACAGACTTATTTGATAGTGGTAAAGTTTAATAATTAATTTAAGAAGCTTTCCAAAAGGTAAGTATATCACCAAAATGTAAGTATATAGTTTCAAAACTATTTCTGATGCAAATTTGCACAAAAATATTCATTATGAATTACAAAGAAATTGCAAAAGAAACGATTGGAAATCTGTACAGAGCCCATAACAGCATTAGAAAATCCGGTATTGATGAAAAACTGATTGCCTTAGTGGAGCTTCGGGTATCTCAGATCAATGGATGTGCCTATTGCTGTAGTTATCATGCTAAAGAACTTTTTGATTTTGGCGTTGAGCAGGATCTCATCAACAGACTTCCGGGCTGGAAACACACCAATGTCTTTAATGACCAACAAAAGCTTGTTTTAGAATGGGCAGAAGCTCTCAATTATGGTAAAGATGACTGGCTGGAAATTAAAACAAAACTTGCAAAGCAATTCACAGAACGGGAGATTGTGGAGCTTACGGCAAGTATAACGCTGATGAATACTTTGAATACACTAAGAATTGCTTTGGCGGAAGAAGATTAGCAAACAAAAACCGCTCCCCAAAGGAAGCGGTTTTAAATTTATCTAAAATCCCGATTAGAATATCGCTGGATATTTCTGAGGATTTGTTTCATTAAACATTGCGTAGATTTTTTCTACCATATCGTCTGCAGACGGCTTACTGAAATAATCACCATCACTTGCATATGCTGGTCTGTGATCATTGGCAGAGATCGTCAACGGATCTGAATCCAGATATCTGAATGCCTTTTGCTTTTCAAGAATCTGTTGCAGGATAAATCCTGTAGTTCCCCCTTGTACATCTTCGTCAATCACGACTAATCTGTTGGTTTTCTTAACACTTTCAGCAATTTCGTGAGATAAATCGAAAGGTATTAACGACTGGATATCAATTACTTCAGCAGAAATTCCTAATTTTTCCAATTCATTAGCGGCTTCCGTTACAATCCTCCATGTAGATCCATAAGTGACCAAAGTAACATCTTTTCCTTCTTTTGTTACTTCAATTTTCCCTACAGGAACAGTGAATTCGCCTAAGTTATCCGGTTGTTTTTCTTTTAATCTGTATCCGTTAAGACATTCTACGATGATCGCAGGTTCGTCAGCCTGAAGCATTGTGTTGTAGAATCCTGCTGCTTTCGTAAGGTTTCTAGGAACCAATACCAAAATACCTTTTGAAAGGTTCAGAATACCAGCCATTGGAGAACCTGAATGCCAGATTCCTTCTAATCTGTGACCTCTTGTTCTGATAATCAACGGAGCTTTCTGACCTCCTTTTGTTCTGTAATGCACGGTTGCCAGGTCATCACTCATTCCCTGTAAACAGTAAAGAACATAGTCTAAGTATTGGATTTCAGCGATTGGTCTTAAACCTCTCATCGCCATCCCAATTCCCTGTCCAAGAATTGTTGCTTCACGGATTCCTGTATCAGCGATACGTAAAGCGCCATATTTTTCCTGCATTCCTTCCAATCCCTGGTTGACGTCACCAATGTTTCCGGTATCTTCTCCAAAGATTAAAGTTTCAGGATATTTTTCAAAAATTTTGTCAAAATTGTTTCTGATCACCACTCTTCCGTCTACATCCTCAGAGCTGTCAGAATATACAGGCTTGATTTCCTGTACGTTTTCAGCCTTCCATTCAGACTGAGAATATAAGTGAGAAGAATAGTTGTCTTTTTCAACAGCAGATACTTCATTGTATTTCTGCATCAGCTGATTTCTTTCCGCAGAATTTGTTCCTCTTGTCGCCAGTAAAGTCTGTCTTACCAAATGGAAAATATCTTTCTTAGCTTTTGAAACTAATTTGTTGAAATGAGCAATATAAGTTTCCACTTCAGCATTTTGTCCTTTAAGATTTTCTACTAAAGGTAAAATAGACTGAATAAGTTCTGAAATAGCTTTCTGATAGTTTTCCCAAGCTACTTTTTGTCCTGTTTTTGCTGCTTTTTTCGCTTCTTCATCTATCGCCTCCAATTCTTCAGCAGTAGCAATTACTTCTTCTTTTCCATCAATTTCGATAGAATAGTTCAGAATCCACTCTTTGAATTTTGCCAGTCCATCATACTCTGCTTCCCAAGCCAGACGTTCTTCGTTTTTATATCTTTCATGAGATCCTGATGTAGAGTGTCCCTGAGGCTGAGTAACGTCTACCACGTGCACTACCACCGGTACACTTTCTGTTCTTGCAAAATGTTCTGCCTTAGCATAGGCATCTAATAATGCAGGATAATCCCAAGCTCTTACCTGGATAATCTCACATCCCTGGTTTTCTCCTTCTTTTCTCTGGAAACCACTTAGCATTTCACTGATATCAGCTTTTGCTCTCTGATTTTTCGTAGGAACTGAAATTCCATATCCGTCATCCCAGATAGAAACGATCATAGGAACCTGAAGAGCACATGCTGCATTCAGAGTTTCCCAGAAGTGTCCTTCTGCTGTAGAAGCATCCCCAATAGTTCCAAAAGCAATTTCGTTACCTTCTCTTGAGAATTTTTCTGAACCATCAAATTTTACGCTTTTATAGATCGTTGAAGCCTGAGCCAATCCCAATAATCTTGGCATTTGTCCGGCTGTAGGAGAAATATCGGAAGAAATATTTTTCTGAGCTGTCAAATCTTTCCAGCTTCCGTCTTCATTTAAACTTCTTGTTGCGAAATGCCCGTTCATTTGTCTTCCTGCTGAAGCAGGCTCTCTTTCCACACTGGTATCTGCATACATCTGTGCAAAGAAACTTTCTACTGTTAAGGCATCTATTGCCAATGCAAAAGTCTGATCCCTGTAATATCCTGAACGGAAGTCTCCATTTCTGAAAACTTTCGCCATTGCAAGCTGAGGAAGTTCTTTTCCATCCCCAAAAATTCCAAATTTAGCTTTTCCAGTGAGTACTTCTCTCCTTCCGAGATAAGACATTTCACGAGAGATCCTTCCTAACCTGTAGTCTCCAAGTATCTGATTTTTAAAATCTTGAAAGGATATTTGCTGTGTTTCAATATAGGTTGTTTGCATAGCTAAGTAAAAAAGTTTTTTAATCTTCAAGTATTTTGCTAATATACACTTTTTAAATTAATTTTAATTTTTAATAATCTTTTTTAAAAATTTGATAATAAAAAAAATTGTGCTTTATTTTGAAAAAAATTGTAAAAGATGGAAAAAAAATCACCCCATATCTTGAATGCATCCAGCAATCTTTTAGGATTTTCATTAATCATTATTACGTCACTGAAAATCTCTAAGATCAGTCAGAATACGTATTTGGACGAATTTGCGGGATTTGCCTGTATTCTTTTTGCCTGTAGCTGTTTCTTTTCATTTCTGGCGATCAGAACTCGTAATAGAAAGCGGGAATCTACGTTTGAGAACATTGCGGATTATTTATTTTTAATCGCTTTATTTTGTATAGTTCTAGCCGTTATTATTGTAACTCTGAAAATTATTTAATTTAAAAATTTCGCTCAATACCGTAATTTAGAGTAATACATAAGGGGCAATCATATAAAAATTTGAGAATTCAATAAAAAGCTCTTTCTCATTTTTTACACTGAATCCATATCAGATTCTGAATATAAAAGAGAAAGTGTTCTGTATACATTTCCAGTTTCCTGAAAACATATACAAAACACTTTAGTTTTAATTATAATAAAAGATAAATTTATATCTTCTGAACAGTTACATTGGTGACATTACCGCTTCCAGTAGATCCTGTTTCTGTTGAAATGATCGTAGCATTTTGATTCGGAGCTGCTGTAAAACGAATCTGGTATCCAGCTGTGGGAGCTACCACTACAGTCGTATAATTCATCAGCTCACCTACAGTTCCTGAAGCAGCAACTGCATTATAATGGCTTCCTCTTCCCAGGTAATTAGCATCCGGTACAGGTCTGATACCAATAAGCAACTGAGTATCTGCAGGCATATTGGTAAAACTTGCCTGTAACGTTACCAGATAATTTCCAGGCTGGTTAAAAGTCATCACTCCTGTTCCGGTATTATAGGAATAGAAAGGAGAAGTTGCTATTGGTGCAGCGAATAATAAAGTCGTGATCGTAGAAGAACTGATGTTCTGATTCGCTGCTAAACGCGCATGAAATAGTGAATAAGCAGTAAAGTCTATAGTCTTCAGTACTCCGGTAGCATCAGCTACAACCACCCTGTCAGTTCCTCCGACCCCGATATTTGAATTAATATTACGAATACGGGCATTTCCGGACGCCACATCTAATTTTTCAGTGGGTGAAATTGTGCCAATCCCTACTTTTGCACCTGAAGTTACACTGAAATCATTATCCTGTTGAGCCACAGAAGGAATTCCTGTTGCAGGATTGTCTTTAGAGCCGTCAATATGAAAAGTTGTTTGGGGATTTTGAGTACCTATTCCCACTTGTGCGTACGTGATAAAGCTTGAGCTGATAGCACACGCTATCATCATTGTCTGAATTTTTTTCATTATTTGTTGTTTTTTCTTACGACAAATTAACAAAAATTATATGGAACATCAATGAATTGTTAACAAGCACTTTATGTGAATTATGCAAAATGCTAGTTTACAGCAATTTAATATCATAAAAACACACAGATAATCACAACTTATTGAATTATTGAAAGATAGCTCTATTTATTTCAATAAAATTTACGTACCATACGGGAAGAAAATTAATGAATAAAAAAATCAGAACGGATAAAATATTAATGTCAGAATTTTCGCTCAATAACATAATCAAGCATAATATGCAACGATTTCCTTGCTTCAGAATCCGGAAATTCATTCAGGATATCTTTTGCTTTCTGCTGAAATTCTTTCATCACTTTAATGGCATAATCCAATCCACCTGAACTTTTAACAAATTCTATAAGCTCCTTTACACGTTTGGGATTGTTATTATATCGTTTTATGGTATCGAAATAATACTTTCTATCTTTTTCAGACGCTATTTTCAAGGTATGAATCAAAGGCAGGGTCATTTTCTGTTCTTTAATATCAATTCCTACAGGTTTACCGATCACGTTTGAACTTAAATAATCGAAAAGATCATCTTTGATCTGAAATGCCATTCCGGTATAAGTGCCAAAATCCATCATCTTTTTGGCTAAAACTTCATCCGCATTATTGGAAAGAACTCCTATTTCACAGCATGCAGCAATCAGAGTAGCTGTTTTCTGCCGGATAATTTCATAATAAACCTCTTCCGTAATATCCAGTTTTCTTGCTTTTTCAAGCTGCAGAAGTTCTCCTTCAGACATTTCACGGATGGTTCTGGAAATAACCCCAAGCAGATCATAATCTTTGTGATCTGTAGATAGTAAAACTGATTTTGATAAAAGGTAATCCCCCACCAAAACCGCAATTTTATTTTTCCACAATGCATTGATTGAAAAGAAATTACGACGTTTAAAGCTTTCATCCACCACATCATCATGTACCAGAGTAGCGGTGTGAATCAGTTCGATCATAGAAGCACCGCGGTACGTTTTTTCCGTCACCTCACCCACCAGTTTGGCACAAAGAAAGACAAACATAGGACGCATCTGCTTTCCTTTGGTGGTAACAATAAAACGGGTTACTTTATCCAATAAAGCTACTTTACTCTGCATTGACTCATAAAACTTCTGTTCAAAAAGTTTCATTTCATCATTGATCGGTCGTTTAATCTCTTCTACAATGTTTGCCACAATCTGCGATGCTGGGTGAATAATTATTAATTCTCACAAAGATAATTTTTTTCGCTCAATTTAAAGACAAATTAATCTTTGAGTTGTTCTTTCGGGATAAAATAAAATGAAGGTTTTGTAGTTCCCAACGGAGATCTGAACTTTTCCCCTGAAATATAAATTCCCGTTTCATCTGCACTTATTCCCTCAATCTGTGCTAATGAAAGCGCAGTCCCGAGGTAATAGTGCTTTGGTTTTTCTTTAAAAAATATTCCGGGTTCTGTTTCTGTAAAAATATCTAAAAAGACTTCTGTTTTCTTGGTATATCCTATCAAATAAAGCTTTTTATCAAAATAAGAGGCATCTGTAACTACAAAACCTGTTTTATAGGTTTCTATTTTTTCTGCTTTTTGCAGTTCTGAGAGTTCAGGATCTACAATATAGTGCGAGGTTGCTTTTGAAGCCCATTCTTTGGTAAATAGGTGCAATTTTCCATTCAGATAAATCATAGCTTCTGCATCGAAATCGTTCTTTGTGTTTTTAGCAATAAATTCGGTCTGTTCAGGATAATAAAACAAAATTTTCGTTCCATCTAAGGCCCTTTCCGAACCTGGAATTTTAATGGCATTAGACTCATCGAGACGTTCGTATGGAACTTTGTAAATCGTCAGATCCTTTCTTGTTCCGGTATTGTTTCCGAAATCCCCGATATAAAAATTTTCTCCGTCATTGGCTAACGCTTCCCAATCTGTATTGATTAAATTGGTTTTCAGTATCCTGATAATTTCCCCACTTTTTTTATCCAATTCAAAAAGTTCGGCAGGATTTCCACTGTCATTGAATGTATACAATCTTCCGTTTAAAATATTCAGTCCTGAAGTTTCCTGAATTTTATCATCCAGGTAGTTTATTCTGTATTTTTTTATTTTCAGAAAATCAGTCCGCTGGGAAAATGCAGATTGGCCAACGAAAAGAGTAACAATCAGAAGGAGTTTTTTCATAAGACAAAAATAAGGTTTTATTGTGAGTTAGAGAGTTGGAGGGTTTGAGCTAAAAGCGTTTACAAGTGATGCGGGATGCGGGTTTGAGGGGAGAGTGTGGATTCCTGCGGAATATAAATACTGTATAGCCTTCGAAAATGCCAATTCTAAAAATAGAAAAACGGACTAAAATAGCCCGTTTTTCACTTAGATTTCTATTGATTTTAAATCAAAAGTTAAGCAGTTTTCTGCTCTTTCTGATTTTGCTGTTGTTCTTTCTTTTGTGCCTGTCTTGCAAAATACTCTTTCTGGTACTGCCTTACGGTTTTTCCTGTTCCGTCATGTCTCCATCCCGGAGAATTAAAGATATAATTGATTCTATCTGTAAATTTTAGTCCTGGCTGCTTAAGATCTTTCCAGATTTTTCTCCATTCATAAAATAATACCGTATCCGGTCTGTTATCCGGCATTTTTGGATAGATTCCATATTTCACGGGTACATTCGGATCTTCTTTTTGGAAGGTTCCAAATATTTTATCCCAGATAATGAGACACATTCCCATATTTTTATCCAGGTATTTTACGTTACAAGCATGGTGTACACGGTGATGAGAAGGCGTTACCAGAATATATTCAAGAAATCCCATACTCTTCACAGTCTGCGTATGCACCCATGTCCCATACACTTGTCCGATGGCGTATGCCACCATGATGTGCCAGGGATTGAATCCTAAAAATGCAAGCGGTGAAAAATACAAATATCTGTAAAGCGGCTGTAATACAGGGCTTCTGAATCCTGTTGTCAGATTAAAATATTCTGAACTGTGATGCGTAATATGTACTGCCCAGAATGCTCTGGAACGGTGGTCCACATAATGCAGCACATAATAGGCAAAGTCTGTGATGATAAAACATGCCAGCAAGTACCATACGCTAAGGTCCCAAGAGAAAAGCCTGTGATGGTAAAAGAAGAACATTACGCCCATGGCAAATGCCTTCATGATAAGGTCAAGACCAAAGTTCATCAATGCAAGATAAACATTGGTGGCAAGATCTTTTCCACTATATAACTTAGCTTCTGAAACGTGGCTGTAAATCATTTCAGCTAAAATAACAGTGGCATGCAATGGGATTGCCCATGCATACACATTTTCCAGCCCGTCCTCGCTCATAAGAAAATCCATCATCACAAAATAATTTGTGCAAAGGTAGGGTTTTAAGCTATTTTTTAAGAAAGTTTTAGGCTTTTTTTAAGGAAATTTTAATCTGTTGTTTTGTTGGCTAACTGTCCGCAAGCGGCATCAATATCACCTCCACGGCTTCTTCTGACCATTACAGTAATCCCTGCATTTTCAAGCTGACGGATATAATTTTCTTCTGCCTGTTTGTTGCACTGGTCATATTTTCCGTCCCCGATCGGATTGTATTGAATCAGGTTTACTTTTGAAGGAACCTGTTTGCAGTATTTGATTAAAGCTTTAATGTCCTCATCTCCGTCATTGATTCCTTTCCATACGCAGTATTCAAATGTAATAACAGAACCGGTCTTCTGATACCAGTACTGAAGAGCCTCCATAATATCCGTCAATGGGAACTTATCAGAGAAAGGCATAATTTCATTACGCTTGGATTCGATAGCAGAGTGAAGGGATAAAGCCAGCTTCACACGCAGTTCGTCATCTGCAAGCATTTTGATCATCTTAGGAATACCGGATGTAGAAACGGTAATTCTTCTTGGGGACATTCCCAAACCTTCCGGCTGGGTAATTTTTTTGATGGCTTCCACTACGTTTTTGTAATTCATCATCGGCTCTCCCATTCCCATAAATACGATATTGGAAAGCGGTCTGTCGAAATACATTCTACTCTGGCTGTCAATCAGAGCTACCTGATCTACAATTTCAGCAACTTCAAGGTTTCTCATCCTTTTCAGCCTTGCCGTAGCACAGAATTCGCAGTTTAATGAGCATCCTACCTGTGAAGAGACACAGGCTGTAGTTCTTGTTTCTGTAGGAATAAGAACAGATTCCACCATCAGCCCGTCGTGAAGTTTCACTCCGTTTTTGATGGTTCCGTCAGAACTTTTCTGAAGAAGGTCTACGGAAACAGGATTAATGGTATATTCTTCCGAAATTCTCTCACGAAGTGATTTTGAAAGATTCGTCATTTCGTCAATCGAATGGAGGTTTTTACTCCATAGCCAGTCATAGACCTGTTTCGCACGAAACGGCTTTTCTCCTAAAGACACAAAGTAGTCTTTAAGCTGGTCTAGTGATAATGTACGGATATCTTTCATAATATTAAAGAGCCAAGTTAAAAGTAAAAGGTTTAAAGTTTAGTATTGTTAACTATTGCAGCCAAAATGTTTTTCAATTCGTTACTTTCATTCAATAAAGCTTTAAATTCCTCAGAATCATAACCATCTAATTCTTCTAAAACTCTAAGCCAAAAATGACTTTCTCGGGCTTCTCTCAAAGCAATTTTTACTTTATTTTTAAAATCTGCCTTAGAAGATCCTGTCTGGGATTCTTCATAATTAGCGCCTATTGAAGTAGCTGATTTTCCGAGCTGAAATCGTATTAATTTACTTTCAGAATCATTGGGAAGCGTTCTTAAAAACTTAAGACAATCAACTCCAAATGTAAAAGTTCTTATAAGTAAATCATTTTGTCTCATCTCTACTTCTATTACCTTTAACTTGGCTCTTTTTACTTTTTTTTATAGAATTAACATTGCGTCACCATAAGAATAGAATTTATACTTTTCTTTTACGGCTTCTTCATAAGCGTGCATTACGAAATCTCTTCCGGCAAATGCAGCAATCATCATGATCAGAGTAGACTTCGGTGTGTGGAAGTTCGTGATCATTGAGTTCGCTACTCCAAAATCGTGAGGAGGATAAATGAATTTGTTTGTCCATCCGTTGAAAGCAGATATTTTTTTGTTTGAAGAAACAGAAGTTTCCAGTGCTCTCATGGTAGTAGTTCCTACAGCACAAACTCTTCTGTGAGATTCAACTGCTTTATTAATGATGGCAGCGTTTTTCTCATCGATGATAATCTCTTCAGATTCCATTTTGTGCTTGGAAAGATCTTCTACCTCAATCGGGTTGAATGTTCCCAATCCTACGTGAAGGGTAACTTCAGCAAAATTGATTCCTTTGATCTCCAATCTCTTCATCAAATGCTTGGAGAAGTGAAGACCTGCTGTAGGGGCAGCTACTGCTCCTTCTACTTTTGCATAGATTGTCTGATATCTTTCTGCATCTTCCGGCTCTACTGCTCTTTTGATATATTTTGGAAGTGGAGTTTCTCCCAATTCTTTTAATTTCGTTCTGAATTCGTCGTAAGAACCGTCGAATAAGAATCTTAATGTTCTTCCTCTTGAAGTTGTGTTATCAATAACCTCAGCTACCAAAGACTCATCTTCTGTGAAGAATAATTTGTTACCAATTCTGATTTTTCTTGCAGGATCTACCAAAACGTCCCAAACTCTGGTTTCTTTATCAAGCTCTCTTAATAAGAAAACCTCAATTTTAGCACCTGTTTTTTCTTTATTTCCGTAAAGACGTGCAGGGAAAACTTTTGTATTGTTGAAGATGAACAAATCTTCTTCATCAAAATAATCCACAACATCCTTGAATAATTTGTGCTCGATAGTCTGTGTTTTTCTATCAAGTACCATTAATCTCGCTTCGTCTCTGTGCTCTGATGGGTGTTCTGCTAATAATTCCGCAGGAAGATCAAAATTAAAATCTGATGTTTTCATTTTTTAAATTACGGTTTAAAAATTACTGAAATTACAAGGTGTAATTTTCGGAGTGCAAATATACGACATTGAACACCCCTTTGTCAAGTATTATTTACAATCAAATATAAAACCGTGATTTTACGGGGATTTCCAAGGCATAAAAAGAGTATTTTTGGAAAAATTAAAATTCAACATGGAATCTGTAAGTAAAATATACTTCATTGATAATCCGTATCCTAATGGCCACAAAATTGAAACCTTTAGCTGGAGCGGGCGGATTGATGAATATGGATTTATCTGGTTTGATTTTCATTTAAAAACTGAAAATTATTACGCCAATGACGATGAAAACAGGGAAGAAGACGACAAAGATCTGTCCGACTGGGACTCCAAAATCGTATGGAGAAACTATCATGCCTGTACACTCTCGTCCAACTATTGGGGTGAACAGAGAGGAATCAGAATTAATAACCTTGATGAAAAATTAGATTTCGATGCTGTTGTTCAAAATGATCTTTTCAGTAATGATCTTCCGTCTGAACAACATTCTGATGATGATGATCTTGCTTTCAACATCTACCTGCTGGGACATGATAGCTGTGCAGGACATCAGATCCGGTTTTCAAAAAAAGAGAATAACCGGTATGATATTACATGGACGGGCAAAATAGCACTGACCTACGCAGGCGATTATGAGTTTTCACATGATTTCAAAGCAGAAATTTTCAATACTGAATTTGAAGGTTTTCATTATCCTAAAACATGGTCATTAGAAAAAGCAACTGAAATGTTCAAAACCAGACTTGCCAATTTTGAAGCGTATGAATTTGTAGATCTGAATCCTAAAAGTAACAAAAGGGAGTATAAACTCGACAAACTAAAGTAATAACACTATAAAAACAGCCAATTAAAAAATATCATTATGAGTAAATATTCAATTGAAGCATTTATCAACGAAACGAAAGAAAATCCGCAGCAAAGAGATTATTTTGAACTGGAAACGAAACATCTTCTGGAAATCAACCTTAACAATCAGGCAGTATGGACGAAAAGAGGAAGCATGGTAAGCTATGTGGGAAATATCAATTTTGAAAGACAGGGAATGCTGTCCGGAGGAATTGGAAATCTTTTAAAGAAAGCTATCAGCGGTGAAGGAGCCAGGCTGATGAAAGCAGAAGGAACCGGAAAACTATATGTTGCAGATTCCGGGAAGAAAGTCCGTATTCTGTATCTGAATAATGAATCTGTTTGTGTAAACGGAAATGATATCCTTGCCCACGAACAAAGCGTCAAAAGTGATATCACCATGCTGAAAAGTATTGCAGGAATGATGTCCGGAGGACTTTTTCAGGCAAAACTTTCAGGAACTGGACATATTGCCATTACAACTCACGGAGATCCTCTTACATTGTTGGTTACTCCAGATACTCCTGTGTTTACAGATCCGAATGCTACTGTGGCATGGTCCGGAAACCTAAGCCCGGAACTGAAAACGAATGTTTCTTTCAAAAGTCTTATCGGCAGAGGAAGCGGCGAAGAGTTTCAGATGAAATTTTCAGGACATGGATGGGTACTGATTCAGCCTTATGAGGAGGTATACTATATGGAAAAATAAGACCAACAAAACTTAGAAGTGATTTAGAATTTTCGTAATAATTAAGATTTGCAGCCCATGAATACCCTTATAAAGCTATTTTTTGTGGTCATCATACTACCTAGCCTGATGATTGCCCAGACTTCAAAGAAAAATTACGAATATTCTATAGATCTTCTTCATATGTCCAATGATGAAGTCCGGGTATCTCTTTCGCCTCCAAAGAATAATCTTAAACAGGGCAAATTTATCATTCCCAAACTGGTACCCGGGTTTTATCAGGCTATGAATTTCGGACAATATGTTTCTGATTTCACCGCCACCGATAAAAACGGTAAAAAAATAGTGACCGAACGTCTGGATAAAGACAGCTGGATGGTACATGATCTCAATCGTGTAAAGAAAATATCTTATCAGGTAGCTGACGGGTGGGACTCTCTGGAAAAAGAATCTAACGAAGCCAGATCTGCCGGCAGCATGTTTATAAAAGACAGTGTTTTTGTCATCAATTATAATTCTTTAGTGGGATATTTTGAAGAACTAAAAGATATTCCTTATAAGATTACCATTAAAAAGAATAAGGATTTCTACGCATCTTCTGCTTTAAATTATCAACAGAAAAATAAGAATACGGATATGGTTTGGGCAAAGGATTACCGTGAACTGGTAGATTCTCCCGTTTTATATTCCGTTCCTGATACCACCTGGCTGAAAATAGGTCATACCAAAGTACTTGTCTCATTCTACAATAAAAAGGAAAGACATTACTCCAAAACGATTGCTCACGAAATAGAAAATATTCTGAAAAATCAGCAGGCTTATCTTGGCGGAACATTACCTGTCAACAAATATGCTTTTCTGATTTATTATGAATCTTCCAATGAGAACGGATTTTTAGGGGACGGACTTGAACATTCCCACTCTACGGTCTGCCTGTACCGTTCCGGAAGTATGAAGTTTCTTCCAAATGCTCTGAACAGAGTGGCTTCCCATGAGTTTTTCCATGTTGTTACTCCACTCAACATTCATTCAGGGGAAATTCAGCATTATGATTTCCTGAATCCTGTTATGTCTAAACATTTGTGGCTATACGAAGGAATGACGGAGTATGCTACCGTTCATATGCCTATCAAACAAAAAATGATCAGTCTGGAAGATTTTGAAAAAAGCCTGGAAGAAAAGATTGAGGGTATGAAAGCATTTGACAACACTCTATCTTTAACGGAAATGAGTAAAAAATCTATGGAAAGACAGGATCAGTATATGAACTTTTATATGAAAGGAGCATTAATCGCATTGTGTCTGGATATAAGACTAAGAGAACTTTCTAACGGTAAAACAGGAACTCAGGATCTGATGCAGATGCTTATGAAAAAATATGGAGCGGGTAAATATTTTAATGATGATGAGCTTTTTAATGAGATTACCAAAATGACCTTTCCGGAAATCCGTACATTTTTCAGAGATTATGTAGAGGGTACTCAACCCATTCCTTTAAAAGAGTATCTGGAAAAAGCAGGATTCAACTATGATGAAGCTACCGGAAAGGTAACTCCTGTTTCCAACCCCGATTCAAAACAAATTGCATTAAGAAAAGCCTGGATCAATCAATAAATTTTTACGCATATAACAAAGTATGTAAAAAAAATATAAATGATCAAAATAGAGAAAAAAGCGAAAATTAATAATCCATACGTCAACAATTCCAAAATCATTCAACTTTAAAATCCAACAAGCTACAAATTCTCACCAACTACTTCTGTTTCTTCATTCTCCTATTATCTATCACTTTATCGGGATTTACAAAAGTTTTAATATATTTAAGAAAAAAAATAGATGAACAATAGTAACTCCCGCAGAAACTTTCTTAAGACCGCAGCTTTAGCAAGCTTTGGGGCATTGGTTTTACCCAATTCTTTATTTGCTTATTCCAATGATTTTAAAACGGATAAAAAAGTCCGCGTCGGTTTTATCGGCGTAGGCCTTCGTGGCCAGGAGCATGTAAAATTACTGGCAAAACGTAATGATGTAGAGATTGTTGCGTTTGCAGATCCGGAGAAAAGAATGCTTGCTGCTTCTCAAAAAATCTTAAAAGACAACAATAAACCGGCTGCTCAGGAGTTTTCCAACGGGGAATATGACTATCGAAATCTTTTAAAATTAAAAACTATAGACGCTGTTGTGATTGCTACTCCATGGGAATGGCATCTTACCCAGGGCGTAGAAGCTATGCGTGCTAAAAAAATTGTGGGCATGGAAGTTTCCGGGGCTATAAAGCTTCAGGACTGCTGGGAATTTGTAAAGGTATATGAGGAAACGAAAGTTCCTATCTTCATGATGGAAAACGTGTGTTACCGCAGAGATATTATGGCCATCCTGAATATGGTCCGTAAAGGAATGTTCGGAGAGCTGGTGCATGGAAGAGGTGGTTATCAGCATGATCTGAGAGGCGTTCTTTTCAATGATGGAGTTAATCCGTACAATTCCGGGGCTGAATTTGGAAAAAAAGGATTCAGTGAAGCAAAATGGAGAACCGAACATTATGTAAAGCGTAATGGAGAGCTTTATCCTACCCATGGATTAGGTCCGGTTGCGATGATGATGGATATCAATAGAGGAAATCGTTTAACGAGGCTTTCTTCATTCTCATCAAAATCTGTAGGCCTTCATAAATATATTGTTGAACATCCAAAAGGAGGAGAAAACCATCCTAGTGCCAAAGTAAAATTCAACCAGGGAGATATTGTAACCACACAGATTGCCTGTGCCAATGGAGAGACTATCCTTCTTACTCATGATACAAGTTTGCAGAGACCATATGATCTTGGCTTCAGAGTTCAAGGAACTGAGGGATTGTGGCAGGATTTCGGATGGGGAGATTTCAACCAGGGACATATCTATTTTGAAAAAACAATGAACCATACCCACCGTTGGGATAATACTGAAAAATGGATGAAAGAATATGATCATCCAATGTGGAAGAAGTTTGAAACTACCGCTGCAGGCGCCGGACATGGCGGGATGGATTTCTTTGTAATGAATACTTTTATTGAATGTATCAAACGAAATATAGAATTCCCGATGGATGTATATGATCTTGCCCTATGGTATTCTATAACCCCATTGAGTGAAGAGTCTATTGCCAAAGGTGGTCAGGTAGTTGATATCCCTGATTTTACCAATGGAAAATGGAAAACCCGTAAACCTGTATTTGGAATGACTGATGAGTTCTAAGAAGACATTACTCATATTAGCAGGCGGGTTAGGCAGTAGGTACAAAGGACTTAAACAAATAGACGGAATACTTGATAACGGTTCCCCGATTCTTGAGTATTCTATCTTTGATGCTTTGGAAGCCGGTTTCCAAAAAGTAGTTATTATTGTCAACAAACTGATTCCTGAAAGTTATATTGAAAGGCTCAACAGCATTTCAAAAGCTAAAAATTTTGAATTGCTTTGGGTATATCAGGAGATAGACACCATTCCTATTTCACTGGAAGGCTTTGATTATCCCGATCGTGAGAAGCCATGGGGAACTGCTCATGCTGTACTTTGTGCCAAATATTCAATACAGGAACCTTTTGTGATGATCAATGCAGATGATTTCTACGGAAAAGAAGCCTATCGACTGGCTGCTGATGAAATTAATCATCATTATATTTCAGATACACAATTAGGGATGATTGCTTATCCTGTGGGTACAACATTGAGTGGCAACGGTGCTGTAGCAAGAGGAATATGTACGTTGGATGCTGAAAATTATCTGATTAAAGTAGAGGAACAAACTTCTATTCAAAAGATCAATCATTCAATCATTTATGTTGAAAACGGAGAAAATATAAAATTAGATCCCGAAACATTGGTATCCATGAACTTTTTTATTTTCCATCCTCATATTTTTTGTTATCTGGAAGCCTATTTCTATGATTTCATAGAATCTGATCCACTGCCCAATCAGGAATTTTACATTCCTTCCGCAGTACAAAAAATGATGAACGAAAACAGAGTCAAAGTAAAAGTGAAAACATCTCCATCCCGATGGATGGGAGTTACCTATGCTGACGATAAAAAGGAAATTATAGATTTTCTGACTTCAGAGATTAAAAATAACAGATACCCGGAAGATTTATGGAGCTAAATGATATTATTGCTGCTTTTATAACTACGAATAATTACGAACTCACTTCTATTACTGATGGATTGATCAATACCACTTATCTTTTGGAGAATAAAGATCAGGGAAAAAAGTTTATTCTGCAGAAAATCAACAATCATGTTTTTAAACAGCCGGAAGTGGTCGTTAATAACCATTTAATGATCAATGAAGTGCTCAGGTCAAATAATTATCAATTTGAAATTATAGAACCTATTCCTTCTCTTACCGGTAAAATTCTGGTAAAAGATAAAAATGGTCAGCCATGGCGTATGTTAAGTTTTGTAGAAAACAGCACTACATTCCTTACTGCTCCCTCCTTACAGACGGCTTTTGATGCGGCTAAAACCTTCAGTTATTTTCTCAATACGGTAAATACTGAACAATTACCTGCCATTGAAGATTCTCTTCCCAATTTCCTCAATTTTGAGAAGAGGGTTGCAGATTATAAAGACTCTCTAAAAAATGCAGAGCCTTATTTTATAGAAAATGCTAAGACTGAAATAGAAATCACCAACCAGCTTTTGTCCTTACCTGACCGATGGATTGAAATGGAGAAAAACAACCAGATTCCTAAAAGGATTATTCATGCCGATGTAAAAATCAGTAATATTCTCTTTGATCAGAACCGTAATCCATTAGCTGTGATTGATCTTGATACCATGATGATTTCTACTATTTTGTATGATTTTGGAACCATGATTCAGTCTTACACCAATACAACACAGGAAGATGACGGGACAGCCCAAAACAATTTCAACCCTGAAATGTATAAGGTAGTAAAAGAGGGATTCTTATTTCATTTAAAGGAAAAGCTGACGCCTGAAGAATATGAGAATCTTGATTATGCAGCACAAGTCGCTATTTATATTCAGGAACTTCGCTTTTTAACAGATTACCTTAACGGAAGTACCTACTATTCTATCATGCATCCTGAACATAATCTGGACAGGACAAAAAACCAGCTGGAACTGTTGAAGGGATTGAGAGAATATCTGGAAGCTAATGGGTTTCAGAGTGGGAAAGTTTGAGGGTTAGTTTTGTAAGACCATAGATTTCTAAAAAATGACAAAGGGTGCATATAAATAAAGCGCTCTGTTTGTCATTTCTCAGAAATCTAGCTTTATCTTCTCACTCTCAAACCCTGTCATTCCAAAACTCTCAAATTCTCCCACACTCAAACCAAAAAATCCAGTATTTTCCTCCACTCTTCCAGCTTTTTTTCAAAGGAAACGGTATGAAGCGGACTTGTAGAAGGCAATAAAAAAATGGGAAGTTTATAATTTTTCCCCAACAACTTTTGTAAGTTTTTGTAAGACTTTCCGCCATTGCAGAAAATAGCTTTTACATTCGGATGTTTTTCCAACAGTTCAGCAATCTGATTGGCTTCTTCGTTCCTGATTTCAGAATCCAGACTTCCTTTTCTCTCGCAGGAATCAATGACATCCCACAGGGCAATATGATGTTTCTTTATCGTTTCAATTCTTTGTGTGTAATCATCAGTAAATTCTTCCTTCAGTAATTCAAAAATGATTTTCCAGAATTTATTTTGCGGATGGGCATAATACTGCTGTTTTTCCAGTGATTTCACTCCGGGAATTGATCCTAAAATCAGAATTTCAGACTGAGCGTCAATAATGGGTGGAAATGAAGAAATACGCTTTTGCATATTCAAATATAAAGATTTAATTTATTTTAATTAGGCAGGAAACCGGGAGCCTGAAGAAGGAAGTTATTGAGGTTTTGGCTAAAGTCATTGTTTTTTTAATTAAAAAAAACGGGCTAAAGCCCGTTTCTATTGATATTTTATATTGTTTGTCTACAAAGTTTCCTTCAGCCAGTCAAAGAATTCTCTCTGCCATACCAATCCGTTTTGTGGATGAAGTACCCAGTGGTTTTCGTTTGGGAAGTACACCAGTTTAGATTTTAATCCTCTTAATTTTGCAGCCTGGAAAGCTTCCTGACCCTGCTCGTAGGGAACACGGAAATCAATTCCTCCCTGAACAATCATGATCGGCTTGTTCCACTTTTCTACGAAGTTGCTTGGATTGAATTCTGTGTATGCTTTTGGAAGTGGTTTTTCCCATGGAGAACCAAGATCCCAGTTGGCAAACCATAGTTCTTCGGTAGTCAGATACCATGATTTCATATCAAATAAACCATCATGAGCTATAAATGTTTTGAATCTGTTCTCATGGATTCCGGCCAGCATAAATACACTGTATCCTCCGTAACTAGCTCCTACAGCTGCTACCCTGTCACCGTCCACGTATGGTAAAGTTTTCGCAAAGTCTGTTGCTGCCAGATAATCTCTCATTGGCTGTCCGCCCCAGTCTTTTGAAATTTCTTCGTTCCATTTTGTTCCCCAGCCCGGCATTCCTCTTCTGTTTGGAGCTACTACGATATAATCGTTAGCTGTCATAAGAGCAAAGTTCCATCTTACACTGAAATATTGAGTAAGTGCAGACTGTGGTCCACCCTGGCAGTATACCAAAGTAGGATATTTTTTGTTCGGGTCAAAGTTCGGTGGATAGTGGAACCAAACTCCCATTTCTTTACCGTCTGAAGTTTTCACCATTTTAAGTTCAGATTTCCCCTGAGCCAGCTTAGCATAAGTTTCCTTGTTGGCTTCAGTAACCTGCTTCATTTCTCCATTTTTAACGTTTACAGAGAATAATTCTGTGGCATGGTTTACGTCTGTTCTTCCTACCAGAAGTGAAGTTTTATTATCTGTAAAGATTTCGTTAACGTCAAAATCTCCTTTGGTGATCTGCTGTACTTTTGCTGATTTTGAATCCAGCGAGAAAAGCTGTTTTGTACCTCTGAATGCCGCTGTGAAGTAGATTGTTTTTGAATCTGCTCCCCAAAGTACATCTCCTGAAACACTTTCGTCCCAACCTGAAGTAAGGTTAGTCGTCTTCCCTGACTTCCAGTCTAAGATTTTCACATCATTTTTATCTGCTTCATATCCGTCTCTGGCCATACTCTGCCAGATCAGAGATTTTCCGTCCGGGCTGAATTTTGGGTTTACATCATATCCTTTGTTGGATTCCGTAAGGTTTTTGGTAGTACCTGATGCCAGATCATAAGCAAAGATATCGGTATTGGTACTTGTAGCATATTCTTTACCACTTTTAGGTTTTGTAACATATAAAAGCTGTGCAGAATCCGGGCTCCAGATAAAATCTTCAGCACCACCGAAAGGTCTTTGCGGAGAATCCCAGGTTTTTCCTTCCAGAAGATCTTTCGCTCCTTCTACTTTATCGGCTGTATTCACTACAAATACATGGTTGTACTTACCTTCATTGAAGTAATCCCAGTGTCTGTGGTTCAGGTCTGTGTATACCTGAGCCGTTGTTTTAGGAGTATCACTGAATTTATCTTTTCCCATTACTTTTTCAACCAATACCTGCTTGCTGAAAGCAATTTTCTTTCCGTCAGGAGAAATTACGATATTATCTGCTTCACCAATGGTATAAAATTCTGTCCAGGTTTTTCCGGCATCTTTAGAAAGATAGATTTTATCTCCTTCCTGAGCATAGATCCCGTTTTTATCCCACTGAATAAGGGCTTTTTTACCGAAATCAATTTTGGAAGACTGGTTATTAAGAACATTCAGAAAATAGTTTTCATTTTTCGTTTTCTCTGTTTTCAGGTCTACCTGCCCTACTTTATAGATAAGAGAACCCTGATCTGGTGAAACTGCCTGTACCCCAACTTTTTTCAAAGTCCAAAGAATTTCAGGCGTCATTACTTGTTGTGCATTCATTAAAAGCGGAGCTGCCAAAGCCAGCAGGCTGTACTTAAGTTTCATATGTTGATATTCATTTTTAACGGATGTACAAAATCAGTTGATTTCCTACATCCTTTTATTAAATTCAAAGATTGCCAAAGTTAATATTTAAAATAAAAACGGACGAAAGAATTAACATTAAGTTTTTAAAGTTGATAAATAATTGATTTATGTACGGCAAAAGTTTACTAGTTTTACAAAAGACTAAACTAATACCCATTTTTCTATGAAAAAATTTATACTTTTTTCTTCACTCTGTGTATCTTCATTCTTTTTTTCACAGCTTACGATGAGCCCTTTTCCCAATCATTATTATAATCCTTATCAGGTCACAATTAATGGAAACGGGACTATTTATTACACCACTGACGGAAGCACTCCGACGATTAGTTCTTCCTCTGCCGTAAATAATGTTCAGATTTCTATTGATCAGAATAAAGAGATCAAGGCATTTCTTGTTAACGGACAAGGAAGTTCTTCTCCTGTAATCAGTAAAAAGTATTATACAGGAAGTATTCCTACTGCTGCTATTTATTTTAAAGCACCTTCCACATGGGCATCAGGAAGCTGTGTAATGGTTGATATGGTCAGTCCCAATTCTATAGACGGATTTGCAATCGATACATTCTGGCCCGGAGTTGTAATGCAACCTGCCGGATGTGAATCATGGTATAAGACTACGAGAGATTTTGAAAGTGCCAATGTCCGTTTTAATAACTGTACTCTATTTGAGAATATTCCTGCTACCATCAGTACCAATCTGATTCCGATGGGAAGTACTTTGTATTATGATTTTACAGATGGAGTAATAACCACTCCGCCTTCATGTTTATTTTTAATATCTAATGAATCAGTCTCTAAAAATAAAAGCGTTTTAATCAAAGTTTATCCGAACCCTGTTTCAGATATTTTAAAAGTAAATACTGACCGGAACTTCAACGAATATGAGATTACAGATGTGAATGGAAGGGTGATTTTAAAAGATCAGTTTATGAAAGAAATTTTAATTAGTCAGCTTATCTCAGGAAATTACTTTTTAAAGCTTAAAGATTCGAAAGGAGACCTCGTGTTACTGAAGTTCATTAAAAAATAAAGAAATCCGCTCGTTGAGCGGATTTCTATTTTGATCTTTATGATTTTAATTAATCTCCATCTGAGAACATTGAATTCGCCAGAGAAGTTACAATTGATAATAATATACTGAAGATAAATGCCCACCAGAAGCCATCTACAACCATACTGTCTATGAAATAGTCTGCAATAAGGACAATTGCGGCATTAATTACCAGCGCAAAGAATCCTAAGGTAAGAATAGTCAGCGGAAGGCCAAACAGACTTAAAATTGGCTTTACAAATATGTTAAGAACCCCAAGCACAATCGCAAAGATGATGGCTGAAGAAAATCCTTCAAACTGTACTCCCGGTAAAATTTTAGTTAAAAGATAAGCAACAATTGCTGTAATAAAAAGTCGGATAATTAAGTTCATTGTGATATTTTTTAATGTTTATGGGGTTTGTTGAGCAAAAGCTATTCCATTCCGAAAAAAAAATGCTTTGAAACCCTTTATTGAAGGAATATCTTGTCTTTTATTTCTCTTAATTTCTTATTTTATTTTCATCATCGTTACTAATGAAGTGGCTACATGACTTTCAGAATCAGAACCTTCGGTCTGGACATAGATTTCCGTTCTCACCACAACAATTTTCCCTCCCCCTTTGATAACATAGGATTTTGAAATCAAAGCATCACCCATTGCCGGACGAAGGTAGTTCACTTTCAATTCAACGGTCACTACATAACAGTCTTCCGGATAATGGCTCACAGCGGCATATCCTGAAGAAACATCCACCAGAGAGGCGATCATTGCGCCATTGAACATACCTGCTTTTCGGGTCATCATTTCCATCTTAGGGATCTTCATCGATATAAAATCAGTTTCTACTTCCAGCAGTTCTGCTTTATAGAATTTCAAGGTTTCCGAGCGGCTGAAGCTGTCTGTAATGAGTTTCTTTTTTTCTGGTGTCATGAATTTTATTTTAAACAAAGGTAAGCGCTATAAAGTTTTTGATCTCAATGATCTTTCAATTTTTCATTAAAAAGCCGCTCCATGCATATGAAACGGCTTCTTTTCAAGGTTTTAAACCCTTCTTACACAACAAACGATAACTTTTCAGATAAACCTGACACTTTCAGATGATGATCTTCTCTGATCATATCGGCTTCTTTTTCACCAATCATAATGGTAGGTGCGTTGGTATTTCCGGAAACCACATCCGGCATAATCGATACGTCAGCTATCCTTAATCCTTTTATTCCATATACTCTCAGTCTCGGATCTACTACAGAAAGGCTGTCGATTCCCATTTTACAGGTTCCGGTCATATGATGATAGGTGGAACATGATTTTTTGATATGATCTATCACTTCCTCTTTTGTTTTTCCCATTTCGCGGCATATTTCAACACATTGATAAAGGGCTTCCAGATCGGATTCTTCAGAAAGAATCCTTTTCAATCTGAGAGATCTGAACTGGAGCTGGCTATGATTTTATGTAAGCATCATGAGGAGATTAAAAGCGATGTGGATGGCTGGTATGAGAAGTTATTCCGGTAAAACTACCTGTCAAAAAAAGTGTAAGGCCGGATTTCTTCGGAATGAAATTTACGACGTTTAGTTTATTCGTACATAATGTCGTTTCGTAAGAATCTCTGGATAGATAGGTTGGAAAACGCAAAGTCGCCAATTGTCGCCAAACTATTTGTTTTTGAGGCGTTAAGATTTGATCTCCGATAAAATATAATATTGCTTTACATTTACAAAAAAATTTATTTAACTTTCCTATTATTGAATTCAAAAACTCACGTACTCCATTATGCTGAATGATTACAAAAAACACGAATTGTTTGGGAAAACCCTGATACAGAAAATTGATATATCAGGGTCCTTCAGGTATGATTTTCCGGTTTCGGAGCAAGCCTGCTTTCTGTATGTGCTTAAAGGTGATTTTCAGTACAAAACAGAGGAACAGGAGTTTGATGTTTCTGCAAATTATTCTCTTTTTCTGAACTGTATCAGCTCCGGAAAACATATTCAGAACTCAGCGTCAGAAGATCATTGTGAGATTGTGATCGTTACGTTCTATCCTGAAATCCTGAAAAAAATCTATGACAGAGAATTGCCTTTATTACTGCAAAAACCTTCCGATATCGTTTCAAATAAATCCAATGAGAAAATAAACAATGACTTTCTGATTCAGAAGTACGTAGAAGGGCTGCTTTTTTATTTTGAAAACCCTTCCCTCGTTAATGAAGATATATTGGTTCTAAAACTCAAGGAAATCATTTTGCTGTTGGCTCAGTCACAGAATGCTAAGGCCGTTCAGCTGATCCTGTCACAGCTTTTCTCTCCCACCACTTATTCTTTTAAGCAAATCATTGAAGCGAATTTATTTTCACAGCTAACAATCGAACAGCTTGCTGAGCAAAGCAATTTAAGTGTATCATCTTTCAAAAGAGAATTTGCAAAACTTTACAACGATACCCCCGCCAATTATATAAGAAACAAAAAACTGGAAAAAGCCGCCGAATTACTTTTAATATCCGATGAACGCATTACCGATATCGCGTTCGAATGCGGATTCAACGATCTGGCCACTTTTACCAAAAACTTCAGCGATAAATTTCATATAACGCCCTCCAATTACCGCCAGGAACGGAAAGGATGATAATCGTACCTTTTTAAAGATTATAAATGTATTTCCTGTTTTGATAAGGAGTTCTTTTTTGAACCAAAATCCCAAATTCTTGAACTAAATCACAAAATCATTTCTGTATTTCTATCGCAAATTTGTACCGTCAGTTACAGGGAACAGTAATATACCTGCAGCTTATAAGTATCAATTTTAAAATACAATCAATATGAATCTATCAGGTTTAGGAATTTTTCACACTATTATTGGCGTAACAGCTCTTATTGGCGCAGTGATAGGATTTATCAGATATGGTAAAATCAATCTGGCTCAGCCGTCAGGAAAAGTCTATTTTTATGCGACGGCCGTCACTTCACTTACAGCATTAGGTATCTCCAAAAACGGAGGTTTTAATGCAGGACATGTGTTCTCATTATTTATCCTTGTTTTGATCACTGTGGCCTATTTTCTTTTTTCCAATAAAAAAGAAAGTAAGAAAGCCCGGTATTTTGAGAATTTCCTGTTGTCATTCAGCTTTTTTCTGTCGCTTGTCCCAACTGTTAACGAAACATTCACACGGGTTCCGATTGGACATCCTTTGGCCAAAGATATCAAAGATCCGATCATTGGGCAGACTCTTCTTGTTATTTTACTGCTTTTTATTGTTGGATCTGTTTTTCAGTTTATCAAACAGAAAAGAGAGAATGTTGAAGTTTCATGATGACACGGTATTTAAGAAACTGTAAAACCACCCCGTCAAAAATTCTTTGAATTTTGGCCACCCCTCCACTGGAGGGGAATTTTTACGTCTTTAGTTGGGGTATTTGTAAATAGGATAACTATTCTAATTCTAAAGATAAGTGTATGGTTGGCTTCCGCTGAATGACAAATACAACGTTTTGCTTGTCCGTACACTTTGTCATTCCATAGAATCTATGTATAGATGGGTTGGAAAACGCAAAGGCGCAAGTTTGGCTCCTAAGTTTTATATTGTAAGACGCAAGGATTTTATCTCCGATAAAATGTGATAACATCAAAAGCTGAATCACCTATCTGCGCCAAGTTCATGCAATTATTTTATTATCTTTGAGAGAATGTTTATCTCATTCCATTATGTATAGCGTATACAAAAAACTATTGCGTTTGGCTGGGAGTCAAAAGGCCACGGGTTCGAATCCCGTATTCTCCACTTGATAATTCTACTTAGTTTATTTTTTCCAAATGGTAGTTGATAATTTGGACCAAGTATACTATTGATTAGCTCAATTGTACCTGGAAATCATCACTTAAAGTCAAAACACCTTCTGTGATTGCTTCCGGGTGGGTAGAGAAGCCTTTTAATTTTGAAGTTTTTCCTTTTAATACCAAATCTAAAAGTTGTTTATCGGATAGTTTCTTGCCGAAGATTTCGAACGTAATTTTAAAACCGCAGTTTTTGAAATCGGAGCAGCCTACGGCGGTTTTTCCTTTGATCAGATTATGTTCTTTACATTTCGGGCATTTCGTTTCTTCCCAGGACTGAAGTTCTTTTTTCTGCGCAGGTTCTCTTTTTTTCTTCTCCTTGACTTCTTCTTTTTCTTCTTCCTGGAGGGTAATTACTTTT
This sequence comes from Chryseobacterium sp. AG363, assembly GCF_003610675.1. Lineage (NCBI taxonomy): Bacteria > Pseudomonadati > Bacteroidota > Flavobacteriia > Flavobacteriales > Weeksellaceae > Chryseobacterium > Chryseobacterium sp. AG363. Next base: position 2,141,101 of record NZ_RAQF01000002.1, read on the forward strand.
CCTTTTCCGTACACCACTTTTTCAGTGAGTTCTGTCACCATCTGAATCAGTTCTTCTTTGAAAAGATTAGCTTCATACTCTCCTTTTTCAATTTTACGAAGTTTGGATTCCCATTCTCCGGTCAGTTCCGGGCTTTTTAACAGTTCGTCTTCAATGGTATCGATCAGCTGGATTCCGGTTTGGGTAGCGATCAGATTTTTTCTTTTCTTCTCGATGTATTTTCTTTTGAAAAGGGTTTCGATGATGTTGGCACGCGTGGATGGTCTTCCGATCCCGTTGTTTTTCAGCATTTCACGCAATTCTTCATCTTCAACCTGTTTTCCGGCAGTTTCCATCGCTCTCAGCAGTGTTGCTTCGGTGTAAGGTTTTGGAGGCGTCGTTTTCCCCTGGTGGATCATCGGATCGTGGGGCCCGGTTTCTCCTACAGTAAATTCAGGGATGGTTTGTTCTTCCTCTTTTTCTTTTTCCTTATCGGTGGTTTCTTCTTTAGGTTCTTTGGCGTAAACTGCTCGCCATCCTGCTTCAAGAACCTGTCTTCCGCTGGTTTTGAAAGGAATGGTTCCTACTTTTCCTTCTACCAAAGTATTGGAAATTTTACATTCCGGATAGAATACTGCTATAAAACGTTTTGCAATCAGATCATAAATCAGTTTTTCTTCTCTGCTCAAATTCTGAGAAGGCGGAATTTCCGTAGGAATGATCGCATGGTGATCGGTTACTTTGGTATCGTCGAAAACCGCTTTTGATTTTGGAATCGGAGCTTCCAGCAACGGAGCAATCAGATCCTGATACGGATACATTTTCTGAAGAATTCCTGCAATTTTCGGATATAAACTGTCTGATAGATAGGTCGTATCCACACGAGGATAGGTTACGTGCTTCTTTTCGTAAAGACTTTGCACATAGTTCAAGGTATTTTCTGCTGAATACCCGTATTTTTTATTGGCTTCTACCTGAAGTCCGGTCAAATCGAAAAGCCGTGGATTTTTTTCTTTTCCTTCTTTAATTTCGAAAGAAACGATCTCAAAAGGATTTACTTTAAGATATTCCAATCCTTTTTCTGCACGTTCCAACGTTTTTAAACGGTCAATGGCTGCATTGAAAATCACGTCACGGTATTTGGTTTTCAGTTCCCAATACTCTTCCGTAGTAAAGGCATCAATTTCTTTCTGACGCTGCACCAGCATGGCGAGTGTAGGGGTCTGCACTCTTCCAATGGAAAGAACTGCTTTATTTCCCCCAAATTTTTTCGTAAAAAGTCTCGTAGCATTGATTCCCAATAACCAATCTCCTATGGCTCTAGCATTTCCGGCCAGATAAAGGTTTTTATAATCTTCTGCCGGTTTTAAACTGGCAAATCCTTCTTTAATAGCATCTTCCGTTAGTGAAGAAATCCATAAACGCTGAACCGGTTTGTTGCATTTTGCTTTCTGCAATACCCAACGCTGAATCAGTTCTCCTTCCTGCCCGGCATCCCCGCAGTTAATGACCTCATCACATTCTTTAACTAATTTTTCAATGACTTTAAACTGATTTTCAACACCTTTATTATGGATCAGCTTGATTCCAAAGCTGCTGGGAATAATCGGCAGTGAAAAAAGGTTCCAGGATTTGAACTGTGGACCGTAGTCGTGTGGTTCTTTTAAAGTACAAAGGTGTCCGAACGTCCATGTTACGCGATAGCCGTTTCCTTCCATATAGCCTTGTTTAGGCGTGGTAGCGCCCAATACTTTGGCGATATCTCTGGCAACACTGGGTTTCTCGGCAATACATAATTTCATGAACTCGGGTTTATTGAAGGAGTGCAAAAATCGGGATTTTTTTTGACTTTGCAAATTTCGTTGAATGTTGAGGTCTTAGCGTTGAGAAAGAGTAAATTACGTTTTGTTCTATAAAAGGAGTAAAGTTTTACAATATATTTTCACGCAAAGGTTATTGGATTCTATTATTTATTTGAGGGAGCAAAGAAATGCGGCTAAAGTCGCTGATGAAGCAGAAGGATAATCCATAAGCTTGGAAAGAATCAATTTCATTGATTCCATCTTTGCTCTCTTAAAATTTAAGGGAATATATATTCAACTTTGCGTTTAACAAATTGCTTTTTAGATATATAATCGTAATTATTTTTATACAAAAAGCCCTCTAAAAAAGAGGGCCGGATCAACAATGTAATGAAACTAGTTCATTATTTCTTTTTTACTTCTGAAATGGCATCGGAAATTCCTCCGCCTGCGGTTTCAAAGAAGGCAGGACCAGCCAGAAGGTATACTTTTTCTAATTTTTTGGTGGTGGATAATTTGTGTTCTTTCAGGTAATTTTCAGAACGGTTGGCATGTACGATTCCTCTTACTACATTTCCTGCTACCAAAGCGGTGGGTGAATCTATTCCGGCGTCTTTCAGATCGCTGGCGAATGCAAAATTGGTAACGCCTAATCTCATAGCTTCACGGGCTGCCACTTCGCCTACGGAAGTCATTAAATCGGGTGTGAATTTATTACGGTCACCTAAACCGATCAGCAATAATTTCTTTGCAGACATCGATCCTGCAGGAGGCGTAATTAAAATCGTTTCCAAGGAATGTCCCTGAAACTGTCCTGTTTTTCTAAGGTTGGTCAGTTCTCCTTTTAAGGCCTCATCCAGGTGAACCAATCCGTTCAATTTAGCGGGTAATGCCTGAGGACTGAAAATATCACCTTCTGTATATTCGAAAACACAGGCTACCTGAAGCTGGGCGTCAGCAGACGATGGGCCCTGTACCAATCCTATCATGGAGATTCCGTCTACGGTTCCCCAGGTTTTGGAAGTTCCGATGGCTGTTGTTTTTGCAGGAGCTGTGGTTGTAGTTTGTGCAAAGTTTAAGGTAGATAATGCTAAAGCTGCAATTACCAGTGATTGTTTTAGTGTATTTTTCATGTGATTTATTTTTTGTTGTTTGTTGTGGGTTCGGGATGCGAGTTGCGGGTTATTTTTGTTGCTGGTTTTAATTTTTGTTTGTTGGAATAACGCAAGGGCGCTAAGTTTTTTAAGGTTTATATTGTTAAGGCGCGAGTCGCTTCGCTCCGGCTAATTTTATTTCTTTTCAAAGGTAGTTTCTGTGATGGAGAGGTGCATTGATGTGGGATAATTGTTCAATTTATTTTCAAATGATCTCATTTTCAAATTTCAAATTCCTTGTGTGTGTTTAAAATTTAAATACAATTCTGGAATTGATGAAGAGTCCGCCTTTGTGGTTGTCGATTACATCGTTAATGAAAGCTCCGGTATTGAAATACTGTATTCCTGTATTAAAGGTTAAAAATGGATTGATCTTATAATTGAAACTTCCTAAAAATGCGGTTCCGATGTATCTCTTTTTTGAGTTGGAAGACGCCAGGTTTAGTGTTCCGCTGGGTCTGTAAATCCCGTCCTGGATAGAATATCTCCAGTTGAAAACTACGTCTGCCTGCACTGTTATTTTTTTACCTAAATCAATCGTTGCATAAGGATGAATATCAATTAAATTCACCGGGCCGATCTGAGGATTAAATCCAAAATAACCTCCTTTCGGATACAATGGATTGAATGTTCCCAATGTTCCATCTCCTTTATTACTGTCTCCTGAAATATAATCGTTTCTAAGGTTGATGGTCGGTTTTCCTTTTACATTTTCAAACATATATCCGATGTCTGCAGAAGCCGTCCACGCGCTGATATTTCCTTTATTAAAATTACCAAACTGGTAGGCAGCTTCAAAATTGTAAATAAAACCTCCTCCATATTTCCAGAATCTTCCGCCAAAAGTATGTCTGTTCTCATCGGAAAGCCCGTCTTCAAAACGTACATCTTTTCTGTGAATGCCTAAATAATAGAGCTCCAGATTTCCGCTTCTGGGAATAATCCATGTGTTGTAACTTCCCCAAAGGTTGATTGATTTTGAAGATTTGTTATCAAATGCTCCCGGGCTTATTTCACTGGCAGCCATCATAAAGTTATCAGATCTGAAGTTCCCTCTTTTGTACATGAATTTTAATCCATCAAAATAGAGTCTTAAATTCGGACCTTCCCTTACCGAGATCAGTCTTCCGCTTCCATAATCAAGTTCCTGTCTTCCGGCACGCACGGTCAACTTTTCTTTATCATTTTTTAAAATATCAATATCAATGAAAAGATTCTGAATATTCAAATGGTCTTCGTCAATAGGTCTCGGACCGTTCTTTCTTCCATTTTCCCATGCACTTCTCACCTGTCCGAAAATTCTTACTCTTGAGCCCAGATGCAAATCTGCATGTACACTGTATCTTTGAATCAGAAAAGGATTGCTTCCAATTCCCATTCTTCCCCAATCTTCATTATTAAAGTCTACAAATTCCAGTCTTGCTTCTCCTCCCAATGAAAGATAATTGTTGCTTTTTTCTGCAATCGGTATGTATTTGATGGAGTTGTAAAAAGTTTTTGCAGAGTCTTTATAGGAAGCATAATCTTCATCAAACCTCATCAGCTTAAACTGAGCAGAAATTTGAACGGGAATAAAAATCTGCAGCAACAGTACAATGGCGATCAGTTTTTTCATGATGATTTCTTTGTTAAATAATGATCCACCGAATATCTTCCAGCTCCCATAAACAGTAAAAACAGATAACATAAACTGTACATAAAAGGTGTATCTTTCACCAATAAAGCATCATTCCAATGAAGTATAAAATATCCTGTAAGGGTCACTGCCAGGATTGGTAATACTGCAATTCTTGTGAAAAAACCAAAGATCACAAATACCGGAAATACCAGATTGGCTGCATCAGCAAAAAGATTGTTGAAAGCTTCAGGAAGATGCAGCGGGTTGGGTACCTGCTCTGCTTCTGAAACGCCTACTCCTATTTTTTTTAATCCGTGCGCTACGATTAATTCTACAGAAAGGAAGATTCTAAAAGCTAGAAGGGCAGCATCTGTTAATTTTCTTCCGTGATTGGTATTGGTGATGATATGGATTAACTTTTTCATGATTGGAATGAATTTTTGGGTTATTGTAATATGTTAATGTTGAAGGCTTTGTGTGTAAGACCACCCCGTCAAAAATTCTTTGAATTTTTGCCACCCCTCCAAAGGAGGGGAATTTTCACCCCTTCAGTTGGAACGTTGGTTGATACTTGAATAATTAAAAACTTTTATGGCTAAAAAATTATTTTGTCTGATAGCCTCCGTAATATTTTACAGGTGACCAGTCGGGGATGACTGGAAGTGGTGCCGGAGCTGCTGTTTTGTAGGTTTCATCTCCATATACGACTTTTCCGTCTACGATCGTCAATTTTGAGGTGATGTTTTTGATGTCTTCATCATTGACTGTGAAATAATCTTTATCCAGAATGGTAAGATCTGCAAAGTATCCTTTCTGTATTTTTCCTTTCTGATAGTCTTTAATGAGTTCGTATCCTCCGTAAGTAGAAAGTGATAAAGCAGTTTTTCTGTCCAGCGTATTTTCTTTACCCATCACCTGAGTTCCTCCTATTGTTTTTCCTGTGGTGATCCAGTATAAAGCTACCCATGGGTTGTAACTTGCGACTCTTGTTCCGTCTGTTCCTAATCCAACCGGAATTCCCATTTCCAGCATTTTTTTCACCGGAGGAGATGCCAAAGCCGGCTTTTTACCATATCTGTGGATGAAGCTTTCTCCCTGATACGCCATTCTGTGCTGTACTGCAATTCCTCCGCCCAACGCTTTGATTCTTTTCATATTATCTTCGGTAACGGTTTCTGCGTGGTCGATAAACCATACTAATCCGTTCAAAGGAGTTTCTTTGTTTACTTCTTCAATGACATTTAAAAATCTGGTGATACTTTCATTATAGGTTGCATGAATTCTGAAAGGCCATTTGTTTTTTACCAGAAGACTTACCACCTCTTTCATATTTTTCTCCATCGTAGCCGGAAGTTCCGGTCGTGGGAAAAGAAAGTTTTCAAAGTCGGCTCCGTCTGATACCAGGTTTTCCCCTCCACCGTTGACATGATAATCGATTTCATTAAAATCATTATGACCATGGTCGTCAATTTCTACCATTCCAATCCATTTGGTATAATCGGCAAGCTCAGATCCTTTTTTCTGGGCAAATAAATAGTAAGGAAGACGAACGGTAATTTTCCCCTGTTTGTTCAGCTGATCTGTTGTTCCGTAGTCATCCGGAAAATTCTGGAATCCTCCACCTGCGTCCATTACTGCAGTCACTCCCAATCTGTTCAGTTCCGTCATGTATTGAAGGGTAGAATTTACTTTTTCTTCTTCTTTCAGTTCCGGAAGTTTCGCTAATGTTGAATAAAGAATAAATGCATTCGGTTCTGCCACCAATAATCCTGTGGGATCTCCGTTATTGTCTTTTTCAATTAAACCTTGAGCAGGGTTTGGGGTATCTCCATTGATATTCAGTTCTTTTAATCCGGCTTTGTTTAACCAGGCTTTTCCATAGAGATACATGATGAAAGTAGGCACATTTCCCGTAGCTTCATTAATTTCAGCCAGTGTGGGAAGTCTTTTTTCTTCAAACTGATATTCATTCCAGCCTCCAATGACTCTTACCCATTGTCCCTTCGGTGTTCTCTGAGCCTGTTCTTTCAGCATTTCCAAAGCTCTTTTTAAAGATTTCACACCATCCCAACGAAGTTCGGTATTGTAAAATCTTCCTCCTCGGATTACATGCAAATGGCTGTCAAATAAGCCTGGAATGACTCTGTTTCCTTTAGCATCAATGACTTTTGTATTGCCGTTTTTTAATTTTAAAATCTGGGCATTGGTTCCTACCTGTAAGATTTTATGGTCTTTGATGGCCACAGCCTGTACTTCCGGATTCTTATCATCCATTGTGGTAATCTTTCCATTGGTAATGATCATGTCTGCTTTCTGAGCATTCAGAATTCCTGCTGCCAAAACTGTGGAAAGGGTAAGTATATTCAGTAGTTTCATAATTTCAATATTTAAGTTTGAAGGTTTCGGCAGGCTTTCAGCCTGCCGAAACAGTCCCATTAGTGTTTTAACATTTCCTGAGCATACTGAATTCCAATACCGTAAGCTCCACCATGTTTTTTCATCAAATCATTAACCGGTTTGTATGTTTCTTTTCTAGCCCAGTCTCTCTGCAGTTCCAATACATACTGAACAGAAGTGATAGGATGTGCTCCTGCCTGAACCATACGGGTGATTGACTGATCGTGCGCTTCTTTAGAAATATCCCCAGAAGCATCTGTTACTACATATACATCGTAACCTTCGTCAATCGCTGATAATACAGGTCCTACGATACATACACTTGTCCATAATCCTGCGAAAACCAGTTTCTTTTTATTTTTTCCTGTAATGGCTTTATGGGCATTAACGTCTTCCCATGTATTCATGGTAGTTCTGTCTACATATCCGCTTGTTGCTTGCGGATATACTTCTGAAATTTCTGGAAAAACAGGTCCGCTGAATGACTTTTCTGCCACCGTTGTTACTACTGTAGGAACATTGAATATTTTTGATCCACCTGCTACCAGTGCCACATTGTTTCTTAACTCTTCCATGCTGATGCTTTTGGTTGCAAAAGCCATTTGACCTTCGTGGTCGATGAGTACTACTGCGTGATTGGTAGGATTTAATAATGATTTTCCAGGGTTTTGAGCTGATGCAGTTAATGATAATAAACCAGCTGCAAATGATAGGATTAATTTTTTCATAATAATTTAAAATTTAAGAGTTGTTATTTTTGTTTAATTTTTATAGTGTCATCGGTACGTCCATTAAAAGGATTTCTGTACCTTCCTGAAGGGTTTTGATCGTAATTTCCTGAATATCCCAGACTCCGAATCCATCTCGTTCTTCTATAATCTCACCGCCTATTTCTGCGCTTCCCTTCAAAATAAAAGCATAGACTCCGTTTCCTTTTTTTCTGATTTGATACTGTGTTTCTTTATTCTCCTCAAAAGTTCCCAGATGAAACCATGCGTCCTGATGGATCCATACACCTTCGTCATCTGCATTGGGGGAAAGAATCTGTTGAAATTGATTATGACCTTTGGTTTTATCTAATGCAATCTGATCATATCTCGGCGTCACATTTCTTTTTTTCGGATAAATCCAGATCTGAAGGAATTTTACAAGTTTATCACTGTTTTTGTTGAATTCGCTGTGCATAATTCCTGTTCCTGCACTCATGACCTGAATATCTCCGCTTCTGATCACCGCTGTATTTCCCATGCTGTCTTTGTGTTCAAGGTCACCTTCCAAAGGAATACTGATGATTTCCATATTGTCGTGAGGGTGGGTTCCGAAACCTCTTCCTGCTTCCACTTTATCATCATTCAGGACTCTCAATACTCCAAAGTGCATTCTTTCAGGATTATAATAATTGGCAAAACTGAAAGTGTGCTGGCTCAACAGCCATCCGTGATCTGCCTTCCCTCTTGTATCAGCTCTGTGGATCACAGAGTTTTCTTTTATTTTTGATTCTGTATTGGGAAGATGATTGTATCCGATCGGTTCTAGTGGTTCGATCTCATCGATGTCATTTTTCATAGCACTGGCCAAAGAAGCTGATGCTACAAACATTCCTGTTCCCAATAATCCTTTCTTTAAAAAATCTTTTCTGTCCATATCAGATTGTTATTTGTTCTTGTTTGATAGGACAAATTTAGAGAGACCGGAAACCCTGCACATTTAACTAGTTTAATAAATGACTTTTCAGCAAAAAAAAATGCCGGATACTTTTGTATCTGGCAGTATGAAGTAAATTGGATTGCTTTTTTTGAAATCTCTGCAATCTGCAAGTATAAAAAACTAAGATTTATTTCTCCTTTGAACCAAGACGCTTTCTAATGGTACTTACAAATTCTTTTGAAACTCCCAGATAAGAAGCAATATAATACTGCGCAACTCTTTGCGGAATTGAAGGATATACTTTGATGAACTCAAGGTATCTGTCTGATGCAGTCTTGGAAATGGTATTCACCAGTCGGCTTTGCAGGGTTGCCAGGTTCCTCTGAACCAGCATTCTGAAAACTCTTTCAAATTTGGGAACTTCCTGCAGCAGTTTTTCTTTTGTTGACGGGTTCAACATATAGATTTCCGAGTCTTCCAGTGTTTCAATAAAAACCTTAGAAGGCTTCTGTTCATGAAATGATGCAATATCACTGATCCACCAGTCTTCGATGGCAAACAGTAACGTTACTTCGGAACCATTATCATCCAAACAATACATTCTCACACATCCTTTATGAATATACCCTTCAAACTGGCAGATTTCTCCTTCTCTGAGCAAAACCGTTTTCTTTGGAAACGACTGGCAAACAAGCAGATCTGTAAAGGTTTTTTCTTCTTCAGGAGTGATTGAAATAAATCGTGTAATATTTTTGATGATATTTTCAAACATGGCGTCAGGTTTATCCCTGCAAATTAGGAAAAAGACTGTAAACTTCATTCTTTAAAAGTCCACTTCCTCCTCCGTAATGATCGATTACTTTAACGTCCTTATCCAAACCGGCACAGAATATTTTTATATCTTTCTCAAAATCTTCTTCCAATCCAGAGCTTAAAAGGACAATATCTACCACATTTTCTTTTATATATTCATAGCAGAAATTTTCATCACTTTGTATTTCTGCTGTCCAGCCTTCATTGTTTTCTATAATTCTTTTTAAAGTATCCAGAATTTCCTGGTTCTTTCCTATGACTAAAAAATGTAATGTTTTCATGTTGTTGAAGGTTTAAAGTTTAAAATTCAAGGTTCAAGGTTCAGAGTTTAATATTTATACTGTTTATGTAAAGGGTAAAATGACGATTTGGATTCCTGCAGAATGACATAGTGTGTGAATAGATAAAGTGCTTAGTTTTTCCATTCGTAGAAATCTAAACACTTTTACTCCCAAATGCACCCAATCAATGACCCGAATCTGGAAACCTGCTCTACCCTAACAACACTCAAACCTTACGACTCTCAAGCCCGAAACCCCATCTCGTAATATCTCTATAAATGCTTATTTCCTGTAATTTTTAATTCATTCAGATCCAGTTGTGATTCTGCTTTTCGAATCTCGTCATCACTGAAAAGTTTTTCGCGTTTCATTTTAAACAGTTCTTTTCGCTGTAAGGCAAATATCTCCAGCATTACTTTATGATATTCTGCCATATCGTTTTGCCTGTTGGTACACATTTCAATAGAATTGAGATGATTCTGGTGAAGTTTGATATCACTTTCCAGCGTATTTTTAAGATTTTCAAGGAGACTATTGCTGTTCAACACCTCATTGTATTCGTTATCAAGCCTCTGAACGGCAAGTTTATCCAGTCTCATCTGAATCCCGGCCTGCTGTTCATGGGAAGGAAGGATATGATCGATCTCCCCTATTTTTGTTAATTTAATAATCAGAGGTAATGTCAATCCCTGAAACACTAATGTCACAAAAATGACGACAAATGTGATAAAAATGATCAGATTTCTCATAGGAAACTCAGCTTGTGAATTCATCATCACCGGAATAGACAAAGCTGTTGCTAGGGAAACCACTCCTCTCATTCCTGCCCAGCCTATGATTAAAGGATTTTTCCATCCCGGACTCGGATCACGGCGGGCTTTTTCACTGAACCACCTTGGAAGGTGAGCTACGGGATAGATCCATAAAAGACGTACCACAATGACAATCAAACTTATAACCAAACCATATTTGATACCTTCCATTACTGAAATTTCACCCAATCCATTGATGATATCAGGAAGTTCAAGACCTATTAATACAAAAACCAAAGCATTCATCACAAAGATAAGCGTGTTCCAGACTCCTGTCATATTGATTCTGGTAGTTCCGGTTTTGAAAATCTCATGAGCACGGAATGACATAAACAATCCTCCACTCACTACCGCCATCACTCCCGAAAAATGGAAATGTTCTGCAGAAAGAAATAAAATATATGGCGTCATTACGGTAAGTGCCGCATCAATAGCAGGTGTTGTAGGTAAAAAACGGTGAATGGCATAAAAAATATGTGCTCCGGCAATTCCTACGACAATTCCCATTCCTGCTACCAGAAAAAACTGTCCTGTAGCTTCATGCATTGAGAAAGCACCTGTCATTACAGCGGCCAGAGCAAACCTGAAAACGATCAGTGAAGAGGCATCATTAATCAGACTTTCTCCTTCCAGTATAGCGAGGGTACGTTTCGGTACTTTTAATCCTTTTAAAACTGTTGTGGCTGCTACCGCATCCGGTGGCGAAACAATTCCTCCCAATAAAAAGCCTAAAGCCAGCGTAAATCCCGGAATCAGCATTTGTGAAGTGTAAGCAACGACCAAAGATGTAAGAAATACCAACCCAAATGCCAACAAGCTGATGGGACGTTTCCATTTCCAGAAATCATTCCATGAAGTGTACCAGGCTGCTTCGTATAAAAGAGGTGGTAAGAAAATCAGAAATATAATCTCCGGATCCAGCTTTAAAACAGGGACTCCGGGAATAAGGCTGATCCCCAATCCGGCAAGTACCAGAAAGATGGGATAAGCAATTTTAATCCGCTGTGCCAGCATGACCAGCAGCATGACCAGTAATAAAAGTCCTAATATTAAAAGTAATTGTTCGTGCATGTTTTTTGAAGTTAGATTTCAGATTCTGATCATTTATGTTTGGGCTAAAGCCAGTGGTAAATTTATTTTTTTAAAGGCGGGCTAAAGCCCGCCGTTATTGAATATATTCAAAGTTAAAAGTACTTATTTAAAGATAACCGAGTTGGCCAATTCAATTTCTTCTTCGTTAATAGAATGTCCAAAATTGGCATATACTTTTTCTGTTACCTCCGCATTCATTTCTCTTAAAATATTAGCTGTAGCATATACTCTTTCTACCGGAACATGAAAATCAGGATTGCTGGTTCCCAGGAAAACCGGAGTCCCTGCAAAATCACCTTTATAATTTTCACGGTTGATTTTATCTCCAATCACGCCACCAATAATAGCTGCCGCTCCACCGAACTTCTGAGCATTGCGGGCTAAAAATTCAAGGGTAAGACAGGCTCCCTGGGAAAATCCGAAAAAGTATATATTTTCAGGTTTTATTCCTGCATTGACGGCTGCTTTTACAGTCTCTTCAACCATTTCAAGAGCTGATGATAACCACGGCTCGTTTTGTTCCACCGGAGCTATAAATGAAAAAGGATACCAGGTGTGATTCAAAGCCTGTGGGGCTAGCAGTGCATAGTCTTTTACATTCAAATGCTGGGATAAACTCAGAATATCCTGAGCACTTCCTCCGCGTCCATGAATCATGACCAAAGCTTTTTCTGCCTGATTCAAAGGTATTCCTGCTGTTTTTATATTTAAAGTATGACTCATTATTTCTATCTGAATTTTTCTGTTGGATAATCGATTTTGGGAAGAACTTCTTTCAAACGTTCTCTTCTTTTTTCAAACTGTAGCGGCAATTGCAGATCTTCACCTAAAAATGCGGCTTCTTCATCCACGTCGAACCCTGGGCCTGAAGTTGCTATTTCAAACAAAACGCCTCCCGGTTCTTTAAAATATACGGAAGTAAAATATTTTCTGTCTTTCACTTCGGTATGTTCCAGTCCGTATGCATTCAGTCTCTTTACCATTTCAAGCTGGGACTCTGCGTCGGGAGTAGCAAAAGCCACATGATGAACGGTACCTCTTCCTCCTAAACCTTTTAAGGCATTTGGGGTAGAAAGCAGATCTACATATTTTCCCGGCATGTTGTCGGTTCCCAATCTCAATCGGTCAGGGTTTTCTTTGATTACTTTATGATCCATCTGGGTCGTCAGAAGTGCTGCTGTTCTTTCATAGGCATCCTGCCAGATTTCCACATGATGAATTCCTTTGATGGCATAACCTTTTGGAATATAACCATTGTAATATCCTTTTCTTTCGTCTTTATCATTAAAAACCAATTCCAGTCCCAGTCCGTCAAAATCTTCCAGGTAAATGAAAACTTCATCAGAAAATCTTTGCTGCGGCTGTTTGAAGGGAATATTAAACTGCTCCAGACGGTTCATCCAATAATCCAGGGCGTCTATAGAAACTGAAAAAGCAGTGGTATTAAGCATTCCTTTGCCATGTCTGCCATTAATCAGATCTTTACCATATGGAAAAGTAGTCATAATCGTTCCCGGTGTTCCGTATTCGTCACCGAAATAAAAATGATAAACATCCGAGTAATCAAAATTAACCGTTTTTTTGACTAAACGAAGTCCTAAAACTCCTGTATAAAAGTCTATATTTTCCTGTGCATTGCCCGTAATTGCCGTAACGTGATGCAATCCTGTGATAAGTTTCATTGTGATAAAATTGTTAATTGGTTATTATAATGGAGGCGAGATTTCGGGGTTCGGGATTCGAGTTGATAAGTTCGAGAATAACTTTATTCATCTTCTGTTTTTAGCTCAAGATTCTCAAACCCTCTTCCCCTCAGACTCTCAAACTCGAATCTCAAAAACCCGAATCTCGAATCTCAAACTCCCTACAGTTCTTCCTTCAACCATACATCATTAAATTCTTCCGGATGACGCTTAAACTGTGCGTGAACATAGGGACATAGCGGCAGAATCTTTAAATCGTTTTCTCTTGCGTAGGAAACCAGTCTTTCCAGTAAGATTTTGGCAAAGCCTTTTCCTTCGTATTCCGGATTTACTTCGGTATGGTAAACGGTCAGTTTTTTTCCTATAACTGAAATATCCATTTTACCTGCTTTATGATCGTCTGAGAAAAGCTGAATCTCCCCTTTTCTTCCTTCTAAAACTATTTCTGTTCTTTCCATTTTTCTTGTTTTTAATTGTTAATTCAAAATTAGCATCTTTATAAGTTCTGACCGATGACCTATGATAAGTTCGGCAATACTCCTTCTATTTTCTCACGCATTCCTTCGTATTGAACAGGAAGTTTAAGGTTTGTTCCCAACTCTTCCAAAGGCTCATCTACAGTGAATCCAGGATTATCGGTTGCAATTTCAAATAAAACTCCACCCGGCTCACGGAAGTACAGTGAGTAGAAATAATCTCTGTTGATTTTCGGAGTGATGCTTAGTCCTGCGGATAAGGCTTTCTCACGATATTCCATCAAAACATTATCATCTTTTACTCTGAATGCAATATGGTGATTGGTTCCAGCTGCATTTCTACCTGCCGGAATGGTGTCATTTTCAATAATATCAACAATATTAGCGGTATCAATAGCATCAGTTGCCAATCTGTATCTTTCTCCCTCCTGTTTCTGCAAATCATATCCTAAAATATCGGTCAGAACTTTAATGGTAGGATCTGCTTTTTTTAAGGTTAGAGTGACATTGTGAAAACCTTTTAATGCATTTTCATCTTTGATATCATCCGTGGTCCATACTTTTCTGTTGTCTTCAACTAATGGTTCTATTAACTGTAACTGAAGTCCGTCCGGATCTTTAAAAGAAATCATCTTTTCTCCGAATATTTCGCCTTCTTCCGTGGTTACATTAAGGTTTTGTAAATGGTTTTTCCAAAAGTCAAGACTTCCTTTGGGTACAGAATACCCGATATGAGTAGCCATTCCACTTCCATTGGTTCCTTTTCCTATTCCTTCCCACGGAAAGAATGTAAGAATGGTTCCCGGAGTTCCGTTTTCATTTCCGAAATAAAAATGATACGTTCCCGGATCATCAAAGTTTACGGTTTTCTTTACCAGTCTTACGCCTAAAACTTTGGTATAAAAATCTAAATTTCTTTTGGCGTTGTCTGCAATAGCAGTAATATGATGCAGACCTAAAATTCTATTGTCCATGTCTTTTAATTTTGATGCTAAATTACATTGAACAGAAATCCTGTGCATTTAACTAGTTTAATAAATGCAAAACTCTCTTTTCGGAAACACATTTAAATCATTTTTTAAACATCTCATAACCAACCTTTACACAATTCTCAAAAAATTCAATTTATTTTATGTTTTCCACAACCCCAATTACCGGTCAATTTCTATAGTATTTGAATTAAAAAGCATAAAACATTGGTAAACACTTTAAAATAATCAAAAAATAAAAACACATAAAACACTGAATTAAATACAGTTAATCCATTAACAATAATTTAATATTTAAAAAGCCTACTTTTTTAGTGGACTAATAAAAATTATATTATATATTTGCAAACGTATTCAGGAAATAAGACAAAATGAAGGCAGAATTAAAATATAATTCAATTAAGAAACATAACATCAAAAATATGATGAAGGATATATGTATGCCTATACATCAAGAATACTGTGGTTGACCTTACTTTTATTTAGATATATTTTCAAAGGCTTTACCACGTGGTAGAGCCTTTTTTCATTGAACACAACAACATTAAAAACATAAAAATGAGCAATTCTAAAAACAAATGGTTAATTCCATTGGCGTTTACAAACATCTATGTGATATGGGGAATTACGTTTTTAGCTATTTCATTTGGCTTAAAAGGATTTCCGCCATTCATTCTTTCGGGGTTAAGATTTCTGGTTGCCGGAATTCTGATGATAGGTTATCTTCTGTCTCAAGGGGAAAAAGCAAATTCTCTGATCAACTGGAAGAAAAATGCCATAACCGGTATTCTTATTCTTACCGGAGGAACCGGGCTTGTTGCCTGGGGAGAACAGTATGTAACGGCTTCCGAGGCGGCCATTTCTATTGCAACAGGACCATTCTGGTTCATTGCTATCGATAAGAAAAACTGGAAATATTATTTTTCGGATAAATTCATTCCGATAGGATTGATTATCGGTTTCGTAGGGCTGATTATGTTTTTAAAGGGCAGTGTAAATTCTAATACCCATGCATTGGCAGATGGAAACCTGCGTATTACTGCGTTTGTGGTATTAGGACTAAGCTCCATTGCCTGGGTACTCGGTTCATTATATTCAAAGAAAAATCCGGCATCCCAATCTACCTTTATGAATATTGCCCAACAGCTTATAGTAGCGGGATTAGCTTCTTTCCTCATCGCTTTTTTCAGAAGAGAATGGACTGATTTTTCAGTTTCTGCGGTTCCATTATCGGCATGGTTTGGGGTTCTATTTTTGATCTTCTTTGGATCGATAGTCGCTTATTTGTCGTACATTTGGCTTCTGTCCGTAAAACCCGCTGCTTTGGTAAGCACCCATACCTACATCAATCCTATTGTAACAGTGATTGCAGGCTGGATTGTTGCCCACCAAAGCATCAATGGAGGTCAGCTGTATGGTTTATTCATCATATTGCTGGGAGTACTTCTAACGAATGTCACCAAGTATTTCAGACTTTCAAAACGGGCCAAGGTCAAAATCAGAAGAGTAAGGAGATTTTTAAACAGAACGGGCAGAAGATATCAGCCTATTTAAAAAGTATATAAAATCAGAATGATAGAAATCAGAAACATATCAAAAACATTTCATCAGAAAAAACAGTCTTTCAAAGCACTGGATAAGGTAAGTCTTACTATAGATAAAGGAGATATCGTAGGAATTATCGGTTTTTCAGGTGCAGGAAAAAGTACGCTGATCCGTACCGTAAATCTATTGGAAAGACCGGATGAAGGACAAATTATTATTAATGGAAAGGATTTTACAAAGCTCAGTTCCCAACAACTTGCTGAGGAGCGTAAAAAAATCGGAATGATCTTCCAGCATTTCAATCTTCTTTCTTCAAGAACTGTTTTTGATAATGTAGCGCTTCCTCTGGAACTGGATCATACCAGCAAGGACGAAATCAACAGAAAAGTAAACGAACTCCTGAAGATCGTAGGCCTTGAAGATAAAGCCAATGATTATCCAAAAAGCCTTTCAGGCGGGCAGAAACAAAGAGTGGCCATTGCCAGGGCATTAGCCAATGATCCTCACCTTTTGCTTTGTGATGAAGCAACCAGCGCACTGGATCCGGCAACAACACAGTCTATTCTGCAGCTTTTAAGAGATATCAATCAGAGACTGGGAATTACCATCCTTTTAATTACCCACGAAATGGAAGTCATCAAATCGGTCTGCAACCACGTTGCTGTGATCGACAAAGGAAAATTATTAACAAAAGGAACTTTAAGCGAGATTATTTCAGATAAAGAACACCCGATCATCCGCCAGTTCATCAATTCAGACATCATGACCCTGCCACAGGAACTCAGCAGCAGACTGCAGAAAGAACCAAAAGAAGGTTTATTTCCGCTGGTCGAAATAGAACTTAACGAAAATATCAGTGTTGAACAGATTCTTTCAACACTATACAGCCAATATAAAATCCCTTATAAATTGTTAAAGGCAGATGTAGAATATTTTGGAAATTCCAATTTCGGTAAACTACTTTTACAGCTTCAGGGTGAGACTGAAGAAAACCAGCAGGCGATCTATTATTTCAACCAAAATAAAATTCAAAATACAGTAAAAGGATATGCTTAGTGATACGGTAATTGCCCTTTTGGCAAAAGGAACCTGGGAAACGGTTTACATGACATTTTTATCCGGATTTTTTGGATTTGTACTTGGACTTCCGGTAGGAATCATGTTATTTTTAACCAGAAAAGGACAACTGCTGGAAAATACCGCCTACCATAGAGGATTATCTATTCTGGTTAATATTTTCCGTGCCATTCCCTTCATTATTTTAATTGTATGGATGATTCCTTTCACAAGAATTCTTGCAGGAACTTCTATTGGAGTAAATGCCGCTTTGGTTCCTCTAAGTGTGGGAGCTGCCCCTTTTATTGCAAGACTTGTAGAGAACAGCCTTATTGAGGTTCCTCATGGTCTTATAGAAACAGCAAGAGCTCTGGGTGCTTCTCCATTACAGATTATCAGAAAAGTTTTGCTTCCTGAAGCACTTCCTTCATTAATCAATAATGCAACCATCACTTTGATTACCCTGGTAGGTTACTCTGCAATGGGTGGTGCTGTAGGAGCTGGCGGACTTGGACAGGTGGGTTACCAGTACGGATATATCGGATATGATATTGTTATTATGAATACCGTTTTGATTCTGCTTGTTCTTTTGGTTTTCATCATTCAGTTTATGGGCGACAGATTGTCAAAAAGATTTGATCACAGGTAGTTTTTGGGTGAGAGAGTTTGAGAGTAGGAGTGTTTGAGATCCGGGGTGCGAGTTTCGGGATATGGGGATGAATGAGATCATTTTTTACTCTTTTGCTTCAATAGTATTTAAATAAAAAAATAGAATGAAAAAAATAAAGATTTTTGGTTTAGTGGCTGCCGGAATATTGCTGTTCAGTGCCTGTTCGGGAAGAAAGGATGATCCGAACTTTATCCGTGTCGGGATCACTTATGGCCCGGAGCAGGAAATTGCTGAAGTAGCTAAAAAAGTGGCTAAAGATAAGTACAATCTTGAAGTGGAACTGATCCCTTTCAACGATTATGTAGTTCCCAATGAAGCTTTGACTAACGAAGATATTGATGCCAATGCCTTTCAGCATATTCCTTATTTAACAGAACAGTCAAAGCAGAGAGGATATAACCTTGTGCCTGTAGGAAATACATTTGTTTATCCTATTGTAGCCTATTCAAAAAAAATTAAAAACGTTGGTGAATTACAGGCAGGTAATACGATTGTTATTCCCAATGATCCTACCAATGGAGGACGTTCTTTACTGCTTCTGCAAAAAAGTGGCTTGCTGAAATTGAAAGATGGTGTGGGACTTCTTCCCAAAGTAACAGATATTACAGAAAACCCGAAACAACTGAAGATCATGGAGATCGAAGGTGCTCAGATTCCAAGAGTTTTGGATGACAGAGATGTTGTTGTAGGGGTAATTAATAATAATTTCGCAGCTCAGGCAGGGTTGGATCAGGAAAAACAAGGTATTCTTGTGGAAGATAAAGACTCACCTTATGTGAATGTAGTCGTTGCGAGACCAGATAATAAAAACAGCCAGAAAGTAAAAAACTTTGTAAAGGCCTATCAGTCTCCCGAAGTGGAAAAGAAAGCCAAAGAAATTTTCAAAGGAGGTGCGGTAAAAGGATGGGATTGATGAGTGAGAGGGTTTGAGGATATTAGAGTTGTGAGAGTGGATTCGGGTTTTTCTTTTTCACCTGATAACTTCTCTTCAGTTTTTTCGCATTTACACCTGCAATATTTAATAATAAGCTGTCTGCAAATGGGTGGGCAGTTTTTTTATTTGTGAATTTTTTATTTTCTCAATTTGAGATAATAAAATTTTTGTCTATTTTTGTTTTTAATCAAATAGAAAGGCATTATGTTAAAGAAAACCGTCATTATAAGTTTACTCACCTTTATTTCTGCTTCTTATATGGCTCAGACCAATACTACCATCCCCGTTTATTTAGATGAATCCAAACCTGTAGAACAGCGTATTCAGGATGCATTATCAAGAATGACACTGGAAGAAAAAGTGGCTATGCTTCACGCACAGTCGAAATTCAGTTCACCGGGTGTACCAAGATTGGGAATTCCTGAATTCTGGACAACAGATGGCCCGCACGGGGTTCGTCCTGAAGTAATGTGGGACGAATGGGATCAGGCCGGATGGACCAACGATTCTATTATCGCCTACCCTGCCCTGACTGCTTTATCCGCAACATGGAACAAAAAAATGTCATGGAACTATGGGAAAGCGTTGGGTGAAGAAGCCCGCTACAGAAAAAAAGATATTCTTCTGGGACCTGGAGTGAATATTTACAGAACTCCGCTGAACGGCAGAAATTTTGAATACATGGGTGAAGATCCTTATCTGACGTCCAAAATGGTAGTTCCTTATATTAAAGGTGTGCAGTCTAATGGCGTGGCAACTTCTGTAAAACATTTTGCCTTAAACAATCAGGAAATGTTCCGTCATACAAGCAATGTGAATGTGGATGACAGAGCATTGTATGAAATTTACCTTCCTGCCTTTAAAGCAGCGGTAACAGAAGGTGATTCGTGGACGATCATGGGAGCTTACGACATGTATAAAGGCCAGTATGCCAGCCAGAATCAATATCTTTTAAACGATATTTTAAAGAAAGAATGGAATTATAAAGGCGTAGTGGTATCCGACTGGGGTGCTGTAAACAATACAGAACAAGCTATCCACAATGGTCTTGATCTTGAATTCGGTTCATGGACCAACGGACTTTCTGCAGGAACTAAAAATGCCTATGACAATTATTATCTGGCAAAGCCTTACCTTGATTTGATTAAAGCAGGAAAAGTAGGAACTAAAGAATTAGATGACAAAGTAACAAGATTACTTCGTCTTGCCTACAAAACAACAATGAACCGCAACAAGCCTTTCGGAAATATTGCTTCCGAAGAGCATAAAGCGGTTGCCAAAGAAATCGGAGAAGAAGGAATTGTTCTATTAAAAAATCAGGGGAATATTCTTCCGATTGATGTTAATAAGGCTAAAAAAATAGCGGTTATCGGAGAGAATGCCATCAAAATAATGACTGTTGGCGGTGGTTCTTCATCTTTAAAAGTGAAATATGAAACACTTCCTTTAGACGGAATCAAATCCAGATTCGGAAAACAGGTAGATGTACAGTATGCAAGAGGGTATGTGGGCGATATCGGAGGAGAATATAACGGAGTAAAATCCGGACAGGACTTAAAAGACACCCGTTCTGAAGCTGAATTACTGAATGAAGCCGTAGAACTAGCTAAAAAATCAGATTATGTCATTTTTGTAGGGGGGCTGAACAAAGCAGATTTCCAGGACAGTGAAGGAAACGACAGAAAAAGTTACGGACTCCCATATAATCAGGATCACGTGATTTCTGCTCTTGCGAAAGCGAATAAAAACCTTGCCGTTGTTTTAGTTTCAGGAAATGCTGTGGCAATGCCTTGGATTAAAGACGTTCCGACGGTTGTGCAAGCCTGGTATCTTGGATCCGAAGCCGGAAATTCTATTGCAGCCATTTTAGCAGGAGATGCCAACCCATCAGGAAAGCTGCCGTTTACCTTCCCTGTAAAACTTGAAGACAATTCCGCCCATCAGCTGGGAGAATATCCGGGACAGAAAGATGAGCTGGCTGCAGGAAAAGGAAAAGACCAGAAAAATCCCATCAATATTACTTACAATGAAGGCATTTTTGTAGGATATCGTTGGCATGACATGAAGAATATAAAACCTCTTTTCAGTTTCGGACATGGATTGAGCTATACGACTTTTGAATTCGGAAAGGCAAAAGCAGACCAGACTACTATTTCACAGGACGGTAAAATTACATTTACAGTAACCGTTAAAAACACAGGTAAAAAAGCAGGAGCTGAAGTGGCCCAGCTTTATATCAGTGATTTAAAATCTTCTGTTCCACGCCCTGCAAAAGAGCTGAAAGGTTTTGAAAAAATATATCTGAATCCGGGAGAACAGAAAGAAGTGAGTTTCACTATTGATAAAACGGCTTTAAGTTATTTTGATGCTCAAAAACACGATTGGGTAGCTGAACCGGGAGACTTTGAAGCACAGATTGGAAATTCTTCCGATGCTATTAAAACCAAAGTAAAGTTTACCCTTAAATAAAACTGAGATTTAAGAGTATAAACTCTATTTATAATTATTTGATAGAATGCAAACAGATCCCGGATTGGGGTCTGTTTTTTTTAATTTTTCACCCAAAGATCACAGAGATTTCACACATTTTTATAGACAATCAAGGACGTGCCTCACTACTTCTAGCTTCTAACTAAAAATAAAAAGCAGATTCCAATTGGAAACCTGCTTTCATTTTTATCTAACAATTCCTGAATTATTTTCCACCGCCACCGTTTTTCTCTACGTCGGTTTTTGTATTTTCTTTTACTTTCTGGTTTCCAAAACGTTTTACAAAAGTAAGGGAAACACCGTACCAGTCCCATTTTGAGTACTCTCTGAACGTTCCGTCCGGGCTATAAGTTGTGTTATCACCATAAGGTCTTTTAAAGATATTCATCAGCTGCATGCTTAGTTCCATCTGCGTTTTCGGGAATATTTTGGTCACTGAAATATTATGGAATACATTGGTATTATTCGCATAAGAGTTTCCGTTATTCTGATTGGCCAGTTCTACCCATGCACTCAGATTAATATTTTTATTGAAAAGATTCGTATAAGATACGTTGGCAGAAGCTCCCCAATAACTGATATAGTCTTTACCCCTTAGATCATTCTTTTGGTTGAAATCCTTATTATTAATGTAATACCACCCGAATCCGGCATTCACATTCAGTTTATTTTTCAGGAAATTCTGATTGGTATTGGCAAAAAGGTAATATTTTTCAACCTTTCCATCGAAGTTCCCTGGCAGTGAAACTGTTCTTCCGTTTTCCGTAACATAAGTTGTCCAGTAATCCTGATTCGTATGCATATATCTTGCAGAGATAAAGTATTTTTTCAGGATTCCCAATTTCAGATAAAGCCGGTCATTAGGATTGGGATTCAGATAAAGATTTCCTCTGGAATAGGTTCCGTTAATTTCAGGAACGAGGAAAGGATTAAATTCAGAATACCAAGGTCTCCATATGCTTCGGTTATAGGTAAGACTTAAGTCAAATTTCTCTGAAAAATTATATTTCAGCAATAAATTGGGAAGAAAGGTTCCGTATGAATCTTTTCTCTCTGTGCCTGCAACATCCTGCCTTACTTTATAATCAATGTATTCATAACGTACTCCGATTCTTGTTTCCAGTTTTTTGAAGAATGTCTTACTATAGTTAAGATATAAAGAGCTCAGATTATCCTCATAATGAAAGGTATCATTTCTCGCAAGATTGTAAAATTCTGAGTTACTATCATTCATACTGAATCCATACAGACTATTTGGAATAACATGGTTGTTAATTTCCGTTTTCCCTCCTACTTCCATCGTACCGCCGGATTTCCCTAAAGGCTGTGTATAATCTACTTTCAGATAATAATTACGCATCTGATTTGAACTGATAACTCCCAGCTGCTGATTTGAGCTGCCAGTTTGATTATGAATTTGTTTATCAATTAAATTGTCATTGTCATTACTGGAGTAATTGGTTCCTAAATTAATATCTAAAATTCTGTTCTTTTCTTTATCATAATATTTATAGAAAGCATTGGTTCCCAGGTTACGGTTGAATCCCCATGTATTCTGAGTCTGAAGAAAAGAATCTCCAGGCTCTCCGTTATTGAAGATCATTCCATTAGATTCAGACAAAGACAAATTTCTGCTCTGTGAATACTCTGCTACAAATCCGATATTATTTTTATCATTCAGTTCAAATTCTGAAGTGGAAGAAATAGACGGACTTTCGTTTCTCATCACATTCTCCAAATTAAACTGAGTCAGTTTATTCGTTGCATAACGGTTATCCCATGTTTGAGTCTTTTGTACATAATTTCCGCTATTGTAGCCTCCTATAAAGGTTTGGGTAAACCTTTTCTTATGATAGTTCAGGTTGAAGTTCGTGTATTGTGAGTTCTTCGTACTTTGTCTGTTGTTGAGGGAGATGCTTCCTTTTATCCCTTCGTCATCTCTTTTTTTAAGGACAATATTGATCACGGATCCTGAAGTTTCATAACGGGAAGACGGGCTGGTAATCACCTCAATTTTCATCAGGTTATCAGCTGGAATTGTTTTAAGATATTCCTTCAATTCTTTCCCAGTAAAAACCGATTTTCTGTCATTGATGTATACCGTTACCATTTGCCCTTCGGCTTTTACCTCATCATTGTTATCAATACTTACCAAAGGCGTCATTCTAAGAACATCCCATGTTGTATTTCCTGCCAGAATTGCACTATTGGCTACATTGAATACAGTTCTGTCTATTTTCGATTCTACTGTTGGTTTTCTGGCTACCAGAGTAACAGCTTCGATTTCTTTTGCATTTCCCTTTACAGTATCGTTGGCTGCCGGAGCTGGAGCTTGCTGAGCTATTGCTAATGAGCCTGTTAATAGTGCTATTGGAAATAATAGTATTTTCATGTGAAATTATAGTTTTATCTATAAGACCACTAACTCCATAATTTCGTTACATCAAAAAAGAAAAAAATTAAAATAAACACTTAATTACCAACAAGATACCAATACTGAATTTAAACATAAATTCAAAAACACTACACATTATTCAATAAAAACAAGTAATATAAATCACATTTATAATAAATATTCTTAAAAAAGTATTTTAAACATAATTTCAATTTAACTTAAAAATGTTTTAAAATCCATCATAATTACAGGAATATTTTACTACCAATGTCTAAAATCAGTTTTTATTTAAAAGAAACCCCATAAAAAAAGCCAGGATCTCACCCTGGCCGTTAGCAATAGCAAATTTACAAGGAATAATATTAAAAAATATATGCTAGTTTACATTTTCAAAATAATGGATAACGCCTACTTCCGGCAAACGAAGCGGGTCTTGATTAAAATCTGATTCTTTATTTTTACTGCTTTCCAGAAAAGAATTACTGAAAAGCGCATAAGAAGGCTGTTCTGCCACTCCGTTTTTTAAAAGCTGATGGGCTTCCACAATTGTTTTTCCATATAATTTTCTGAAGTTTCCAATATTGTACTGTGAAAAGGAACCGTAATGAACAATAAACTTGAGAGCCAGATCAATTTTCGTACTCAAACTCTTACTCAACTCCTCTATCTTCCTGTTGAACGCACTTCTCATCTTCCACAACATGGTTGAAATACTCTGGTAGGATGGATTTTTATCATAACGGTAAAATAAAATGGCATCTCCCTCAATCTCGGAAATTTCAAAATACTGATCGTTCACATCAATCAGTGTAGACAATAATTGTCTCACAATATACTCACCTGTGTACAATTTTGTATTGAACACAAATTCGGTAAATCCGCTGAAATCCGGAATGAGAATAATCCCCTCTTGTATACTTGTCTTCATAATGATAATGGATTAAAAACCAGCTTTAGCATTACAGACGAAGCAGACTCAATTTTACTTTATCATTTTTAAGACAAAAAAAGAATTCTGTGGAAATTTTACTTCTATTTTTTAAACAACAATCATCAGATCCTTATCATATCCATTATATTTTTCGTCAATATAGCCATGAGGATTGCAGATAATTTCCGTTTCTCCGATCTTATATCTTACGGGAGTATGAATGTGCCCGTGAATCCAGTATAAGGGTTGGTACTCTTTAATTACATCTTCCAAATCTGAAGCGTAAGCCGCTGTTAACGGATCTTCTTTGTAATGTTCAGGAACAGACTGTATACTGGGTGCATGATGGGTAACGACAATATTTTTAAATTCTTTTGAGTCTTCAAGACTTTCTTTTAGCCATTGTTTTGAAAGCTGATGAATTTTAAAGGTATCCAAAGTTCTCATTTTCGAATAAGAAGGATCTCTTCTGATCATCTTATAATCATTCATTTTGGGCTGACAAAGCATTCCGTACTGAACAGGATTTCCAAAGATGGAAAAATCAGTCCACAGCGTTGCCCCGTGAAAACGAATTCCCTCAATATCAACATGTGAATTTTCAAGCACATGAACATTGGAGTTCGACGCCGCCTCTTTGATCTTATGAAGTGTTTTAGGGTAAGAACCTTTATAGTATTCATGATTGCCCAAAACATAGATCACAGGTTTATTGGGTATTGCTTCTTTAATCCATTCAAATCCTTTGGTCCCCAGATTGATATCACCTGCCAGCACCACCACATCTGCGTGATCAAAACATAATTCCGTACTTCCAAATTCCCGATGAAGATCGCTGATGACCTGTATTTTCATGATATATACTAAACAGCAAAGGTAATAAAGGGAAACAGAATAGCAAAAATCAA
The DNA here is from genome assembly GCF_003610675.1 of Chryseobacterium sp. AG363. NCBI lineage: Bacteria > Pseudomonadati > Bacteroidota > Flavobacteriia > Flavobacteriales > Weeksellaceae > Chryseobacterium > Chryseobacterium sp. AG363. The sequence continues at coordinate 2,166,793 of NZ_RAQF01000002.1, forward strand.
AAAAAAGAACCGGCACCTAAGCACCGATTCCTTCCTCATATAGTTTGTATATTTTTAAGGCCGCCTGTTATGAAACGGCTACTTCTGCCTGCTTCACTTTTACGCTTTTCAATATAAAATAAAATAACATTCCGAGAGCCAGTAAAGCGTAACTGATCAAAATAATCAAATTTAAGCTTCCCACTGATAATTCTGACGGAAAGATCTGACTCATTAACGTCATGAATGACAATCCGATACCTGCTCCCAGAAAGTAACTTGTAGAGCTCAGACTTGATGCCAATCCGTAATGTGCAGGTTCCACATCCTGGATTCCCATCACTGAAAGTGCGGTAAAACAAAACGTCATTCCAACTCCGGAGATACATGCAGCTCCCAATAAAACTATGGTTAGCGGATGTCCTGCATAAACAGAAATCAGCAGCAATAATCCTCCGGCCAGCATAAATGACCATCCTAAAACACCCATTTGAGAGGAACTCAGACGTTTTGATATGTGCGGCAGAATGAATTTGGCCGTTAACGCAGACAGAATACTGAAGGGAACAAGCATTAACCCTGCAGAAGCAGCGCTGTAGCCCATATCTTTCTGAAGCATCAGTGAAATCAGGAATAAAAATCCGATAAAAAACGCTCCCAGGGTAAAAAATACCGCATTGGAAACTACTAAAGATCTATGTTTAAACAGTTTTAAATCTACCAAAGGCTCTGCAACGGATTTTAAACGGCAGTACACCATAACAAGCAGTACTAATGCTAAAACCAAAGAACTAGTTATCAGGAAAGGCTGTTCTTTAATATGAATCAATTCATGCGTTCCGTAAGTAAGACTTAAAAGCCCAAGGACCATCAATATTCCTGAAACCATATCTGTTTTCTGAGCGGTTTCATTTTTCTCATCTGCCGGCAGATAATAGTACGACAACACCAATGTAATTAAAAGAATAGGAACATTGATCAGGAAAACCCAATGCCAGCTCAGGTAAGTACTGATAATTCCTCCTACTGAAAGACCGCTTCCTGAACCAATGGCAGCAAATGAACTGAAAATTCCGATAGCACGGTTTCTCTCCTGTTCCCCTCTGAAGGTATTGGTCACAATGGATAATGCTGACGGCATCACTAACGCTGCTCCCAATCCCTGCAAAGCACGGAATATAGCAAGCACTTCAAAGTTTTGAGATAATCCTGCTCCTAGTGAAGTGAGCATAAAGATCAATGCTCCAAGGAGAAACATTTTCTTTCTTCCTATCTGATCGGAAAGCTTTCCTCCAATAATCAGAAATCCTCCAAAGAACAGTACATAAAGCGTCTGCAGCCACTGAACCGTCTCTGCTCCAATCTGAAACTGCTGCTGAATAGAAGGAATGGTCAAATTAATAATGGCAATATCCAACGCCTCTACAAATGTTCCTACCGATGCTAAAATTAATATTAAGTTCTTCCTTGTACCCATGTTTCAAATTTCCTGCAAAATTAAAATTAACAGAACGTATTTGAAAATTTAACCTTAAATTTGGAACAATATTAAATATTTCAAATATTTAAAAGAACAAAACATCTGATCTACCAGGAAAAACCTATAAAAACAGAACAAAATGGCAACTGAAAACTATATTCCTGATGAAAAAGACTTATCTATCCTCCGTCTTCTTCAGAAAGATGCGAAGATGAGTATCCGTGATATTTCGGCCAGGATCAATTTGAGTCCTACACCTACGCATGAGCGTATCAAACGTATGGAAAAACAGGGAATCATTAAAGAGTATACTGCTGTGGTTGACCGTAAAAAGGTTAATAAAGGGATGATGGTGATCTGTATGATCGCTTTAAATGTTCACAACAAGAAAACTGCGGGAAAATTCATTGAGGAAGTGGGCAGATTGAAGGAAGTGGTAGAATTTTACAATATCAGCGGGGATTTTGACTTTATGCTGAAGATCCTTGCTCCCAATATGGATGAATTTCATGAGTTTTTCGTGAACAAATTATCAGAAATTGAAGGAATCGGCCAGACGAAGAGCATTTTTGTCATGAACAGCATTAAGGAAAGTGTGCAGATTATTTAAGCTAAAAAGCAGCCGCGTATTGTACATGGCTGCTTTTTTCTTTTCAACGGAATATTCCGGATTAGCTTATTGTTTATTTCCAGTAATTCCAGACTGAGCCGTCAAATACCGCCAGTGTTTTACTGGTTGTATCATAGCACATCATTCCCGGATATGGATTTTTTACATTAAGATGCGGCGTGGCTATCTGAGGAAGAATCATCGCTTTATTCTGAGATTCCAGCACCAATACGCCATCAGCAGAACTTGTAGCTTCACCCATAATCACTCCCTTCCCTGTTTCAGCAGAATTATTAGCAGCAATTGCACTTGAACTTCCGGTATCTGACAAGGATTTCCACGCATCATTTTCGTAGACCTTCACTTTATTATCTGTTACATCAAAGATGAATGTTCCGTTCACCAGAGATCCTGCAGGAAATCCTGAGGTAGCGGGAAGAATTAAACCTTTTGTATTTCCTGATGTATTATCAAAATCTAATATAGTACTGTTTCCATCTACAGTCTGTTTACCAATCGCTACTTGCGCAAAAACTGAATTGAAAACGATTAAAGCAACTGCTATACTTATATTTCTTATATTTTTCATACTATTTATCGGTTAGATTAATCATTACAGCTTCTTTCTACACATTTCCATTCCGTACCGTTATAAAGCTTTACACATTTATCCTGAATATCATACAGAAGCATTCCTTCTTTCGGTTCTGCGATGGCATCCCCAGGTTGTGGAGTCTGGCTTACATGCTGAACTCTGGTAATCACAAAACCTTTATTTTTTGATTCCATAGCCAGAAATCCATTAGGAATATTTTCAGGCCACGAATCGCTTTTCTGCTGTACGGTAATTCCGAATTTTGTATATCCGTCAGGGGTTCCTGAAATGCCGGGTTTTGTACAAAATCCATCGATCTCATCAATAATCAGGGGTGCATTTCCACAACTTGTTTTAGCTTCAGACAATCCTTCAGGCCAAAGAGAGGGACACATTGCTTTTGTTGCATTTGGTCCACAGAAACTGGAATTTCCCATTCCTAGTCCTATTACGGATCCCATGACAATAGCTACGATCTGGCTGTCATCACTGATGATGGAAGCTCCTCCTCCGCCACTTACGTCTGCTTTTGCAATACAGTACGCTCTCCCGGTAGGAATACCTACATATTCAACAGAAGGATAGGTGGTAGACTGCTGGGTAAATGTTCCGCAAATCTCTACCACACTGCTTGTTCCCATTTCAATAACTGAAGTTGTTCCGGGATAAAAACCACCAAATGACGGATCTTCCTGAATCACTGATCCTACAAGGGATAGAAAAGATTTCGCTCCTAATCTAATTTTTGAATTCTTCTGAGATCCGAAAGTTCCTACTTTCACTGTTCCTGTGGATTTAACACTTGCACCATCACCAATTTCCAACACTCCATCGACTTGGATACTATTGGATTGCAATTGTCCGGATTGAATGATAAGGGTTGCTCCGTTCGGGATGCTGATATTGGTAGTCACACTGAGGGTTCCGTTAAGACAATAGGTATTTCCGCTTGTGAGCGCCTGTCCGGTGTAAGGAATACACTGGGCATAAGCCGTTGTACTGAAGACGAACATTAATAAAAAAGATAATTTTTTATTAATATTTAAAAAAAATAGGTTATTCATACACATTTATAATACTTTAACAAATTATTATTGTTTAAATAAAAAATATTTAAATTTTCAACATCATCGACCCCACTAACAACAATTAACATACCAAACAACTGTTTAATTTTTTCGTTTTTATATGATATTTAAACACTATATATGACTGCCAAGGCTATCAAAAAACACTTATAATTGTTACACCACAACAAATTACACTCTTCACATCGCACCTATATTCAACAGAATTATTTTCTGGATTTTATTTTTCAAATGGTATTTTCTTTCCATGTTTAATAGAAATAATTAGGCATTTATTGATATAGCAAATACATCTTTCATACAAACACATCCTTAAAACATAGCCTTTTTTTAACCTTAGCTGTTTTTAACTGAATACAACAATAGATAATCTGAATAACAGACGTCCATTCAAATTCACATTAAAAACCGTAAATTTGCAGCATGAATAACGATACGATATGTGCACTGGCTACGGCCAATGGGATAGGTGCTTTAGGCATCATCCGTGTTTCAGGAAATGAAGCTTTATCTGTGGTTCAGAAAAGTTTTCCGGCCAAAAATCTGGAAAAACAGAAATCTCACACCATTCATTACGGTTATTTTATGGATGAGGAGGAAGCTATTGACGAGGTGATGCTTTCTATTTTCCTGGCTCCCAAAAGTTTCACCACTGAGAATTCTGTGGAGATTGCTTTTCACGGCTCTCCGCATATCGGAAAACGAATTCTTGAAACCCTGATCAAAAACGGGGCGAGAATGGCTAAAGCAGGAGAATTTACTCTTCGTGCTTTTATCAACGGCAGAATTGACCTTTCCCAGGCAGAAGCGATTGCCGATGTGATCGCTTCTGAAAATGAAGCTTCGAGAAAAGTAGCCATCAACCAGCTGAAAGGAGGAATCACCAATGAAATCTCTGTATTGAGGACTGACCTTTTAAATTTCGTTTCCTTAATTGAGTTGGAACTTGATTTTGCAGAAGAAGATGTGGAATTTGCAGACAGAAGTGCCCTAAGCGGATTACTGGATAAAATTGAAGTCAAACTAAATTCGTTGATTGAAAGTTTCCAATACGGAAATGCCATTAAAAACGGAACTGCGGTTGCCATCATTGGAAAACCGAACGCTGGAAAGTCTACGCTGTTGAACTCCCTTTTGAAGGAAGAAAGAGCGATTGTGAGTAATATTGCGGGAACAACGAGAGATACGATTGAAGAAGTTCTTCATATTAAAGGCCATGCTTTCCGATTAATTGATACTGCAGGACTGCGTGAAACAGTGGATGAAATTGAAGCAATCGGAGTGAAAAAAGCTAAAGAAAAAGTAGAAAACGCCAATATTTTAGTGTATCTGGCAGATGCTGCTACCGAGGATTTTTCTGAGGATATTGAAATGATCCAGTCTCTTTTGAGAGAAGATCTGAAGCTGATTATCTGTGCGACAAAAATTGATGAAGTGACTCCTACCAAATACGAAACGGTAGAAGATATTTTCAGAAGTGCTATTTCTCACGAATTTGATTTCATCAAAATCTCTGCAGTTGAAAATCAGAACATCCAGGATCTGAAAAATGAACTTTCTTCGTATGTGGAACATTTAAAAACTGAAGAAAATAATGTTGTGATCACGAATCAACGACACTTTGAAGCCTTGAGAAAATCCATGGATGCCGTTCATAAAGTAAAAGAAGCGATCTCTTTCCAGATCTCTACAGAATTACTGGCGTACGAGCTTAGAAATGCATTGGAACATCTTGGAGAAATCTCCGGAGAGGTGACCAATGATGAGGTGTTGGGGAATATTTTTTCTAAGTTTTGTATTGGGAAGTAGATACAACCTTCTTTATCATATCTTAAGAATTTTGAATTCAAAATATAAAACAGCCTTTTTTTAGGCTGTTTTTTTATTTATTGAATTTCCTGTTCGTGGTCTCTGAGCTTTGGAGCTTTATTACTGTCTCAAAGTCTGGAGACTTTGCGGAGCGGTGTATATCTCAAATCTCAACATAATAGATGAAATGGGATCCAAATAGAGAGATAGAGTGGCATATTTATTTGAATTAAATAATATAGTCAATATTATGACTTGCAACCTAGTTGTATTTAAAACTTTAAAGGATTAATTTCTATAAAAAAGACAGACTAATTAAAGCCTGTCTTTTTATATTGATTTTAAAAATCATACCCAATCCTAAAACTTAAATTAGGAACTACCTGAAGTGAATAGTCAGATTTTAAAATTTTACCCACTCCTAATCCTAATTGAAGTTCATAATTGAAATTTTTTGCAAAATTTCTTCTTAATCCCCATGTAGGAATCAATGAAATCATTGGATTTACTTCTATTCCATCAACATTTGAAATAACAAACCAATCAGGAACGAATCCAAGTTTTGCAGAAAGATAGTTTGCGGAATTATACTTAGTACTCTTGCTTTTATTATGCCTTTGATTAATATTGTAGTACCATTTGGGAGTTACGGACAAAGCAGGTGCTAATGCAAAACCTGTTTTAGAGTACAAATCTCCTCCCCAAATCCCCGCATTCAAATCGATCTCACTTCTAAGTGTAAATTGTTCAGAAAGATTGACTTCATTATAGACATTTGCACCAAAAAGTCCAGCTTGAACTCCAAAGAATGATTTTTTTATTGATGATTTTTCTTGCGAATACATTAGGGTTACAGTAAATACTAATAAAATTAGAAATATTTTTTTCATCATATTATTTTTTATAAAATTCATAATTCCCAGTGAGATTACCTTTTGTCCATTTACCATTCATTGATTTATCATTTAAATATCCTGAAAAACTTAATCCAGCTTTTGTAGTTGCATCAAATTTACCACTAATCATTACATATCCTGATATACTTTCAGAAATATTGGAAGTAGTATAATATATCGTTCCTTCCATGTTACCTGTATCAGATACGTTAAATTTTATTTCGCCAGATAAATCTCCCTTAAAGTTTCCGATGTAATTCCCTTGATATTTAGAGTTCGATTGTAACCTTAAATTCTCATCTGAAATACAAGAGGTAATTGCAAGGAAAAATACAAGAAAAAAATATTTCATAATTTTAATTAGCGTTAAGTTTTACTCCATGCCAAGCTCCATTTTTCTTGGCTATTCCATACATACTAACTGCTACAGCATCAGGTTTTGAAAAATTCCACTTATAGCTTGTTACATCAAGTCCATTCCCCGTTCCTCCTCCAAAAGTGTAAGTAACCTGAGGAGAAGCAATCCCAAAATCGAAAACTCTTTCGATAACATCTTGGTTGTTTTCTATCTGGCTGAAATCGTAATAGCGTACGTATGATGCACTATATGAATCTACAACAAAAAGAACTCTATTCAGCTTTTTGTTTTGTCCTTCAATAAAATTATTTACTTGTTTCCATGCAGTTTCCCAAAACAACTTATCCAATTTTTCTTCTGTAAGACCTGTAAAATCAACAGTAAACTGAATAAGCCCATCTAATTTAGAGGCAAATGGTAACGACGGAATGTTTTGGTTTTTTGAAAAAGTAAAGGAAATACCATCCGATGTGGTGTACATATTGCTACCAAACCAGTATGCTTGCTTAGGGACTCCCGCAGGAGCACTCATATTCATTGAGTGGTTAAAAGTCCATTTAACTGAATTAACGCCTATACCTAGTTGATCTGCATTTTCTTTTCTCCATAATCCAGTCCATCCTTTATATTGATGTTTAACCTTGCAACCTATCGCATAAACAAGATATAAATTCTGTGAATAGAATTTAACTTTAACTCTTCTTCTGCTTTCATACTTATCATATGTTGTCCATGTTTTTCCAAAAATATTTCCTAACCATGGCTTTTTAACTTCACCAATTGGCAGTTTTTCAACTATTGAAGCTATTGAAGGCTCTTGAGGAACAGTGGGAGGTCTAAAACCACCATTATTACCACTTGTGCTGCCGCCACCAGTAAAACCACCAGTGCCTCCACTTCTTCTAGGTACAGATGATCTAAAATAGCTAATTTTATTATCAGTATTTGGCAAAGTGATCAATTCATCATTTGCTTTATCAGAGATGAAACTATCTCTTGTAGATGTTTCAGTTGGAACTAAAAGATTAGAAGATATTTTTCTAACTTCAAGATAATTTTCGAGCCTGGAATAATTTTCTTCTGTTGTAACAAATAATCCAACATCAGTATATTTGTATATTTTATCTGCAACTTGTATTTCAGCCTTTCCATTTAGCATAGTAGAGTATACTTCATCACCTACAATTTCTTCAAGATCATCTATATCATCATAAATGTCTTCGTCAGAAACCGAAACTGTCTTCATGGCACTAGATGATTTTTTTTCTAAATATTCTATCTTTCTAGATTTTAATTCAGAAATAACTTTATTTTCATTTTTTTGAGTAATGACTGGAACTAAAGACTCAATTCCTTTCTCGTCAATAAAATTTTGAACTGATTCAAGGTTCTCTTTTTTTAGGTTTTTGTAAGTAGCGGATAATGATTCTTTGTTTGGAAAATATAATCTTCCATTTTTTACAGCCGCTTGATCAATTATATTAGTTTTATCAGACGATGTGTCGGTAAGTTCTTCACGACAGGAGGTTGTAAAAGCTAATAGGCTGAAAATAGCTATTTTAAATAGATTTAAATTTTTCATTTGTTCAAAATAATTTTATCTCATTTGTACTTTACATACAACGACAAATAGATTTTTATTGTTAATGATATTATTACAATTTGTAGCATGTATGCTTTTTTAGCAGATAATTACCAAGCTCGAAATTATCTGCTCTTAAATTTAAGAGTTTCATCATTTTTGTTTTTTTGCAAATTTAAAAATTAAACTATTCGAGACAAATTTTTCACATTAAAAAGATTTATTGAAGCAAATTTTCTCGTCTTAACTGTTACAAATATATTTTGCATCAACTTCAAAACATGTCGTATTAAAAAAAGGTTTTGAGCTATTTAGCATTTCCCTTTTTTGAAATACTTTTGGACTGCATTTATGGTGAGTTTTAAAGATCTCATGAGGTAATATGCGCAACCGATATACAAAATGAAATACGCGAACAGTATCGAAACAAATGAGACATCATCCCAAATGCCGTACGGTTTAAATTTTAATTGTGGTATATGTAACATCATTTTGGTACATCAAAAGGGGTTTGGTTATTTTTCATAAACACAGATCCCATCCTTTTATACTTCATAAGCTTACCATTTGTACATAAATCGTAAATCCCATTTGCTTTCTGTTCTGAAATGTATAAAAAACATCACTTTCGTTGCAGTCATTATCTAGTGCAACATGTTTTCTAAGGTCTTCAATAGTTGCATCGACTTTTTTCAAAAAAGATTGGATTTTCTTATCTGGCGTAGGTTCTAGACAGTTTGCTGGTAAATCACATTTTTTGTCTTTTCCCGTTTCTTGTGCAAAAATAAAGCGTTGATACTACCAACATTAAAGTAAAGACTAATTTTTTCTTTTTGTTATTCTTGTAATACTATTTCCGTTATCGAAAGTAGATCCAATTTCCTCTATCACAATCAAAAAATTCAAATCCAAAAACATAAAAACAGCCCTTTCAAGGCTGTTTTTTAAATTTATTTAAGTCTATCCACACATAACTCACGCTTTCCGAAGTCTACTGACTTTGTTTTGCAAAACAAATATTTTATAATTTTAAATCATTTATTATAAAGGTGTATCAAATAAAAGATTTTTCATAACGCCAATTGTAAGCATCACTAAAAAGAAGAGTAAAAAATAGGCGAAGAAATTGACAAGTCGTTTTTTATTATCATGATTTTGCAACGTATTAGTACTATAACTATTTACAAAACTTCTTAGCCCTAAAGTAAATACAACTATAATTGATGTAAAGGTAATATAAAGGATAATAGATTGCTTTAGTTCAAAAAAGAATAAGATTACTAAAATATCTATTAATGCGATAATCCAACTTAATTTAAATATTTTAAAGGACGATATATTTTTTTCCAACATTAAAAATATTGAATTTGAAAATATAATGATAAGAAGTATTATTTGTAAAATTGTATTCATAAGATTGAGTATTAAAAATTAATCTGAGCAAGGATTGGGGAAAGCAATCTTTATATCAGCATCCAAACTCAGCCCATCTGTTGATTTCCTGAAACGTCCGATCTCCAAAATCAGGAGACTTTGCATAACAGACTTCAAAAATAGCGAAAAAGGGTAATTTCCTTATAATAATCTACACGGTAACTTTATCAAAAAATAAGTACCATGAACGCAATTATTAAAAAACTATCCATTTTAAGTGTACTGATTTCACTGATGAGTTTCTGTTCCTTCCTGTTGGCACAGGTTTATCCAATCGGACAGATGTTTTTGACTACTTATGGTCAGTCTTTTACGATGTATAATACGGGCGTAATTGTTCAGGATGGCAATCCGGGAAATGCAGGCCAGGCCGTATATGATCAGACCGGAATTAATTATCTGCGCTTACCGTCTGCTGTTCCCTATCAAAAGGCTTTTTTCCTGGATTTCAATAAAAACATTATAGAGCTGGATTACAGATATGGATACCGCGTCGTGGGTTATTCCAATATTCCTGTTCCTCCTCCGCCAGTTATGTATCTGCCAAAACCTACGTATGATAATCAAATAGGAATTGAAACCGCTGAAGGACTAAGACCGCTACCTACCCAGATTATTGACGAGCAAAAACCTTATGGGGATGTCATGATGACCAGTGAGCAGAATGCCGTAGACTGTTATAAGAATTCTTTGAATTTTGACGGATCATTAAATCAGATGAAATTCGGGGATTGTATGGTAACGAATATGGCAGGACAGAAAGAGCTTGAAATTTATAAATGTGCCAAAAACTCGGCAACCATGGAGGAACAGAGTCTTTGTATGCTGAGTATATTGGGCGGTTCAAAAGAAAAGCAGATTACTCAGGATATGTTGAAGTGCTATAAAGAATATGGCGGCAATTATGAAATGTATCCCCTTTGTTTTGCTGATAAAGTCAATGATCCTGAACTCAAGCAATTAGTTTCCTGCTTTAAAGATCAGGCCAACAGTGGCGAAATATCTTTTATGGGAACTGCCGTGTGTTATGGAGCAAGTAAACTTAATCTGAATACAGAAGCCCAGATAGCCGTTGAGTGCGCGGTAAGCACCGGAGGACAGCCGTATGCATTTGCAGGATGTGCGGGCGGCCAGTTAACCTATCGTGAATTAAATAAATGTCTAACAAACGGAGTTGGCGGTGATAATGGATGTTTCGGAAAAAATAATACGATCGTTAAAGGACTAAATCAAATTGGAGACGCTTTAAAAGGTCAGTTTGGTCCTAATAACGATATCGTCAAAACATGGAATACTACCGTGCATGATTTACAATATGGCCCCGGGAAAAATCATGAAGCGGTAAAAGTGGTCAGAAACATAAGCAACGAACTGGGAAAAGCGGGAACTAATGTAGCTAAAGAAATAAAAAAAGTAGTTCCCAAAATAAAAATCAAATGGTAATCAAGAAGGTAAAATAAAAACAGATGCACTTGTCTAAGTGCATCTGTACAATATTCTCACTGCATCTATTTCTTCAGCATTTGAAAATTATATTTTATAGGATTGAAAGGATTGACAGCCGTCCCTTCAACGGTTATTTTACTTGCAAGCAGTTCAAAATTCATATTTTGTGTGTTCTGCTTGGTAAACAACCCTTTTTTGGAAGCCGTAAATGTTATGACCACTTTCTTGCTTACTCCATCCACAGGAACCTGAACCGTTAATTCTTTAGGAAGAAGATTAAGTTCTATTTCCTTTTTATACTGATATAGAACCGCAGTATAATCCAGGTCATATTTTATTTTTCCGATGGCTGTTAAGGCCTGATTAGCTTTCGCAGGATCAGAAATTACTGAGTAAATAACCTCTTTCATAGGAAATTCCGAATAGGAAATCAGGTTTTTCTTGGCCGAAAAAGCAACCGCCGTTTCTCCGTTCACAGTTCCCTGGGATATCCCAGCTTTTCCAGTGTATTCACCGTTAAGATCATCAAAACTGATCGTCACAGGGTTAGGTTTTGGAGTATCATCATCATTACTGCAGCTTGCCAGAACAAAAGGAATAGCCAGTAAGACCACAAGCATTGATATCAATTTTACATGATTGAATTTTTTCATTTTGATTTTGAATTTATTATTTTGATTAAAAAATATTGTATTGAGTACTCATCTATATAAATACAGAATTTCCATATCCTTGCTTGGGATTAAAAAAAATAAATTCAATCAACTGATTTACTGCCTGTTATTTTTAATATTTAAAACAATTAAAAGCACGACTTTATGATTAATCATAAAAAAAATCCAACATCTTTCTGATATTGGATTTTTGTATCGTTGAAGATATAACAGATCAGTTAACAGATCAACAGCAGTCTATACTCTCCATCATTTTCGACAGGTGCTCTGTGAACACAAGGCAATGCTTCCTGATCAGGATGATCTACTGCAATGCGCCAAAGATGACCAACCCCTAAATTGACAGGTTCTGCATGAGGCTTAGGCTGATAATGAAGATCAAAGAAATACTCTTTCAGGAAGTCTTCAAATTCATCTTCAGTACCGTCGTGTAATTTTCTGAGCTGTTCCCGGATTTCAGGAATTAAAATTTTCTGTTCCACCTGATCATTAGCGATGATATCACTTGCCGTCCCGTGATAAGTACAAAGAAAAGTATCCGTCCCGACAGGTGAACGGTCGACATGATAGGAGTACACATCTGTTGAAATAAAACCGAGCTCCTCATCGCGTTCATAACATTTAAGCAAATTAAGGACGGGAGATGCTCCGAAATCTGTTAATAACTGCAGGTCATTTAAAATAATTTCTCTCGCCATACTCCCCTCTTCTGACAATTCCAATGCTAAAAGATCTTCACTGGAAACTTCCGTAATATTATCTTTCAGCAGAAGCTTTGTGACAATTTCTTTAAAGTCACCCACTAAATTCCTGTGCCAGCAAATGGCATTCATAACGCCCTGAAAACGGGTATTTACAAGTTCAGAAAAAGAAGAAACCACACCTACCTGATGATGATCAGAAAACCTATTGCTCATATATTGGAATAAACAGTTTAGCCGCTTAATTCTGTACAAAAATACGGAATAGGTTTTTCAAAACCTCCGTTACAAAAATTACGATAAGTTTTATTATGGAAATTTAATTTCCAGGTTGATCTTTTCTCTTCATATCGTATTTATTCCTAACTTAGAACAAGCTAATCGTCAACGAATTAATCTGATTAACCGTTATGCAGATTTCACCATCCGCCAGCCTTGCACCTTATATAAAAAGTTACACCGTTGTTACCATTGATAAGGATCTCAGAGATGAAGTATTTTATCCGAGTGGATATATAGATCTCATTATCAATATTTCCGGTGGTTTTGCCGCTACTGTTATCAATGGCCAACACAAAAACACTCCCGATATAGAATTATTGGGACATCTCACACTTCCCACCCGGCTTAGTGCAGCGAAAGGGACTTCGGTGCTTATTGCGAGGATATTTCCGCATGCCGCTACTTTATTTTTTCTGACCCTCTTTCAGAATTCACGAACTATGCCACTGATATGTATGATGTAACGGGGAGTGAAAACAGAAATTTGTATGACCGCATTATGGATACAGGGGATCTTTGTTCAAAAATAAATGTTTTAGAAAAGTATTTTCTTCAAAAGCTGAAAAAAAATGAATCTCATCTTAAAAAAGTGGCCATCCTCCACGCGCTTAATCAGCAGCTTTTCATGAATCAGAATGTATTGAATTTGCCTGTTATAGCACAAAGCTCAGGGATATCGGAAAGATATATTCAAAAACTTTACCTTACGAATATGGGCATAAGCCCTTCTTCTTTTGCTTCAGTAACAAGATTTAACAAAAGTCTGCCAATGGTTCTCAACACCCCGGAATCACTCACAACGATAGCTTACCACTGCGGATATTATGATCAGGCTCATTTTATCAAAGAGTTTAAAAAATTCACTGGCATTACCCCTTCTGCATCCAGACATTCGCTGATCAAAAACGACGCTGATCTCCAACAGGCTGTTAATATTGGTTTTTAGTTTGATTTTGCAGGATGATTACTGCTGAACATGTCCCGGTGCATCTTCCAGCCATCTTTTGTATTCTTCCAGATAACGATCACTTTTCCATCGTCCAGTTTGTTGCCCTTTAAATCTGTCATCTCATAATAACTTTCTTCGGTTACTGAGGTTCTGCCATCTCCATACAGATTTTGAATCATAAACTTAACATGTACTTTCGGGCCGTTTTTAAAGAAATCAAGTATTTGCTCTTTTCCACATAATGGGGCGGTATTGGGTGGAAAAAGACATGCATCATCGGTATATCTGCTAAGAATAGAACCGTCATTTTTATTGGCAAGTTCCGCGTAGATTGCATTACTGGCTTCTATAATCTCCCTTACCGGCTTAAGATCTTTGTTTTGGGCATCAGACCATGAAGTAAGGAGTAATAATAAGCTTAGAATAAGTATTTTTTTCATTGTAAAATTTTTATACAAAGCAAAACATTCCTCAAACCCAAAAATTGTAAAATTGCGAACAAACCGATATTTTTCAATAAAAAAACGGTGTCCTCTCCTGGAAAACACCGTTTTATATATAAGGTTATTAATTTTCAGTTTTGTTTTTTTACTTCTTCAATATCTTTTCTGTTACTGTTGAAGATTTTGTATGTAGTTTAATGTAATATACTCCTGTCTGAAGAGAAGATAATACGATCTGTTCCTGCATCATATTCAAAGTTCCCTGCTTGACCAATTGTCCTGCTGCTCCAAAGATCTCATAAGAAACCAAAGGCTCTTTACTTTTGATCGTCAATACATCCTGAACCGGATTAGGGTATAATTGCATTCCTGCCTGAGCAGCCGTTTCTTCTACTGACATCTGGCTGCATGTTGATTTAGCAAATTTTGTGAAAAAAGACTGAGATTTCCCTCCTGCTACATTAACCGCCATTGTGTTGACGTTATCATTGGCATCCGTAAATAGCTGATCGTGAAAAAAACCGCCCACTACGTAATTGCCATCGTTATCTGCAGCAACTGCTGTAAATTCATCTATAACATAATAGTTACTACGGATTTCTCCTGTTCCCAAGACCTCTCCGGTATCTTTATTAAGTCTCACCAATAAAGGATCGGATCTGTCTCCATCAGGACGTATCATTGCATAGCTTCCCCAGACATCAGACCAGCTTCCTTTGGCAAAGGCTATTTCATTTCCATTAATGGCAATTGTTCCTTTGGTAAAACGATAACCAAACTGAAGACCAGACATTGCTTCCGGAGTTTTTGCCCATTGTACTGCACCCGCAGCATTCATTTTCATAACAAACGGAACGGCTTCCACATAACTTCTCAGAGGAAATGTATAAGTTCCGAAAGTTGCAGGCACTGTTATTCCGTTAAAATATCGTCCTGAAATATAAATATCTGAAGTTACGGGATCTTTGATAATAGAATGAATTTCATCATCAGTACTCGTTGTACCGTTATTAAGTTCTTTTCTCCATACCTCAGCTCCGGTAGTACCATCAAAAGCAAACACATAAGCCGCTTTTGTAAAGGGAACATTATTATAGGAAAGATCAACCAGATTACTGAATCCAGGATCCATTCTTTTACCAGCAATATAATAACGATTCAAACTTTCATCGTATACTACATTCACTTTTCCCTCTCTACCTACAATATTTATTGCATCTCCTGTAATAGGAAGTAACAAAGGAGTTGCAGGGGTCATATTTCCGTTATCATAATTGAACTTTACCGCATAATACTGATAGGTTGATGTGAAGGTTGAAGGCACTGTAATTAATCCATTCAGATGTGTTCCTGCTCTGAATCCCATTACAGCATGAATATTTTTGGAAGAATCCATATACATCATCTGAACATCGCACATGCGGGAGAAATAATTAACATCTCCCTGTAAAGATTTGCTCCATGCCAGTGTACCGTCCGAAGTATTGTATTTTAACAGAAAAGCCGCTTTATGGGCCGGTTCTATCGTTTGATCATAATAAGTATACAGCGGTTGTGTATGAGTATCATCAAAGTGCATTGGAACAGCATTAGGATCTCCTGCATATGAATTGTTATAAAGGGTTGCCAACACATATAATCCACCATTATTATCTACTTTAATATGCCATGCATTTTCTCCATCTCCTGAACCGCCTATTGGCCTGGACCATCGTATATTTCCTGCGCAATCAGCAGAGAACAGAAAAAGATCACTCAAACCGTAATTGGTTACAGAAGCGCCATTCAGGTTTTGTTCCTGTTCACGCATGGTGGCAAGAAAATAGGTATTATTGTTGTTGTCTACTACAATATCCCTTATGGATTCATCAAAGACATAATGAAAACCCGGATCAGCTGAACCTGTTAATCCTCCTGCCTGTTTTCCCCATTGCCACTGATAAGCCTGACTAAAAGATAATCCTGGTACTATCAGAAGTAATCCCCAAAGTTTGTTTTTTAATCGTATCATAAAATTTCATTTAATTATCACATACTATAAAAAAACAGTGCTCTCCGAAGAGAACACTGCTTTATAAGCTACTAATTTTTAATTAGTTTTCCTTGTAATGAGGTGTCTCCCGTTTGTACGATAACAATATAAACACCCTGCAGCCAGCTGGTAACCTCCACGTCTACCTCTCCGGAAGCCGTTTTCAGTTCCTTACGGAATTTGACATTGCCCATGGCGTCAAAAACTGTAACCTGTTTTGCCAGTAATTTTTCATTGCCCGTATTATACGAGATTTTCACTTTTTCCTTCGCAGGATTTGGTGTCATTTTCAGAGAAGAAACTGACGTTGCCGTCACACTTCTTCCTGCATTTTTCATACCCATCCAGTTAGGATCTACCGCTTTGGTAGTAAACTTACATGTTTCATTGGAGAATAAAATCTCATCCGCACCCTGGAAGTTTGAGTTTGGATAGAATGCCAATGGATTAGCGTTCATATCATACACTCCACCAGCAGGAATTGTAATAATAGATGGAAGATAAATTCCAAATCCATTAAGACTTGAAACGGTAAGACTTATCGGCTGGCTTCCGCCGTTGTAGATCACACCATACACATTATAGTGATCTCCTACCCATTTCATGTCTTTGATACTTGCTTCCAGTTTACATTCTGTTTCGTATCCACATTCTTTACCCGGATAGTAATTCATGGTTCCGGAAGTAAACTGACATCCCAGATGGTCAATCTGCAACTGATAAGTTCCTGCAGCACCAATGTACAACGGATAAATATAATCATTGTTTCCACTCTGGATGCTGTTTCCAAACAACAGCCAATCATGATGATCGAAGACTCCTTTTGGTCCTAAAACATAGTTCTTTCTAAGGCATTCATCATAGCATCCTGTTGGGAATACCCACATCAGACTTTCAAGGCTTAATGGAACCTGTACATTACCTACAACCTTACATCCACTTGGTGCCGTGTAGATAACCTGATAAGCACCACCTTCATTTACTGTAATAGACTGACCTGTCATTCCGTTGCTCCAGTTATAAACACCTGCAGACGGCCCTGATGCTGTTAACATCACCTGATAAGGCTGACAACCTACCATACTATAGGTTACAGAAATCGGTGCCGGCGGGCTATTTACAGTAACTGTAAAGCTTTTGCTGCTTGTACATCCTGATGTACCCGGAGTTCTTACTTCCAGCGTATACACATAAGTACCAGCAGATAATGGTCCTGTACTTATAGCAATAGGATAAGGAGAAGAAGCCCATGGTACAATCACAGAATTTCCTTTTTTCCACTGATATTCTAAGGTGTTATCCGTTACAATACCGGTAAGTACCGTTGAAGATCCTTCACAGATATTCGCTGTTCCTGATATATTTACATATGGAGGATTTTTAAGCGTTACCGGGATTGCTTTGGTACTCATAATACTTGTTGTACATCCATCTGATGATACCAGCACCGGCCAGTAATTACCAGATTGCGTAGGTGTGAATACCGGAGAGTTTGGTGCACCTGCAACAGGCTGAGAGCCATTCATCCAGATATACTGACTAGGAGATCCAAGTGTACTGGTAAATACAATATTAGGAGCACTTCCTATACAAGCCACAAGAGAAGGAGGTGCTATAGTACCATCCAGAGTAGCTTCTTTTACATTCACACCAATGACAGCAGAAGTATATTCACATCCCATAGGTGTTTTAATTTTCAGCTGAATGGTTTTTGTTCCTGCTGTATTATACGTTATTGTAGCACCTGATCCTGTCGTAATATAAGATGTACCATCAAAAATCCATGTGTAGGTATTTCCGGGAACATAATTTATTGGACTGAATGTTATAGGCGAACGGGCACACAACCAGGCTGGAACCAAGAAAGATGTATCAGGAATAGGAGCTAATGTAATAGTCTGCGTAGTAGTACATGTTGGCTTCCCTGGTGCAGAAACCGTCATTGTAAAGGTATAAGTACCTGGCGCAAGATTATAAGTAGCAGACTGTCCTGTTTGGGTAGGCTGTCCCGGCGAAGTGAACGTGTAGGTAATAGACGCCGGATTGATTTCAAATATTGTAGAAGTATTAAAAAGTGTTACACTATAACCATTTCCACTACATACTGTACTGATATTGAATTTAGGTTCATAGTTTTTTCTCACTTCTACCCCTTTGCTGTACCAGCATGAACCGTATCTCAGGCGTACAAAAACAAGATGTGCTCCTGCAAGATTAGTCTGATATACCGGTGAAGCTGTTCCCTGACCTGAAACTAAAGTAAGGAAAGTATCAGACAACCATTGGATTTCATCCGGAGTTCCATTGTACGTTAAACCAGAAACCGTAATGTTATTACAAGCAGTCCATGCCGGCACGAAGTTGATCTGAGGATTTGCTGTACAACTTCCACTGCTCGGGCATGATTGTGTTACATTAATATTCTGTGAAGAAACCACACAACCGTTAATATCTACAGCCTGCACTCTATAGGTTCCAAAAGCACCTGCTCCTGAGATGGTATACGAGTTGGTAGTTGCACCAGATATAATACCATTATTTTTATACCATTGCCAGGATATGATATTGGTAAGTCCTGTAGAGCTGTTAGCCGTAATAGTATACGGTGTCATTGTGGTAGGATCACAAACTGCAATATTATATACCGGAGAAACAGTAATAATGGTTTCAGGATATACAATAAAATTAGCACTTGCAGTAGGTTTATAATTACATCCGTTAGTACCTGCATAAGTTACAGTAACTGTGTGGGAAACATTATTTCCTGAATTATTCTGGATATATCCGTTATTCGGGAAGCTGTAAACCCCAGACGGATTAAAGGCTGTCGTAAACGTTCCGCCAGCAAAAGTGAAAGTAACACTTGTGGCTGAAGTAATAGTTCCCTGATTTACTGTAAAAGTAAGATTTGATCCTAAACAAATTCCGCCAACATTGGTAAAGCTTACTACCGGAAGCGTAATTAAAGATACCGGCATAGTAATAATCTGTGTTACTCCACATTTTACTACTTTCAGAATAAGATCAGTAGTACTCGTTGAAGAAATCTCGTTGAAGTTTACGGTAATATTAGCTGTACCCTGTCCGCCTACTACACTTCCGAAGTTGGAACTGGCAAACGACCATTCCATAAAGTCAGGAACAATACCATTCAGGTTAGCACTGAAAGTTTGAGTACTGCTTGGGCAGAAAGGTCCTGGTTTTGGATTAATAACAATAGTACTAAGGTCTATTTTAGTTACGTTAAACGTTTTCGGAGCTGAAAGACATGCTGCACTGCTGATAGATTTGTTCTGTGCAGACACTATATATGACGTAGCGCCGGCATTAAATATCACCGTAACAGATTGTCCTGCATTACTTCCTTGAATAGTTCCGTTGGTAACAGTCCAAACCGGTACCATTCCGGGATCCACTGAACTGATGGTATAAACATAAGGTTTTCCAGGACATACTTTTGTTTCTCCGGAAATGGTTCCGTTAGGTGCCTGTGGAATTGGTAATACCTTAATAATTCTTCCATTACTTTCACAACCTCCACCTTGCTTGGTAGCCGTCACAGTATATGTTCCTGCCGTAGCAAAGTTATAGTTGAATATTCCTGTCATCGGTGGAGAAGTATACGTAGATGTTCCTGTTGTTACTTTCCAGATCACCGGTACATTAGGGACAGCTGTAAATCCCTGGCTTGTTCCGGCACAGATTTCATCCACACCACCACTTACCAATACTGGTGCTTCTACTACGATATCTATAGAAGCCTGTCCTTCACATCCCAATAAAGTATTAAAATAATTTGCTGTAAGATGATAAGTCCCTGGCTGATTTGCGGAGAAAACAATTTCGTTTCTCTGTTGAGTATTCGTCAGCAGACCTCCCGCAGGACCTGTCACATTCCAGTTAACTTTGGTTGTTGGCCACTGAGGAATTGAATAAGTATACTGTCTGCCAGTACATATCACTCCCTGTCCTTTAATTTTTGCATTTTTTAAAACTACAGGAATTTTAATTGTCGTCCACTCAGGACATGCACATTCTGACATGTACATTACATATCCAAAGCCTTCAAGCGGATCTACCTGATCCCAAACCACTTCAATTTCATTACCGTTAATGTTGACAATTGATCCTCCGATAACTTTCCATTGTCCTTTGTTGCATCCATCCTGTACATTGTATTTTTCAGTACTCCCTTCACATACTACGGAAGCACAGTTGATCTGTACAGGATCAGCTTTTAATACCTTGATCTGTTTTTTAATTTTATCCTGGCAGCCACACTTGTTGGTAACCGTCAGAGTAATTGTATAGTTTCCGGGATTAGCATACAAATGAGACGGCTCAAAAGCGGTAGAAGTTGTACCATCCCCAAAGTCCCAGAAGTAGTTAATGATATCCGATCCGCCGTTCTGTTCAGAAAGATTATCAAAATAGATCGTTGTATTCCTACATACAGTATCAGTCAGGTTTAACATTTCAAATTTAGCAATCGGCCTGTTAATCTTTTCGATACAAATGGTCTGGGTTTCCACAGTTCCATCATTGTAGGTGATAACCGCCTGTAAAGATCCGTTCCCCGCTGCTCCCCAGCTTACATTCGCTACGGTATTCGCAGGTCCTGAAATAGCTGCTGTACCTCCTGAAACCGTCCATTGGACATTGGAAACATTCGGTCCCTGAATCTCGTATTTTACGGTTGATTGCTCACAGACCCGGAGACATTGGGATGAATTGATGTAGGAATAAGCGATTCCGTTGTCAGGGATCTGACCATCTTTTTCGCCACGGAATTCCTGGCATCCGACCTGAGCGGTCCATGTAATTCGAGCTTGAGCTTGTAGTACCCAGGGTACCAGAAGCCAACATAGCAGGAGCCATCTGAAGATGTGCTGCCTACCAAAATAGGTGTTGTTTTTCATAGTTATTAAAAAAGTGTTATTAATTTTTTGTCAAATTAGTAAAAATAATAATATAAAACTCATTTAATCGTGAAAAAATAACATTATTTCACAGTTGAATTTCAACAATATAGATAAATTCATACTTATATGCTATTTCACCAACTCATTAGTTATATAAAAAAAATCATCTTTTTTTTAATTTCAGGGTCTCCAAGCCATTTTCAATCAAATAAAATCCTATTTTTTCTACCAATAAATCCCAAAATCAACAAGTAAAATTAAATTTAATTTATTTTTTACTAAATAATATCAATTTGTATTAAAATTAATCACATTCAAAACAGATAGAATAATAAGTTTTACCCATTCCTTAATTCTTAAAAAACTATATGTATTTCGACAACTTAATCTTCATTAAGCATTTCCTATTCATATCAATATCCATAAGGACAATCATTAGAATTGCCGACAAGATTAAAATAATTTATCTTTGTTTTTCAAGGCTTATCATAAACATTATATTCAACAACTCTTATATGAGAAACAAAAATTTTTTATTTTCCGCCAAAGGAATCTGTACTGCAGCTTTTCTTTCCTTAAACACAATCTTTTATGCACAGAAGACAGCAGATCTCTCAACCCTTTCAGAAAAAACATTAAATACCATTCTGGAAAAAAACAGAGCTTATTATACTCAGGGAAAAGTGGCAGATTACATTCCTGAACTAGGGAAAATGGATGCTAAAGCAATTGCCTTTTCAGTGGTTGATAAAAATGGAAAAGTATTCAACACCGGTGATGTAAGTAAGAAATTTACCATGCAAAGCATTTCCAAAATCATATCCTTAATGGTAGCCGTCAATGAAAAAGGAGAAACTCATATTTTTGATAAAATGGGATATTTCGGATCAGACAAGCCTTTCAACCATTTTTCCAATCTTGAAACCACAGGAAAGCCGCTTAATCCAATGATGAATGCCGGAGCAATCCTTACCACTTCATTGATCTCAGGAGACGGAGAAAAACCATTCCTTAAAATCCTGGATATGGTAAGGTATATTACCAAAAACCCATCCATAGAATATAATAAGTCTGTTTACGAATCGGAAAAGTCAACAGGACACCGTAACCGTGGAATGTTTTACATCATGAAAAACAGCGGACTGATTTCAGGAAATGAAGACCAGCTGGACAACTATTTCAAACAATGCTCTATTGAACTTACTGCTGAAGATCTCGCAAAAATAGGATACTTCTTTGCCAACCAGTGTGTAAGATTTGACGGTGATGCCACTTATAAAAATGCAGATATGGCAAAATTAGTAGAATCACAGATGCTGACTGCCGGAATGTATGAATTCAGTGGAGAATACTCCAGAACCGTTGGTTTACCAAGCAAATCCGGTGTAGGAGGAGGTATTACGGTAAGTGTTCCGGGAAAAATAGGAATCGGAGTTTTCAGTCCTGCTTTAGATCAACATGGAAATTCTCTGGCCGGATATCATATGATTTTAGATCTGGCAAAACAGTATGGATTAAGTATCTTTTAAAGATTCAAGTACATAAAATATCACAAAGGCTCCAAAACAAAATGTTTTGGAGCCTTTGCATAAAGGATTAATCATTCCTTCTCTTTAATAAAAATGCATTTATTTTATCTGCCAGACCAACCAGCACATGTCCTTTGTCAGGATCAACATAGGATTCAAAATCAGGAAGTAACCCTTCAAGTCTTTCTTTTATTTGTTGAGAATCCCTGACCACATCACCTGCTCCACCTATAAAAAAGACAGGCATGGTCATATTTTTCAATTCTTCATCAGAAAAGATATACTCCTTATCTATCCTTGCATTCACAGAGGACTGCATGAGGCTCATAAAGTCCAGAACAGACTGATCTATTTTTTGTGAACCCGTTATCAGTTTATTGATTTTTCTCTTCCCGGCATTTCCAAGTAGAGAAAAGAATATCGCTTTAAACACAAAGCTGCGCTGTGTTTTTACAATTCCTCCTGGAGAAAGAAGGACAAGCTGACTGATTTTTTCCGGATATCTGGCTGCAAACTTTATCGCAAGCCATCCGCCTTGTGACAATCCCACCAAAGAAAATTTTGTTATTTTCAGTTGTTGGAAAACCTCAAACAGCCAATCACTGTAATAATTGCCTTTATAAGGAAGTCTGTTTTGTTCACTTTTACCTGGTTCCCCGATAATATCAATAGCATATACTTTGTATTCTTTGCTGTACAAAGCAAGATCCTTCATCCAGGATGCAGCGTTAGAATTAGCTCCATGAAGTAATATAAGTTTAGGATGATCTTCATTTCCATAACTGATAACATGGGTTTCTCCAAAGCTTGTTGGGACCGCTTGTTGACGGATATTTCCTTTAAAATTTGCTAATGCACCATCATATTGCTCCATCACCCTTTCTTTGTGAGCACCTGATCTGAAAGTTGTTGTCTGTTTCATATATACCTGTTTTCTTTTGTTGTATTTTTTAAATCCAAAAACAAATTTCTGTATGACACACCCCAAAAGTAAGACCTCTTGAATCTGACTACAGTTATTCAAGATCGACCGGAAATTGGCCAATTTCTGAAAAGGAAGTCAATACGAATTGAGTATGGATAAGATTAGAAACCCGTTAAATCATCATAATTGCAAAAACAAGAGAAAACGAGCTTACTATTACAAACACAGGCATGTATAAATCATAATTTCATCAAATCAAATTATGATTGAGTTTTTAGGAGTACAAAAATACAAAAGTTTTATACACTAATCATAAAATACAATAAAAAGCAATTGTTTTATTAAATCCCAGAAAGATCACCCATAGACATAACACATTAATAAACAGATCCTTTACCTTAAAAATTAAAAAAACACCCACCTTTTATATTTACTTTTTTTATGAATTTCGGAAAGATATTTAAATTATTCTTAAAAATACCTATCTATTTATTTATCAAAAAGATAGAAAAAGTTCATAAATAATTCAAATTAAATCACAATATATTGATTAATTTTATTTAAATTCGCTTTGTCATTTTATCAGATTGATAAAGGTAATTCTAACATTTCAGAACCGTATTCATTGTATATTATCTTTTTGTAATATACCTAAAAACAAATCTCTTGTTTTTGAAATATTTTATTTTTTATTCCTATATTTGCTTAACATTTTTTTAACTATAACCATTTATAGTTAAAATTTATAAGATTGTACTGGCCATGTTTCTAAGAATAAGGAAACAATAAATATACTTTAATAGCATTTGAACAATTGATATTTTCATATTAAAAAATCATTATCAAATAGCGTTTATAATTGAAGATATATGATTGTTTTATTATTTTTATTTCCTCATAACAGAAAATTGTTATTTATATGAATAACATTAGTGTTTTGCTATGAGATATCATTAACTATTTCTATACCGTAAATGCTATGAAAAACTTGACCAAAATCAGGCTGATGCCCTTTGAAAAGCCGGATATAATTACTACAATCCAAAATCTATCAACAAACGATAGATTATTAAATAATTACCATAAAACAATACATATTGTTAACGATTTAACAAAAACAATTTTTACTATATCATAGCAAAAAGTAATGGTCTTAGCGAAAGACCTTGCATTCTGTTATGAAACTCTTGCTATCATTCAATAATTCAATTAACACGCCATGAAAAAATTAACCATTATTGGACTGACGCCTTTTGAAAAGCCGGACGTTAACCTTATATCCCGATTGCACCAGGCGGGTGCGTTCCCCGTACTAAGTTTAGGAAATGAGCTAACGAAAGCCCAGGAAGCGTTACATCAACTTGACGAGATAGACGTACCATCGTATGGTATTTATTTTTCTAACGACAATTTCACCACTCTGCAGATTCCGGAAAAAGTAAGATTTGCGATCCTACCGTTCGGAATGTCCACACCATTCAATGTACCTGCTATTTATCAGGTAACCAGTTTGGAAGAGGCCAGACAAGCTGAAGAATCAGGGGCACAAGGAATCATTATCAAAGGAAATGAAGCCGGTGGATTAGTAGGCTATGAATCCACGTTTGTATTATTCCAGCGTGTGATCAAAGAAATCCAGAGGATTCCGGTGTGGATACAGGGAGGAATTGGTCTCCATACTGCCGCCGCATCAAAAGCTTTGGGAGCAACAGGAATTGTTCTGGACAGCCAATTGGCGTTGTTCCCGGAAAGTTCAGTTCCTAAGGATCTGAAAGAAGTATGCTCAAAACTGAATGGTACAGAAACTAAGGTGATTGCTAACCATCGTGTATTGGTAAGACCTAACTCACCTGCTTTACCTGAAAATGCAACCGCTGAAGATCTGAAACAACACTTTACAGGTTTCGACCTTAGTACATGCTATATCCCTATGGGACAAGATATTTCATTAGCAACGGATCTGTATGAAGACTTCAAAACACTGAAAAAACTTGTTTTCGGTTTCAAAGAAGCCATGTATGGACATCTGAAACAAGCCAAAGCACTTAAAGTAATTGATAAAAACAACTCTTTAGCACAGGAACTGGGCCTGAGTTATCCTATCGCCCAAGGCCCAATGACCCGTGTGAGTGATGTTCCTTCCTTTGCCAATGCAGTAGCAGATGCAGGAGCCTTACCTTTTGTTGCTTTATCCTTATTGAAAGGAGAGTCTGCAAAATCTTTGGTAATGGATACCAAAAAACTGGCTGGTGAAAAAACATGGGGTGTGGGAATTTTAGGATTTGCTCCACAGGAATTAAGAGATGAACAGACATCCTATATATTAGAAGCAAAACCTCCTGTAGTTTTGATAGCCGGAGGAAGACCTGCACAGGCTAAAGTATTTGAAAAAGCAGGAATTAAATCATTTTTACACGTTCCTTCCCCTGCCCTTCTGGATATTTTCCTGAAAGAAGGAGCTAAAAACTTCATTTTTGAAGGACGAGAGTGTGGAGGTCACGTAGGACCCCTGTCCAGTACAGTTCTTTGGGAAAAACAAATTGAACGTATTTTAAAAGAAGATCATCCTGAAAACATCAGTGTCTTTTTTGCGGGAGGAATTCATAACGCTTTTTCAACGGCATTTGTTTCCATCATGGCTGCACCATTGGCTGCAAGAGGAGTAAAAATCGGGGTATTGATGGGCACAGCGTATCTGTATACCCACGAAGCTGTACAAACCGGAGCTATTCAGGAAGAATTCCAATCTCAGGCAATGCAGGCGAAGGATACCGTTTTACTGGAAACAGCTCCCGGACATGAAACCCGTTGTTTAAATACAGCTTTTGCCCACCATTTCAATACCGAAAAGGCAAAACTTCTTGCTGCCGGAATGGATAAAAAGCAGGTATGGGAACAACTTGAAAAATTGAATGTAGGCCGTTTACGTATTGCGGCTAAAGGTATAGAACGTCAGGGTGATAAATTGGTCAACATTCCTAAAGATGACCAACTGGACTTAGGAATGTATATGATCGGACAGGTAGCCACCATGCAGAATCGTGTGATCTCATTGGCTGCTCTTCATCAAAGTGTTGTAGATAATTACAAACATATTCAGGAGGCGGCATTACCGGAAGAACCCGTTTCTACGGAAAAACCGCTGGACATCGCTATCGTAGGAATGGAATGTATTTTCCCGGGAGCTAAAAACCTTGATGAATACTGGAGAAATATCATTTTAGGAAAAGACAGTGTTACCGAAGTACCGGATGAAAGATGGAATAAAGAACTTTATTATAAGCCGGATTCCAACGAACCGGATGTATCCCATTCCAAATGGGGAGGATTTATTCCTAAAATCGATTTCGATCCATTGGCATTTGGAATTCCGCCACAATCCCTTGCTGCTATTGAACCTACACAGTTGTTAACCTTATTGGTTGCCAAGCGTGCCATGGAAGATGCTGGATATGGAGAAAAACACATCAACAGAGAAAACATTTCTGTCATTATAGGTGCTGAAGGAGGTAATGACCTTGCCAACAGCTATAGTTTCAGAGGATATTATAAGCAGGTTTTCGGAGAACTTCATGAAGAAGTAAAAGAAGCCTTCCCACATACGACTGAAGATTCTTTTCCGGGTATTCTGGCAAATGTAATCGCAGGTAGGATTACGAACAGATTAGACCTTGGTGGAAGAAACTTTACGGTAGATGCCGCATGTGCTTCTTCTTTGGCAGCCATTGATCTGGCATGTCAGGAACTTGTATTAGGAAAATCTGATATGGTTCTTGCCGGAGGAGCAGATTTACACAATGGAATTAACGATTACCTGATGTTCTCGAGCACGCATGCCCTATCCAGAAAAGGAAGATGTGCTACATTTGATGATGACGCAGACGGTATTGCTCTTGGAGAAGGTATCGCCATCCTTGTTTTAAAAAGATACGAAGATGCTGTACGTGATGGTGACAGAATTTATTCAGTAATCAAAGGAGTTGGAGGATCCAGCGACGGAAAAGCCCTTGGATTGACTGCTCCTAGAAAAATAGGTCAGGTAAGAGCTCTGGAACGTGCTTATTCCCAGGCTGGGATCAGTCCTGCTTCTGTAGGCCTTGTAGAAGCGCATGGTACAGGAACGGTAGTAGGTGACAAAACTGAATTAAGTGCACTGACTAATTTATTCAGTCGCTCAGGAGCTTTACCAGGACAGACGCATTTAGGTTCCGTGAAAACACAGATCGGCCATACAAAATGTGCGGCAGGATTAGCAGGATTGATCAAGGCTTCCCTTGCCGTTTATCATGGTGTAAAGCCACCTACCCTTCATCTTCAGCAGCCAAATGCTTATTATAACGCAGAAACCAGTCCGTTTGCCTTCCATGCTGAAAGTGGATTATGGGGCGAGAAAAACCGTTATGCAGGAATCAGTGCTTTCGGATTTGGAGGAACGAATTTCCATACCGTTATTGCGAACCATCCTAAACAGGACAATTCAATTGCCATGCAGTCGTGGCCTTCAGAATTGTTTGTCTTCCGCGGAGATACCTATGAAGAAGCGAAAGGACAGTCAAGCCAGGTTAAGGCATTATTAGAAATTAATGATGGTATTCCATTAAAAGATATTGCTTACAGTTTAAGCATCAGCTCAGAAAAACCAATCCAGTTCAGTATTGTCGCAGACACCGCTGAAGACCTGATGATGAAGCTTGAGTTAGTACTGCTAGGGATTGAGACAAAAGATACTTTCACCGTGAATAAAAAAGAAGGTAAAGTAGCATTCACCTTCCCGGGACAGGGCAGCCAGAGAATCAATATGGCTCGTGACTTATTTGTAGTTTTCCCGGCTATGCGTAAAATTATTGATGAATATCCTGAACTTGAAAAAGTAGTTTTCCCCTCTAAAACCTTTAACGAAGCTGATTTAAAACAACAGAAAGAAACCATTAAAGATACCCGTTTAGCACAACCGCTTTTAGGAATTGTAGACCTTGCATTGGCAAAATTCCTAGAATCATTAGGCATTATCCCTGATATGCTGGCAGGCCACAGCTATGGTGAAATTCCGGCTTTATGCTTTGCAGGAGTATTTGGAGAGGATAAACTGGTGGACCTGAGTGTTAAGAGAGCTCAATCTATCTTAGATTCAGTAGAAGGCGGAGATCCGGGTTCAATGTTAGCCGCAAGTGCTGCTGCAGAACGTTTACAACCTATTATTGCTAAAGTTGAAGGATGCTATCCTGTGAATTTCAACGCTCCGACTCAATGTGTGATTGCTGGAAGTACGGAAGCTATCAATAAATTACTTGAAGTGCTTAAACAGGAAGGTATTTCTGCTAAAAAACTGGAAGTTGCCTGTGCATTCCACAGTCCATTACTAGCGAAATCCAAAGATTTATACGCTGAAGTCTTAAAAGATGTTCCTTTCCAGGAAATGCAGATTCCTGTTTGGTCTAATACCACTGCAGAAGTATATCCAACGAATCCATCAGAAATAAAAGAAAGACTTACTGATCATCTGGTACAGCCTGTAAGATTTGTAGAACAGCTTCAGGCCATGTACAATGACGGTGCAAGAATATTCATCGAAGTAGGACCGGGAAAAGTACTTACCGGATTGACTAAATCCTGTCTTGAAAAAGATCAGCTCACCCTATATGTTGAAGACAACAGCCGTAATAAATTCAGCCATCTGCTTTGCATGCTGGCACAATATTTAGGAACAGGCAGAAGCTTTAACATTGATAAACTTTTTGACGGCAGAAGTGTTACGATTATTGATCTTAACCAACCTGAGCTTTACAAGAAAAGCCCTGCTATCTGGCGTGTTAACGGGCAAACTGCCCACCCAACTACCGGTAATCTGCCATCTAATGGTGCATTACCACTTATAAACCCAATTCCCATGAACAATTTTACTAATAATCCACAGGCACCCGCAACGGAAGCCCAGTCTACTGCTGAACGCATGTTGCAGGAATATTTGAACAGCATGAAATTAATGATACAGGCACAACGCGATGTGATGCTTTCCTTTATGGGACAGAATCCTCAGGCGTTCCCTGCTCCTGTATACCATTCACCAGCACCGGCTGCTGCACACCAACCTATATCTACGATTCCGGTTCAGCCAGTTCATCAGCAACCTGTAGCTGTAGCTCCTGTAAAACAAGCTCCGTCAAGAGATATTAAATCCCTATTACTACAGGTAGTAAGTGACAAAACAGGATACCCTCAGGAAATGCTGGGTATGGAAATGGACTTGGAAGCGGATTTAAGTATCGACTCTATCAAGAGAGTTGAGATCATCGGAACACTTCGTAACGAATTGGGAACTCTGGGCAACGGAAACACCAGCGAAGACACCGTTATGGAACAGCTGGCAGGCATAAAAACATTAAGCGGATTAGTTTCATGGCTTACTGAATTCTCAGGTGCTGAAACAACTGCTGCGACAGAAAAAAATGGATCTGCGGCCGAATCAGCGCCTTCAAAACCACAGGCTCAGCCGGCATTCTCACTGGAGGACCTTCAAAATGCAATTTTGAATATCGTGAGCGAAAAAACAGGATATCCAAAAGAAATGTTGGGGCTTGATCTTGATCTGGAAGCAGATTTAAGCATAGATTCCATCAAACGTATGGAAATCATCGGTGATCTTAAAACTAAGATCGGATTTGGTCAAAACCTTGAACAGGCTGATGATGTGATGGAAAAACTGGCGGCCATTAAAACCCTTCGTGGTCTGGCAAGCTGGATCAGCGAAATGAATGGGGAAACCAACGAAGCAGCTCCGGAAGCAAAAGAAGAAAATACTACAGAGCCAACTCAAAATGTATTGTCACGTCTTCGTTTTGACATCACTCCTACCGATGTTTCTAAAGTACAAAATACTGAAGTATTGCAGGGAAAACGTTTTGCCATTACACAGGATGACAGCAAACAAACTTCTGCGATCAAAGAAACTCTGGAAGAACATGGAACTATCGTAGAAGTAGTAGATACGGATAAAGATCTTTCAAATATCGACGGATTAATTATGTTAGACCTATTCTCTGCCGTTGATAAGCCAAGTATTATCGATCATGTAGATCTGATCAAGAAACTGGATTTTGATAAAGCAAAATGGGTATATCTTATTTCTGATATTCCTGCACATATTCAGGAAATTACAGATGCAAGTATATTACGTCATCATCAGGGATATCCGGGACTTTTCAAAAGTTTAGCCAGAGAATTTGATAATACAACATGCAGACTCATCAGCCTGAGCACCCCTCAGGAAGTAGATCAGATTGCTGAAATTACATTGAAAGAGATCCTTACCAACGATAAACCTGCTGAAGTGATTTATAAAAATGATCAGAGACACCAGGTAGACATCATTCCTTCTCCGTTATCCACGAGTTTACATGAGGCCCATATCCAGCTAGATCAAAAATCTGTGGTATTGGTATTGGGAGGCGCACAGGGAATTACTGCTGAATTGGTAAAACATATGTCTCAGGCTTATCCTTGCACCTATATTCTGGTAGGAAGATCGGCAGACCCGAGAAATGAGATTTCGGCTAAAGACTTTGAGGGGATGAAAACCAAAGAAGAAATCAGAAGTTTCCTGATCAAGTCTGGTCAATTCACTTCTCCTGCAGAAATAGAAAAAGAAACGACGAAGATTTTCAAAAATAATCAGATCCTGCGTACTATCCGTGACATGGAAAACCTTGGAAATACCATCATTTACCAATCATTGGATCTTTGTGATGAAGAAGGTTTAAGCAATCTGATCAGCAGTATTTATGAGAAATACAACCGTCTGGATGGAGTCATCCACGGAGCAGGTCTTTTAGAAGATAAATTATTCAAACAAAAGACGACAAGCTCCTTCGGACGTGTATTTGATACCAAAGTAAAACCGCTTCGTGTATTGGCAGAACAGCTTCGTTCAGACTGTCAGTTTGTAGTATTATTCTCAAGTATTGCTTCCGTATACGGTAACAAAGGTCAGACAGATTATGCCGCAGCCAACAGTGTACTGGATGATTACGCAAATGCTTTAAACAAAAGGTTAAAAGGAAAAGTAATCTCTATCAACTGGGGACCATGGAAAGGTGCCGGAATGGTCTCTTCCACCCTGGAATCTGAGTACGAGCGCAGAGGTATTTCCATGATCCCATTGGATGAAGGAAAAGAAATCTTCCTTAACGAAATTAAATACGGAACAGAAAGCCAGGTGCTGATCATGTCAGGAAATAATTGGTAAAACACTGTATAAACAAAGTATGAAAAAAACAGATGTTGCTGTAATTGGTTTATCCTGTGTCTTTCCCGGGGCTCAGGATGCCAACACTTTCTGGCAGAATATTGTCAATAAAGTTGATTCTACCGAACTCGCTCCGGCGGATCGGATAGATCCGGTTCATTTCAGTGATGCCACAAGTCCCGTTGACCGTTTTTACTGTCAGCGTGGAGGGTTTATCCCTGATTATACTTTCGATCCTACCGCATTTGGTATTTTGCCATTAGCCGTTGAAGGAACGGAACCTGATCATCTGCTTACCCTTGATCTGGTACAGAAAGCACTGGAAGATGCAGGTA
This sequence comes from Chryseobacterium sp. AG363, assembly GCF_003610675.1. Lineage (NCBI taxonomy): Bacteria > Pseudomonadati > Bacteroidota > Flavobacteriia > Flavobacteriales > Weeksellaceae > Chryseobacterium > Chryseobacterium sp. AG363. The sequence continues at coordinate 2,199,104 of NZ_RAQF01000002.1, forward strand.
TATTTCAGAAAAACATTTCCCTTGAAAAAACAGGAATCATCATTGGTAAAGGAAACTACACAGGCCCAGGTGCGACCCGAGCTATAGAAATTGTAAGAACCGGAGAACAGATTTCTTCATTGTTACAAGAGTTACTGCCTCACGTTTCTTCTTCCGATATTGAAAAGGTAAAGCATGCATTTCAGGAACGTAAAGGTCGTTTTGCAGCAGATACTGCGATGGGATTAATTCCCAATCTTGTTGCTTCACTTGTCGCCAACCGTTTCAATCTGGGAGGTGCTGCATTCACTGTAGATGCCGCTTGTGCCTCTGCTTTAATTGCTGTAGATCATGCAGTGCAGGAACTTCAGAGAGGCCGTTCAGATATCATGATCGCAGGAGGTGTACACACAGGACAGAATGCTGCCTTCTGGAGTATTTTTGCCCAGCTGGGAGCGATGTCACGTCAGCAGCAGATTAAACCTTTCAGTATGGATGCTGATGGTCTGTTAATCGGAGAAGGTTGTGGTTTCGTAGTGTTAAAAAGACTGGAAGATGCCGTTCGCGATCAGGATAAGATCTATGCGGTTATTAAAGGCGTTGGCGTAAGCAGTGATGGTACCGGAACCAGCGTGATGAGCCCATCTGTAAAAGGTCAGTTGAAAGCGTTGGAACAGGCATGGATCAATGCTGATTTAGATAAAAATAAAGTGGGATATCTTGAGGCTCACGGCACAGGAACACCGCTTGGAGATAAAACAGAACTTCAGACCTTGGCTCAATTCTTTGGAAAAGAAGAAGCTGCTCCGGCTGCAGGTATCGGATCTGTAAAGTCCAATATCGGACATGCCATGCCAGCTGCCGGAATTGCAGGATTAATTAAAACCTGTCTTGCCTTACATCACGATACTTTACCACCAACCCTATATTGCGAAAATCCGACTTCGGAGATGCAGAATACAAGGTTTGAACCGGTACAGGAAGCCAGAAACTGGTCAAAAACAGGACTGCCAAAAGTAGCGGCAGTGAATGCTTTCGGATTCGGAGGAATCAATGCACACGTTGTTTTGGAAGGGTATGATATGCCTAAAAAAGATCAGGTATTGATCTTGGCCAGACCTACTCATGAAGAACTGCTATCTGCATTACAAAATAATGAAACAACTATCGGCGAAGGAGATTTCAGAGTTGCGATATTCGATCCAACTCCTGCCAGAATAGAAAAAGCCATAAAAATTGTTTCCAAAAATATCATCTGGAAAAACAAACAGGATATCTGGTACACTTCTACCCCATTATTAAAAGATGGAGGTAAAGTAGCCTTTGTATTCCCTGGATTAGATGGTCTGGCAAAAGGTGAGGTAGAAACGGTAAGCCGTTATTTCGGATTGTCAGCACCTATCGAAACAGAAGGTGAAGGGCTTCTAACCGATGCCTTAAACATTTTCAACAACTGCAGTATCCTTGATAATTCACTTAAAAAACTGGGAATTATTCCGGATATGAATGCAGGACACAGCTTAGGAGAATGGCTGGCCGGTTACTCTTCGGAATTAGCGGAAGCCAATTCTGTAAAAGCCTTAATTGATGTACTGAATCCTGAAACTTTTGAACTAAAAGATTCCAAGTTCATTGCCATAGGAGCCGGAATTGAGGTGATAAAACCTTTTATTTCAGAAATTTCAAACCTCTATGTTTCCAATGACAACTGCCCAAATCAGGTGATTCTTTGCGGAAGCAATACTGCTCTGGATGAGTTGGTTCCCTTGTTAAAAGCAAAACAGATCTTCCATCAGGTATTGCCGTTCCAGTCTGGATTCCACTCTCCTTTTATCGCTGATAAATTGGATGTGATCCTTGCGGGAATGGAAAAAGCACAGTTCCAGCAGACGAAAATCCCATTGTGGTCTGCCACCACTTTAGAACCTTATTCTGCAGATCAGGCAGCGATTAGAAAACTGAGTGCAGAACATTTGGTTCAGCCTGTCCGTTTTCGTGAGCTGACCGATAAATTATACGAAGAAGGCGCAAGAGTCTTCATTCAGGTCGGAACTGGCGGTCTGATTGGATTTATTGATGATACGTTAAAAGGAAAAGCATTCAGTACGATTGCTTCCAGCGTTCCTACCCGTTCTGCATTGGCTCAATTACAAAGAGTAGTTGCTTCATTATTTGTAGAAGGAAAAACAATTGCTCTTGATTTTCTGGAGATTCAGAATCATTCGAAAAAAGCTTCAGGAAAAGGTATTAAGCTGGAATTAGGTTCACCTATCATCCGTAATTTTAAAGAGGTGAAAGCGTTGGCTCAGTCTTTTGACACGCCAAAACAATATGCAGCAACAGCTTCAGCTATTGCTACAAAAAGCGGACATCCTCTGGTACAGGCATTTCAGGATAACGTTGCCGATATGATCCGTATGCAGGAAGAAGTATTGACTTTATTCCAGAAACGTCCGGAAATCACCATCCAAAGACCTGCACCTGTAGTTCATGCTGCTCCACAACCCGTAAGAAGTACAAATTTTACAAAAGATTTATATGTAACGCTGGAAAGTCATCCTTACCTGATCGATCACAGCTTATTGAGACAGCCTAAAGGATGGGCTCATGTAGCAGATATGGAACCGGTAATCCCGATGACGATGATCTTTGAACAGCTTGCAGAAATTGCAGAAGCAGAGATCCCGGGAACATTAGTTCATAAAATCATGAATGTAAGTGTATTCCAATGGATGAACGTGGCCAAACCTTTCGAAAAAACCGTAAAAGGAGAATGGCGTTCACCGAATCATGCTTATCTCGATATTGAAAATTTTGCCAACGCAGAAGTAGTCTTAAAATCTGCTCCTGTTCCAACACCTGACTTCAATCTTTCCATCGGTAATCTTTTACCTATCGAAAGAACCCCTGAAGAAATCTACGACATGCACATGTTCCATGGGGACCAATATCAGGGAATTACAGAAGTTTCTGCCGTAGGAGATAAAGGAATCATCGGGAAGATAAAAGCAAACGGAGGTAAAGGATCATTGCTTGACAATGCAGGACAGCTGTTCGGACTTTGGCTTCAGCTTACGTTGGTGAAAGACCGTATTGCATTCCCTGTAAAAATCAGAGATATTGAATTCTTCGGCGATATGCATGATCAGGAAGGTATTTTTGAATGTACCTGCATGCTGACTGAATTGAATGATGAATTCGCCATTGCAGACATTATCCTGAAAAGAGACGGTAAAGTATGGTGTGCGATTACCGGATGGCAGAACAGAAGACTGGAAATTGATGCCGCTTTATGGAATGTTTCCATGTCACCACTGCACAACCGCCTTTCGGAAGAGATTGCCCCTGAAGTTTTCTTCTTCCATCAGGCCTATACAAGAGTTGCTTCATGGGATTTTATCCTGAAAAGATATTTCAACCAAACGGAAAAACAGCATCATCAGCAATTGTTACCTAATAAAAAGAAAAACTGGATGGTAAGCCGTGTGGCAGTGAAAGATGCCGTAAGAAATCTTCTTCGCAAAGAAAAAAATCATGCCTGCTTCCCGATTACGTTTGAAATCCGTTCCGATGAAGTGGGGAAACCTTACCTTATCAGTGATTTTACAGATAACATCCATATTTCTCTGGCTCATAAAGGAAAAGAAGCCGTGGGAATCGCGAGATATGGAAAATCTGTAGGAATTGATATGGAACTGATAGAAGAACGCAGTTCAGGATTCTACGACATGGTATTTACCGACAAAGAATTAACCTTATTAAAAGACCGAGATCAGGCAGAATGGACCACCCGTTTCTGGGTAGCCAAAGAAGCTTATGGAAAGTTTCTGGGAACAGGACTGAAAGGAAATCCTAAAGCCTTCGAAGTCGAATTGATAAAAGACGATCACCTGTGGATCAACAACATTGAAATCAAAACTATTAAACATAAAAATTATATTATCGGATGGACACTGTAAACGCAACATTAAAAATGAACCACGAAGAACTTTTTACTTTATTAAAAGGTTTTATTACTGAAGTGATAGGTGCTGAATTTGTAGAAGAGATGGACATTACTCCTGAAAGTTCATTCACCAGAGATCTTGAGATGGACAGCATCGAGATTGTCTCTTTCTCTGAAAAGATCAAGGCGCATTTTGGCGATCAGATCGACTTTACAGGTTGGTTATCATCTATGGATCTTGACCAGCTTATTAATCTTGACCTTAGTATGATCATCAATTATATCTACGAATGCCAATAATCACTGTCAATAACAGACAAGTTCATATACAGGAACTCAACAAAGGAGCCGAACAAACCGTGGTACTCATCCACGGTATGTTCAGTAACCTGTCCATTTATTATTTTAATATTGCCCCAATTCTGGCAAAACATTTCCATGTGGTGATGTACGATCTGAAAAGCCACGGTATGAGTGAACGCTTTCTGGATGGGTACGACCTTGACAATATGTCATCCGATTTAATAGGTTTAATAGATCACCTTCAACTGGAAAAAATACACCTTGTCGGCTATAGCTTCGGAGGTCTTATTGCTTTAAAAACAGCTTTAGAATACCCGGACCGCGTGAATCAGCTAGTGGTGATGGAAGCGCCGGATCCTCAGGATGAAAAAGCCCGTAACATCATTGATGAATACAGCAAGGAATTTCTTGAGCACTATGTAGCCAATTTTACAGATACCACCAAAGTACAGATGGGCAAAAGACAAATGGATAAGAACCACCGTATGTATGAATTTCTGTTTAACCAAACCAGCATTAAAGCAGATATGATTAAGGAAAAACATTTCCTGGGTGAAACCGACTTCAACAAATTGACAGCTCCTACTCTATTGCTTTATGGCGCTGATTCCAATTGCAGACCTACAGGTGAATGGCTGCAATCTCAAATCAGCGGATCTGAACTTGAATTAATTCCGGGCGATCACAATATTCCTATCCAGGAACCTCAGCTTATCGCTGAAACGATTGCTCAATTTTTATCTAAAATCCTAACACAAAACCATGGCTAAATTTGCATTTATAGTTCCACCATTGACAGGACATGTCAACCCTACCTTAAGCATCGGTGCTACGCTGCTGGAAAGAGGACATGAAGTAGCCTGGATCAGCCTTGACCCTACTTTAGAGGCCAAACTTCCCGAAGGAGGAAAATTATTACTGATCCAGTACGATCAGACCGACGAAGAAAAAAAAGAAAGTGAACAATATCTCGATATTATCTCCAAAAAAGTAGTGTATGGTATAGACAGCGTTAAGTTCCTGTATGAAGAGGTTCTTATCCCGCTGAACAGACATTGCTACAATGGTATTGTTACTTTATTAAAAATAGAGCAGCCCGATTTGATTATCGGAGATCATCAGTTATTTGCAGCTCCGGTTGCAGCCAAAACTCTTGGTATTCCTTATGCCACTTCTGTTACCGCTCCGGCAGCCATCAAAATTATGAATGAGCTTCCAAAAGTACACGAATGGGAAGTGAATCAAATCATTGATCTGCAGAAAGAACTCGGTTTCCGGGAAGAACGTTCTCTGGCGACGTCTGACCTTCTGACTCTGGTTTTGACTTCCGGTTATTTCTTTGGGGAAATGGAGGATCTGCCGTCTCAATACCAGTTCACAGGTCCGGTTCTTACGGAAAGACGTGTTTCATGTGAATTCGACTGGGAGAGATTAAAAAGCAAAGACAATAAAAAGATCTTTGTAAGTATCGGAACTACCTTCGATCACGATCATAAAAAGGCATTTTTCCAAAAGGTAATCGATGCTTTTAAAGAGGAAGATTTAACCGTTGTAGTCGTTTCTGATCCAGAGCTTTTTGAGCTGTGGCCGGATAACTTTATGGTGTATCAACAAGTTCCGCAATTGGATCTGCTGCCTCATCTTGACGGCGTAGTTTGCCATGGCGGTCATAATACCGTTTCTGAAACATTATCCAACGGTATTCCTTTGGTCGTGATTCCGATTGCGTATGATCAGTCGCATGTTGCAGGACGTGTGGTGCGTACAGAAGCGGGTGAGCGCCTGAATTTTAACCGATTTAAAGCCAATCACCTGAGAGAAGCGGTACAACAGATTTTAAATACTCCAAGCTACCGTGAAGCAGCTCAGAAAGTAGGTCACTCTTTTGTGGAAGCAGGAGGAGCAGCTACAGCAGCTAACTTATTGGAACAAGCGATATCAAAGGCTTCAAAACCTGAAAAACCGTCTAAATTTTTATTTGTAGTTCCTCCGTTTTTCGGACATGTGAGCCCGACTCTGAGTGTGGGAGCAAGTCTGATTGCCCGCGGACATGAAGTTAAATGGTTCGGGATAACCCCTTTAGACAGTAAACATATTCCTGAAGGAGGTTCTCATTTCTACCCTGAAGAAGATCTTGTTCCGTATCAGGAGGAAATCGCCCGTATCTTGAAAAGGCAGGATGACGGACCTGCATGTTCCGGTCCTGAAGTAATGAAACTGGCTCTGGAAGAAACCTATGTTCCTTTCGCTAAAATGATGATGCCGGGATTAACCAGACTAACAGAAAGCTGGATGCCGGATGTGATCGTGAACGACTGTATCACTTTCGGAGGGGCGCTTTTCGCTCATAAACATCATATTCCTTGTGTAACGACAACACCTGTTCCTCCGGATGTGATGGGAGACACGGAAAAAAGTGCCCCTAAAATCTGGGAATGGCAACAAAAACTGATCAAAGACCTTCAAAAAGAAGTGGGAATTCATGAGGAGGGAATTTATATCCATTCTCACAAACTGAATATGGTATTTACCTCTCAGGCTTTCGCCGGATTTGAAACCGTTCCGCCTCATATGAAATTTGTAGGCCCGGTAAAAGGACGTCCGAACGATGCTCCGTTTGACTGGGATAAACTGAATGCATCCACCACTCCAAAGATATTTGTGTCATTGGGAACCCTGTTGGTAGATATCAGAAAAGCTTTCTTCGAAAAAATCATTGCTGCATTCAAAGACCAGCCGGTAACGGTAATTGCCGCTACTCCACCGGAAATTTTTGAAGAATGGCCGGACAACTTTATTGTGAACAGCTTCGTCCCTCAATCTGCAGTGATGCAGAAAATGGATATGGTGATCTGCCACGGTGGTTTCAATACCGTAAACGATACTTTCCGTAACGGTTTACCGATGTTGATCACTCCCATTGCATATGACCACTTCCATATTGCAAAACTGATTGAGCAGGCAGGCTGCGGAATCAGCATCCGATACAAAAGACTTCGTGTAGATGCCCTTCGTGAAACTGTTTTTGAATTATTGGAAAATCCAAAATACAGAACCGCTGCTCAGGAAGTCCGCAATACATTCACGCTTGCCGGAGGAAATGATAAAGCCGTAGAACTATTAGAAAATTTTGTACACGAACATTCAATATTAGCTTCAGTGTAGCCTATGAATCAACCTATTAAAAGAAGATTGCTATTTGGAGAACGTATGTTATTGGGAGACGGCTCAGAACCCTTTAACGCAGTTATTCCGTTCAGACTGAGAGGTACCTTTACTTTAAAAGATATCCAGCAGGCTCTGGCACGAATCCAAAATAAACACCCATGGCTGAGAGCATTGATCAGCCATGATGAAAAAAATATTCCATGGTTTAATGTTCCTGAAAAACCTGTTTCTATTCCTGTAAGAATCATCACCAGACAAAGTGAAGATCAATGGCAGGAGGAATCCAGGAAAGAATGGAACACCATTTTTAATTACGAAAAATTTCCCCTGATCCGGTTTATCTGGATCAAAGGGGAAGACGTTTCTGACATGCTGTTTGCGTTCCACCATTGTCTTTGCGATGGTGGTTCCGCAATGGCCTTTTTAAAAGAATTTCTTATCGTTCTGGACAATCCGTCTGCCGATATCGGGATAGAAAATCCCATAATGGGAATTCAGGATGTGGTTCCTTCCCCTATTCTGAACAGCAGAAGACAGAAACTGAAAGCCAGATTTATCGGAAGACTGGCTGCTACTGCCATCAAATGGCTTCCGGTAAACAAAAAACCTGTTGAAAGACAGAATGACTACCTGATCCATGGAAAACTGGATGAAGAAACAAGTCAGCAAGTGATCACTTATTGCAAATCGCAGGAAGTTACTGTCAATACATTTTTGAGTGTTGCATTGTTACATTCATTTAAAAAAGTAAGAGGTAAAAAATCTTTCAATAAAGTTTCCTGCCCGGTAGACATCCGACGTTTTGCCAAACAGATTAAAGCAGATCATATCTTCGCTTTCGGGCTGATGATTGTGATTTCCTTGGATGAAAAGCTAAGCTTCACAGAGAATCTCCGTGCCATGCAGAAATCTGTAGAACAAAAAGCCTCAAAACTGGATCCTTATATCACCATGATGGTGATGGAGTCCGGACATGATGCACTGAAAAGTTTCACAAGGCTTTTAAAGAACGGAAAATCTTCCAACGACTGTATGTTTTCTAATCTGGGACCACTTCAGATTCCTCATGAGTATAAAGAGTTTACAGTAGAGACCATCTTCAGTCCGTCAGTCATTGGTCCGCTCGGAAATACCACAACTCTGGTGGTTTCTACTTACCGTGGAAGGATGGATTTTTCAATCATGGGAAGCGAAGGTTATATACCTCATACTGAAGTAGTAGCCATCCGTGATGAAGTTATCAGAACAATTCAATCACAAATAAAACAGACTGCAGTATCATGATCAAAAGACCTTTAATGATGGTGGAAAGGATCATGTATGTAGATCCGGAAACACCTTTAAATTGTATTTATACAGCAAGAATCAAGGGAGAAATTCCTGAAGAAAATTTTAAAACGGCTTTAATAAGAATCCAACAGAAGCATCCTATTCTGAGAACCAATATTGATCATAACAAAGGGCGCTACCCTTTTTTTATGGGACAAAGAGATATTGAACCTATTCCCCTTCGTATTGTGGAGCGTAAAACAGACGAAGATTGGTTTAAAGAATCTGAAAAAGGATGGTTTAAACTTTTTGAAACTCCCAAAAAACCACTGGCCGAAGTAGTATGGGTAAAAGGACAGGGTACTTCCGAAATCCTTTGGATTATGCCTCACTGTATATCTGATGGAACCACCGGGGTCACTTTACTACGTGAACTTCTTAGCTTACTGGACAATCCTTATGGTCCGTTAATTCCTTATGTTGCTTTTGAATCTGTTGATGACTTCCTGCCTTCGGATTTTAACATCGGAATAAAAAAATATAAGGCCGGTCTTTACCTTCTGTTTGCTAAAATATTCTTTTCCATACAGAAGAAAAGTAAAAAGAGAAATCAGGGAAAAAACTACGCCATTCATTGGAAAATGACTCCAAAGGACACCAAAATGATCACTGAAAAATGTAAAGCCAACGGAATTTCCGTGCATGCTTTACTTTGTTCTTCGGTGATGCAGGCGTTTCGTGATGTTCAGGGAGACCGCGCCAAAGGTAAGGTAATCAGTCCTGTAGATGTACGTCATTTTATCCCGGAAATTAAAGATGATCATTTGTTTGCTTTTGCCCCAACGGTAGAACTTTCCTTAAAAAAAGGCAGCCAGGATGTTCTGAGTAATGCCAAAGAGATCAAAAAGGATCTTATTGAGAAAATCAACAAGCTGGAAGCCCGTGAACTCCTTTGGATGGGTGAACATATGCATCCTGTTGTGGAACGGATGATCAACATGCTGAAGTCCAGCGAAGGCGGGCATGATATAACCTTATCCAATATGGGAAAGATCAATATCCCGAATGATTATAAAAATTTCAATCTGGAAACAGTTTTTAGTCCTACCGTGGCTTTCCCATGGCTGAATTCTAATACGTTAGTCACCAGTACATACAACCAACAGATGGACTTCACTTTCATGTCCAATGAAAATTTTCTTCCCAAAGAGGAAGCTCATCTGATAAAAGATAAAGCCATTGAGCTTTTGACCACCTCTCTATGAAATTTAAAATAAAGCCTCCGAAGCCCAAACCAATAAAGAAAACCACCCTCAAACGCTTTCTCATTAAGCGTACAATTTACTATGTCCTTCCGAATGTATTTTTTAATTTCATTATTGCCTATGCCAGTTTCAAAGAATTAGGCTACACGCATTTTTTCTCAGGAACCCAAAATCTGGCCCGTCTTACCCTGCCGATGGCCATCTTCCTTCCGGTAGTTCTCACCATTGATATCATCAAAAGAGTAACGGATGCCGCCAGCCAGGAGGCGATAGAGTTTACGGTAGATGAACAGCTGAATATTAAAAAACTCATGACCAGGCTTAGCATCGTACACGGTCTGATTACAGGACTATTAGTTTTATCTCTCCTATTCATAGGACAATATAATTTCTCAAAAGATTATAAACTGGACGCCACAGCAATGGCAGTCGTGGTGGGAACATTGGCAGGAATTCTGTCAGTGATTTTTGTATATCTGCCGGTTTGGAGGTTGAGAAGATGGATGTGCAAAGTGAAATCAGTACCAGCAGAGGTAAATTCATGATTTTTAAACAAAAGCAGCTATAACACTGTATATCATTTTATTAAAATCAAAAAAAAGATAACAATGCCCGGATGATCATAAGGTCACCGGGTATTTTTAAGCAAAGACTTACTTAATTTTTTTCTTTAAAACCAGATATTTGGTAAATTTTTTATATTTATATGAAAAATTTACAAGAATTCTTCTTGGACAGAATGACTAACAATGTATGTACAAAATAACGGATCAGTTAAAGAATATAGGATTCAGTATCAATCGTTTAGATTACCTTATCAATAGAAATAACAACAAAAGAGAATTCAATACCCTGGAATATTTTTGTATCTATATCATTCTGGAAGATATCCAGTTAACGATAGACAATGTTCCCTACCCGCTAAAAGGGGGAAATATTGCCTTTGTTGGCCCCCAAAAGAAAATCGTTTTTGGGGAGACCAAAAGATCAGATGTGTATTCCATTGCTTTTTCATCCAGTTTTTATGAAAGATCAACCAAAGACAGCCTTTTTATCAATTCACAGCTTTTTTATAATTATAATTCTGAAATATTTATTGCTCCTTTCTTCAATGCAGAACAGATGAGGGTAATATTCCTGGAACGTATGGAAAGTTTCAGAAAAAAGGATGAAAGCCTGTATATATCTGCTGCCCACAATGCCATAGAAAGGCTAATGCTGGATGCCCTTTTACATATTCCCACCGAAGAAATCAAAAAGGACATCAAATTTGACTATATGTACTATGTCAACCGCTTCAAAATTCTGCTGCAAAGAGATTACAAAAAGGCAAAGAAAGTGGCTTACTATGCGGAAGAACTTAATATCTCTTCAAGGAAACTTACCGAGATGACAGAGTATGTACTGGGCAAAACAGCCAAGCATATCATCATTGAAAAACTCATTATTGAATGCAAAAAAGCGCTGAATTTTTCAAATTCCACCATCTCTGAAATATCTTATGATCTGGGTTTCAGCAATGAAGGAAATTTCACCAATTTTATTAAAAAACATACCGGAAAAAATCCCTCAGAAATGAAATAATTTGTATATTTACATAAGTAACCTTTTGGGGAAAAATACAGGTTATATGCTTGCAAAGTACATTATATTCATTTTGTTCTATTTTGCTATTACAAAATCATTTGCCCAGGCAGCAGACGGTTTAAGGCTTAATGTAAGGCTTTATCCGGTACAGATGCTTGCTATAGGCTCAGGATTTTCGGACGATGGAAACGAAGCTTCCTTCCGGGAGGTTCAGTCTGTAACCATCTCAAGTCCGACAGGGTTTCAGCTGAATGCAAAATATAATGAATATCGCAGTACAATCGGTAATTCCGAAAGCAACAGAGAAAAGTTTGAAGAATATCCTCTTATCAACCATTCTAAAGGAGTGGTTCAGGAGCAATATCCTATCCAACATGAGATTGAAAATGCTATGGAAAATTTAAGCGTTAACAGAAGTGACGATGAAAATTTTTTAATATTAACTCTAATTTCTCAGTAAAAAATAAAGCAAGGCCTGAAAAAATAACTATGCACTGAATAACAATCTTGCAATTTATTCATTCCCTATATATTAAGTAAAATTAATGTTTAAGATTAATAAAGCATTCTTTTTACTTTATGGTGATTTTATCAGCATTTAAATGATACTTTTTATGTAATTATTCATAAAAAGTACTGGTCAGTGCGCGCCTATTTCTTCGTAAAAATTCACAAATAATAAGTATTTTTTCACAAAGATCCTGATGTTCTTTGTATTTACCTTTGCATCCGCAATTTTAAAAACAATTAATACAAAAAAACGTCTTTAACCTTATGAAAAATTTTATCTTAGCATCTTTTGCTATCCTTGGATTCTCAACATTACAGGCACAAAATGTAACGCTGAATGTCAGACTTAAGCCTATCCAGACGCTTGTTGTTAACAACGCTCAAAAAGTCGTTAATTTAGACTACATCACTAAAGATGACTATGCCAACGGTGTATCTTCTGTAAACGCAGATCACTTAAGCATTTACAGCACAGGAGGATTCCAGGTAAAAGTAAGAGGCGGTAACGATGTATTAGAGTATGGAGGTAAAAACATCCAGGCTAACACCATCCAGATTAAAGCAAGCGCAGGTTCTGACGCTGTAAACGGTGCTCAATATGCTCAGAATGTACAATTATCAACTAACGAAGCTACTTTGGTAACTTCTTCTACAGGAGGGGTAGACAAAAAAATTAACATTGAATACAAAGGAGCCGGAGATAATAAGTACCTGAACAATTATATTGCCGGACAAGATCCTACAGTATACACTACTGAACTTACGTATACCATTATTTCTCAATAATAGACATCATTTTGTAATGATAAAGTGTTGTACCTACCACAGCACTTTATCAACACTTAAAAACTAATCTCCGTCATGAGCAGACTCTCTCTTCTCCTTTTCAGTCTTCTTTTCCTATCATCTTTTCACGGATATGCACAAACAGGGGTTTCGGTTTCACCGCCAAGACTGTACTTTGAGTCAGGAAACGGAAACAGCAATACCCAGACAATAACGGTAACGAATGTAAGTGCCAAAAATTCTCTGGATCTGGCTGTAAGTTTAGGAGACTGGGAATATGACGGCAAAGGTGAGAATGTAACGTATCCCGCCAATACCCTTCCCACTTCCTGCGCAAGTTGGGTTTCGGTCAAAAAAGAGGAGAATTACTTCACGCTGGCTCCCGGAGAAAAAAAAGATATTGAGGTTACTATTACCGTTCCTAATACACTTTCCAATCAACTGTCTACCCATACGGCTGTTTTGTATGTAAGCCAGATGAATCCGGTAGATGATGTGGATCATAAAGGCGCCAACATCAAGGTAAGCATCCGTTCAGGAATCAAATTATTCCACAAGCTGCCTGCCGCCAAAACGAAAAAACTTGAAATCCAGAATCTGGTATACGGAAAAACAACCAATACAGTCAACCTCTTTTTTGAAAATCAGGGCGATATATGGGGCGACGGAAAAATTTACACTGACTTTGTGAATACCCAAACCGGAAAAAAAGTATCACTGGATCCGGTTATCTTTTATTCCATGCCCGGAAACAAAAGAGAGATGAATATCCCTCTTCCGGCAAGCCTTGAAAAAGGAAAGTACACCGCTTCTGTAATGATTGATTATGGAGACAACAACAATCTGGAATTGGGAGAATTAAGTTTCAGCTATGAATAGTCAAAAACTCTTCTGTTTCTTTCTGTTGATTTCCCTGAACTGCTTCTCACAGATCAATTACAACTCCTGGGTGAACAGTTACCTGCAGATTAATTCCTACAGCGGAAATACCAATCCGGATGCATACACCTTTACCCTGGCTGGTAACGGCGCATTTAATATCCCTTACTGGAAAATATCCATGAAGCTGAAGCAGCCTATCACTTCTACGGACGGAAATTATACGATGCCTGCTAACAAAATATCATTTCAACCGGTTTCCACTTCAGGACAGGCTTATCCGGGACCTGTGCCCACCATTCCTCAGATCGGAATGCCATTAAATACTTTTCTTCAGGCCAACCAGGAAGTCTTTTTAATTCCACAGTCCAATGCAGCGTTGTACAATCAGCCCCCACAGCCCAACGGTTATTATAACCTGCAGGTAAAATACAGCCTGACCGTTATGGGAGGATCTTATCTGGGAAGCTATCCTTCCTGGACCCGATTTAATGTTCCGGTTCAGTTTACAGCGTATGACCAGTACAACAATATTATCGGCAGGGCTGATCATAATTTCCAGATTCACATCGGAACACTCAGCGGAACTCCGACCGATGTACCCGAAATGTCGCTTCAATTTTCCGCAAAAGCAGTCAACGGATCACTGGAATTCAAAAGTATGCCGGATTATATCAACGGAGTAAGTGTCACCTATTCCAATGGACTGATTGTAAAAAGCAATACCAATTACCAGATCAAATTACGTTCTCTTCAGGGGCAGTTCAGCTCTCCAGCCGGAAACTACATTGCTTTAGGAACCGTAAAAATGAATCTCATCCCCGTTTCTGGAAACAATGGGAATGTATATCCTATCCTGCTGAGTGCTTCTCCCCAGCTTATTGCGACTGGAGGCTCCACCGGAAATTCAAGCTTATATTACGATATCCGATATTCCACCAAAGCCAATGATGAAAGACTGATTAATGCCAAATCGGAAGAATATTCCACCACTCTTCAATACGAGATTATCCCCCAATAACCATGCTTCAAGACCTGTTCAAAAAAATCTTTTTCATTTTTTTGATTTCGTTTCAGATATGGATTCCGGCGCAAAGCAGTTCCGGGATAAGTCTTGATATCCGTAATGAATCCAGAACAGATAAAACAGGCATTCTGGATCTGATCATTGTCCTTGACAATCAAAGCACAAATGATTTCAAAGGAAAAATAAACATTACCATTCCTCAAGGTTTCAGAAATATTTCGGGCAACAGTCTTCAGGTCGAAATGAAATCCGGTGAACATCTTTTCATTCCGGTAAAAATTGTAGTCAGTAATAATGCCGTTTCGGGTGAATCCCGTATGGCTTTCCGTCTTTCGGACCAGCAGAATAAAACAATGGCGGAAAAAGAAATACCTTACACCGTTACTGAAAACAATGCCATGCGCATCACGGCAGAAACTCCTCTGATTTATGTGAATAAGGCTACCGATTCGGTAGAAGTAAGGGCAAGGGTTTCCAATCTTGGAAACAGAAAGCAGCATGTAACGGTTGTCTTTAAAATTCCAGAAGCTGAGCAGGGAAATGCTTTTATAGAGAAAACAGGAAGTATTGGCGTGCAGAAAGATTCAGTCTTTGTGTTCCGTTTTCTGCCTTCCAGAATCAGATCCCGAAGCACTCAGATTTCCGTTAATATTGCAGGTTTCAGAGAGCCGGACAGAGAAATATTCGGCAATACCAGTGTTTCCGTCCAGAATGTTTCTTCGGTGCAGCGTTATGAGGATATGGAATCCACCGCTTTTTCCAACTTTACCAGGAATACCATCACGGCAAGTTACAGGCATGCCGGAGAAAACCTGGACATGTATCAATTGGTAGGTTCCGGAGGTTTCAACCTTCCTTCAGGATATATTTTCATCCGGGGGAATATCTATACCATGAAGAACCAGAGCGATCCCATTGTCAACAATACCTATCTGACCTATCACAGGAAAAACAGTGAATTCACCATCGGAAACATCAATAAATTACTGGAACTTTCCCTATTCGGAAGAGGGCTCGAATATGCCTACACTTCTCCGGATAAAGACAAAAAAATTGAAGCAGGTTTTGTAGACCAGACCTACAGCCTGATCGAAAGAAATTCTTTTCTGAAATATGGTTATGGATTTTACACCAGAGGAACCCTTGGGGCTCAAAACGCTTCCCGTAATATCTCCGGAACGTATATTTTCAGGGATGATCCTTACGAAAAAGCCACACATCATGTAGCGGGAACAGATCTTCAGTATGCTTTCGGCAAAGACTGGAGAACCAACACCAAGGTGTATGGCGGACTGAGTTTCTACGAAAATAACCAGCCCTCCAAGCCTTCTTTAGCTTTGGAATCACAATATTCCGGAATGATCAAAAAGGTCAATCTGAACGGAAATTATTTCTACAGCACAGATTATTATCCCGGAAACAGAAGGGGAATTTTGCAGATTCAGCAGAATTTCTCTACCATGATTTTCAAAGACCATAATGTGTATGCCAACATTACGGCTTCCCATTTTTCACCCAAGTTCTACTTTTACGACAACACCCTGAATTCGAGTAATCTAAGACTGGATACAGGAATCAACTTCCCTAAAAAAGGAAATTTCGGGATGGGACTTGGCTATCAGTACCAGGAAGAAAACTCCAATTCTTATAATAATTTCTTCAATGCCCAGCCTTACGAGAACACAAAACAGCTGAAAGCACAGCGTTTTACGGAATACCTTACCTGGCTAAGCCCTGATAAACAACACTCCTCCATCTTGAGCATGGAAACAGGCTTGGTTCAATATCCGGATAACGACAAACAGCAGTTTCAGATGAAAGCAAGCGGAACTTACAGCTACAAATGGCTTACCGTGAACGGGATCTATCAGCATGGAAGTTATTTCCTTTCCGAATATGCTTTTTCAAAAATGATGAATCAGAGCACTCCTTACAAAAAGCTTTCCCTTTCTGCTTTTGTCAATAAAAACTTCTTCAATCGTCAACTGAATGTCACCTCAGGGGTTTCTTATACGGATGATGTTCTGTACGGAAAATCGCCTTCCGGCTTTATGAACCTGAAGTATTCAAGGGAAAAGTACGCCCTGTACCTGAACTCTTCCTACTTCAGCTATACTGCAGGAAGCTTCACCAATAATCTGTTGACCGTGGAAGCCGGTGTGACCGTCAACCTTAGAAACAGCACCCTTGATCCGGGTAAAAAGGGTGATATCAAAGCATTTGTCTATTATGACCTGAACGAAAACAATATCTATGATGAGGGCGACAAAGAAGCGGCAGGCTATCTCATTATGCTCAACAATATTTCATTTAAAACCGACCCGTCAGGTTCTATCAGCTATCGTTCTATCCCTTACGGAAAGTATGCCCTGAAACAGGTGATCCAGCAAGGCTGGTATTACGATGAAACCGAATTTACGGTAGACAAACACCAATACTCTTTTGAGATCCCTCTTCATCAAAACGGAACGACCCAGGGAAAAATAACCTATGATTTTGACACCAAAACAGCAGTAGATTTCACGCCCAAAGTCGGTGGTGTTCTCTTCAATATTTACCGCAATGAACAGTTAGTACATCATATCATCACCGATGACAATGGTGAATTTGCCTCCTTCCTACCTTCCGGAAATTACAGGATTGAACTGAACAAAAACTCCCTGCCGTCCAATACCTATTGCGAACGCTCTACTGATACCTTCAAAGTGGAAGCCGGGAAAATAGTACAATTGGAGCCTTTTGTGATTAAGGTAAGGGAAAAGGTGATTAGGGTGAAGAAGTTTGGAAATTAAATTATGACATCTCAGCATTTCCTCTGCATTAGTAATGACTTTATCTCTCATTATATTTATACTGAGATTGAAGATACCAATATGAATAACCCTGACATTTTTATTTATTAATCAAATATTTTATCAATACATAAAGGTTTCCCGTTTGTTTTGTACCACATTTTTGTCTAAATTAATCCCCTCTTTTATTAGACAATAATACATGAAAATTAATAAACTCGAACCTCAGAAAGCATTAAATCCTGCATATAAAAAATTTAAACCTTTTAGAGCTGATATTGATGATTTTTCAGTGAAACTTCAGGACTGTATCAATGCTATTAATTTAGTTGACAGCAGAAATGAAAGTGAAGAGCATTTAAAATCTCCAATATCGAAATTCCTTTCATCTACTTTCTATTCTGAAAATGAAATAAATACAAAGGAAAGAATTGATCTGGCAATTTATTTAGGTAAAGATGCAACTTCTGACGTGGGAGTTTTAATAGAAGCCAAAAAACCTAGTAACAGAGCTGAATTCCCGACAGAAAAACAACTTAATAAAAAGGCATTTCAGGAAATGCTGTTGTATTACCTTAGAGAAAGAGTTGATTATAAGAACAACAATATTAAGCACCTTATTATAACCAATGGTTTTGAATGGTTCTTTTTCAATGCAAGTGATTTCTACAACTTATTTTATAAAAACAGTGAATTAATTAAAGAATACAAAGCGTTTAGAGATGGTCTAAAAGACACCATAAAGAACGAACTTTTCTATAATGAAATAGCAAAGAAATATATAGAACAGGTAGAAGATACTCTTCCGTTTGTTTATCTTGATTTTAGAAATAAAGAAGTTTCAAAATTCAAAGACAAAGAGCTTGTTAATATTTATAAGTTATTCTCTGATGTTCATTTACTAGGAAAAAGCTTTGGTAATGACAGTAATCAACTTAATAAAGCTTTTTATAATGAATTACTTCACATCATTGGGCTTGAAGAAGTAAAAGATAGTGGTAAAAAAATTATCCAAAGAAAAAAGAATAAAAAAGCAGATTATGGTCCTTTGTTAGAGAATGCAATTTTTACCCTTGAAGACAAAGATTATCTTATCAAGGTTAAAAATATTCCTTACAGTGAAGAAAAATCTTTTACCGTTGGGTTAGAACTTTGTCTGACATGGGTTAACAGAATTCTTTTCTTAAAGTTATTAGAATCTCAATTGAGAAGTTATAATAATGATTCTCCGGAATATAAATTTTTAAATTCAGAATTCATTCCTGGTTTTGACGCACTGAATGAAATGTTTTTCTCAGCATTAGCAAAGCCAATAAAAGAACGTCACCAACGATACGCAGAAAAATTTAAATATATTCCTTATCTAAACAGTAGCTTATTTGAAAAGAGTGAACTTGAAGATCTTACTTTTGACATTACAGCATTAATGGATGAAGAAATGGAGGTTTATTCATCTACAGTATTAAAAAATTCCAATGGAAAAAAACAAACAGGAAAGCTTAATACTTTAGAATATCTATTTAAATTTTTAGATGCTTATGATTTTTCCGCGGATGCATCTGTTGAAATTAATGATAAGCAACAAAATAAAACATTAATTAATGCCTCTGTTCTGGGATTGATTTTTGAAAAAATTAATGGTTATAAAGATGGATCTTTCTATACTCCTGGTACTATTACCATGTTTATGTGTAGAGAAACATTGAGAAAATCTGTGATTCAAAAATTTAAAGAAGAAATTACTGGGACCATTGAAACGTTTGAAGATGTTATTGATTATTGTAATACTTTTTTCAAGAAGGAAGATCGTAAAAAATTCAATGAAGTAGTTAACTCTATTAGAATTTGTGATCCTGCGGTAGGATCAGGACATTTTCTTGTTTCCGCTCTAAATGAAATGATTGTTATTAAAAGTGAATTAGGAATTTTGGGAGATGAAGATGGGAAAAAACTGCCATGTACGATAGAAATTGATAATGATGAAATTTATATTTCTGATGCTGATGGAGAACTATTCAGCTATAACCGCAAAGACCCACAAAGTTTAAAAATTCAAAAAGCAATTTTTCATGAAAAGGAAACTCTTATTGAAAACTGTTTGTTTGGTGTAGATATTAATCCTAATTCAGTAAACATCTGTAGATTGCGACTCTGGATCGAGCTCCTTAAAAATGCTTATTATACAGATGAAGGAGAACTGCAAACCCTCCCTAATATTGACATTAATATTAAATGCGGAAATTCACTCATCAGCAAGTTTAAATTGAATGACAGTTTAAAGAGTGCGTTTAAAAGCAAAGAAATTACATTCTCCGTTGAAGATTATAAACAAGCTGTTAAAGATTATAAAACTACCAACTCCAAAACTAAAAAGAGAGAGATTGAAGATATTATCAGTACTATCAAAAACAATCTCAAATCTAGTCTTGACAACAAGGAAAAAGAGAAAGTTTCTAAAGCATTAGGAGAATATCAAAATGAAGAACAAAGACAAAATAACTTAATTGCTTTTGGTGAAACCATAAAAAAAGCAGAAAAAGATAAACTCAAAAAACTCAAAATCAAGGCTGAACAAGCTAAAAAACAAAAAGAAGAAATTCTAAATAATGTTATTTATCGCAATGCTTTTGAATGGCGTTTTGAATTTCCTGAAGTATTGGATAATGATGGCAACTTCATAGGTTTTGATGTCATTATTGGGAATCCTCCGTATATTCAATTACAGAAAATGGGAGCTGCAAGTGATGCATTACAAACATTAGGTTATGAAACTTTTGCCAGAACGGGAGATATTTACAGCTTGTTCTATGAGCTAGGATATAATGTCTTAAAAGAAAAAGGACTTCTCACATTTATCACTTCTAACAAATGGATGCGTGCTGCTTATGGGGAAAGCCTCAGAAAATTTTTTGTAGATAAAACAAATCCAGAAATTCTAATAGATTTTGGTGGTACCCAGATATTTGATACAGCTACTGTTGATACTAATATTTTAATGTTTTCAAGGGATAAAAATAGACAACAAACTTTAGCTTGTATTATAAAAGAAAAGGAGTTAAAAAATTTGAGCGATTATTTTAGACAGTTTGCTGTAAATACAGATTTCAGTTCTTCGGAAAGTTGGGTGGTATTATCATCTATTGAAAAAGAAATTAAAAGGAAAATAGAGTCAATTGGAACACCTTTAAAAGATTGGGATATTAATATTTATCGGGGGATTGTAACTGGTTTTAATGAAGCTTTCATTATAGATGGGAAAAAGAAAGAAGAATTAATAGGTGCAGATCCAAAATCTGCTGAAATCATAAAACCACTTTTAAGAGGTAGAGACATCAGGAAATATGGATATGATTTTTCAGATTTATATATAATTAAAACATTTCCCAGTTTAAAAGTAGATATTGAACAGTATCCAGCTATAAAACAACATTTTAGCTTATTTGGCTATGACCGATTGAAGCAAACGGGTGATATAGGAGCTCGTAAAAAGACTAATAATCAATGGTTTGAAACACAAGATGCGATAGGTTATTGGGAGGATTTCTTTAGACCAAAAATTATTTATCCCGAAATAACCAAATTCCTAAATTTTTTTTATGACGAGAACAATTTTTTAGTTAATAACAAGTGTTTTATTCTGACCGGAAAATATATCTTTTTTTTAACAGCATTTTTTAATTCTAGTTTATTTAAATATTGTTTTATAGATAATTTTCCAGAATTAATAGGAGGAACTAGAGAATTAAGAAAAATTTTTCTCGAAAAAATTCCTGTAATTTCTATTGATGAGAAGATTGAAAATAAAATTAGGCCATTAATACTTGATTTACAATATTTAAAATCAATTAATAAGTCGTCTACAGATATTGAGAAGGAAATAGATCAAATCATTTTTAATCTATATCAATTATCAAACAAAGAAAAAGAAGAGATTGGTTTTATTGAGATTCAATAAAGCCAATCTCTTCTTCTGTTAAATTATAAATATTATAAATAATTCTATCTATCTTTTCTTCTATTTCAACAGAAATCTTATTTTTCATAAGGTTATTAAACAATATTTCAATCTCATTTTGCGCAAATGGAACAGGAAGTAATTCAACAAACATAGGTTTATATTCAAAATATCCACCATTTCTAGTTACGCCTAAGCTTCTTATATAATAGTCTGCCAATTTTGAATTTAATATAGCCAAAAGATAATTACTCACGGGAGTAATAAAAGAACTAGGAGCATTAATAAAATATCCTTCAGGGGCAATACAGTAAGACGCTTTTAGGTTAAGGTTCCCCCAAACTATTTTTTGTTTATAAAAATCCTCCATATAAGCACAATTTCTTAAATTATAAGGAGTGTTTCCTTTGTCATACCTTTTTTCAATTTCTGTCCAATATGAATTTAAATGTTTTTTTACTGCCGGGTATTGGTCTATAACTACCATATCAATTTGATTACCATCATAGTCTCGATATCCATTATGAATATTAATTAACCATAAATCTTCGAAATCAAATCCATATTTCCTGATGTCTCTGCCACGTAAAATAGGTCGAATAATTTCGGCAGATTTTGGATCTGCATCTATTAATTCTTCTTTCTTTTTTCCATCTATAATGAAAGCTTCATTATATCCAGTTTTAATTCCATAATTAATACGAATTTCCCAATCCTTTAATGGAGTTCCAATTGCTTCAATTTTAGTTTTTATACTTTGCTCAATATCACTTAAGATTACCCAACTTTCAGCACTTAAAAAAAAAGATTTTACAGCAAACTGTCTAAAATAATCGCTCATTTTCTTGTTATTATTATTGCATAGAATTATTTTAGACAGTATAAGTATAAATTAAATCAAAATAGCATAATAATTTTTAACAACAAATACAATGATTTACGGATACATCAGAGTAAGTACAGACAAACAAACAGTAGAGAACCAACGTTTTGAAATCAATCAATTTTGCCAACATCAAGAAACGATAGTAGACAAATGGATTGAAGAAACTATCTCTGGTGCAAAGAATGTGGATGACAGAAAACTTGGTAAGCTCTTAAAAAAGATGAAAAAAGGAGATATCCTTATCTGCTCTGAGCTTTCAAGATTAGGAAGGAATTTATTAATGATTATGGGAATCCTTAATGAATGCATGAATCGGGATATCCAAGTTTGGACGATCAAAGATAATTACCGGTTAGGAAGTGATATCAGCTCTAAGGTGCTAGCTTTTGCTTTTGGACTTTCCGCAGAGATTGAAAGAAATTTAATTTCTCAAAGAACTAAAGAAGCATTGGCAAGAAAACGGGCGGAAGGAGTTATATTAGGCAGACCCAGAGGAAGCAAATCTTCAAAAACTAAACTTACAGGACAAGAAAAGAAAATTCAGGAACTTCTGGATAAAAAGGTATCATATTCTGCAATTGGAAGAATCTTAGGGGTACACAGATTGACTGTAAGCAGCTTTGTAAGCAGACAAGAAAGTCTGCATTTAAATTAAAAATAAAAAGGTTCAGCGTGTGCTGAACCTTTTTTGTATCTTAAATTATCTCTTCTCAATCAACCTCTCCAGCCTCCCCATCATCTCATCCTTCTCCTTCAGCATCCTTTCATAAAGTTCAATCTTTTGATCATACAATTCTACAATTTTGTCTATTGGATTAAATGTAGGATGATGATTATACATAAAACCTGTAGCATTATCACTGGCTGTAAACGTATTAGAAATAATATTCACCGCCTGCTCCTCATCAAAATTCTGAAATGCTTCCACCGGAATTTTCAATACTTCAGAAATTCTTTTCAGTAAAGGGTCTTCAATAATTTCTTTCTGTTCCAGCAGAGAAATTTTCTTCTGGTTCCAGTCGTCCGAAAGGTCAAAAGCCAGTGCTTCCTGCTTGATGCCCAGCATTTCCCTGAATCGTTTTACATT
The DNA here is from genome assembly GCF_003610675.1 of Chryseobacterium sp. AG363. Lineage (NCBI taxonomy): Bacteria > Pseudomonadati > Bacteroidota > Flavobacteriia > Flavobacteriales > Weeksellaceae > Chryseobacterium > Chryseobacterium sp. AG363. Next base: position 2,222,543 of record NZ_RAQF01000002.1, read on the forward strand.
GCGTCCCTGATGTATTGTATGTTCCATGATAAATCAACATTTATGAGGTTTAAATATAGAAAAATATTTATAAAAATGCCCCTTAAAAAACAGCTTAATTACAATCTCTGTTCTTCATCCTGATACCGTGAAACGGTCTTTCTCCCCTATTTCGCTATTTCCGTTTTTATGCCCGCTTTTTTTCATCAAAAAGTTAGAAAAAACAAACGCTGTTATCTGGTTTTCACTTTCTGACGAACATGCGTTAAAAATCTTACAATCCCCTGTTTTTCTATGCCTGGCACTCGCTATATTTGATCATACAAATCCAAAAAACACAATATTATGGCACTAGACAATTTAATCAGTGTAAGCTTTTCAACAAGTGATCTGGAAACTATTGATAAAGCAATTCAGGACATCCAGTCTGTACTGTTGGGAAAAACCATCAACCTTACTCCGGATCAGCGACAGCAATATGGAAGAATTGCCGAACAGAACAAACTTTTCGTCAATAAAGCCAAAATCTACATGGAACAATATGCCCAATATGTTCCTAACTTCCTGGATAAAGCAGAATTCGATAAAGATTATATCGCCAGAGAACAGATCGAACAAAGGCTGCAACAGCTGGATTCTTTAACAGAACAGCTTTCAGACACCAAGGTATTGCTGGATCACGATAACTATCATAACGCCATCAGTTTCTACCGAAGCATCAGATACCTTTCCGAAGAGAATGTACCGGGGACTAATGTTATTTATGATGATATGAAGCAGTTTTTTGTGACGGGACAGACTTCAGGACCCACTGAAACACCGCCTGCATCCGGTTCAAACAACAATCAGTAAGAATAAATACTTTTTTGAGAGCACGTGAGAAACGTGCTTTTTTGTGCTCGCCCATTTGCTGATTTTTGGTTGGAAATCGCAAAGACGCAAGTTCTTATTATAGGGACGCTGTTTGAGGCGCAAGGATTTTATCTCCGATAAAATTGCTATAACCCAATATACTTACCTGCTGAAAATCTTTGATTTTCCTGCGTCTTAAAAAACATACCAATATTGAAAACTTTGCGACCCTGCGTTTAAAACAAAATAATAAGCCATTGCATCTGAAGAAACAGAATATTTTAAAATGCAAATGTTTTATTGATTCGAATTGATGATTGGAGGGAGCAAAGAATGGCGGCTACGCCACTGATGAAGTCATATGAATAGTACACATGATTCTTACAATAATCTACTACCCCTCTTACCTCCTTCCTGACACCCTCCAGGCAGTACAGCAACCCTCTCTACCCCTTTGAACAACGGTCTCTACCCTCTTATATGAGCAGGTGGAGCCCCTTATCCAAGTCCGTCTACCCCCTTACCCAAGGGGGTATAGCCCCTTCATGAAGGAGGTGGAGACCGTTCATGAAGGCCCTCCAGAGGCTTGGTGAAGGGGCTAGAGGGACTTCCGAAGGGTCTATGGGTATTTCTAAGCAATATTTATAGTGACTTTTAAGAAAATTTACGCTTTCCCGTAAGCGGGAGCTAAAGATTTTTACTATCATTGCAATCTATAATTATAAAACCATGAGAACAAATACTATTTCATATCACACATAATGGTAATAGAATATTTAATATTTACATACCTTCATTTCCAGTTCTTATTTCAGTTATATTTATTATACCATAACACTTGAAAATTATAATAAGGAATTAAAACCATAGTTGATTCAGCACCTACTTCATTAAATTATCTACACAAAAATCAATGAAAAACTTAGAGTATTACAAATTAAAAGAAGAATTTCTTAACGAATGGCCTTTATCAAGAATCCAGGATTTAAAATTAGAGGAATATACTAATCTGGATAAAACATCCTTTTGCTATTGGGTTGAAGCAAAGACAAATCTTTTAGGAAGTATTTGGGGAGGCTCTTCTTATAAATTTGGTATCTACAAACGTAGAGATAAAAGTAAAGAGGTGGTGAGTGGGAATAGAATGACAGATGATGAATATGCTTGGCATTCAAAATATGGTAAAACAAGAGAAGAAGCATTTTCAACAATCAAATTAATTTTATTGGAAATTGTTGAGAGTGCACAAAATAATGATCTGGAAAGCATTGATAAAATTAACTTAGGTGATGCTTACAAATGGAAAATTGCCTTTTTATATAACGATTTCAAAATTGTTAATATCTATAAGTGGGACAATTTATATAATGCTGCTGAATTTTTAGGTTTTGATGAGGATATCAAAAGTTATCCTGCACTCAATAGTTTTATTATACAAAAGAAAGGGGCCGATCAGGATTATTTTGATTTTACTCAGCTCCTATGGAATAAAAGTGAAACAGAAAATAATGAGAACATAAACATTGAGGAAAATACTAGTTTTGATCTTAGTTATCCTAATCAAATTTTCTATGGACCTCCGGGAACCGGGAAAACTTATAAAATCAATTCTTTTTTAAACTCTACTAAAAAGACTGAAACTAAAGAACCTGTTACTTCTTCTATAAAAATTGATCGCCATAAAACATTCTGGCATCTGGCTCCAGGGCAAGGAGGATATTTATGGAATGATCTAAAAAATGGCACCAGACTAGGCTATGAATGGTGTTCAGTTGGACTTGGTGATTTAAATGATCTGGATAAAAAGCATACGGAAAATTTCAAGATGAGAACCTATTTCTCAGATGTAAAACAAGGAGATTATCTATGTATTATCTCCGGTAAAAAGTTTTATGGTATCGCTGAAGCCCTTCATAATTATGACTTTTCAAAAGCTGTTGTAAATGGTTTTGATTTTCAAACCATTGAAGTAAAATGGATTAAAATTTTTGACACTCCTGAATTATTATCTGCTTCTTACACACCTACGTTTGGTAAACTGAATGGAGGTAAAAGATGGAATTCCTTAATACAGGCATTACAGGAAAATAACATTGTTTTTGATGATACTACGACTATTGAATCTGTAAAACTGATTCCCCAATCTAATAATAGTATTTTTACAACCTTTCATCAGTCCTTCTCTTATGAAGATTTCATTGAAGGAATCAAACCAGATTTAGATGAAGATGATGAATTAAGGTATAATGTTGAAGACGGCATCTTTAAAATTGCATGTGATAGGGCTGCAAATCTTGCTGGATTTGAGGATTTAAATGACGCATTAAAAAGTCCAAAAGAAGTTGTTAAGGCAAAATTTGAAGTAAGTGAGCCATTTTATCTTTTTATTGATGAAATAAACAGAGGAAACATTTCTCAGATATTTGGGGAACTCATCACTTTAATTGAAAAAGATAAGCGTTTAGGCCAACTTAATGAAACAAGGGTTACTTTGCCCTATTCTAAAAGTGAAATTCAGTTTTGTGTTCCTCCAAACCTATATATTATTGGAACCATGAATACCGCAGATAGAAGCGTTGAAGCTTTAGATACTGCTTTAAGAAGACGATTCTGTTTCACTGAAATGCTTCCTGATAGAAAGGTGATTGAGGATAAAGCATTTAATGATTACCCACGGGCAGATGTTATGGAAAAAATCAACACCCGAATTGAACTCCTTTTAGATAGAAATTATACTCTGGGACATTCGTACTTTATTAAAGAAGACTTTAAAAACTCTTTCAAAAATGAGATAATACCTTTGTTTCAGGAGTATTTCTACAGTGATTACAGCAAAATTGGATTAATTTTAGGAAAAGGATTTGTTAGAGAAAAGGACAGACATAAAGACAAAGAAATTTTTGCTGATTTTTACGACGTAGATGATATTGATATTCAAAAAACATTTGAATTAATTCCGTTCGATGAATTAAATTTTGACGACGCAATAAAACTTTTACTAAGAATATGATTTCTCATAAAAGAATACAGGTCTATGAACATAGTTTTTTACGAATAGGCGAAAGAGATTTTGATACAAAACATTTCATAGCGTTGTCTAAACTTAATGCCTTACACAACTATCAATATTTTGATTTGAAACATAATGGTGTCGTTTTCAAACAATTCGTTGGAGTTCTTCAGGTTGATAATCTTACGATTGAGATTCTTCCCAAAATAGATCGTTATGAACCAGAAGAGAATAAAAAAAAATGGCAGAGTGTTCTTATTGAAATGTTACACTTAACTAAAAAATTAAAGATTCATGAGGCTGGTCAAACAAATGTTGCAAGACAGTCCATAACCCTTTTGGATATTTATTTTGAATGGTTTTTAAGTGAAGTACAACTATTAATTCATCAGGGATTAATAAAACAATATTATAAGCAAACAGGAAATGTAAAAGCATTAAAAGGAAAGCTGGAATTTGCAATTCATATACAGAAAAACCTGGCTCACAAAGAACGTTTTTATACTACACATCAAGTGTATGGAAAAGATCATCTTATTCATCAGGTCTTAGGACAAGCTTTAGATATTATTACTAATTTATCTAAAGGAAGTTATCTTCATGCTAAATGTAAAACATTAAAGCTAGATTTTCCAGAGGTAAAATCAATTAATGCCACTGAATCTACATTTACAAAGCTTCCTAGATCTAGGAAAAATGCACCTTACGAAACTGCAATTTCGATAGCAAGACTTATCATATTAAACTATGCACCAAACATTTCAAAGGGAACTGAAAAAATGTTGGCCTTATTATTTGACATGAATAAATTATGGGAAGAATATATTTTAATTCGGATAAAACAGGCATCTAAAGATAATAATATACAAGTTTACGGACAAAATTCTAAAACATTTTGGAGGAATGTTTCAATACACCCGGATATTGTATTACTGTGTGACAAAGAACAATTTATTATTGATACTAAATGGAAAAATATAGGCAATAACAAACCATCAATACATGATCTAAGACAAATGTACGTCTACAATGAATATTGGAAAAGTAGCAAATCACTTTTACTGTATCCGTCAAGTAATGATGATTTTGATGGGTACATACGTTTTGTTTCACTTGACAATACTGCTGATCAACATAAATGTGGTCTGGGGAAAGTTTCTATTTTTAAAGATTGCAATACACTATTAAATGATCAAATAGGATCAAAAATCTTAAATTGGATAATGAATGAGGATAAAATAAGAGTTTAGATTCCTGCAGAATGAGTGTTTCTATGTGGGTGCATAGCCACTTACTTGCCCCAGACAAAATACAAACTGTTCATTTAGCCTATCCACAACATTTGTCATTCAGCAGGAATCTCAATATAACACCTCTAAGTTTAGGCTAAAGCCAAAGGGATGTTTTCTTATTAAAATGGGCTAAAGCCCATTTCTATTGAATTTCTGCTACAGACTAAGATAGAAGAGTGCTGCCGAACCCAAACTCCTACGCCCTTCATAATACTTTAACACCCTTTATAGCCTCTCCCCCGATAAATTTTCGTTCTTTTGCAAAAAGTTTTAATTTTTACCTAACCGCATGTCTAAGTTTGATGAAATCCGGTATTTCTATGATCAGGAAGTGAATGAGAGATTACAGAGCATCGCCCGTGATCCCATGATGAAAGCCTTTATGAATTTTACTTTTCCTGATACAGATGAGCAGGTTTGGCTGGAACAGTTTAAGAATGTTCATTCCATCAGTGATTTTCAGCATCAGTTTGTGGCCTTTGCCGTTCGCCAGATCCTTGCAAAAAGTTCTGACGGTTTAACGACTTCTGGCTTTGATAAGCTGGACAAAAACACTGCTTACCTTTTCATCTCGAACCACAGGGATATCGTTCTGGATACTTCGCTGCTTAATCTGGTATTGCTGGAAGGGGGTTATGTAATGACAGCTTCTGCCATTGGTGATAATCTTGTACGTAAGAATTTCTTAAATGTACTGGCCAAGTTGAACCGTAACTTTCTAGTACAAAGAGGACTGCCGCTTCGTGAACAGTTGACAAGTTCACAGACGATGTCTGAGTATATTAAAGAGCTGCTCCTTCAGGAAAACCGCTCTGTATGGATTGCCCAGCGTGAAGGCCGTACCAAAAATGGTAACGATTCTACCCAGCAGGGTGTTTTGAAAATGCTTGCCATGGCAGCCGGAGACCAATCATTGACAGATTATTTTAAAATATTAAAGATTGTTCCGATCTCCATCTCTTATGAATATGATCCTACAGATTCCTTAAAAATGCCTCAACTGCTGGCACAGCACAGGGATGAGGAATACATTAAAGGGAAAAATGAAGATTTCACCAACATTATCAGCGGAATTCTGGGCCAAAAGAAACGCATCCACCTTCATGCCGGTGATGTTCTGGATAAAGAACTGGATGAAATAGCAGCTAGCATTGATAATAAAAACAAACAGCTGCAGGCCATTGCACAGGTAATTGACCGTTCTATCATCAGTAATTATAAGCTTTGGCCAACCAAGTACATCGCTTACGATCTGCTTCATAACACAAATACATATGCTTCCGAATATACGGAACAGGAAAAACAGTTATTTGTCCGCAGACTTGAAATGCGCATAGATCCTTCAGATCCTGTTTCCAGAGAGTATTTCTTAGCAATGTATGCCAATCCTTTGGTGAATAAACTGAAGGTTGAAGAAGAGTATAAAAACTAGTTTAGAATACTATAAAGATAAAAAACCACTGTTATTGAGCAGTGGTTTTGTTTTTATTCTTTCAGATTTTTATTTGGATTGTGACATGGAATCTACTTCTATGATTGCATCTGCAAATGCTTTTGGAGCTTCCTGTGGCAAATTGTGACCAATTCCGCCCGTTAAAGTATGATGTGCATATTGACCTGTAAATCTGGAAGCATAACTTTCCGGTGCGGGAAATGCGGCTCCGTTGGCATCACCTTCCAGAGTAACCGTTGGGACCGAAATGGACGGAGATTTTGCCAGCCTGGCTTCAAGTGCATCATATTGTTTTTCTCCTTTTGCTAATCCCAGACGCCAGCGGTAATTGTGGATCACAATATCTACATGATCAGGGTTATCGAATGCTTTGGCAGAACGCTCGTAGATCTGGTCATCAAAAGTCCATTTTGGAGAAGCCGTTTTCCATATCAGTTTATTAAAGGCTAAAGTATTGGCTTTATACCCCTTATACCCTCTTTCTGTTGAAAAATAATACTGATACCACCATAACAACTCGGCATTCGGAGGCAAAGGTTTTTCATTGGCCTTTGGACTTCCAATCAAATAGCCGCTTACCGCTACCAGTCCTGTGCATCGTTCAGGCCACAGTGCAGCCATGATATCTGCGGTTCTTGCACCCCAGTCGAAACCGCCAATGATGGCCTTATCTATTTTCAGGGCATCCATAAAAGCGATGATATCCAATGCAACAGCACTCTGCTGACCGTTGCGTTTTGTATCCGGTGAGATAAAGGTAGTGGTTCCATAGCCTCTTAAATAAGGGACTAAGACACGGTATCCTTTTTCAGCAAGTATAGCGGAGGATTCTTCAAAACTATGGATATCATAAGGCCATCCATGAAGAAGAATAACAGGTTTTCCATTGGCCGGGCCTACTTCTGCATATCCAACGTTCAGCAATCCGGCTCTGATGTTCTTTGTATTCTGAAACGCGGAGGTAACGGATGTTTCCAGGTCTTTTTCACCCTTGGTATACGTCTGTGCTTTTAAAAACAAAAATCCCATTCCCATCAAAATAAACAGGGATAAAACGGATTGTATTTTTTTACTGAAATTCAATGTAGTATTCATAATAATGATGTTTTGTGATGGTAAAATTATGGCAAAGCAGAGATCGGAATAAGAACAAATACTTTGAACAGGTCATATCAAACGTTGAATACTGATTTTCGGCCGTTAAACCGGACAACTTCCCTACTCTTCTTCATTGTTTTAATTTCAAGAGAAAGAATTTCCGGGGTATAAAAAAGTACCACATCTTGTAAAAACATCATGATAATCATTCTATTAAAAGTAAAATTGTTTATATTTAATTAGATATATGCAAAAAAATTTCATGTTGTAAAAGGCAGGATAATTGCAATAATCTACAAAATCACACAAAATAAGACTTATGAATATACAGTTAGACCCACAATCTAAGACTGAAAAGAATGCTGTTGATCATTTCCGTTCAGATGTTTTGAACGGACTTCAAAATACTCCTAAAAAATTATCTTCAAAGTATTTTTACGATAAGATAGGTGATCATCTTTTTCAGGAAATCATGGCCATGCCTTCCTATTATCTGACCCGGTGTGAACTGGATATATTCAAAAATAAAACAGATAAACTTATTGATCTGCTTATTCCCGGAAATGAATCTTTCGACCTGATTGAATTAGGAGCGGGAGACGCCATAAAATCCACCTACTTACTTGAACAGCTGATCAGGAAAGGGATTGACTTTACTTACATGCCGATTGATATCTCAGGAAATATCCTTTCGATACTCCACAAAAAACTAAGCAATCAGCTTCCGAAAATGAAAATTACCTGTCTGGAAGGGGATTATTTTGAAATGCTTCAAAAAGCCGCTTCATTATCGGACCGGAGAAAAGTTGTTTTATTTTTAGGAAGCAATATCGGGAATATGACTCCTGAAGAGGCTGAAGACTTCTGTCTGCATTTGAATAGCAATCTATCCACAAAAGATCGTGTATTGGTAGGATTTGACCTCAAGAAAAATCCGCACATTATTCTGGAGGCTTATAATGACAAAGAAGGAATTACCGCTTCTTTTAACCTTAATCTTCTGACCCGTATCAACAATGAACTGGGTGGTAATTTCGATGTGAAACAATTTCAGCATTACCAGACTTATGATCCTGTTACCGGAGCCTGCAGAAGTTTTCTGATCAGCCTTATCAGCCAGGATGTTATGATTGACAATACAAAGATTTCTTTTGAAGAAAACGAACTTATCGATATGGAAATTTCACAGAAATTTTCTCCTGAAAACATCAGGGAATTGGGCGAGAAATCAGGTTTTACCATCACAGGAGAAATCAAAGATGCTAAAAAATGGTTTTTAGACAGCATCTGGCAGGTAAAATAAAAAGAGATGATACACACAGCCAATCTGCAAAAGTGAAAAAATAAAACATCCTTATTTCATAGAATTGTAATCATTAAAAACTAAAAGACATGACACCAGAGATCATCGCAAAAGATATTACCAAAAAGTATCGGAACATCCGCAGACGTTCTGAAGAAATCTGTGCTCCGCTGGAAATCGAGGATTATGTAGTGCAGCCGATTGTAGATGTAAGCCCTCCGAAGTGGCATCTTGGTCATACCACCTGGTTTTTTGAGACTTTCATCCTTACCCCGCATTTTCCGGATTACAAGGTTTTTGATCCACAGTATAATTTTGTTTTCAACAGCTACTATGAAACTATCGGAGCAAGGGTGATCCGGACCGACCGCGGAAACCTCAGCCGTCCTTCTGTTTCAGAGGTGTATCAATACAGAAAATATGTAGATGAGCATATGGAAGCTTTTCTTGAAAGCTCATTTCTGACAGAAGCTCTTGAACCGCTGTTGGAACTGGGGCTTAACCATGAGCAGCAACACCAGGAATTATTAGTGACTGACATTAAATATATTTTAGGGCACAATCCGCTTTTCCCGGCGTATACAAAAGAAGAAAAACCCGGAAAAAACAACTCCGAAGATCTGGAAATGCTCAGGTTTCCTGAAGGAGTCTATGAAATTGGATATAAAGGAGATGGATTTTGCTTTGATAATGAATTAGGAAGGCATAAAGTATATCTTACAGATTTTAAAATTGCCAGCCGGCTTGTCACCAATAGTGAATATTTAGAATTTATGAAAGCAGGCGGATATGAAGATTTCAGACACTGGCATGCTGAAGGATGGGACTGGGTGAAACAGAATGCTGCAAAATCCCCGCTGTACTGGCATTATATCGAAAATAAATGGATGTATTATACCCTCAATGGCTTACAGGAAATAGACCCTGACGCCCCATTGTGCCATATCAATTTCTATGAAGCGTCTGCTTTTGCTTCCTGGAAAGGAATGCGTCTGCCTACTGAAGAAGAATGGGAAACGGCTTCCGTTTATTTTGACTGGGGAACACGCTGGGAATGGACGAATTCTGCTTATCTGCCCTACCCTCATTTTAAGAAAGAAGCAGGAGCTGTAGGAGAATATAACGGAAAATTCATGATCAATCAAATGGTCTTAAGAGGAGCATCGGAAGCTACTCCTCCGGGACACAGCAGAAATACATACCGCAATTTTTTTCAGCCTAATTTAAAATGGCAGTTCACAGGAATCAGACTTGCCCAGTAATTTTTTGCCGATGATTACAGTAGAATCAATTTCAAAAAGTTTTAACGGAAAAAAGGCAGTAGATCAAATTTCTTTTCAGGCATTTGATCAGGAGATTCTTGTTCTTTTAGGAACCAGCGGATGCGGGAAAACAACCACGCTTAAGATGATCAACCGTCTCATAGAAGCAGATTCCGGAAATATTTTCATAGATGGCAAAAATATCCGTGATCAGAAGGCTGAGGAACTGAGAATGGGAATTGGTTTTGTCATGCAGCATTCGGGGTTATTTCCCCATTATACAATTCAGCAGAATATTGCAGTAGTTCCTGAGCTATTGAAATGGGACAAAAAGAAGACGAAAAGGAAAACGGATGAGCTTTTGGCCAAACTCCATCTTTCTGAAGAGGTACTTTCCCGGTTTCCCCACGAGTTGAGCGGCGGACAACAGCAGCGGGTAGGTATTGCAAGAGCTTTGATTGCAGATAATCCTGTTTTGCTGATGGACGAACCTTTCGGAGCGCTTGATACGATTACCAAGGCTGATATTCATTCGGAATTTAAATCGCTGGAAGAACTTAAAAGTAAAACTATCATATTGGTTACTCATGATGTACAGGAAGCCTTTGAGCTGGGTCACCGGATATGTCTGATGGATCAGGGAAAAATTATACAGACCGGTACTCCCAGAGAAATGCTTTACCACCCTGAAAATGACTTTGTGCGTGATTTTTTCACCAAAAACCGTCTTTTATTAGAGTATAAAGTAACATCGTTACATCACATCAGCCCGTTTCTTACACCAGAAAATGTATACTACAGACCCAACGGTACGGGTAGTAAAAGTGTATGGGATATTTTACAGCAATTGAGTTCGGATCACCAAAACGCTGAAGTGTATGAAGAAGTGGTTAGAGCGTTTAATCAGTATAGAAAATCACAGATGGTATGACGCAGCAGCAGAGTCTTTGGCAATTTATTGCGGAACAGCACGAAAAATTAACCACCCAGATCATTCAGCATCTTGGGCTTACCTTTTTGTCTCTGCTTTTGGCTATCATTGTGGGAGTGCCATTAGGAATACTGATTTCCAGAAAAAAGAAGCTTTCCAGTCCGGTGCTGGGCATCGCCGGAATTTTACAGACTATTCCGAGTATTGCCTTGCTGGGATTTATGATTCCTGTTTTAGGCATTGGTCCGAAGCCCGCCATTGCTGCTTTATTGATCTATGCCCTTCTTCCCATTATCCGGAATACCTATACCGGAATTACGGGTGTAGATCCAGCTGTGATTGAGGCTGCAAAGGCCATGGGAATGAACAGAAACCAGCTTCTTTTTAAGGTAAAGCTTCCCTTGGCCATGCCGGTTATTATAGCAGGTATCAGGACCGCTGCTGTTATTAATGTTGGAGTGGCTACTCTGGCCTCTTTTGTGGCAGCAGGAGGTTTGGGAGAGTTTATCTTCGGGGGAATTTCGCTCAACAATACGAATATGATTCTGGCTGGAGCCATTCCGGCGGCATTATTAGCTGTTTTTCTGGATCAGATTATTGCCATGATCCAGAAATCGGGTTATCGGTTCTTTCAAAAACTAAAATATATTCTTCCTGTTATCCTTATTATTCTGGGAATAGGATATGTTCTGATTTTTGGGTCACACCGTACGATTAAAGCGGGTTTTACACCGGAATTTATGGGTAGACAGGATGGTGATATCGGGCTTCGCTCAGTCTATGGACTCAATGTAAATCCTCTTGTGGTAAGTGATGCGATTATGTATAAGGCTGCTTATGAGAATGAACTGGATCTGATCAGCGGATATTCTACAGACGGCAGAATCAAAGCGTATGATCTGTATGTACTGGATGATGATAAAAAAATATTTCCTCCTTATTATGCGGCTCCCATTATCAAGACCAAAACGCTGAAAAAATTTCCGGAGCTGGAGAGAACCTTAAATCTATTGGCAGGAAAGTTCACAGATTCCATTATGACAGACCTGAATTACATAGCTGATCATCTCCATGAAACCCCGGAAAAGATTGCAAAGGAATTTCTCATCAGAAATAATCTGTATAAAAGTCCTGGAAAAAGAAATTCCGGAACAGTCAGAATTGGTTCAAAAATCTTTGGTGAGCAATATATTCTCGCAGAAATGTATACTATGCTTATTGAAGGGTATACAGATTATAAAGTGGAAACGAAAACGGGTTTAGGGGGAACAAAAATATGTTTTGATGCGTTAATGAATGATGCCATAGACTTTTATCCTGAATATACGGGAACAGGGCTTCTGGTGCTTTTAAAACCTTCCACAGAGACCATCAGCAATGTGTCCAAAAGTCCTGAGACAACCTATGAATATGTGAATACCGAGTTTGAAAAACAATATGGGATTCAATGGCTGAAACCGTTAGGATTTAATAATGCTTATGCTCTGATGATGCGAAGAAAGCAGGCTGAAGATCTTCATATCAAAAATATATCTGATCTTACCCATTATTTTGATCAATAGTCTTTGAAATCCATCAGTTTTTTTAAAAACCCTATCTTCGTATCTGAAAAAATTGACAAAATGAAAAAAATACTATTGCTGGCTTCGGTTGTATTGGTTCTCCAATCATGTGTGGTAAGAACGGCTACAAAAGTAGTATCAGGTGCAGTAAGCTTAAGTTATAAAGCGGTAAAAGGTACAGTAAACGGGATTAGCTGGGCCGTAAGCAAGGCTAAGGGAAAGATAGATGAAGACCGTCTGGATGGTACCTGGAAAGTAGTAGGTGTTTACCGTGGTTCTTTTGAAGATTTTTCAAAAGATCAGAATCCGGACGGAACATTTACTTCGGAATGTACGGAAGGTTTTGATCAGATTGTTTTCAAGGCTAAGAGGTCCAAATTCAAGCCCGTACACTGCAGTACACAGGATGAAGATTGGGTAAAATATTCTATGGAATTCGGAAAAAATCCATCCACAAAAGAAAAGGAGAATTATATAGAGTATAATTCCAACAATTATATATCTGTGATTGATGTGACTAATAAAACTATGGTTCTGGAAGGCAATATCATGCCTAAATTAGGTTTTTCCGGAGCAAAATTATATCTCCTTGAAAAGGTAAAATAAATTTAGATTTATATAAAAATAATCCCTGCTCTTTTGAACGCAGGGATTTTCTGTTTATTTATAGGCTATAATTGCATATGCAGGACGGGATATTCTTTACCTTCTCCATCCTGTTCGGATCTCTTCAGTATATTGAACCCCATATGTCTGTAAAAACCAACAGCCTGGCTATTTTGCTCATTTACATCCACTTTGGTTACCTGTAAATGAGATATTGCATATTCAATTAATTTTTTTCCTATTCCGGTACTTCGGTAGTTATTGTCTACAAACAACATTTCAAGGTTTCCTTCCGCAACACCTGCAAACCCAACTAAAATACCTTCTTGTTCAAACCCTGAAAGGGTGACATGCGGGAAATAGCCAGGAAGCTGTTTTTTATAATAAGCAAAGTCTTCTTCTTTAAGAAAATCATGGGTATTCCTCACTGCGCTCTCCCAGATCTCAATCAAACGTGGATAATCTGTTACCGTAATTTCTCTGATCATAATTGTAAATTTAGAATCACAAAGGTCAGAACTTATTCATCTAAAATACTGAACCCAGGTTAAAAAATGCGTTTACGAATTCTGCTCAGCGCTTGTGGTGTGATCCCCAGATAAGAGGCTATGTCTTTTAGGGGGATATAATTTAAAGTGACACCATATTCATCAATCATCCGGAGGTAATACTGCTCGGGGGAATACTTAATCAGGTCAATATTTCTATTCAGTATTTTATTAAGTAATATAGCTGTTAAGTCATCAAAAACTGTCTTTAATCTGGGAATAGCAGAATATAATTCGGCGGCCTTCTTCTTGTCTATCCTGTAGATAACGCTGTCTACGATGGTCTGTACATTAAAAGCGGATTTTTCCTGTAATGTAAAGGATATATTTGACAATGAAAAAGTTCCTTTCTTACAAAACCAAAACGTTTGTTCATCTCCTTTATGATTAATTATCCAGCAACGCAATAAGCCTTCAAAAACAAAATAACTGTACTTTTCTGTTTCCCCCTCTTTAATCAGAAATGTATTTTTCCTGACTGAGATCTGTTCAAAATATTGATCAAATAACTTAGATTCTTCCGAACTAAAGGTATTGGGGTCTACATCAAACTCTTCAAGTAATTTTTCTAAAAGCATACTATAGAAATTATTTATATATCAAGTATTTCTAATCTTTCAAAGATACACAATGATTATTGCGATAATATCTTTATCACTGATATAATCATTTAGTTTCTATCTTAATAATTTTTCGTCCCTGCTCTCCTAAGTAATGAAGTACAAGCTTTTCATACACCTTATAACCATCATCCACATTGGTAAAAATTACAATTCCTTTTCCTGAATCGGGCAATACAATGGCGATACATCTTGTTCCCTGATCTGCTCCGCCATGAGATAATGCATATTCACCATTTCCAAGATCATATACCTCAAAACCTAATCCGAAATATTTATTTTCTTTAACCTTTACCTGCTTTTTGATCATTTCCTGAAAAACATCCGGTTTCAGATTTTTCCCTTTCATAATGCTGACCATAAAATTTCCGTAATCTTCTACCGTTGTATGCAGATCATCGGCAGCATTGGCTGTAGTACTTTTTTCGATGGGGTAAGCTTCCCCTTTTTCATTATATCCTGTTACAAATCTTGCTTCGTCAGTATCTTTACCCCAAATATAACTGGTATCCTTCATTTTGAGAGGCTGGAAGATGAGTTCCTGTGCTAACTTCTCCAACGTTTTCCCAAATTTCTTTTCCAGTGCTTTCCGAAGGTATTCAAACCCTTCTCCTGAGTATTGGTATCTGGTGCCGGGATCAAACTGAAAGTTCAGTTTCTTATCTGCATTCATCCATCTCCAGTTCGGGAAACCTGTCTGGTGGCTCAGGATCATTCTGGTGGTTAATTTTGTATGCCTTGGATCATGCGAAATATCGGGATCTATCCAGTAAGTATCAAGAGGTTCGTCCAGTTTCCACTTGCCTGAACTTATCAGGCGTAAGGCTACCATAGCTGTAACAGGTTTGGTGAGTGATGCTACATTAAATAAGGCGTTATGAGCTGCTGGAATTCCTTTCCTGATCCCGCCAAAAACTTTTACCTGCTGTAATTTTCCATCTTCGATAATTCCTAATCCCAGCGTTGGAATATTATTTTCTTTCAGCCAGCTTTGCATGGACTGATCGTTATCAAACATAGTTTCACTATCGGTAGTCTGCTTCGGATGGTGATTAAAGCTCAATGAATTTTTAAGCTTCCATTCACCATTTTCCAGTATCCATAAATGGGTAAATTTTGCTTCCCCTACTAGTTTCTCCGCCTGGCTCCCCATCTTTTCATAAAACAGATGATCTCCATTCTGAATGGCAGCATAGATCTTCCCGTCTTTATACATAGGATAAACTTCTGTGCTTTTATCAACCAGTACTCTTTTGAGCTGATAAGTTTCCGGGGATTTGCACAATCCGTTTTTAAAATCAATGATAAAATTTTTCCTGTCTTCGAAACCTCCTTTGTCGTGGTAAAATTCAAAACTATCGCTCAACAGATTTTCCATCTGCTTGATGTTGCAGGTATTGTAGCCTATAGAAAAAAACAGGCTGTCTTTCGACATAATGGTTTTATAAAGAGGATCTGTTTTTTCTATCTGTGCCTGCATGACACTCATGAACAGCATTAAAAAAGGAAGGGTGAACCTTGAAAACTTTGTCATTGTTATTTTTTGACAAAGATTCAATTTCCTTTTGTTTTTCTGCTAAAAATGAACCCGACAAAAACCCGACAAAGTCATGACAGGCTTTATATCATACTGAATTTCAGTCTGAAATAGAGTTTTTTATTCTTATCTATTTCGGCTGCATTTCTAAGGATGATAAATACATTGGAAAGCACAATCAGGATCATCAGGATCAGGGTAAACTGTTTTCCGAACTTTAAAAAGATGCCAAGCATGAAGGTAATAGGCGCCATCACTGTCCAGATCATCTGAACTGAAATAATCTGTCTGGCCAGGCTGTTTCTCTGCTTCATACTATGCATGAGAATAAGTGGAACGAAAATGTTCAGTGGTGGTAAAAGGGTAAAGATGAGTGAGGAAAGATTAATGATTTTAATGTATGAATAATTGATTGGAGCGTTCTCTTCTTTTGCTTCTATTTCAACCTCATCTGTTTCTGAAATTGCTGCCGGCTGATCCTGCTGCAATTCAATCTCTTCTATTTCCAGAGCCTGAGCCAGTGATCTTAACGTATGTCCCTTCGGCTCTGTTCCGGATTCTATCCTTTGAATGGTTCTTACGGAAATCTTGGATTGTTCTGACAGCTCTTCCTGGGTCAGATTTTTTTGTTCTCTTATGGCTTTTAGCTTGGACATCGTTGGGGATATTCTGAAAAAAATGTTTTGGCTAATTTACAGTTTTCCTTATTAAAATTTTTTCTTACTTCTGCTGATATTTAAATTATTAATCATATAAAAAATAAGTGTATTTTTATTTAAAAATAACTTTCTATTTTTCAGTTATTTACAAACACTAACACCACATCAGTTTATGGAAAATACACTATCCAAATCCGAAATCAGGAAGAATATTGCTACTTATCTGATTCTTACTCTGCTTTTCTGTCTTCCAGTCTATTATATGTGTATTCGTACAGGAAAACTTGGCGGCGGAATGATCTCTTATGCAACAATTGTCATGTGGTGCCCCGCTATTGCTGCATTTCTTACCTGCCGTATCAGAAATATTCCCATTTCTTCCCTGGGATGGAAATGGGAACCGACAAAATACCAGATTATGGCGTATTGTATTCCTGTTCTTTATAGTTTGGTACCTTACCTCATCATCTGGATCAGCGGTGCCGGCGGCTTTTATAATCATGAATTTGTCGCGGAAATTGGCAAAGGAATGGGCTGGAATCTTCCAGATGGTCTCACGATCATTCTGTATGTTATTCTGATGAGCAGTTTTGGCATGGTACGTTCAGTAGGCTCTGCATTAGGTGAAGAAATAGGCTGGCGTGGTCTTTTAACTCCTCAGCTGGCCAAAATGAATTCTTATACCGCTACTTCTCTTTGGATGGGTGTAATCTGGTCGATCTACCATTATCCTCTCCTGCTTTTTTCCAATTATAATACAGGCGGACCTAAATGGCTGGCTCTTCTATGTTTTACGGTTATGATATTTGCAGCTTGTTTCATCTTTACATGGTTAAGATTAAAATCCGGGAGTTTATGGACAGGTGTTATTTTACATGCCAGTCATAATCTTTTTATACAGTCTATTTTTACTCCTCTAACTGCAGATACGGGAAATACGAATTATTATATTGATGAGTTTGGTATTGCGCTGCCTATTGCAACAGCTGTTGTGGCTTATTTCTTCTGGAGGAAGAGGAAAGAACTGGAGGATCGCCCACTTTCAGCGTAATCTGTTTATTAAAAAGACAGCCTTTTATTGATAGGGGCTGTCTTTTTACTATATTCTTAATTTTGAAAAATCTAATCCGGAGCAATTACTTCAATAAGCCGTATTCTGCTGAGCAAACCTTGAAATACTTCCTGGGTATCTCCGCTCTCCCCTAACGAAATACTTAATCCCTCTCCTTCCTTATCTTCATTTTTAAGGCCTATTCTACCTGCTTTTTGGCCTTCACTGTTACTTATTTCTTCAAACGGTATTTCGTTATCTTCAAACCATGATTTAATTTTTGCTACCGCAGAATTACTATTTTTGGATGTTCTTTGTAAAACTAACTGCTCCGGCTCTCCAAAGAATCCTTTAGCATTCTTATTCAATACAAACTGCACGAGAAATTTAAACTGATGCTTATCAGGTCTCGCATACCATCTGGCCTGGCTGTATCCGCCCAAATGATGACGAACGGGTATCTCATTCGGGATATTATCGTTGGCAAATACCTTTGTATTCATTATTTCATGATGGAAAGTAAGATCAGTTTTAATATTTCCACCTTCTGTCCTATATTTTTCAGCCCATTCACTTATTCCTTTAAACTCTGTTTCTCCCATTGTTCTGTAGAATGTCATCGTATGGAGATCAGGACTGCCTTCTGTTCCGTTCCTCAATAAACCAAGTCTTTGCCTCATAAATTCTTTACTTTTACTTCCGTTATCCCATCTTCTTTCATGAAATTTTTTGATAAAAAACAATTGCTGCAGATCCCGATATACAGAAGATGTAACAACCTGGGTATTCATAATGATATTAACTTCATGCCTTTCCTTTTCGCTGACATCCCCATACTTTTCTTTTCTTTCATTTTCATACTTGTCACTTTCCCACTGATCATGGTTGAATTTATAGTCTCCTTCAGATAGATAGTCTGCGTTATAAATGTCAAGTACCTGAATGATATCTTTTATATCTCCTCCCATCAGCTCCAGGGTTTCCAGCATCTTTCTTTCGTTTTCCCTGCTGTTTATAAAGTAGGTATTGAAGACCTCCTGCACAGTCATTGCTTTTATCTTTCCGTTTTTCAGCCTGATTCCTATCTTAGCTTTGTTATTTGTTCCTTTTGCACTGAAAAACAAATTGTTGTATTTTCCTATAATGCTCATAATCGTTTTATTTAAGGTTATTTATTTGATTTCTGAAATTTTTCTCTATTCTGACTTCCAGAGTTTTTATCCATATTAATAACACAAATTTCTGCGGAAACATTCTGACTCGTTAAAGGGGAAAAACCCATTTTCAGAAACTAGGGGTTTACCCTTATTTACAGGTAATGTATTTGTGTATTTCATTCATTAAGTTCTTAGATATCATAAAGAGTCATGATTAAAATTTCACTCATAGGAGAATTCCCTTATTTTTTAAAATTCCGTTTTTTCCCTTAATGAAGATTTATTTTATTTAATGAAATTTGTATCAGACAAAAGAGATCAACAATCTCATAGTCAATATTTAAATCAAAAAAAATAGTAACCCATTAAAACCAGAATATGGCAGAAACAGTAAACACCCAGACTACAGATGCAGTAACGCAGACTAACGTTACGGTACTTGGTGAGTCTCCCGCACAGGCTATGAGTATGCTTTACCAGATGGCCACGCATGCCAGTGGAATTTCCATTCAGAATTCTGTGACAAACCAGCAGAACTTGAACCAGCTCAACCCTGCGATTGTTGCAGATGCCATTAAAATTTTAAAAGGATAATTTAAAACCTTACCATCATGAGTGAAAACAACAGTGAAACCCAACAATTCCAGGCAGCCAATGCTACCACTCCGGCGGAGAAAGCTGTAGTATTTGTGAACAGTGAGGTATTGGCTCCGCCTAAAGCTTCTCCAATGACCGGAGTAACCAAAGTAATGATAGAACAGTCTACAGGAATGATGGTTCAGGATTTACAGTCATTCTTAAAAGGATTTGAGCAGGTAGGTTTAATTGCTTTGAGCAGATTGGCCAATAATCTCCTGACCTACGGAACGACTTTCGGGCCGGCTCCGGGCAATAAAGAGACCTCTGTTCAGATGGCTGAAAATATTCAAGGCCAGGATGCAGGAAAAGGCAATGAAATGATGAAAGACTTATTCAAAATGGTAAGTGATTATGCTGAAGTAAAGGCAAAAATTTCCAATACTATTTATAATGTCAACGCGCTTCCTGTCTCAGAAGCCCTTCCTTCTCCACCATCTTACACGGAAGTTTCCTCTGAGGCTGAAGATCCTGAAAAAAAAAACAAGTAGATCCGGTTCCGGAAGAAGTCTCATCAGAAAAAGAGAGTATGAGAAAAAGCTCTATTAAGGCTGATCATGGGGGAAAATTAGTATTAAAGTCAGTTAAACTGACACAGCCACTCGTAAAACCAGAGATTAAAGAAGCGGTAATTTCTTCTATAGAAACGGAAGTTAATCCCAAGAAAAGAACAATAATAGCCCAACTCATTGAAAAAATTAAAATAAATAAGAGATGAATTACTCCTCAGCAACCAAACCTGCCAAAATTTTAAACCTGGAAAGTTTAAATGATTTGAATGAAAGACTTTATCTGACCAGAAGCAATGATATTCTTTATCTGAATCCCAAAAGTACAGATATAAAAAAGAGCGATCATTCGGAACGTTTTATATTTAATCTTCAGACCTCGGACATTAATATTCAGCCTTCCATAAGACTCGTCAGCTGTATCAACAGATTAGGGAAAAGGTACAATCATTTTCAGTGTTTTGTAGTAGAACCTAAAGATCAATCAACGGGAATAGCTGTGATCATGGTCAAACTGGATGATCCGAAAGCCTTTTACTGTAATGTTAGAATTTTACCTCTCAGCACTTTAAGTGAAGTAGCTTCTCCGGAAATTGACTCAAAGCTTCTTACCATCAATCTTGAAAAATCAAAATGTATACTCAAAACCGATATTACGATTACACCGTCTAATACAGGGGAAGCACAGTATGCGGTACATGATGTGGATGTGTCAGCTATTTCGGAATTGGTAAGCCAGAATGAAATCATAGAATTAAAAAGAGAACTGGAATTCCAGGCTTCCAAATTGATTGCCCACTATTTTCAGGAAATCCTGAGTATTATAGTAAACGAAACAACTCCAAATAACGGTACACCACCCGTGATTCCGGATGATTATGTCCTGACTCTTCCTTCTAACCAGCTTAAAGAAATGTTGTCGGCCAGTGCCATCTCAGCATGTATCGCTCTGGAGATTACCGGATATAATGTAGTGAAAGAAATCAACCGGGACTGGAGATCTGCTGCTGCATTTATTAATTATCTGCTGTAAAAAACAGATGTTCTAATCTCATAAAAATATAAAGTATGCGCAGAAAAATCAGTAAGAAATCTCCTGCTCCCAGACCACCGGTGCCTGTGACAGAACCTGAAATGGTAGAAAAAGAAATCATGCCTTTTGTTTTAAGACATGAAGACGAAATCATTACTTATATCAAGGAGAAAGCCATCAAAGAGACCATGAAGTCCCTGGCTCCTCTTCTTGAAAAACTGGAGGAAGCCGTAAAACAGCATGAAGCAGCTCCTGTTCCTGTGGCCAGTCCACCACCACCTGATGCTCCTGTAATGAATTATGAAGAACAGCTGAAAAAACTGCAGGAAGCCTCAACAGCAAAAATAAAGGAGAAAGAACTTAAAATAATGGAGCGAATGAATAAGCTGAATACAAGATTGGGTAATATCAAACCTTAGAACCAACAAAACGAATGAATATGAACGAAATTGATACAATCGTAACCGGAATGTCTACCGCAGTACCTCAGGCTATTTCTGCACAGGTAAGCGCACATTCCACCGGACAGATGCAAATCAATTCTGCATTGAACCAGCAACGGAATGCTATGACCGGGATCAGCCATTATGTGATGGGATTAAAAAAAATGAGTCCCAAAAATATAAAGCTCAGGCAAATGGAAGCCATTAAAAAAGAACGTTTTTAATCCAGCTCTCTAAAGACTACGGATGCGGTTTATTTCTCTGCAAAGATGAAATCCGGTGCTCTCAGCATATATACAATCAGGTCAACATTTATTTTTGCACCGCCTTTCAGATGCTGTCAATGTACAAAAGCAATCATTCAGAATCCGTCTTTAGCCCAAAGGAATCCGGCATTGCCAGTATACCCGCAGCAGGAATTTATTTTTGAGACATATATTAAAAATAAAGACCGCATCCTTTTACAAAAAAAATATGCTTTAAACTCGCACAGGTTTTACAGATAGGGTTTCAACCATTGTATTCAGAGCCACCCTTCAGATCCAGTTTATTCATAACCTGTTAATACCAATGCTTTTGAAATATGTTCATCTGCAGGATCTGTGGTGAGTTTAAAACTCCAACATAAAACTAGTTTACCTCAATAATTTATTAACCGAGATCCGATCTCAAAAAAAACAATTACCATTATGCCAGTTAATGAACAAATCACAGACGCAGTAACACAATCGAACGTAAAAGTAGTAGGAGAATCTCCTGCAATGGCACTAGCCAACGTGTATCAATCTGCAGCCCATTCTACAGGAATCATGTTTGAAAATGCGGTAAATACGCAAAATCAGCAGAATATTTTAGGCCAGGCAGCGACCACTCAGGGAATCCTGCAGATCTATAGCCTGGATACTGTAGCTGACGCAGTTTCTATTGCGAAGATCCTTAAGCCTTAATTTTTAAGCTATTTGATCCAAGTAATAACCTCAACCGGAAAGCCCGGTTGTTTTTAACCTAATAAACCTTACTCATTATGCCAGTTAATGAACAAATCACAGACGCGGTAACGCAGTCTAACGTAAAAGTAGTAGCAGAATCTCCCGCAATGGCGTTAAGTAATGTGTATCAATCTGCTGCACATTCTACAGGAATTATGTTTGAAAATGCAACAAACGCTCAAAATCAACATAATATTGTTACCCAAGCAGCCACTACTCAGGGTGTGACTCAAATCTACAGCAAAGACACCATCGCTGATGCTCTTTCTATTGCTAAAATTCTTAAACCTTAAACCAATTCTGCAGACCGCAGAATACATTAACCCGCCGGAAAACCCGGTGATTTTAACCCAAATAAACAATAATCATTATGCCAGTAAACGAAAAAATCACAGACGCAGTAACGCAATCCAACGTAAAAGTAGTAGCAGAATCTCCTGCAATGGCTCTAAGCAACGTGTATCAATCTGCAGCACATTCCACAGGAATCATGTTTGAAAATGCAATCAACACTCAAAACCAGCAGAATATTGTTACCCAGGCAGCGACTACACAGGGAGTAACTCAAATTTACAGTCTGGATACGATAGCCGATGCGGTTTCTATTGCTAAAATCCTTACTCCGTAATCACTTTTTACGAAACTATTATAATCAATTATCTGAACAGCCGGAAACTCCGGTTGTTTT
This sequence comes from Chryseobacterium sp. AG363, assembly GCF_003610675.1. Classification (NCBI taxonomy): domain Bacteria; kingdom Pseudomonadati; phylum Bacteroidota; class Flavobacteriia; order Flavobacteriales; family Weeksellaceae; genus Chryseobacterium; species Chryseobacterium sp. AG363. The sequence continues at coordinate 2,245,761 of NZ_RAQF01000002.1, forward strand.
TTAAACCAAAATAAACAATAATCATTATGCCAGTAAACGAACAAATCACAGACGCGGTAACGCAATCCAACGTAAAAGTAGTAGCAGAATCTCCTGCAATGGCGATGGCCAACGTATATCAATCAGCGGCCCATTCTACAGGAATCCTGTTTGAAAATGCAGTGAATACTCAAAATCAGCAAAACATTGTTACGCAAGCAGCAACGACACAAGGTATTGCTCAGATCTACAGCCTGGATACTGTGGCAGATGCAGTTTCTATTGCTAAGATCCTTAATCCTTAATTGGTTTTTGCGAATAGCTTAAATACCATTACCGTAACAACCGGAAATTCCGGTTGTTTTTAACCCAAATAAACAATAATCATTATGCCAGTAAACGAACAAATCACAGACGCGGTAACGCAATCGAACGTAAAAGTAGTAGGAGAATCTCCAGCAATGGCTCTTGCCAACGTATATCAATCTGCTGCCCATTCTACAGGAATTATGTTTGAAAATGCAGTGAATGCACAAAACCAGCAGAACATCTTAGGTCAGGCAGCCACTACACAGGGTGTTATCCAGATCTACAGCCTGGATACTGTGGCAGATGCAGTGTCTATTGCTAAAATTTTACATCCTAAATTATAGTGTTTTTAGATTTCTTGTTATCAGGGAGTACATTAATGTGCTCCCTGATTCTTTTTGGATCGAACTATTTATCAAATAATACAATCTCATCCGGATCTATCACCTTATTCTGTACGGCATAAATAACAAGTCCTGCCATATTTTTCACTCCGGTTTTGATCATAAGATTGGTCTTGTGAGTTTCTACCGTTTTGGGTGAAATAAACAGAGAATCTGCAATTTCTTTGGTGCTCAACTGCTGGCAGACCAGTCTTAAAACATCTATTTCTCTTTCTGTGAGTTCATTTCTGGAAAAAGCATGAAATTCCGGAAGCTTATTGGAAAGCTGGGTTCTCATAACATTAATCTGGTCATTGGAAAAATAATGTCCGGTATGATGAACTGTCTTGATTACGGATAATAATTCTTCGAGTTCAATTTCTTTGGGTAAAAAAGCATGAGCACCCATTTTCAGCATCTGCCCCATGAATGAACGACGGTAGAAACTGGAAAGAACAATTATTTTTGTTTCGGTTTCTTTTTTAGCAAGTTCAGCCATGACTTCAAGGCCATCTCCATTGGTCATCCGAAGATCCAGAATCAGGATATCTAAAGATGCAGAATCCTGTTCTTTAAGAAAATGATATCCGCCTGTTGAGGTAAGCAACACCTGAAAGTCTCCATTATTTTCAATATAATTTTTCAAAAGCTGTACAAACAGCAGGTCATCATCTACAATTCCGATTTTAATTTTTGAGTGTTCCATGTTTATTTTTATTGTAATGCCAGACAGGCAATGAATTTTGTACCTTTTTGAGGCTGTGTCTTAAGTTTATAAATTGCTTTAATTTTTTGAGCTCTGGACTGAATATTCCTCAGCCCGATCCCTCCTGAATGTTTTTCTATGATAAATCCGCAGCCGTTATCTTCTATGGTTAGTATCAGATAATTCAGAGAGATTCTTAGGGAAACATCTACTCTGGTAGCTTCAGCATGTTTTAAAATATTGGCGATGAGTTCCTGAACAATTCTGAAAAGATTAAGTTTTACAGGATTACTGATGGCCGTCCTTATTGTCATATGACGGAAAATAACCTCTACATTTTTATTGATCTGATCAAGATAGTCTGCAATTAAATCTTCCAGTTCTATCTCATCGAGATCAGGTGGCGTAAGATTATGAGATAACTCCCGGATCAGCTGCATTGATTTTTTTAAATCATGATTAAGATCTTCCGGTCTTTTATCATTGATATTCAAACGGATAAGATTCAATTGTGAAATAATATTATCATGAAGTTCTTCTGCCAGGCGTTCCCTGTCCTGTTCCTGCCAAAGCAGCATATTATCCCGATATTCTTTTTGGGTATTTCGGACCAGCTTTGAAACCTTTTGTTTGTTTTTCTTTATACTTTTCAAATAATTAATCACCAATAACGTAACGAATAGCGTTGTTAAAAAAAACAGCCCAATACCGATCCATATCCATAGAACTATCTGATCCTGATTTTCCCAACGCCACATCCCAGATTAATAAATGCTATATAAAAAGACAATAATAAGATCCCTCTAAAAAGCCAGATAGGTGCTACCCAGCTCAGGTGATTGCTGATTAAAAAATTAAAGGTAGTGGATATGATACATTCTATAGAAAAAAACAGGAAAACAAGAATGTTCACAATAAACATATTCCTGTCTGCCCTGCCCTGCCTGATGATTTTCATAAAATAAGAGGCGGCATAGCTACAAATAATAATACTGGTGATAATATTGGAATAAAAAGTAATCCGTGTATTGTCTTGCACATATAACAGATTAGTAATCAATGCCAATATAGCATAACAATAGATCATCCATCTTAATTTAAGCGAAAGCTGGATATAATAATGATTATAAATCACGGTAAGAGTCATCAAACCAAAAAACTGACTTAATGTATAATTGTAGATATTGAGTGTATTTAATTTCATCAGCCGGTCCGTTAAGTCCGTTAGCTCCAGCATCAATTCTCCTGTGAGCAGTATAATCACAGGAAGTTTTGTCTTGATCCCTTCCTTTATCAATACAATCAGCCCGATACATAAGACCAGATTAATCATAATTTGTAAATACAGGGATAGGCTGTTATACGAAAACACTGGTACTTTGCTTCAGAAGTTGATAATCATTAAGAGTATCAATAATCGTAAAAGGAGGCCTTGGGGTGGAATAATTTTCAGCAGTCTCGCTCATATGATTAATGGCCAGACTTTTCACTGTAATGATTTCGATATGATAAGGGAAGTCGGGATCTTTTTTTTCCAGATCATCTGTAAGTCCAAAGAAACTGGTACACGCCTGCCCACCTGTAATTCCAATATTCTCATAATCTGAAAACGGTATGGAAATCAATTGAAAGATATCATCTGTTTTCTGAGCCTGCAGCCAGGAAGTCCCAAACATGTTCCATCTGAAGTTACGGTTAATGGCTGATTCAGCAGTAATGGGAGGAACATCTATCACAATGTCATTGCTGCTTTCTATTTTTGATTCACTGAATTCTACTAAGAAATCTTTAACAAGAATGGTATTGAAATGAGCATCTTTATCACTTTTAGAATCAATCAGGAAAAATTTCAGCCGACCTTCATGAATTCCTACATAAGCATGAATCATTTTGAAGTCATCAGTTCCAAAATTTTTTTCCCACAGTGCAATGTCTTCACCTGAAACGCTGAAGTGAGTTCCCTGATTCAAATAATTCAAAATTTCTGCTCCATTGGTATCAATTCCGTTTTTGTAGGAATCAATAAGATGTTTCCATTTTCTGATAGCTTCAAAGATGTTTTCAGTAGTCATGATAATATTTATTTGTGAATGATAATTATTTTATGAGTTGAAATTTACAAAAAAAACAGACTGATCTATTTTTTAAATCACATTCAGGTGGAAAATAAAATATAATTTGAGAAAAAAATACTTTTTCTTCTATCTCTGATAAAATTAAACCGGAAACACCACTTATCTTTGTACCGGAAATCCCTTTAAATATGTACTAACATGATTCCATTTTACGAGCTTATATTTTTTATTCTAGCCGCACTTATTTTAGTCATCAGCCCTGGTCCTAATATGATTTATCTGATTTCAAAATCTATAACGCAGGGAAAAAAATCCGGATTTATCTCATTAGCCGGAGTCGTATGTGGATTTTTATTCCATATCATCATGGTTTCATTTGGTCTTACAGCTGTTTTGCTGGCTGTTCCACTCGCGTATACCGTTCTTAAAACACTGGGAACTATCTATCTTTTATATCTTGCTTATCAGGCTATTAAACCCAAAAGCAAAAATATTTTTGATGTTGACAAAAATGTTGCTCATGATAGTCCCAAAAAGCTTTTCACCATTGGTTTTTTAACGAATGTACTGAATCCGAAAGTGGCTGTGTTTTACCTGTCTTTCTTTCCTCAGTTCATCAAACCCGAGTATGGCTCAATATTTACCCAAAGTCTGGAACTAGGGATCATTCAGGTTCTGATCAGCTTCAGCATCAACTTTATCATTGTATTAACAGCTGCAAAAGTTGCTGTATTCTTTTCCAATAATCCGGTGTGGATAAAGGTCCAGAAATGGTTTATGGCCAGCGTATTAACTTATTTAGCTATAAAAATGGCATTTTCAAAAGCAAAATAAAATCCGGAACAGGTTCTCTTTCTGTTCCGAATTCCGGTGTATATTCATATAAAATCTGACTTGAAGAAGCATCATGGTTATGCACCGCGAATTTGAGATTAAAATCCGGGATGTAAAACCGTGAAAATACGTAATTTTGCTGTTCCGTATTATCCTCATCACAACAGGTTTAAAGATGAAACAGACCATTCCCACCTATGATTTAAATGGTATTACCCATCATCAGTTCCATATCAAAAGGATGGATAAACAGCCTTATGATTCTGGGGATATTCTTCTGGACAAAGGAATCCATCGGGACAGTCATTATATTTTCACCTGCATGGAAAGCGGGCATGTAAGAATGATGGTCGATTTTAAAACAGTTGAAGCAAGAGAGTCTACTATTTTCTGCGTATTGCCGGGACAGGTACATCAGGGACTTTTAATGAAAAATGTCTGCGGATGGTTTGTGGCAGTAAAAGCAGAACTTGTTCCTGACACGGTACGTTCTTTTTTTGATGAATCTTTGGGTGAAATACAGCCTCTGTCTGTGGATAAGAACCTTGTCAAAAACCTTAATACGACAGCCGGCCTACTTCATGCCTCATATACAAACGAAATGCTTTCCACTAAAGAAGGATTTCTCATCGTTCAATCGCTGCTTAATGCTTTTCTCGGAATGTTTGCTCTGATGTATTCCCGGAAGAATATTTCTCCGGCTTCAGATGAAAACCGTGCTTTACAGCTGTCAAGAGCATTCAGAATTTTGGTTCGGAAAGATTTTAAAACCATGAAAAGTCCATCTGAATATGCTGCAGCTTTAAACATTACAAGAGGATATTTAACGGAAACGGTTCGTGAAGTCACAGGAAAGCCTGTACAACACTGGATTCACCAGGAAATTCTGATTGAAGCCAAAAGATTACTGGTCTTTACCAATCTGAGTATAAAAGAGGTAGCTTATGAACTGGGATACAGCGATCACACCTATTTCAGCCGTTTGTTTTCAAAACTGGAAGACCGGTCTCCATCAGAATTCCGGAATCAGCACCAATAAATACTCGACCACGAATAGTCCAATTAATTCCCCGAAACCGCTATCGGTATTTTCTGATTTTGCAACGTCCTTTGCAATAAAAAATCACGTATGCCAAGCCTTCCAAAATGGATCAACGACACGGTAGAAAATGTCTGGTCCTCAAAATTCAAAGAATGCACCGTTAACCATATAGAACAGATCACCAATGATCTCCGACTGATACGCTTTGAAACAGAATTAGAGAATGTTCCTTATGAACCCGCCTATGCCATCGGAATAAGAATCAACGACAGGGATTTCAGAAATTATTCTCCTTTTAATTTTAACAAAGAAGCAGGAACTTTCGATGTTTTGTTTCATTTGCATGACATGTCTGCTGCAGGAAGTCATTTTGTAACCCGACTGAGAGAAGGAGATTCCATAAAACTTTTAATGCCCAGAGGAAAACAATTCTTTACTCAAGGTGCCCGGATTCATTTTTCTCTGGGAGATGAAACATCATTGGGAAGTTCTCTTTCGATCAAGGAAGCTGTGGAGGAATCCGGTTCTTTGTTCATTTGTCTTCATGAGCTTGATGATTGTTCTGCTCTTGAAAAGCTTAATTTATATGGCTATCACTGTCCTAAAAACAATACCATGAGAATGATTGAAGCTTTGAATGATTTTCTGCGGGAAGAAAAAGAATCCATCTCTGATGATGAGGTTATCTTTTATCTCACAGGAAACGGAGAAAGAATGTCATTAATCAGAAAATTTCTTAAAGCCAGAGGCGTCTCTCCAAAATGTATCAAATCACAGGCATATTGGATTGAGGGCAAAAAAGGACTATAAAAATGGAGAAACAAACGCTTCTTCACTTTAATAATGAAACTTTATCTGATAATAAAAGACCCTATTACCAGATAAAGTTATCATTTTCTGTTACCAAAAAAATAAGGTGCAAACTATTTATGCTTCTTTCCTAATTCCTTCACTTTCCTAAGCCATTGAGTCCTCTGTTCATCTTTAGAATTTCTGATAATACCTACATAAGTCACTTTCACCGGTTTTACCCCACAGTATTCAAGGATAGATTTTCTAAGCTGATTTACGCTTGGTCTGCCAAAAAACAGACGGTAATACCATCCCGGTTGGTCTAATGTTGTTATGATATGTGCTGTTTTACCTTTTAAAAGCTTATCCCACCATACCGAATTTTCACGGTATTTATAAGCCATTCCCGGTAAAAAAAGCCGGTCTATAAATCCTTTCATTATGGCAGGAAATCCTCCCCACCAAACCGGATGTACCCAAACGAGATGATCTGCCCACTGAATAATTTCCCAGGCTTTCAGTAAATCCGGCTCAAGCTCCATTCTTTTCTGATATCCAAACTGTAAATTGGGATTGAAGTTGAGATCCCGTATAACGATTTCCCGCACTTCTGCTCCTGCTTCTGAGGCTCCCAACCTGTAAGCTTCTGTTACCCCAAAATTGAACGAATCTTTATTGGGATGCCCGTTGATAATGGCTATTTTTTTCATGATTTCACATTAATATTGATAGAATCGTAGGCATTAAGCTGTGCCATTAATGATAAAGGCTCATGCAGCTGATGGCTGAAATACACCTTGTTTTCATGAGGATTTCTCAGCAGTTCTTCGGTGTGCAAAACAGCAGATAAAGCGGTTAATTCTGCTTGTCCTTTTTCACTCTGCAAACTCAGTTTCTTTTGTCCTGAATGATCATCAACTACAATTTCAAAGACCGCCTGATCTCCGTTTCCACTGGACCCAAAAATCATTTTTCTTTCTTTTAAAGACAAAATATTGTAGATTCTGAGATATTGAAATGCTCCCAGCAGCCAGGTAATGAATTTTGAATTGTAGGTCATCTTCACAGTCACATCGGAAATTCTTTCCACTTTGTTGAGAATATACAAGTCGGGCACATCAAAATTATAGGCGCTTCTCTTCCCTATTCCAAAGGAAAAATTAAAAACTTCTGTATCTAAAAAATGTCTGATAGAAACCGCTTTATCATTCTTATAATGCACAAAAGGAACGGCTACATTTTCTGCCATAAAGTGAGCAGAACTCTCGCCTGCAAGATCCTTTACGGAATAATAGACAAAGAGTTTTACTTCATTAATATCTCCTGAGTCTGAAAGAATATTAGCCAATCCCGGGACAATCCCGCCCATCCATCCTGAGCTGAAGACAATTCTGCTGTTGATGTCTGATTTTCTGGCAATATCATAAGCTTTCACCAAAGCCGGAGTAGGCTTGGTAATATCCAGATAATCTATTTGATGATCAATGGCAAAACGAAGTACATGATCTTCTTTATCATTCACAGAAAGAATGATGAGTTGTATTTTTTTCTCAATGATCACTTTAAAAGAGGAAGGATCTGTGACATCGATTTTCAGGTCTTTGTCTGTTTTCCCCCCTTTTCTTCCTCCGATGAAAACAGTAAGATGAGGATTTCTTGATTTCAGAATACGGGAAATTGTTTTACCTACCAATCCATTTCCTCCAATTATAAGAATATTTTGCTCCATAACTTTTTTTGACAAAAGTAGAGCGCTGCTGTTTCAATAAGCAGGACAAATGTCTAAAAAGAAATTTCCTTTCTGATACGGCTCAGGTGACGTTGGGTAATGCCAAGGTAGGAAGCCAGATACTGCAATGGAATGTTTTGAATATAATCAGGATGATTCTTTAATAATGTTTCATACCGCTGGCCGGCACTGTCTCTCTGGAGCTGGAAAAACCGTGTTTCAAGTTCAAGATATTCCTGCTCTGCGATAATCTTTAAAAATTTCGTCCAGCTTACACTATTTTTTACCAGTTCATCTACCGCTTCTTTTTTAAAGATAATCACCTCAGCATTGGTAATAGCCTGCATACTTTCTTTGCTTGGACAACCGGAAACAAATGACGAATAGGCGGCGATCATATGATTGGGAAACCTGAAGCAATATGTCATATCTTTTCCCTCGTCAGAAGTATAAAAAGAACGGAAAATACCAGACTTCACCAAGCCTACTTCCTTACAAAGCTCTCCTTCCTGTATGAAATAATCATTTTTATTGATAAGTCTGAACTCAGAAAACTTCAGAAATTCTTCAATTTCATCTTCTGAAAACAGATTAAAGCTTCGAAAATAGTCACGTTCCATGATATCAAATAAGTTTCAGCGAAAATAAATAAAATACTTCTTTGTAAACGCAGCATTTTCATTTTTATAAAATTCTATTTTAAGAAAGCAAACACGGAGACTATCTCAAAAGTGAAATAATTTGGCTTTTGTCATTGACTATGTCGAATCTTCGATTTCTGACGAAGGAAAAATCTCATTAATAATCAGAATCGTGAGATTCTTCACTACATTCCTGAACTGCGTTCGCAGACTTTCAGTCTGTGTTCAGAATGATACTTTTAGACTTGGGATAGCTTCTTTTTAAGAGAAGGAATAGTCATACAAATTTCAATTGAAAACAAAAAAAATCATCTCAGGACGAGATGATCTACCGTTTTGAATTTACTTGAGTTATTTATGAAGATATGAATGATGTTTTGTTGTAACAAAGATAGGTGAACCTTATTTTTTATGCATCAGTGGAATCCCTAAAATTATATCCGTAAAAATACGGTTGTATAAAAAGAAAAGCCCTGAAGGAAATACCTTACAGGACTTTTGGATTATCTAACAATATCCAGTTTAATGTTTATCATTCAAGGTTTAAAGTGATGATTGACACCTGATTTCACCTTTGAATGTTTATTAAAGAGGGCTTACCAGTTGCAGGAACCATTCTTTAACTTCTCCATCCAGGTGTGGAGCAAGCTTTTCTTCACAAGTTTTATGGTAACCATTCAGCCATGCAATTTCACTTTCTGAAAGCATCTCTTTCACCACAGTATCTTTGAAGAACGGGCAGAATGTTAATGTTTCAAATTCATAGAATGTTCCGTGAATTGTTTTCTCTGCTTCTTTTACTGCAATCAGGTTTTCATGACGAATTCCATAGTGTCCTTCAAGATAGTATCCGGGTTCATTTGAACAAACCATTCCCGGAAGAAGTTCCTGAGGATTCAGATCTTTTCTGATGTTTTGCGGTCCTTCGTGTACATTCATAAAGCTTCCTACCCCATGTCCTGTTCCGTGGTTGAAATCTTTACCTTCCATCCATAGCGGAAGTCTTGCAATAGCATCAAGATGTACTCCTTTTGTACCTTTCGGGAATTTCACCATAGATAAACGGATCAATCCCTGTAGCACCAATGTTGAATTTCTTTTAAACTCTTCCGAAGGGGTTCCTAAAGCAAAAGTTCTCGTAATATCTGTAGTTCCTTCAAGGTACTGGCCTCCTGAATCTACCAGAATTGTTTCCTCGTTGGTCACTTCTTTGCTTCCTTCCTTTTTAGCAGAATAGTGCATGATAGCACCGTTATCTTTATATCCAACGATAGAACCAAAGCTTTCTCCGACAAAGTTTTCACCTTCTGCACGGAATCCTCTCAGTTTCTGCCCGATAGAATATTCATTCATGGCTTCTTTTCCTGCATTGTGCGTTAGCCAGTAAAGGAATTTCACCATTGCTACTCCGTCTCTTACCATTACTGTTCTGAAACCATTCAGCTCAGCTTCGTTTTTCTGAGCTTTCATCAGGTTGCCGGGAACCGGAGCTTTGATAAACTGATTGTCTGATTTTAATGTTTCAAAAATCTGTTGGTTGCTGTTCGGAGAAACCAAAACTTTTTCGTTTTTGAAAGTTTTCAGATAATTGTAGAATTCTTCGTAAGGCATCATTTTTACAAAGGAATCATCCATTTGTTTTCTTGCAGCCACTTCCATCTTTTCTAATCCTGTGAACAGAACAGCATCATTTTTAGTAATCACAATGTATCCTAAGAATACCGGATTGCTTTCTACATCACTTCCTCTCAAATTCACTGTCCATGCCACATCATCCAGACTTGAGATAATGTGTACGGTAGCTTCCTGCTCTTCCATTTTCTGACGGATTGCAGCAATTTTATCGGATACTGATTTACCAGCTCTTTCTACCAGATGAACAAAAATAGGATTAGCAGACGGAGTTCCTCTGTCTTTCCATACTTCTTTTAAAAGCGGAGCATCTGCAAGTGTAATATTTTTGGAATTGAATTTCTGAGAAAGCAGTTCCCAGTTAGCATGAGAAGCTGCAACAGCATTTACCGCCACTTTACCACCAGCTGGAATTTCTGAAATAATCCAGTCGATATAATTAGGAGTTCCTTCCATTCCATCTTTAAAAAGATCAATTCCGGAACCTTCCAGTTCAATAGCAGCTTGTGTAAAGTATCTTCCGTCTGTCCAAAGTCCACCTTTATCTTTGGTAATCACCACGAAACCGGCAGAACCTAAGAAACCTGACAGCCAGGCTCTCTCCTGCCATTCTTCAGGAAGGTATTCGCTCATATGCGGATCTGCAGAATATACTATAAATGCATCAACATTATTTTTCTGCATTTCTTCACGAAGCGCAGCAACTTTTTCCTTTGAAGTCATTCTTTTTATTTTTAACCACCGAAAGTTACAAAAAATTTGATGTCTGAAGGTAAATCTACCGGCTATTTTGCTTAATAATTGTTTATTCTTAAAGTGTTCTGAAAAAAACTAAACAACTAAATATATTTAACAAAACAAACCATTTTTAAGTAAAAAAAACTACCACATTATTAAAATAATAAATTTTTGGAAGGATTATTGCTACATTTTATTGCATGAAACAGCAAAACTACAATAACCACAGGAAATTTTATCCGCCACATCATTTTATTTATCTTCCATTGCTCATTATATTGGAGATTTTAGGAATTTATAAAATCTGGGACGACCCCGGAAATCAACTGATCTGGATATTGTTTTCTGTCTTGATTTTTTTGCTTTTTTATCTGGCATTTATGACAAGGCAGCATTATGCACTGGGACTTCAAAACCGTATGGTAGTTCTGGAATTTAAACAGCGTTATTTTGAGATCTTCAATAAAAGGTCTGATGAAACTGCTGAGAAACTGAAATTCGATCAGATTGCTGCCCTGAGATTTACCTATGATGATGAATTCAAAGAGCTTTTATACAGAGCACTGCATGAAAACATCTCAGGAGATGAAATTAAAAGGTCTATCAAAAAATGGAGAGCTGACCGGCTCCGAATCTAGTACACCCACAAAAATTGACACCTATGAAAAAATGGAGCTTTTACAGTATTACAATATTAATGTTGTTGACACTCACAAGTTGTGAAGCCGTAGAAACGATTTTTAAGGCAGGAATGTGGTGGGGAATAATCTTAGTCTGTGTGATAGTAGGAATTCTTTTACTGATTTTTTCGAAGGGTAAAAACTCTTAACCATGTTTTTATGGAGAAGAATACAGACTTGGAGATGATTTCTCACCTTAAGCCTTCAAAAATTGTTAAAATAATGAAGGATCCGGAAGCTTCTGCAAAGGCGGTACATCTCGTATATACCACCGATGCGGAAACCGCCGGAATTACCCGTAAGAAAACCGGAAAGAAATATTCCTATTATAAGGACGGAGAAAAAATAAAGGATAAAGAAGAAATTACCAGGATCAATAAACTGGTGATTCCGCCTGCGTGGGAAAATGTATGGATATGTGCTCTTGATAACGGCCATCTTCAGGCAACAGGTTTTGATGTAAAAAAAAGAAAACAGTACCGCTACCACCCTCTGTGGAGTGCTTTAAGAAATCATACAAAATTTTACAGAATGCTTCAGTTCGGGTATGCATTACCGGACATCCGTCTGCATATAGAACAGGATCTTGCCCTGAGAAATTTTGAGAAACGAAAAATCCTTGCCTTAATTGTAAGCCTTATGCAAAGAACCAATATCCGTATTGGAAATAATGTATACGAAAAGCTGTACGGTTCTTTCGGCCTGACCACATTAAAGGATAAACATGTAAAGGTAAAAGGACAAAAAATTTCTTTTTCTTTTAAAGGAAAGAAAGGCATCATGCATCAAATCGACCTCAGGAGTCCAAGGCTGGCAAGGCTTATTCAGAAATGCAAGGATATTCCCGGGAAAGAGCTTTTTCAGTATTTTGATGATGAAGGAAACCGTCATTCTGTAGATTCAGGGATGGTGAACGACTATATCAAAGAGATCAGTGGTGAAGATTTTACAGCAAAGGATTTCAGAACATGGTCCGGAACCGTAAGTGCCCTGATCGCTTTTAAAGAGATCGGGTATGCGGAAAATGACACTGAATATAAAAAGAAGGTAAAAGAAGCCCTGGATATCGTGGCAGAAAACCTGGGAAATACATCGGCTGTCTGCAGAAAGTATTATGTTCATCCTTTAGTCATTAACCTTTATGAGAATAATAGCATCAAAAAATATCTTGATGAACTGGAAGTCATAGAAGAAAATGACGGAAAAGCAGATCTTACGAAAGAAGAAAGACTGGTGTTGAAGATTCTGGAAAATGAAAAGATGTAAGGGAGACCAATCAATAGTGAATGGTGACTTTGCTTCGCAGTGAATTTTTTATTCTGTACTTCAGCATCATTGACTATTCACTTACGCAGCAAAAATTGACCATTGACATTACACAAATTCGATTCTTTATATCAGACTGAAATCCTGCTGTTATTCAAAAACTGAACCCTGTATTCCTTTGGCGTAATTCCTGCAATTTTTTTGAAAAGCTGGGTAAAATGGGAAGCCGTATGGAAATTCAGTTCGTAGGCAATCTCTGCAATATCTTTACTGGAGTGAAGCAATGCTTTGCTGTAATTGATATCAATCTCATTGATCCACTGTTTTGGGGATTTCTGAGTAACTCCTTTGACACATTTATTCAGATAACTTTCTGTAACAGACAATTTATCAGCATAGAAAGCCACTCTCTTTTCTCCGACATGGTATTTGAACAAAAGATCCCGGAACTGAAGAGACAGTTCCATGGGACGGGTTGCAGATTTGTGATGAGTATCAGAATCTGTGCTCAGCATTTTGATGAGAATCAAATGAAGCATTGTCACAACGACATCATTCACATTGAGATTATTCAACCATAATTCCTGTTCCATTATCGGAAGAAGCTGTGTGATGGTTCCGTAGGTCAGGCTATCCAGATTAAGGAAAGGGGTCATGAAAAAGATACTGCTTTTATGTTTTGGCAGTTCCTGTTCAGACAGAATATTATTTTCATAAGCAAGGAAGAAGCCTTCAATATCGTCTGATAATTCAACAGTTGCGGTAATTGTTCCTTGCTTAATAAAGATCACGCCTCCTTTTTCAGCATGATATTCTTTATTTTCAAGATACTGTCGGATATGGCCATTGGTAACGAAAATAATAAAATTGAACGTTGTACGATACGGAATCACCGGCATCAGAATACCTTTAAGATAATTTTCTATCCGATACAGTTGTATATCAGCATTATTAGCCAATATCTTATCCGTAATATTCGGAAGAAAGAGCTTTTTATATTGAAAATTGGATAGTACTTCCATATCCTTGTTATGATTATTTAAAGTTATACAAAATATTTTAAAGCAAAGGAGGTAAGTAAAAGAGTGAAAAAGCTAAAGTGGAAAGAGTAAAGACCCCGAAACACGTATCCCGAAACCCATAATTTACTCTCTTCAACCCTTCTACTCTCAAACTCTCTCACCCTCTCACTCTACTACTCTCCCACTCTCATGTTTAGAACTTATAATACACTCCTACTCTCACTCCAAAAGGACTTCCTGGTGTATAAGTAAGATCTGTAATGGGTTCTGCTTCTCCTTTTAACTGCGTTTCTGTGGCAAACTGAGCTTCATTCCATTTTACATTGAAAAGGTTGTTCATCTGAATATTCGCTCCCCATTTCTGACGGTTATAGGAAAGCATCAAATCATTCACAAAATAGGCTTTTGTTCTGATGCTGTTATCCTCAACAGCGGGTCTTGCTCCCAGATATCTGTACTGAAGTCCCAGAGAAAAACCATTCAGGAAGTCCCAGTTGACAGATCCGGTACTGGTAACTACCGGAGCCAGTGGAACGTAGTCCTGACCTTTTTCTTCTTCAGTAAATCTGGCATGGGAATAATTGATATCTGCATTCAGGTAAAAATTTTCCAACAGCTGGAAACGAACACCAAGATCAGCCCCGAAACGTCTTGATTTTCCGGAAGGTTCTACTACTGCATCATCTCCTACATACACAAATTCCTGCTGAAGATCCATATACCATAATGCCGGAGTAATGATCAAGGATTTTAACGGGTGTAATCTCACCCCGAAGTCCGCTCCGATGGAGTACGGAAGGGTATTTTCGTTCTTATTGGGAACTACAACCCTCAGGTCATTGGAGTGGAAACCCATTCCTGTTTTCAGGAACCACATGACATTGTCATTCTGAGCATAGGAAAAATTCAGTTTGGGACTCAGCCTTGTTGCTTCTTTCGACTGTCCGGAAGGTAATTGCTCCACATCCAGCAGATTGTGCATATTAAATATAAAATGATCCACTCTCAAAGCCGGATTGATGGTCCATTTTCCTGTCTTCCATATCAATCCTGAATAGGCATGAAGATTGGTTTCCGTTCCTGTCACATCGGATAGTCTGTCCAGCAGAAGGTCTCTATGATAAACGTGATTAAGCTGTAAGGTATTGATATCATCATTTCTTAGTCCGATTCCTGAAGTCCAGTTTAAAGAGCTGTTGGCAAAAGAAAAAGTCTTTGTATACTTTACTTCAGCACCGTAAATATTTCTTCCATCCGTCTGCTGAATTTCGTCTCCATGCTCTTTATCCTTTAAATTAAAGGTAAAATCGGAATACAGGTTGAAATTGTATTTTGAATAAAAAGCCATCGCATCAATCTGCTCGGAAGGAGAAATAATGTGCTTAAAGTTCATCTGGAGGTTTGTTCTGGAAGTTTTCCCACCTTCAGTAGGATCTATACTTCCCCATCGGCCAATGATTCCTTCGTCTACAGCACGTTCCGGAATCTGTCCGGAAGCATTCCATGAAGAATTGAATGTTGAGAACTGGATATTGAAGTAATCTTTGTCAGTCAGCCATTGATTGTATTTACCGAAGATATTAACCCTGTTAAAATTCTGTTTTACATCAAAAGGTCCGTCTGTATAATTGTATTCTGCAGCTATGTAAGCATTTTTTCTTCCCAGATCATCATGTAAGATATTGAACATTCCCAATACTCTTTTGGAGTTGAAAGAACCTCCTTCCAGTTTAATCATACTGTTTTTCAAGCCATTGTAAGTCTGAAAATCAACATAACCAGC
The DNA here is from genome assembly GCF_003610675.1 of Chryseobacterium sp. AG363. Taxonomy (NCBI): domain Bacteria; kingdom Pseudomonadati; phylum Bacteroidota; class Flavobacteriia; order Flavobacteriales; family Weeksellaceae; genus Chryseobacterium; species Chryseobacterium sp. AG363. The sequence goes on from NZ_RAQF01000002.1 coordinate 2,261,372, forward strand.
GGTATTAAAGTCCCCACGGTCCATGTAATAGGCTCCTTTTCCAAAATCGATATTGTTTACTGTTTCAGGAATCACAAAATGTAAATCAGAATATCCCTGACCGTGGGCGTGAGAAACAATGTTCACAGGCATTCCGTCTACATTGACGCTTACATCGGTACCATGATCCGCATCAAATCCTCTTAGAAAAAGCTGTTCTGCTTTTCCTCCTCCGGCATGCTGTGCAATAAATAATCCGGGAACTTTTCTCAACAGATCCTGCGCTGAATTGACCGGAAATTTATTCAGATCAACTTTTGTAATAGCAGACAGAAATGAACTGTGATTGATGGCTACTTCAGAAATCTGAAAGGGCTTATGCTGTAAAAAAATAACTTTATTTTTATCATCATCATTGGTCACCACCCATTTTACCTCATCGTATCCCTGACGGCTGATCACAAGGGTATCAGGAAGGGATTTTACAGGAACGGCAAATGTTCCGTCTGTTCCTGTGTGGGTATGGCTGTTTCCGTGGTCATATTTTACCAAAGCATCGGCAATGGGAAATTTGTCATCTGCATCTTTTATCAGCAACTGTTTTTCTGCTTCCTGCGCCATCATTTTTCCACTGAATGCCATAGCCAGAAATACGGCTGCTATTTTTGTTACTTTCATTTTTTAGTTTAATTATATTTTGATTTTAGAAACCAGAGGTTAGAAGTTAGAGGAATATCAATGGTGAATTTTGCTTCGCAAGTGAATTGTCAATCATTATGAAAAAACCTTAAACATTGAACTTTCTCACTCTTAAACTCTAAGACTCTTCAACTTTTTATTTTTTTGTTTTAAGAAATATTTTTTGAATCAAAAGTGTAATCCATGTTCCGGCTACAAATGGGAAAGTAAATACTCCGCCCACCATATCCAGACAGTGATTGTCTATTAAAAGATCATCAATGGCAATGGTAATGAGAATGGCGATCAATACCCATAAACCATCCGTTTTTTTGACTCCGGAAAAAACAATTGCGGAAAGCACTGCATTAAAACCAAATAATCCCATGTGGATTTCTTTGATGGGTTCGCCATTCAACTGTGATAATCCTGCACCCAAAATAGACGCTGCCAATCCATATAAAGCAGCTATCGGAGAGCTAATAAAAACAGCCAGAAAGAAAATAATCCCGGAAAGCACTCCTCCCTGAAATATCACTTCCCCAAAGCCATTGGTACAGGTAAGAAAGTCATCATATTCTGAAGGAACCACTTCACTGCTTAGCATTTCAGAAGGCGGAATATTGGTAAGATGATGGAGTACAAATACCAATATCCATGTAATAATGATAAAAGGAAAAGTAAACACCGGTATTTTCTTTTGGATAAAGAAATGCTGAATAACAGCCGCTAACGCTCCGCCCAAAACTATTAAAATCCAGATCAGCAAGGTTGTCTCAAATAGAAATGCCAATGCTACCCCTACAAGAGCTGCACTGAAACCATAAAGTCCCGCATTGATTTCAGATTTGTCATAATTAAGCTTCATTGCGATAAAAGTTCCGGCTGCTGTTGAAAGCAATACCGCCACTCCGCACTGCCAGCTTCCCATAAAAATTCCTATTAAAAACAGAAGTCCTGTCCATCTGTTTTCCTGGAGCATAATCTGCCCGATTCCTTTTAAAATATTGTCTAAAAAAGGCAGTTTTTTGAAAAATTCGTCCATAGTTTTTTTAATTTATTAATAATGGGGTTGTGGGTTGTTTTTCGTTGCGGGCTGTTTTTTGTTACGGGTTGCGAGGTGCGGGTTTCGGAATCCACATCAAAACTCTCAAACTCTCTTACCCTCAAACTCTCCCACTCGAATCCCGAAACCCGAAACCCGTTTACCATCCAAGAAAGACCATTCCAACTCCGCAAACGGTTACTACTGCTCCACTTACTACTCCCATATATCTTTCAAGTTTTTCCGTATTGAATAATGTTGAGTAACCATAACGCCCCAAAAGAACCATCCCAAGCATGGTTAATACTGTAGTTGCTGTGAAAGAGGTTACCAGTACGGCAATTTCAGACATGGAATGTTTTACTCCTGAATAAAATAATAGGGGGATCAAAGGTTCACTTGGTCCCATCACGAAAATCATGAACAGAACAAGTGGTGTTACTTTTATTCTTTTTTGAGGCATTACGATTTCGCTGTGGTTATGTTCGTATACATACACATCATCACCCATTACATCAAAATGCTTATGCGGTTTGTTTCTGATCGCCTGGATGAGGCCGTACACAAGGTAAACACCGCCAAAGATCAGCAGTGCCCATCCTGAGAAATTCCCTCTCATATCCTGAAACCAGGAGATTTTATTCAGCTGCCATCCGAGGAAAACTCCGATAAAACCTAAAATCAGAGAACTGAATACGTGTCCGAAACCGCAGACAACCGTTAATATGGCTGTTTTCATGCCACTCCACTTCTTAGATTTTGAGATCACTATGAAAGGCAGGTAATGATCCGGCCCTGAAGCGGTGTGTATAAAACTTATTGAAACGGCGCTTACAAGAAGTGCCCAAACTGTACTATCCATTTTTTATTAATTCTGTTATTTCAGATTTTTTATTAAGTTTTGACTGAAGCCAATGGAAGATTTCTTTTTGTTAAGCGGTCTAAAGCCCGCTTCTATTGAATATGCTTCTTTCAAATTTTGTAGACGAATCATCATGAGGTTGAACCTTGACAAGGACCTCTTTTCACTCCAACGACCAGAGAATCTCCTGAATATGCAGGAAGAAGTTGTACATCAACTCTCCTCCATCTCCCAAAGCTCTTACTACAAAACCATTTTCATCCATTGCAGAAACCCCTACTTCCATTTGCTCATGGTGCTGTGCGGCGGCTTCAACAATCTCTTCAATCAATCCATTTTTGTCTACATTTTCCTTTGTACTATAGAAGATCAGAGTTCCCTGGTGCGTATACTGTTCCAGATTTCCGATGCTGCTGATCGGGATCATGTCAGGTTGAATCAGAACGTTATCTTTCACTACAAGCTTGTTGTTATGATAGATTTCCATGATATTCTGAAAACGTTTCAGTTTAAAAACTTCTCCATAATGTTTTCTCCCACAGGTAATAATCTCGCTGATGATGATCTGACTGTTTTTACCAACATGAATATTGGCTTTACTTTTAAAGTTGGAATCCTCGTGAGGAACAATCGGATGAGGAACATAAGCGAAAGAAGTTTCATCCTCCATAGAAACATTGAGTTCCTGAAGCGCTTTGTTCTGCATGTTGAAAAGCCTTTGGTAGGATTGTGACTGCAACTGAAGCGCAGCTCCTTTTTCAAGCGCAACATCCAAATGATAGTGATCTCCATCCAGAATTCCCGGAGAGGAGCTCATCACCATCTGATAGAGCTTTTTGTCACTTTTTCGCTGCCCAACAGAAACTACTCTGAAAGGAAGCGAGACATAAAGGTCTTTCACATAGGATTCTCCTCCCTTAAATCCTGCAATAATTTTTAAATGACTATCCATTTATCTTACCAAATTCGGTTCTTCAATTTCTTCTAAAAGGGCATATTTTTTAATCCAACCTATTACTTTATCCAGTCCTTCATCTGTTTTGAGGTTGGTGAACACGAAAGGATTTCCTTTTCTCATTCTTCGGGCATCATTTTCCATCACTTCAAGGCTGGCACCTACGTAAGGGGCAAGATCAATTTTATTGATGATCAGTAAATCTGATCTTGTAATACCAGGACCTCCTTTTCTAGGGATTTTTTCTCCTTCTGCTACGTCGATGATAAAGATGGTAACATCTGCAAGGTCCGGGCTGAATGTCGCTGAAAGGTTATCACCTCCACTTTCAATCAAAACCAGTTCGATTTCCGGAAAACGTGCTGCCAGTTCGTCTACCGCTTCAAGGTTCATACTTGCATCTTCACGGATGGCGGTATGAGGACAGCCTCCTGTTTCTACTCCGATAATTCTGTCATGAGGAAGAAGACTATTTTTCGCCATAAATTCAGCATCTTCTTTGGTATAAATATCATTCGTGATGACTCCAAGATCATAAGTCCCGAATAATTTTCTGCTTAAACGTTCCAATAATGCAGTTTTTCCTGAACCTACAGGTCCTGCTACTCCTACTTTTATATATTTTCTGTTTTCCATTTTATTTAAATTTTATTTTTTAACGCTATATGCGCTAAGTTTTTTTGATTGTGAATATTTTTCGATCGCAAGGACGTTTCACTCAATGGGCAATTCGTCAATTTGCTCTTTTACCTTTTACCTTCTACGACATATAAAGTCTTGAATAAAGCCTCTCATGCTGCATACATCTGATATCAAAGGCCGTATTACAAAGTCCCACCATGTCTCTGTCCAGATCTATAGTTTCTAAAGCTGTTTTTTCCATGACGGGATATAGTGAAAATAGAATATCCTGTCCATCCAGCTGTCCAAGAGGAACAAGCTTTACAGCGTTGGTAATCATCCCGGCAACCGAAGTGTAATAAAATCCTAAAAGGGCTTCGAACAAAGGAATTTTCATTAAATAAGCATACACTCCGAACACAATACAGTAATGAGAATTGGCTTCTTTATGCTGAATGGCTTTCTCAAAAGCTTCCATTAAAGGAGAATTTTCTCTTCTTTTGAAGATTTTAATCAGTCTGAGACCCAGTTTCTGGCTCGCCTGGCGGATTTCCTTTGGACATTTTATAGCATTACATTCATTATCCAGTTCTAAAAGCTGCTGCAAATCTCCCTTTTGTGCTGCATCATAAGCCAGTTTTACAAAAGCACCGTCATTGAATTTAAGGTTGTACTGAAGCATGTTCTGTACAAATTCTTTCGCGGTTGCCAGATCATGTACAATTCTTTCCTGCACATACGTTTCAAGTCCGTTGGAATGGGTATATCCTCCGATGGGAAGTGTAGGATCTGCAAGGTGAAGCAATCCTGACAGGAAATTTATATTATTCATCTTTCGGAGCCGCCATTTTTAAGATTTTTGTAAAGATTGTGGAGCCGAGACTTCCATGTCCATGAGGCTCTACATTAGATTTAAGAAGATTAAGCAGTTTCACAGATTGTTTCTCCGGTTTGAAACCACTTGCTTCCAGCCATCTGAACATCGGCATTTCAAAAGGGAGCAAAACTTTGTCATTCTGAATAAAAAGCGGAATATGTTTGTTTCCGATCTCATAACATACAGTTCCCATTTCCAGCAGTGAAACTGGTGACATCACAATAGCTTCCGTTTCCAGAACGTTGATTGCAATTATTTTTTCGGCATCCTCAAAAAGAATATCTCCTTCACGTAATCGTTGTCCTTCTCTGAGAAATTTGATGGCAACATCAATTCCCTGTCTGGTTTTTTTACGCTGGATTCTTTTGGTGGTTTCAAACCATTCCAGATCAAGATAGTCTATGGCTTTCTCCGTAGGATTTTCAGCAAGATTGCCTATGATTTGATTAATGATCATTTTTGTTTTTTTTTCTGAAGTCTAAGTTTTTGGAGATTCCCACCCCGAATGTTGAACCGCTGATTCCTGCTACGTAGCTTTTCGTCCAGCCTTCTTCTTTTGTTTTGGTCTGAAGCATTGAAAGTTCTGCAAATTTGAATTTCAGGGCCCAGCCTCCTCCTAATACTATTCCGATCAAAGGATAGGCACGAAGACGGAATCCGTTAAAATTCTGCATAGCATCCGCTGCTGTTGAAAGTTGCTGTCCCCAAACATAGTGGGCATCCACCTGACCAATCAACATAAAATATTTTCCAAGCATTACTGAAGGACTATACCAGATTCCTGCTTCATTTTGCTTGTAAACTACATTGTGGTCCACTGTATTCTGCGAGTAAGCATAATTAACTCCGATAAGGTCATTATTATTGATGAAGTACCCTACTCCAAGCGGTGCACTGGAAACGGTACTGCTGCTGCTTGATGGTGTTGTAATTTTAGAATAGTCTAATGAACCGTACACCATAAACTGCCCTTTTGGTCCGTCTTCATCACTTTTAAGCCTGTGTCCGCCCAAAAACTGGGCACTTACATTACCGGAAAGTAATGACATTCCGGCTATCGCAAGAGAAACAACTGTTTTATTTAAATATTTCATTTTACACTTAGTTCTATAATTGTTTAAAATAGAGTCTGATAAATCTTTTTTTGTTGTTAAATAAACCTAACAGGTTTTTGAAACCTGTTAGGTTTATTTGTAAAATTTATCTTAGAACAAGTAATACAACTGTGTTAAAGGAAGTGTTTCTGCCGGTTCACAAGTGATGTATTCTCCGTCTACCGTTACTTTATAGTTTTCAGGATTCACTTCAATTAAAGGTGTCTTATCATTATGGATAAGGTCTTTTTTACCAATATTTCTACAGTTTTTCACCGGAAGAATCATTTTTTCAAGTTTGTAAGAAGCAATGGTTCCATTGTCAATAGAAATCTGAGAAACAAAGTTCGCACAAGTACCAAACTTAGCTCTTCCATGGGCTCCAAACATATTTCTGTAAATAATAGGCTGAGGTGTTGGAATAGAAGCATTAGGATCTCCCATTTTAGCAGCAATAACAAATCCTCCTTTTACAATCATTTCCGGTTTTACTCCAAATAAGGCTGGTTTCCAGATCACCAAATCCGCTAATTTTCCTTCTTCAACAGATCCTACATATTCTGAAATACCATGAGCAATAGCCGGGTTGATGGTATACTTCGCTACATATCTTTTTGCACGGTAATTGTCATTTCCACTGTCTTTATCTTCAGTAAGATCACCTCTCTGCTCTTTCATTTTGCTTGCCGTCTGCCATGTTCTGGTAATCACTTCTCCCGGTCTTCCCATCGCCTGAGAGTCTGAACTCATGATACTGAAAACGCCCATATCATGAAGAATATCTTCTGCTGCAATGGTTTCGGGGCGGATACGTGAATCTGCAAACGCTACATCCTCAGGAATGTTTTTACTCAAATGATGGCAAACCATCAGCATATCCAGGTGCTCATCAATTGTATTTACGGTGTAAGGGCGCGTAGGATTTGTTGAAGCCGGCAATACATTCGGATACATAGCAGCTTTAATAATGTCCGGTGCGTGACCTCCACCTGCTCCTTCTGTGTGGAAAGTATGGATTACTCTTCCGTTGATGGCTCTCATGGTGTCTTCAAGGAATCCTCCTTCATTCAGAGTATCGGTGTGGATGGCCACCTGAACATCATATTTATCAGCTACTTTCAATGCAGCATCAATGGTTGCAGGAGTTGCTCCCCAGTCTTCGTGAATTTTCACTCCCAAAGCACCTGCTTCTACCTGTTCTTCGATAGGTTCTTCTGCCGAGCAGTTTCCTTTTCCGAAGAAACCAAGATTCATAGGATATTCTTCTGCTGCTTCCAGCATTTTCTGCATATTGAATCTTCCGGGAGTAACTGTTGTAGCATTGGTTCCGTCATTGGGGCCTGTACCACCACCAATCATTGTGGTGATTCCGCTGTAAAGAGATGTTTCAATCTGTTGAGGGCAGATGTAGTGAATGTGAGTGTCAATTCCTCCGGCAGTTACAATATATCCTTTCCCTCCGTGAACTTCCGTTGAGGCGCCGATGATCATATTAGGTGTTACACCGTCCATCGTATCAGGATTTCCGGCTTTTCCGATTCCTACGATCTTTCCGTCTTTGATTCCGATATCTCCTTTTACAATTCCCCAATGGTCAATAATTACCGCTCCTGTGATGCAAAGATCCAGAACGCCTTCGTCTCTTTTGGCCGTGACATTCTGTCCCATCCCGTCACGAACGGTTTTTCCTCCGCCGAAAACGGCTTCGTCTCCGTAATGGGTGAAATCTTTTTCGATTTCAATAATAATTTCAGTATCGCCCAGTCTGATTTTATCTCCGGCTGTAGGACCTAATATATTGGCGTATTGTTTTCTGTCTACGTGTAAGCTCATCTTAATGATTTTTAAAGTTTAACTCTTCAACTTTTGCAAGGCTTACTTTTTTCTGTTCTTCAGAATCTACCTGCCCATCGACAAGATTATTGAAGCCCATTGCTTTTTTGGTTCCTCCTATTTCTACCAATTCCACTTCTTTTTCTTCTCCCGGTTCGAAACGTACTGCAGTACTTGCTACAATATTCAGTCTCTTTCCGAAAGCTTTTTCCCGGTCAAAGCTCATCGCTTTATTAACTTCAAAAAAATGGAAGTGTGAACCTACCTGAATAGGTCTGTCACCTGTATTGGTTACTTTTATTTTCACAGTTTCTCTGCCTTCATTGCAGATAATTGTTCCTTCTTTTACAAAAATTTCTCCTGGTATCATAATCAGTAGTATTAGCGGATTGGATTGTGTACGGTTACCAGTTTTGTCCCATCCGGGAAGGTTGCTTCAATCTGAACATCGTGGATCATTTCTGAAACGCCTGGCATCACATCTTCTTTGGTAAGAAGGTTGGCTCCTTCCTGCATCAGTTCAGCTACTTTTTTCCCATCTCTCGCTCCTTCAAGCAGAAAGTGGCTGATCAGAGCTATTGATTCCGGGTAGTTTAATTTAAGGCCTCTTGCCTTTCTTTTCAGAGCGAGTTCGCCTGCCAGAAATAGCATAAGCTTCTCCGTTTCTCTCGGTGTTAAGTGCATAATATTTTTTATTTAAAATTGGACAAACAATGTCCTATTCACCTCTCCGTAAAGGCAAACAGACATGTTCAAAAATGTAAATCGGGAATGATTTTTACGAGTCTGTACTCATGGGAATACAAACCATAGCGGATCATTAAAAATTAAAAAGAATTAGCAGCCCGCTATCTGCAGGGAATGATACAGAATGTACCTTGGCGCTGTAATGTAAATACGGTTTTGAACGGCCGCAACCCGTGTGTTGTAAGTATAATCTGCAAAGAAATAGTGGAACCACTGCTGTGCAAGTATTGAATAATCAAATTTTACTTTCTCCCAGTCATTGGAATCCTGTACATCCTGCGCATCTGAAAAACTATAGATTTCAGGCTGGGTCTGCTGATCAGATTTCTGTTGTAAAAGATGAATTTTTGAAAGGATATCAGAATATGGCTGAGTTTTCCCCTTATGTGCAAAAAGACCTGCACACAACGTTGAGAAAAATATCACAAAAGAGAAAAATAAGACTCTTTTTTTCATACCTGATAATAATGGTGTAAAATTAGAACAATCTTATCCCTCCGGGTATCAAAAAAATTATTTAAAATGTTCAAAATCGCAACAAAAGTGAATTTATATAATTTTAACATTCCATTATAAATCCCTTATTTACAGCCATTAATAGCTATTTTTAAACTATGACAAATATTTTATTGTCCTAATTCCTATAATTACAATAAAATGACGCATTTTTTTCTAAAAGCTAAAAAATCATCAAAACATTCCAGGATTTAATAAAATCTATCATCAAAAAAAGCTTAAATATCATCAGAAAATTCATTTTATATTTTATTTGACAAAAACAGATGTCATTTTTTCTTTCTTTATAATTATTGTAAATTTGTATACACATCTTATTTAATTTAATAAAATAATAAAACGTAATATGTCAAAAGCAATTTCGCAAGTACCATTAGCGGTAAACGAGCCTGTAAACTCATATGAACCGGGATCTCCGGAAGTTAAAAGCCTTATCGACACGTATAAAAAAATGTGGGCTGAAAAGGTAGAAATCCCAATGATCATCAACGGAAAAGAAGTAAAAACTGAAACAAAAGTACAGCTTCAGTCTCCACAGGATCATACGCATGATTTCGGATTCTACTATCAGGGTGGTATGCAGCATGTGGATGACGCTATCAACGCGGCATTGGCAGCTAAACAGGAATGGAATGAACTAGGCTGGGAACAGCGTGCAGCAATTTTCTTAAAGGCAGCTGATCTTTTGGCTGGTCCTTACAGAGATGTAATTAATGCAGCGACAATGATCGGACAGTCTAAAAATGTTCACCAGGCTGAAATTGATTCTGCTTGTGAGTTTATCGACTTCTTAAGATTCAATGTAGAGTTCATGACAGAAATGTATGCTGAGCAGCCGGTTTCTGACAACGGAATCTGGAACCGTGTTGAGTACAGACCATTAGAAGGGTTCTGCTTTGCGGTAACTCCATTCAACTTTACAGCGATTTCAGGAAACCTTCCGACTTGTATGGCCATGCTAGGAAACGTAGTGGTTTGGAAGCCGTCTGACAAACAGGTATATTCTGCAAAAGTCATCATGGATGTATTAATTGAAGCGGGTCTTCCTGCAGGAGTTATCAACATGATCTTTACTGATGGAAAGGAAACTGCTGAAAAAGTATTAGCGCACAGAGATTTCGCTGGTCTTCACTTCACAGGGTCTACAAAAGTATTCCAGGGAATGTGGAAAATGATCGGTGATAATATCCACAACTACAGAACATATCCAAGAATCGTTGGAGAAACAGGGGGTAAAGACTTTGTGATTGCTCACCCTTCTGCTAACGTAGAAGCTGTAGCAACTGCATTGGTAAGAGGTGCTTTCGAATATCAGGGACAGAAATGTTCTGCTGCTTCAAGAGCTTATATTCCTAAGTCTCTTTGGGCTGATGTGAAAAAAGTGATGGAAGCTCAGATGAGCACCATCAAAATAGGTTCTCCGGAAGATCCTTCTAACTTCGTAAACGCTGTCATCGACAAGAATTCTTTCGAGAAATGTAAAGGATATATCGACAGAGCTAATGCTTCAGGTGAAGCTACTGTAGCTATCGGTGGTAAAGTAGATGATTCTAAAGGATGGTTTGTACACCCAACAGTAATTGAAACTACAAATCCTCAATACGAAAGTATGGTAGAAGAGATCTTCGGCCCAATCCTTTCTGTATTTGTATATGAAGATCAAGACTGGAAAGAGACCCTTAAGTTAGTAGATTCTTCTTCTCCATATTCATTGACAGGTTCTGTATTCTCACAAGACCGTTACGCAATTAACGAAGCTTACAAGGCTTTAGAGAACGCATCCGGTAACTTCTACATCAATGATAAACCAACGGGTGCCGTAGTAGGACAGCAGCCTTTCGGTGGTGGTAGAGCTTCAGGAACTAATGATAAAGCAGGTTCAAAAATGAATCTTCTAAGATGGACGTCTGTAAGAAGCGTAAAAGAGACTTTTGTTTCTCCAAAAAACTACAAATATCCATACCTTGGGTAATTAATAAATAATGAGTAATAGGCAATGAGTAATTGTTGTCAGTTCTTTGAATACAGCCTCGGAATTTCGGTTTCGGGGCTTTTTTGTAGCGTTTGGGAGTTTGAGAGTGGAGAGTATGGTGGCAATAAAGTATTCCGGATTATCACTTTAAACTTTAAACTCCTAATATCTAATCTCTGTTACCTGTTACCTAACATCTTTTAACAAACTTTACCTATATTTTACGATTCTGCAGACCCTGTTAGGAATAATTGTTGATTTTTCATTAGTACAACACCACAAAATAGAAGAATATGAAAAAGTTATTGCTAACAGCCGTTGGAATAGGAATATTTGCAGTGAGCTGTGGAACCAAAGAATCGACAATGTCAACGAGTAGCCGGGATTCAGCGGCAGTAGGTAATACGCAGAAAAGTATGACACCTTCCACTACTGATACAATGACTACAAAAATGACGAATCCTGATACTACCAAGATAAAAAGGGATTCTATGGCAACGTCTCCTGTCAAGTAGTAATGATAACATTCAATCTAAAAATGGAAATCTGCAGATGAAAGCTCTGCAGATTTTTTTTGTTGAAAGATCAGAAATTAAAATATGAAGTGATAATTAAGTTTTGTTTTGAAAGATGCTTATTTTTTTAAGTTTTCCTAAAACAAATGGATAGATTATTTACGGTTAGCTAGGTTAAGCCCAGCCCTATTTGAATCTTATTAAAACATCTTTTATCTTTTATCTTTTATCTTTTATCTTTTATCTTTTATCTTTTATCTTTTATCTTTTATCTTTTAATTAAATCCTTATATTTGATTAACATCAACAATAAAAATTAACTATTATGAGAAAATTATGGATAGGAACAGTTCTTGGACTTCTTTTCCTTGGAAGCTGTGCTCAAAACAAAGAAAAAAGAGAGGAATATAAAGATGCTCACGATAAAGATTCTTTAAGAAACAGAATGGGTGATTCTGCCGTAGCGAACTCCATACCTTCACCCGCAACCTCCGATACTGCAAAAGTAAAAACCGACAGTATAAAAGTTAAATAAAATCACAAATCCACAGAAGTTCTGTGGATTTGCACTTAAAAAAACTTGACTGAAAAAAAACCGGGCAATCAACCCCGATTATAGCATATAGCAGATATTCTGATCAGAATATTTCCTTTAAAAATTTAAAAATGGGAATGCAGTTTCTCTTATAATGATCTTAGTTCAGAAATGAAATAAAAGCGATAAGCTGTAACAGAATTGTCTTGTGCACTGCGAAACTGGCGCAAAGATATGATAGCAAGGCTTTCCTTTAAAATAATAGGTTGTTCATTTTCGTGAAAATAGCAATATAGAATTGAATAAAATGCCCGTTTTTAATCATTTTCGGGAAAATGACTACTTTTATATGATCCGGGTTCATTATCCAGATATTTAATGTAAGCTGATGGAGAATGGTCTGTGACCGCCTTAAAGACTGCAGCAAATTTACTGTGGGAAGAAAATCCGCATTCATCAGCAAGGATACTTATTTTATACTGTCTGTACTTCTCATCATTGATCAGTTTGTCTACAATATAATTGATTCTTAAACGGTTGACATAGGTTTTGAAATCCGCATTTTTGTGTTGATTGATTACATACGAAAGATATTTTGTATTGGTATTCAGTTCACCTGCAAGAAAAGAAAGGGACATGCCTTTATTGTTATAAAGATCACCTTTTTCAAAATCCTCAAGCAGTTCCAGCAGTTTTGATTCTGTTTCAGGGGTCATCAGAGAATCATTTCTTCTTCTGTCTGTCTCTGAATCTTTCTCATCTATTTCTTCCACAAAAATATTGGAAAACTCAAAATCACCAGATTGTTTTAAAGGATAGTGTGTCCTGTTACCGATCATGTTAAACTGAGTTCTGATGATATTTCTAAGCCTTGACCGCTGTTTCTTCTGTTTCCTTCTAATAAAAATAAACAGACCAACCAATGAAATGGACAGAATGACAATAGCGGCATTCTTTACTCCATTCATCTGCGCATTTTTTTTATTAGCCTTTCCTTTTGGATTTTCAAAATCTTTTATGGCAAAACTCTGGTTACGGGCTGCAATACTATCATAAGCACGTATATATTTCACCGCATATAATGAAGCTTTAAAATTGTCTCCAATTCCTTCGTAATAATCATTAATATTGGAATAAACAGCTTTTTTAAGCTTAAGGCTCCTGGATGTATCTGCAATTTTTTCTGCTTTTTTAAGATATAGCTCAGCATCTTTCCAGTTTTTCTGCTTCAGGCGAATGCCTCCTAATCCATTATACACCAACCCCAGTGTACAACTTCCATTGTTCAGCAGGCTTTCTGCTTTTCGATAATAGTCTTCGGAAACAGTATAATCATTAAGCTTGAAATAGACATCTCCCAGCAGCTGATAAGAAGCTGCGGCTGTTCTGTTTCCGTTCTGGCTGTTTATTTTTCCAAAATATTTCAGAGAAGACTCAATATTACGTATTGCATTGGGAAAATTTCCCATTTCCATTTCATAGAAGGCCATTTCCTGATTCAGCAATCCTGCAGCTTCACTCCTTTTCTGAAAATCAACAATCTGACCTGAAGCCTGAAGTCCTTTTATAATATATTTTTTTGATCTTTCGTATAACCCTACCTGTCTATATTGCCGCGCAAGTAATCTGGTCACCACAGCCATCCATTCCGGGTCATTGATCTGATTGATTACCGAGTGGGCATTTTCACTGTAACAGATTGCTTTTTTAAGTTCACCTGCATGATGGTATAATTCTGAAGAAAGCACAAGGCATTTTATTTTCTCTGAAGGTTTTTGCGCCTTCATATAGAGCGAATCTGCAGTTTTGATTGCTTTGGGTAAATCTTTATACGCTGTAACAGAAGAGGTCTTCTCACAGATAAGATCAAAGTTATTTTTTTTCTGAGCGAATATGGGAACTGCTGTTGCCAGCAGAAATAAAAATTGCAAAAGACTTTTAGGCATAGAAAAATAAATTATTATTTTGATTTTATAATAATTCATCATTGATTTCACGGAGTGTCTTTTTGTTTTTTACAAAACTAGTGATATTTTATTTTTTATTAAAATATTATATTGAAATTTAATCATTTAACCCAGAATAGCAATTTACATTAATTTTAATAATAAGACTAAAATAATAGATGATTATCTTTAATATAATCTGATGCCTGTTTTAAAACCAAAGTTCCTGTATAATTATTTTCAATATGAACGGCTCATGTGTCATCATATTTATTACATTTGCATGGAATAAAAAGTTTTTATGAAAAAAATAGCAATACTTTCCTCAATCTTTATAGGGGTCCTTGCGTGGGCACAGGGAATTAAATTTGAAGAAGGCAATTTTGCCTCTATTCTGGCCAAAGCAAAAAAAGAAAAAAAACTGGTCTTTATTGACGCATATGCCTCATGGTGTGGACCTTGTAAACTGATGGTTAAAAATATTTTTCCACTTCAGTCTGTAGGAGATTATTACAATTCTCACTTTATCAATGCTAAAATTGATATGGAAAAAGGAGAAGGAATTGAGCTGGCCAAAAAATATAATGTAAAAGCATTCCCTACTTACCTGTTTATTGATGGAAATGGTGAAGCTGTACACAGAACTTTAGGATATGTGGAAGAAAAAGACTTTATCCAGTTTGCAAAAGACGCGGAAGATCCCAACAAAAGACTGACTTCTCTGAAGCAACAGTTTGAAAAAGGAGAAAAAGATCCTGAGTTTTTAAAGAATCTTGCGGGCCTTACCATGTATAACGATGCTGAGTTTGCCGGGAAAGTTCTTAACCGTTACTTTCAGCAGAAAACAAGTTTAGACCAGGAAGATATCCAAATGCTTCTTTCAGGAGTACAAACTACAGATAGTCCTTTGTATAAAATTTTCCAGGATAAGAAAGCTGATATCGTTAAATTCTTCCCGGAAGATAAATATGAAAAGTTTGATAAAAATATTAAACTGAATACTGTTTCTAAAAAAGCCTATAATCCGGATACAAAGAAATGGGATGATAACTATTTCATGGCTGAAACCCAAAAATTTCTAAGCAAAGAGGAAGCTGACAAGATCTTAAAAAGAATGAAAGCCAACAGAGCTTTGAAGAATAAAGATATTCCTGAATACGAAAAACTAATTCTTGACCTTTACAAAGATTATTCTGCAGTTGGCTCTGAAGAACTGAATTCTCTTGCCTGGAACTTTTTTGAAAATGTGAGCAATAAAGCTTCTCTGGAAAAGGCCATTGCATGGGCGCAGGAATCTGTAAAGAAAGACCAGAACTTTGCCAATACAGATACCTTAGCTAATCTTTACAATAAGGTTGGTGATAAGAAAAATGCAAAAATGTGGGCCGAAAAGTCTATTGAACTGGCAAAAAGCACAGGACAAGATTCTTCCGACACAGAAAAATTATTAAAAAGCCTTTAAATAAGGCTCTGTTTATAATACAAAAAACCGCAGAACTGAGGTCCTGCGGTTTTTGTTTATTTTATTAATACTTAATTATTATAGACTAAAACCTGCATCTTGGTAAGCATTGATTCTACGTCACCATTATATCCAGAGTAAGTAGTAGGATTTACATTTACTTTTGCAAGACCTGACCAGGCGGCATACTGAACTTTAAAAGTATATGTACCCGCAGGAAGCGTCACCGATTTTAGAAAAGTTACCGGTGTAGGAAGATCATTCAAACCTCCTCCAGCTCCTATTTTAGTGGTATAGGCTGATGATATTTTAACATTATTCTGTGCTAAGATAAAAACCCCCTGACTGGAAACGCCACCACTAGGGAAATTAGTGGCATATCCAAGAATGGTAAACAGAAAAGTTTGGGTACGTCCTGTTGGCACTGTTAAGGTAATTGTTACTCCAGGTACGTCAATTGTTGTTCCCTGAGCTGCGGTTGCTTCGGTAGTTCCCTGCACATAATAAGCACTGTTAATGGTTCCGCTTATCGTATTCAGGGTTTGCCATGAAGGAGCTGCCGCTGCACCATTAGAAGTTAAAATCTGACCGGTGGTTCCTGCTGAACCTGCAGTTGTGGCATTTCCTCCTACATTTAATTCATTCACTACCTGTAATGAACCGTTAACGTGCAAAGTTTTCTGAGGAGTAGAGGTCTGTATCCCCACCTGCGCACAGAAGGATAAGGGAACTAAAAAAGTTCCAAGTAATAAATAGTTTTTCATTTATTTGTTTTTAGAATTCCTAACAAAATAAAATTACAATAAAAAATAATTAAAAACAATTACATTATGATAAATATTTTAAATTATAAAAAATAAATTTCATTACAATATCTATAATTTAAAACTAATAAAAAGTTTCATGATCTTTTTTCACATTCAAATACCCAAACCAATTATTACATTTAACATAAAAAAGTTAAAAGCTTTATATAGCAAAAACCTTAAACTAAAGCTTATGGTTTTTATTTTGATCTTAATTATTATAGACTAAAACCTGCATCTTGGTAAGCATAGACTCTGTATCCCCATTATATCCACCGTAAGTAGTAGGATTTACATTTACTTTTGCAGTACCTGACCAGGCGGCATACTGAACTTTAAAAGTATATGTACCCGCAGGAAGCGTCACCGATTTTAGAAAGGTTACCGGAACGGGAAGGTCTACTAATCCTCCTCCATTTCCTATTTTGGTGGTATACGCTGACGATATTTTAACATTATTCTGAGCCAGAATAAAAACCCCCTGACTGGAAACGCCACCACTAGGGAAATTAGTGGCATATCCAAGAATGGTAAACAAAAAAGTTTGGGTACGTCCTGTTGGCACTGTTAAGGTAATTGTTGCTCCAGGTACGTCAATTGTTGTTCCCTGAGCTGCGGTTGCTTCTGTAGTTCCCTGCACATAATAAGCACTGTTAATGGTTCCGCTTATCGTATTCAGGGTTTGCCATGAAGGAGCTGTCGCTGCACCATTAGAAGTTAAAATCTGACCGGTGGTTCCTGCTGAACCTGCAGTTGTGGCATTTCCTCCTACATTTAATTCATTTACTACCTGTAATGAACCGTTAACGTGCAAGGTTTTCTGAGGAGTAGAGGTCTGTATCCCCACCTGTGCACAGAAGGATAAGGGAACTAAAAAAGCTCCAAGTAATAAATAGTTTTTCATTTTTTTGTTTTTAGAATTTTTAACAAAATAAAATTACAACAAAAAACAATCGAAAAAATTACACAATAATGAATATTTTCAATCAAAAACAATAAATTGTATTATAAATTCTATAATACAAATAATATTTTCAAAATTAACAAAAGCTTCATGATTTTTTCATGTTCAAATACCTAAATCAATTATTAAGGTTAACATAAAAAGAGGTCAAAAGCCTTTATAAAGCAAAAACCATAAACTAAAGCTAATGGTTTTTGTTTACTTATTAATATTTAATTATTATAGACTAAAACCTGCATCTTGGTAAGCATAGACTCTGTATCCCCATTATATCCACCGTAAGTAGTAGGATTTACATTTACTTTTGCAGTACCTGACCACGCAGCATACTGTACTTTAAAAGTATATGTACCCGCAGGAAGCGTCACCGATTTTAGAAAAGTTACCGGAACGGGAAGGTCTACCAATCCTCCTCCATTTCCTATTTTGGTGGTATACGCTGACGATATTTTAACATTATTCTGGGCCAGAATAAAAACTCCTTGACTGGAAACACCACCACTAGGGAAATTAGTAGCATATCCAAGAATGGTAAACAGAAAAGTTTGGGTACGACCTGTTGGTACTGTTAAGGTAATTGTTGCTCCAGGTACGTCAATTGTTGTACCCTGAGCTGCTGTTGCTTCAGTAGTTCCCTGTACATAATAAGCGTTATTAATGGTTCCGCTTATTGTATTCAGTGTTTGCCATACCGGAGCAACACCACTCCCCTGAGAAGTCAAAATTTGCCCTGTTGTACCCGGAGAACCAGCTGTAGTGGCATTTCCTCCTACATTTATTTCATTTACTACCTGTAATGAACCATTGACATGTAAGCTTTTTTGAGGGGTTGCAGTTTTAATACCTACTTGAGCACATAGGGACAAAGGGAATAATAAAGTCCCAAAAAATAAGTGTTTTTTCATTCGTTGTGTTTTTATAAAATTACCGGGACAAAGTTATATTAAAAAATACAACATCTGTAACAATTAATAAAAACACAACGGTTAATCGAAAAAAATCTATGAAATCAACTCATTTAATTTACAATATATTCAAAAAGTTAAAATTCAAACAAAACACTTCCCCATGTAAATCCACTTCCAAATGCTGAAAGAAGTACAAGATCACCTCTTTTTATTTTTCCCTGTTCAATTGCTTCACTTAAAGCAATGGGAATAGAAGCTGCTGTTGTATTTCCATATTTCTGGATATTGTTGAAGACTTTCTCATTCGGTAAGCCGAATTTTTCCTGTACAAACTGGGCAATTCTCAGGTTCGCCTGGTGCGGAATAAACATATCAAGATCTTCAACCGTCTTTCCGGCTTTGTTCAAAGCTTCCATCATGGTTTCGGGGAATCTTGTTACCGCATGCTTGAATACGAAGTTTCCATTCATGATCGGATATACTTCTTTGTTCGTTACATTTTCAGGATCTTTTCTCATTCTGTCACTCCATCCGAATTTTGAACCCGGGAACTGGGTACAAAGATCGTCAGCATATTTTCCTTCAGAATGCATATTCATCGCTAAAATATCTCCTGCATTTTCATCTTCTGATGCAGAAAGAACGATTGCTCCTGCCCCATCACCAAAAATAACCGACACTCCTCTACCTTCGTCAGAAAAATCCAGTCCGAAGGAGTGAACCTCTGCTCCTACCACAAGAATATTTTTATAGGTACCTGATTTGATGAATGCATTGGCCACACTCATAGAATACACAAATCCTGAACACTGATTTCTTACATCCAATGCTCCGATCGTATCACATCCCAGCATATCCTGAAGCAGGACACCACATCCCGGAAAATAATAATCCGGTGAAAGTGTTGCAAAAACAATGTAATCAATATCTTTTGAGGTAAGACCAGCATTACGGATGGCTTTTTCTGCAGCTTTAAAACCTAGATAAGCGCTGGTTTCCTGAGAGTCATATCTGTTTTTTCTGTGTCTTCTTTCCTTGATACCTGTTCTTTCCGTAATCCACTCGTCATTGGTAGTCATTAGTTTTGCTAAATCATCATTTGTAACAACGTTATCTGGAACATAAAATCCCACACCTTTTATTGTACTTTTAATCATATAGTTTTTTAATTTTGGCAAAGATAAAACTTATTTAACACATAGTTTTTCAAAATATTAGTATTTTTACTTTATGCCAATTGATACGATATACAGAACCTCCCAGTGCGAATGGGTAGATGTAGAGGCTCCTACTTTAGAAGACCTGAAATTTCTTCATGAAAGATATGAAATCAACAACCTTCTTCTGGAAGATACGATGGATCCTAATCACCTTCCGAAATATGAAGAAGACGGGAATGTAAAATTCTTTTTACTCCGAGAAAGTACCGAACTGGAAAGAAAGAATTTGAATACCATCAGTGATATCAGCACCAAAATCGGAATCTTTCTTGTGGAAAATACCATTATTACTATCCACAGGATGAAAACCAGAAGTATTTCCGAGACCAAGAAAAAAGTGTCTTTGATTCAGGAAGATCTTAAACCTCAGCAAATCATGCTGATGATTGCTATATTGATCATGAAAAGTTTTGATGATGAATCTTTAAGCCTGTTCGAAACGATGGACAATATTGAGAATGAGATTTTCCTTAAAAATACCAATCATACCAGCCAGATCCGCCGCCTTTACAAGCTGAAAAGAAAATCTGGATTAAACTCCCGCGTACTGGTAATCTCCACGGATGCTATTGATAAATTTAAACTGCTGAATTTACAGGACTCAGAAATTGTCGATTTGAAAGATAAGCATAAGGATGTAGTTGCCGATTTTGATCATTTAAACATTCAAATTACCAACCTTATTTCCATGTTCCTGGCACTTTCGGACCAAAAAGCCAACCAGGTGATGAAGGTGTTGGCCATTTATTCTGTTTACTTTTTACCCATCACTTTCATTGCCGGGGTTTATGGGATGAATTTCGATAATATGCCTGAGCTTCATCATAAGTATGGCTATTTTATAACATTGGGAGCGATGGCTACTGTTGTGATCAGTACATTTATTTATGTAAGGCGAAAACAGTGGTGATTCGTTTTTATATCAATACATAGGCACAAAGATTTTGATCACCCAATTGATCATCTTTGTCTTTTACCGGCACATCCTCAAAACAAAATACCATGACTACCGAAAACCTCAACAAAATTCTGGAAGATCCTTCTCTTTCACAGACATCCAAAGATAAATTGCTTGCTTTACACGGAAATATAGCTGCCAAAGAATTCTCTGATCTTCTGGATCAGTCCGGTAATCAGTATATAGAATTTGTACAGGAAGGTGGCGGTGTCTGGGGAAGTGCACTGGTTGGCTATCTTTATGGTCTGGAAATATTCGGGATCCGTTTTCTGAAAGTAGCAGGAACGAGTGCCGGAGCTATTAACACCATGCTTATTGCAGCCTGCAAAACCAAAGAAGAAGCTAAAAGTGAGCTGATCAAGGATATACTTTTCAGCTGGAATTTTGCGGATTTTATGGATGGGAAAACGTATGTAAAAACGACGCTCCATGCTATGCTAAACAATAAGGATTTCTTTAAGATCAATGCTGTTATTGCCGTTATCCTTTTTATAATTCTGATCAGCATTCCTTTTCTGGCACCTTCAACTACGATCCAGAATGCCAAACTGATGTTTCTGATTCCCTTGATTCCGGCTGTCATCCTCTTTTTCTGCATCCAAAAACTGTATAATAATTTCAGGAAAGAAAACAGCGGACTGAATCCCGGAAATATTTTTCAAAATACCATGCAAAATGCGCTGGATCAATTTGGAATAAAAACAGTTGCCCATCTTAACGAAAAATTCATTCAGAAAGAAAAAGACCTTAATCTCAGCTACCGCTATGGGAACGGGCAGGAATATTATCTTATGGCTTTGCAAAGCATTGAAAAAATTAAAGTCAAAAATCAGGAACATATCGACCAAACCCGATACAGAATTTTCTACGAAAGCGCCGTCAACAATGATTATTATAAAAACAATCCCTTCTACCTTCTGAAGTCTGAATATGTAATTATTACCACAGATATCAATGCTAAAATTAAAGTAGAACTTCCTACGATGGCTAATCTCTACTGGTCTGAAGAGGAACTGAAGCACATCAGCCCTGCTGAATTTGTAAGGGCTTCTATGGCAGTTCCTTTTTTCTTTGAACCTTTCCAGAAACAAATCAATAAAGATGATGATTCTGTAAAATATGCATGGAGATACTGGATGAATACCCAACCTGAAGACATCAACCCTGCAGGAGTTTTCATTGATGGCGGCAGTATTTCCAATTTTCCTATTGACTTATTTCATGCTGATGAAGTTTTTTATCCGAGAATGCCACTTTTTGGGGTACAGCTAACCAGTGATTCTGCCATTCTTTCTGAAAAAGGGAAAACCAGTGAAGAAATTCTTAAAACACCGTTCAGCTATGCTGGAAATATCATCAGCACTCTGAAAGGGTTTAATGATAAAACATTCCTTACCAAACATACTTTTTATAAGCTATACAGCATACAGACCGTTAACTGTGGGACCAGCAGCTGGCTGAATTTCTTTATGAAAAGAGAAGAAAAGGAAGAACTCTTCAACAGAGGTTTTCAGGCTGCCCTTGATTTTCTCAACACATTTGATTGGGAAAAGTACAAATATGAAAGAATGATGCTTACGATGAAGGAGAAAAAAATACTCAAAGAAGAGGATACTCCTACGGTGGGATAAGGATTTTAGTTTTTAAATTTTACCAACATTACAAATAAAATACGATGACGAAATACATCTGCCAATGCTGCGGTGAAGAGAAAGAAGACTGGCCTGCGATAGCCTATAATGCCCCTTATTTCTATTACTGCTTATCGGAAGAGGAGTTAAAAAATACTGAACTTACCTCAGATGTATGTGTCGTTGAAGATCCTGAAGATACCCATAGATTTATCCGTACTGTTCTGGTACAGGAAGTTACGGATGACTGCAGAGATCTGGATTATGGAATCTGGGTTTCACTGAGTGAAAAAAACTTTAATGAATATGTTGAAAACTATGATAACAAGGAATTTGAAGCTGAATATTTCGGATGGCTTTCCACCTATCTTCCGGATTATGAGTTTGAGGAAAGTGTTCCTACAACCGTGGTAGTCAATAATTCTATCGGGCGTCCATTTGTTATCCTCACCAAAGCTATGAGCATCCGTTTGTATACGACTTTTATAATGGCATTACAAAAGAAGAAGCAGAGAAAAGAATAAATAGGGTTTTAAATAAAGAATAAATGAACTGGATTATCAGAAGTACAAAAAAGGTTAAATTCCATACCAATCTTCAAGAGGTTTTGAAACCTATATGGAATGATCTTGCCATTTATAAATGGATTTTGACGGATTTAGATTTTATATCTGATCAGACTCTTCCCATTAATTTTGATGAAGATTATTTTGTGTTGGATCATCCGGAATTTGAACAGCTCTATCAAAGTAATACTCAGATCATTTGGGGGATCATTTCAGCCGTTCCAAATACTATTGAACCCGATACTTCAGCCTTTTCTATCTTATCTGTTGAAGATACAAGTGTTTGGAAACCTGATCATTTTTTAATTCAGGAAAGCATTTTAGAAATTATTGCTTTTGACAGCGGATATACCCTTGTGAAATTTAAAGATATAAATCTTTCAGATACATTTAAAGAATACTTCCAGGAGCAGGCAATAGATCTGCAGAAGTTCAACGAGAAATATAGAACTGGAGCATGAAAAAATTGATCTCAGAAAAATTTCATATTATTCTTTTGATACTCACTTTAGGATGTATCATATTCTGTTTAATTAGTGCCAATTTAGGAAATAATGGCATCCTTAAAAACCCTAAATATACCATTGGAGAAGCTATATCAGACTGGCATCACAAAAACAATAATGGCGTAGGAATAGATTACAAATATGATGTTAATGGTATTACCTATTCTAAAACGGCCAATTTCTCTTATAAGAAAGGAGATAAATTTCTGATCATTTTTGATTCTATAAAACCCAATAATTCAGCGATACTTGACATCTATTCTATTGAAAACTACCTTATAGATGTAAAAGTTCCTTCAAAAGGCTGGAAATATCAGGATGTTCCCTTTAATATTGACAGTAATATCATAAAGAAATATGTACAGGACTGGAATGTGGAACCTTTTGAATACATACAAAAGTAAATTGAACCCGTTTTAATTCAAGTTCAATTTTACTCTCATTCAGTTATAAATTGTCCAGAAACTCCAGATACATCGGAACACTTCTGTTGATCCATTCATCGGAAGAATCTCTTTCAATTCCATAATACACGAATGGTTTTTTATAATCGGCTTTTATATAATCGAAAGTCAGTTCATAAGGTCGGAAAAGTTCATTCATCGTGTATTTATATTCCCCTGTTTCAGAATATCCATCTTCATCTATTCCTGCGGTAACAGCCAGTGTCATTTTCTTTCCGGCCAGTTTGAAACCGCTGTTGCTTCCATACGCCCAGCCGTATAAAACGACTTCATCCAGCCATTGTTTTAAAAGCGGCGGGCTGCTGAACCAATAAAAAGGAAACTGAAATACAATCTTGTCATACGATTCCATCATCTTCTGCTCTTCTGCCACATTGATTTTTCCATCAGGATAAGCTTCGTACAGTTGATGAACCGTGTATTTTTCAGGATATTTTTTTAACTCGTCAATCCATTTTTTATTAATCACTGATTTTTCAATATCAGGATGGGTAACAATTACTAAAGTCTTCATTCTGTTTAAATTTCTGTTACAAAATTACAACATGTAACTTACATTTTGTACATTAGCAACCTATTGTATGGTACTATAAAAAATGTAAGTAATGACTAAAATAAAGGAAACCTCTACCAATTTTGCCAATAAGAAAGCCCTTGCTGATGAATGTCCGGAAATCTATGCCTCCAACACTATCGGAGGGCAATGGGCATTGGCCATCTGTTGTTATCTGATCAATGGGAAAATGAGATTCGGAGAACTTAGAAAAAAGCTTCAGAATATTACTGAACGTATGCTTACACTTCAGCTCCGCAGACTGGAAGAAGACAAAATTATTACCAGAACCGTATATGCAGAAGTTCCGCCAAGAGTAGAATATGAACTTACAGAAATTGGCTATAAGTTGAAGCCTATCATTCTTGAATTTGAAAAATGGGGAAATGAGCATAAAGAACTGATGAAACAAGCATCAAAAGATAATTGAAAAATGAGATTCCTGCGGAATGACTGAGTGTATGCATAATGTTAAATACTTCTATCTGTCACTCCGTAGTAATCCCTATATATTATTTCACTGTTTTTTCTTCCACAAAGGCTTTTGAGCTAATACTTTTGCGTGAATCGGGCAGCTTTCATGATGAGCGCCTTTTAGATATCCGGTGCTCATAAGAAATTCGTTTACAATTTCTCCACCAGTGAATTTGAATGTTTTTTTGAAAAGCTTCATCCATTCCTGCAAAGTCAGTGGATGATGATGCTCCAGCCATTTTTCAAAAGAACCAAATTCCTTTTGTAATGCAATGATTGTTTTAGCATTTTCAATGGCAGCATTTACTTTTAGCTTATTCCTTATAATTCCCGGATCGCTCAATAATCTTTCACGGTCTTCTTCTGTATAATCTGCTATTTTCTGAATATCAAATTGGTCATATGCTTTTCTGAAACTGCCTTCTTTTTTCAGAACCGTTTCCCAGCTTAATCCTGCCTGATTGATTTCAAGAATCAGTCTTCCAAACAATTCATTATCATCATGAATAGGAAACCCATAATAATGGTCATGGTAATTTTTGTGCAGTCCTTTTCTGCTTTCGGGCTGCATTCCTTCTATTGCTAAACAATAACTCATTACAATATATTTTCTGTTTTCGTTAAAAATTTGTCCATGGCTTCGTTAATATTAATTCCTGTACGGTCTGCCAGAACAATCAGCCACCAGATATTTTCGGCTAATTTATGCTCCAGTTCTTCTGCTGAATCTTTCTTCAGCCATGTTTTCTGATGGGACATTACATTCCTCCCTACCAATCCGGCATCGGTAAGATATGCAAGTGCATCTTCTTCCAATGACCATTCTTTTCCGTTGCTTTTTATTTCCAGCTGATGATACTTCTCTCTGATGTCTAAAGAACGTTTGACGATGGTATCAAAATTATTGGTGTCCATATTTCTCTGTTTTTAAGTAAAGACTTTCGAAAGGTAAAAATAAATCAGAGTTGTGACAACTGTCCGTCAGTAGTGATTTCAATTTTTAAATGTAATCATAATTCCCTTCATTTTATCTTCTTTTGCCCAGAATATTTAGTAGTTTTGAGAAGTTAAAACGACATCATGAAATCTGTGTTTTCCTTTCTTTTTATTATATGTTCGCTCCTCTTCAAAGCACAGAATTTATATTCAAAAGCGTATGGAAATCCCCAAAACCCACCTGTTATTTTTATCCATGGCGGACCAAGCGGAAATGCTACTTTGTTTGAAGGAACTACCGCTCACATGCTTGCCAATAAAGGATTTTATGTGATCGTTTATGACAGACGCGGTGAAGGGCGCTCAAAGGATGAGAATGCTACCATGACATTCAAAGAAAGTTTTGAGGATTTAAAAGATATTTACACCACTTATCACCTCCAAAATGCAAATATACTTGCCCATAGTTTTGGTGGGATCATCGGGACTTTATTTACAGATCAGTTTCCTCAAAAAGTAAAAACACTTACATTGGCAGGAGCTTTATTTACCCAACAGGAAACCTATGATCATATTTTAAAACAGGCTCAAGAACATTTTAAAAATGATGCTGCTCAGCTTCAGGAGATTTCACAAATAGAAAGTCTGGACAAAAATTCTGCTGCTTACAGAAAAAGATGCTATGATATGGCCGGGAAACTTGGCTTCTTTGATATGCCTCATCCTACTCCTGAAAGTGAAATGCTGAGAACGGAATACAACACAGGCGAATTTTACAAAAACAATATAAGAAATGCTGAGTCTCCTACTAAATTCTATCAAAATGAGCCTCAGAATAATCTGGATAATACCTCGGTTTTAAAAGATATTCGAAAAAAAGGAATTCCCGTTTTTGCAGTGTATGGTAAGAATGACGGCATATTTTCAGAAAAACAGATGAATGATCTCAAAAATATAGTTGGAAAGACAAATTTCAGACTCATTGATAACTGTTCCCATTACTTATTTGTTGATCAGCAAAACGATTTTTTAGAATTTATTAAGCTTACATTGAAATAAAGTGTAGTTTTGTAATCATGCACAATTCAGGAGTCCATATGAAAACCTATAAAGCAATCATTACGATGCTTATTTTGGTGTTTTCATTATCTCCTTGTTCTGTAAAAAGAAATGTTCTTGATATTTTTGACATTCAGTTCATAAGCGGACTGAATAAGATTAAAACAACCTCTTCAATTTCCTTTAGCTGTGATGTGGCATCTGCTACTTCCGGAATTTCGGTTTCAAAAAACAAAACTCAGAGCCAATACAAAAATTCTTTTCCTGGTTTTTCTTCAACAACCGGAAATTCTGTCGAAAAAAGGATTTCTTTCAATAACTACTCAGGGCATTCTACAGGTAACAGCCCACCGAAATATATTTTATTTAAAAGGCTGAAGCTTAATCTGGTTTAAACTTTTTTTAAATCGAATTAAAAATCAGTTTTTTACAATACAATAGTAATTTCAATGAAACATATCTTAAACCGTCAGTCTTCAGAGCTGGCCGGATTATACACTTTATCCCTCCGTATGGTTATCGGATGGACTTACTTTTCAGCGTTTTGGCGCAGATTGATCCTCGAAAACAAGCTTATTCCTGATGAAAAGGGATATATCGGGGAAAAATTCAATCACTTCTTACCCAATGCCCTGGGAATAAAACCAATTATTGAATACCTGGTAACTCATCCTGATGCTTTGCAACGCTCTATGATGATTTTTACCATTATCGAAGCCATTGTGGGTTTATTCATCATCCTCGGATTATTGACCCGCTTAATGAGTATAGGAATTTTCAGTCTTGCTCTAGGAATTTTACTAGGTTCCGGATGGCTGGGAACAACTTGTCTTGATGAATGGCAGATTGGTGTTTTAGGTATTGCAGGCGGATTTGTACTGTTTCTTACAGGAAGCGGATCTTATTCTCTGGACTATTATTTCATAAAAAACAACAAAAATTTCACCCAGAAAAGATGGTTTCAATGGTCGGGTTCAGGGAGTTTTCCTATTTCAAACCCAAAAGTTCTTGTACTGGCAGGCTCAGTGATTATATTCGGACTGACTCTTTTTACCAATCAATATTTTCATGGAGGTGTATGGGGAACACTGCATAATAAGTCTGTAAAACCTAAACTTGAGATTTCAAATATTTCTCATAACAATTCGAAGCTGACATTTGAAGTCTACAGAACAGAAGGTGCTGATGTGTACGGTTCTTTTCTGATAGGTATTCATGTTCTCGACAAAAACGGAAAGATTTTAAAGGAACTTGATCATAAAGAACTCTCCGGAATTTCAAAAGAAAATATAAAGAATCATTATGTTGCCAAAGTGAAACCCGGAAAACACAGTCTTGTGATTCCGTTGGGAGCCAAGGCTGATGTTACCCTGAATATTGATGATATTTTTCAAAAAAATGATATCCACACTTTGAAACTGATTGATGTAAGTGGTATTGAGTGGGTAGAGAATATTGAATAAGGTTTGGGATTCGCGATACGAGGTTCGGGGTTCAGGGATTGGAGTTTATTATTATAACGTTTTATGATTTGGCTAAAGCCGTTGGAAGATATTTTTTTTGTAAATGGGCTTTCTTCGTCTACGCTCTTGATGATAGCCCATCCCTAATTAATTTTTCCTCTATGACTATAATTTTGTTAAATTAAAATCTGCAGAATCAACAAAATCTGCGAGATGCTTTATACATTTCGGGTAAAACCATTGGATATTCATTTACAAAAAAAAGCGGACTAAAGTCCGCTTTTATTCATATCTGATGTTACTTTTCTGAAATAAAAACATGATAACTGCATGAGCTATCCGGATCAAGTTTGAGTACTTTTATATCCAATAAAACATCCAGTCCCATAGTGTCGCAAATGCCCTGTATAAAAGGTTTTATGACTGGCCATTTCAGCAGACCTGCAATTTGCAGGCTATGGGTGATTTTGTGGTAACGGTCTACTCCTTTAATGAGCAATTCGCATTTGTATTCATTTAATTCTTTAAATTCAAAATTATATTCAGGACTGGATGTAAAAACTGCTCCCATCAATATTTTTGCAACAGCCGGAATTCCAGGCTGCAGATTGGGTTTTGCTTCAAGATTCCTCAGTGTCATTCTTGATCCCAGATCGTACATAAAAGTACTGGAAAGCTGTTCAATAGCTTCAGCTCCGTAAAGTTTTCCAATCTGTTTGAGCATGCCTCCATAAAAAGCCCCTGTAATATCAGAGAGGCGCTGGGTAAGCTCTGTAAAAGTTCCGGGAAAGAAATCTGCAATAAGCTGAGCCTGATTCATTTCAGGAAGATAGACGTCATTTTTTCTGAAATCTGATAATGCCGCATAAGTTTCCGGCAGTTGAATTTGATTCATATATAATAAGTTATTAGTGGCTTGAAATCATGATTTAGCTAAATAATAAAACGGAATACAATACTTCATACCGTTTTCGGATATTGGGAAATTGCCTTTATTAACTATAAAAAGCAAGTGAAGAACAGTCAGGTCTTTCAGTTCAATAACCGGAAATCAGATAAAGTGTGACACAACATTCCGGCAAATCCTTTTTGAATGGATTATTACAAGGTGAGGGAATTTATTCATATTTTTTTCATTTGGTGATGTAAAGCTAGAAAAAATAAATAAACTCTCCAATAAGTGATATTATTTTTTATTTAACAAAATGAAAACAGAAAGTATTGTCTCTTATCATGTTAGGGCAGATACAACAAAAAAAGACCTTCGAAATCCCGAAGGTCTTTTTTTAAATCTAGTGCATGGCTTCACTCAAATCTATTTTTTCTTTGCTCTTTCTTTCTTTTACGAGTAAGATAAACGGAATACATATCAGGAATACGATTCCGAGGTAAAGAAATACATCCATATAAGATAAAACAGTGGCCTGTTTTGTTACAGATAAATCGAGCATTTTATAGGCGGCATTCATTGCTGCATCAGGAGTCATCCCTTTTGCTATAAAATTGGCTTTCAATGCTGCCAGTCTTTGCTGAACATCAAAACTGTTTTCATCCAGATGGGAAATTAAGTTATTTCTGTACTTCTGTCCTGCATTGGCAATAAAGGTCGTGATCGCCGCAATCCCGAAAGATCCTCCCAGCTGTCTCATCATCCCTGTAAACGCTGCTCCCTGACCAATCTCCTGCCCTTTTAGTGTACTTAATG
Organism: Chryseobacterium sp. AG363; assembly: GCF_003610675.1. NCBI lineage: Bacteria > Pseudomonadati > Bacteroidota > Flavobacteriia > Flavobacteriales > Weeksellaceae > Chryseobacterium > Chryseobacterium sp. AG363. The sequence continues at coordinate 2,291,222 of NZ_RAQF01000002.1, forward strand.
ACAAAGAGGTAATCGGAATAAATAATAATCCCAGCCCCGCACCTCTTACAATAAGCATCCAGAAGAAGGCATCTTTACTGGTATCCGGTGTCAGAATTTTGTATCCCCAGAAACTGTACACAAAGAAGATAAATAGTCCTAATGAAACCAGGATCTGCTGTTTTGCTCCTTTTGCCAGTAGTCTCCCAATGATAGGCATCATAAAGGCTGTTGTTAATGCAGCTGGAATCATCAAAGCTCCTGACTGAAGTGCTGTCCATCCCAAAATACTTTGGGTGTACAAAGGAACGATGAATGTAGAACCATACAATCCGAATCCAAGAACGAATGACATCATAGTTCCGATTCTCAGGTTACTGTTTTTAAGCACTCTGAGCTCAACAATCGGGTACTTAAAGGTAAGTTCCCGCCAAAGGAATAGTATAAATCCTAAAATTGCTGCTACAGTGAAGGCTACGATCATTCCGCTTTCAAACCAGTCTTCTTCATGTCCTCTTTCCAGAATAAACTGTAATGAACCTACTGTTACTGCCAGCAGAGCAATTCCAAGCCAGTCAACATCTGAAGCTTTACGTTTTTCTGCATATTTCGGGCTTCTTACAAACTGAAGAGTCATCAGCGTTGCTGCAATCCCAATCGGAATATTAATATAGAAAATATAGGGCCAGCTGAAGTTATCAACGATGTACCCTCCAAGAGGCGGACCTAGTGTAGGACCGATAATTACCCCAAGGCCGTAAATAGCCTGAGCCATACTTCTTTTTTCAATCGGATAAGATTCCGTAATAATCGTTTGTGAGGTTACCAATAAGGCTCCACCCCCGATTCCCTGCATCAATCTGAAGAACACGAGTTCCCAGATATTGGTCGCATTTCCACATAAGAATGAAAATACGGTGAATATAATGATGGATGCCGCAAAGTAATTTCTACGCCCAAACTGCTGTGAAAGCCAGCTCGTCATCGGAACAATGATAACATTCCCGATGGCATACGCTGTAATCACCCACCCTACTTCTGAAAGCGTAGCTCCAAGATTCCCCTTCATTTCATTCAAGGCAACATTGACAATCGTGGAGTCTACAATTTCAAGAAGGGCACAAAGGATAGCCGTAATCGTAATAATTACTCTCCGCGCTCCATATTCTACTAATGAATCTTGCATAAGTTTTTTTCGATGTGAAAAACCAATGGCAAATTTTGCTTCGCAGGTGAATGGTGAATTGTAAAGCCTGCCGTTTTAATTGACAGCAAAGCTGATTCACTCATGACAACGAAGTTCATTGATTTTTAACAATTTTAAATATTATTTCAAAGCAACTTCTGCTTTCACGTTCATTCCTGTTCTTAATCTTTTGGCAATATTCTTGTCAAGATTTACAAAATCAATTTTTACAGGAAGTCTCTGAACTACTTTAACGAAGTTACCACTCGCATTATCCGGAGGAAGAATAGAGAAAGTAGCTCCAGTAGCAGGAGAGAATGAGCTTACCACTCCTTCAAATTCTCTATCAGGGAAGGCATCAATCTCAATTTTCACTTTCTGCCCTTCTACCATTTTATCTACCTGCGTTTCCTTAAAGTTAGCTACCACCCATTTCTGGTCATTTTTAACCAAAGCAAACAACTGTGCTCCAGCCTGCAGATACTGACCTGCCTGTGTAGGTACTTTTCCTACGTATCCATCTTCAGGAGCAAGGATTACAGTATAGGATAAATTCAATTTTGCATTTTCTACATCTACTTCTCTTTGTTTAGCAACAGAACCTGCCACACTGATTTGTTGTGAGCTTGCAGCCGTCTGAGAAGAAGCGATGTGAGTTTGCTGAGCAATTTGGTTTCTCTGATCCACTAAAACCTGCAACTGTCTGTCTGCAGATTGTTTTGCAGCCAAAGCCTGCTCATATTGTTGTTCTGTAATAGAATGGTCTTTTACAAGATTAGCATATCTTTTCAAATCCTGAGAAGTTTTCCAGACATTTACTTTTGCTGCTTCTATCTGAGCATTAGCAGTAACTACCGCTGCTTCAGAAGAACCGATATTTTTTGAAGTCGCTGTGGTAGTAGCTTCTGCATTGGAGATATTACTTTTAGCTGTAGATAATGCTGCCTGAGCCTGATCAAGAGCCATTTTCTGATCTCTGTTATCCAAAATCACCAAGGTATCTCCTTTCTTCACAAACTGGTTGTCTTTTACTTTTACCTGAGCTACATAGCCGGAGATTTTAGAAATTACCGGTGCCATATTGGAAGCAATCTGAGCATCATCAGTCTCTTCGTGATACTGTCCGTAAGTAAAGGCTCTGTAACCGTAGATTCCTCCTCCGATTACTACTGCCGCTAAAATGATAGGAAAAACTAAACTTTTTTTCTTTTTAGGTTCAGCTGCCTGTGTATTATTATTTTCCATTTTGGTTTCGATCTGATTATTTAATTGTTAAAGTTCCTGTTGTCTGTAATAGTTTTCTGTATGCAAGTGCAGCATCTGCCTTGGCATTGATCACGCCAACATTGGCAGCAATCTGAGCTGCGTCTGCATCCAGCAATTCAGTCATGGTTGCCAACCCGTTGTCGTATTTATTTTTGGTAATTCTGTAATTTTCATTAGCCTGTTCCGCCGATTTTTCAAAAACAGCAATTCTCTTTTTCGAATAGTCTGTGTTCTGATATTCTCTGTTGACATCAAGCTTAATGTTATCATTCAGTAATTCATCAGTAGCGGCAAGCTGCTTTTCTCTCGCCTGCGATTGTCTCAATGAAGAATTTTCTTTCCAAAGATTGGACAGGTTATAAGAAACACCGATTCCTACATTGATGGCATTGTATACGGTAAGAAACTTAGGGATATCTGCTGCTACATAACCTCCTGTAAATGCGATGGAAGGAAGATTTTCTGCTTTTGCTGCTTTCGAACCTAATTCCGCTGCTTTTCTCTGCTGTGCCAGAGCCTGTAAATCCTTACGGTTTTCTCTGGCTTCGGTAACATAATAATCAACAGGTTTTACGTCTGATCCTTCTTCAATATAATTTTCATCTACTGTAAGTTCTGTAGTTTCAGGAAGCCCCAATAAAAGATCCATATTGATGTTGGCAATATTATAGTTATTCTTAGCTTCCAATAGTTGAAGTTCAATATTTGAAGTCTGAAGGTTCGCCTTTAATCTATCATTTCTTGCGATCAAACCATTATTTTCCATTTTAAGGAAGGTTTCATCTCTTTTTTGAGAAGCGGCAAGATTTTCTTCAAAAACTTTGATAGACTGGTTAGCTTTAAACAAATTGTTATAAGCCTGGGCAACGTTGTAAGCAATGGCAATTTTATCATTCTCAGTGCTTAGTTTAGACGCCTCTACAAGATATTTAGCGGACTGAATCCCATATTTGATTCTTCCGCCGCTGTAAATAGGAACGCTAAGGTTAGCAGAACCGTAAACTACCTGATGTATTTCAGGCCCGCCAGCTCCGCCTGCAACACCAGGAAGTTTGATATCAACATTGGGTTTTATCGGAAGGTACATATAGCTACCTGACACTTTTAATTCCGGTAGCTGTCTGTTTTTAGCCTCCAAAAGATCAGCTGTAGCCTCTTCGATCTTGGCTGCATCGATCTTGAGATTCTTGCTGTTCTGGATTCCCAGCTGCACGGCCTCGTCAAGAGTAAGTGTTCTTTTCTCCTGAGCATTCGCATTTGCTATTCCTACGAATAGTGATAATGCAATCACTGAGTTATTTATTCTCTTCATAACCTAAAAGGTCTTTTAGTAAATATTTAATATGTTTATTAAGTTCTGTGTAGTATCTTTCGTCAAAAGCTTCTTCATCTTCTGTTTCATTCAGGAACTCTTTATACATTTCTTTCGCATTAAATGCATAAAACAAAGTTCCGCTTACGGTAGAATGAAGGAGATAAATAGGTGGATTTTTGGTGAAAATTCCATTTTTAAGACCACTTTCCAATATTTGTGAATACATGGAAAGGAATCCCATTTTGGTTTGCTTCAAAAATTCTACAATCTGAGGATTTTTAGTATGCAGCTGCTCTCTCTGCATAATCCTGTAGAAGCACTTTTGAGTCCGGATCTTGTGAGAAAACTGATCGATTACTCTTTCAATCTTCTGCCATTCGTTGATGTCTGTTCTTCCCAAAAGATCTTTAGAAAAAAACTGACCTTCATTCATTCTGTATTCTACTAATTTCTCATAAAGTTTTTCTTTAGAGCCAAAATAATACGAGATCATAGAAATATTAACATTCGCATCCTTTGCAATTTCCCTGGTGGAAGTTCCTTCGAATCCCTTTTCTGCAAAGAGCTTCTCAGCTGCGAATAATATATTTTCTTCTTTTGAAATCATGTTAGTGTTCATTTTTCAGGGCGCAAATGTACACAAGTTTTAACACAAATCAAACGATTGATTGATTTTTTAATATAGATTTAATTTATTGCAAAGAAAAGACGTTTTCTATAATATATGCTGAATACGCAACAGAGGCAGTTTTTAATGGAAAACAATAAAAAGAGAGCTCATTTTTAATTCATATATGGGAAATATTTCAATGATAATTTTAATTATTTCCAGCCTATATTCAATTAAAGTATACATAAAAAAGGCAGGAAAGTAAAGCTAAAATGATAATCTCCAGAATAAAATAAAAACTCCGGCGTTAACCAGAGCTTTTATTTATGTACTTTTATGAATATATCTTGATAGTTTAATTCCCAGATCGGTCCAGACAATTTTGGGGTTTCCGTTTCTGGTAAGGTGAAGATCGGCTGTATTAATTTCTTCCAAAATACTCTCAATATTAGCCCCACTGATAAATTTTGAAAAGCCGGCCCAATTGAAACCGTTCGCATTGATCTTTTTGTAGACCAGATTTTCAGATTGATAGTTCTGAAGCAATGCCAGTCTGAAAATCTCAGAACAGTAATTAAGAAAGTTTTTCTGTTTCTCCCTGTTCCATCCTGCAATTTCTCTTGCCCAGACAATAATGCTTCTGAGATATTCCGGTTTCTTCTTTACCATAAATGCATCTCTCACCCATTGTACAAAAAGCTTTTCAAACTCGTTGCTTTTATCTCCGGAATTCAACAATTTTATAGCCTCATTGAGATCTCCCTGAGCTTCATGAACAATCTCTCTCACTTTTTCTTCTGAAACAGAGAAATTCTTTTTAAGATAACTTTCTATATCTTCATCATTAATTCTCGGAATTTCTACAATCTGTGTTCTGGAAAGAATAGTTGGAAGAATATCGTTTGTACTTTCAGCTGTAAGAAGAATGACCGTTTTTGCTGGTGGTTCTTCCAAAAATTTCAAAAACTTATTAGAAGCGGCGACATTCATTTTATCTGCTCTCCACACAATAAGAATTTTGGTTCCTCCTTCATAACTTTTTAAAGAGAACTTCTGATTCTGGTCATCCACTTCATCCGCAGAAATAAATAACTGTTTATTTTCTGATTCTAAAAAAGCGGTCCAGTCATCATAGCTTGCATAGGGTGAAGCCAGGATCATTTCTCTGAATTCATCAAATTTATTCTTGCTTAATGAGTTTTTATTGTCTGTAAAAACCGGAAAGCTGAAATGCAGATCCAGATGATTGAGATGCTCAACCTTCGCAGCAGCATGTTCGTTTTCCTGACTGAAAATTTCCCTTGCATAGGCCAGTACCATAGGCAGTGTTCCGTATCCCTCTTTTCCTACAAAAAGTTGGGCATGGCTCACTCTGTTTTCAGCAATGCTTTCTCTAAGAAGTTTTTTCAGATTCGTCTGTCCGGCGATGTTCTCCCAATTCATGTTTCAAAGATAAAAAATCTTATTTCATTTCATAAAATTAAGTCAGCTTAAAATGGATAAAAATGCAGATCCTACATTTTGAGTTTCTTTAAATCTATAAAAATGAAGGATGCAGTCAAACCATTAAGAAGGATTGAAGAAATAAAGAATTATTAAGATGAATTATTCTGATTTTAAACTTAAGCGAAGCTTATCTTAATATCTTCATACAATCTCAATAACTCAAAATAAAAGTTTATAAAGAAATACCTTATAGGTAATATCAATAACAGGATTAGAATAAAATATAAAATTAAATTTTACGCAATTTAATTTTAAGCAATACATTTATTCAGTGAAATTATTCGTAAATTTATTACAATTTCACACCAATTTCAAATATTAAAATTGTAAACCAATGGATACAAACCTGGAACAAAAAATCAAAGGCATATTTCAACAGCAGAAAGCCTTTTTCAAAACCAATCAGACAAAAAATATTGAATTCAGAAAAGCACAACTAAAAAAATTCCGGGATGTTTTTCTTCAGCATACCGATGCACTTTGTGAGGCTTTGAATACAGATTTGGGAAAAAGCAGAAAAGAAGCGGAATATGTGGAGATTCAAATAGTGATCAGCGAACTTGATTATTTGCTTGAAAATATTAATGAATGGGCAAAAACTACTTCCGTCCCCTCAAAACCACATCCTTCAGGCGCTGAAGTTGAGAGCACAATAACCTATCAGCCTTATGGAGTTACCTATATTATCGGACCTTTCAACTATCCAGTTCAATTGACGTTCAGTCCGCTTATCGGAGCCTTGATCTCCGGAAATACAGCAATCATAAAACCATCTGAAAACACACCACATGTTGCTCAGGTACTTGAAGATATTGTGAAAGCATCTTTTGATGAATCTTATGTAGCCGTTATTCAGGGAGCTATTGAGGAAAATACTCTTTTACTCAGCTTACCTTTTGATTATATTTTCTTTACAGGAAGCCCGAATGTCGGGAAAATTGTGATGAAAGCCGCTGCAGAACAATTAATTCCGGTTACCTTGGAACTTGGAGGAAAATCTCCTACCATCGTTCACAAAGATGCTGATCTTGATAAAGCTGTAGCCAGAATATCTTACGGAAAATGGATTAATTGCGGACAAACCTGTGTGGCTCCTGACTATATTTATATCCATAAATCTGTAAAAGATGCATTTATTGAAAAATTTAAAGCTCATTTAAATGCTGCTTATGAAGGGAATTCTTTGGGAAAAATCGGGAAGATTGTAAGCCAGAACCAAATTAAACATCTTGCAGGTTACCTTGAAGCAACGCCGGAAAAAGTAATTTATGGAGGACATTATGATCTTGAGACCCGTCACTTTGAAGCCACTTTAATGGATAATGTGAACTGGGATGATCAGGTGATGCAGCAAGAGATTTTCGGCCCTATTCTTCCTATGATGACCTATAATGATATTGAGGAAGCGTTGGAGGAAATCAATAGCCGCCCTAAACCACTGGCATTATATGTTTTCACAGAGGATCAGGAATTTGCCGATTATGTTTTAGACCACACCACAAGTGGAGATGCTGAGATTAACAGCGCTATTATCCACGTGGGGTCACATTACTTACCTTTTGGAGGTGTAGGAACTTCGGGAATGGGAAAATATCACGGAAAATTCAGTTTTGAATGTTTCAGCCACAGCCGTTCTGTTCTCCAGGTAAAATAATAGTATAAATGCTTATTCATATAAACCGGGACTGTTCATCATAGAACAGTCTTTTTTTGCAAAACAGAATTGATATTTTTATGGCGGAAAAATTGGATTTTTCTTTTAAAGACAAGCCCTTAACAAACTTTAACCACATATAATTTTTACAATTCATTAATATTTAAGATATTTGCGCATTGTTTTAAAAATAAAGAATGAAAAAAATCTTTGTAGTATCATTCATATCAGTTGGATATTTTCTGAATGCGCAGAGTCTAAGCAACTCTCCTTATGCAACTTATGGAATTGGAGATGTGAAATATGATAATACGATCGAAACTACTTCTATGGGAGGTATATCTACTGCTTTTATTAGTGATTTTACCAGTAGTTTCAATTTTGCCAACCCGGCAAACAACGCCAATTTTGAACTTACGAGTATCAGACTGGAAGCTACCAACGAAAACAATTATTTCAAATCGAACTATAACGATATGAAATCTACAAAGCATTCTACGTATCTTTCCAATATTTCGATTGCATTTCCATTATCTTCAAAAGTGAAAATGGGGATCTCTTATCAGCCATACAGTTCTAAAAGCTACGACATCGTAACAGAACAGCTTGCCAGTGATAACACAACTCCTCTTTACAGAAATAATTTCAAAGGAAGTGGAACTTTGAACACAGCACAGCTTGCAGTTTCTTATAAAATCAATCAGGAATTATCAGTAGGAGCAAAAGCAAACCTTTATTTTGGAGATCTTAATGACCTAAATGAATTCCGAGCTTACAACAGCAACCTTGGTACGTATGCAGGTGAATACGTTAATGGATATGAGACTAAAAACAGAATCAGAAACTTTAATTTTACACTGGGAACAAGTTACCAGACTTTAAATACACGTACTGATAAAAAGTTCACGGTAGGAGCTACCGCTACTTTTGGTAATACAAGTAATATGACTACTCAATACACCAATAGTACGTACAGATATTCTGATGCTCAGGAAACGACTAAAGTTAGCGGATCAGAAACAATCATCGAACAAAAAGAAATGAAGTCCAAAAATCTTCTTCCATTACAGGCATCCTTAGGGGTTGGATACGGAAGTGAGAACCATTGGTTTGTATCAGGACAGGTAGATTATAAAAAAGGAGAAGATATTTCTTACTTTGGTAAAGATTTCAGTTTCCAGGATACGTACAGAATTTCTGCAGGGGGATGGTACCTTCCCAACTATAACAACTTCAGAAGCTACTTCTCAAGAGTGATCTACAGATATGGAGCATTTTATGAAAGAGGAAATCTGAATCTGGAAGGGAACAGTATTAACAAATTCGGTATTTCTGCCGGAGTAATGTTACCATTCAAAAACAGTAGTATCACCAGAATGAGTGGTCTTGAAATCGGATTAGAAGTTGGTAAGAGAGGAACTCTTAAGAACAACCTGATCAACCAGAATTTCATCAACCTGAGAATCGGCTTTAATTTTGCTGATAAGTGGTTCAGAAAGACTCTTTATAACTAAAATGAACTTTTCAAAAAAAATATCATATAAAAATATAGCATGCCTTTTTAGTTGTGCTATATTTTTTATATTGACATCCTGTGAGGAAGATCTTACCAAAAGAAACGGCAGTCAAAGCAAAAACTTTCCTTCACAGATCATCAACAACGCCAATATTATACAGCGTGATTCCGGCTTTATTACGTTAAAAGCCAAAGCACCCATCATTGAAAAATACGAACTGATTGACAGTCCATATGTAGTAGCCAGAAAAGGAATTGACATTGAGTTTTTTGATAAAAAGAAACCTAAAGTTCCAGGAAGAATTACCGCTAAATATGCCCGTATTTTTGAATACAAAAAATTCTATGAAGCTAAAGGTGATGTAAGGATAAAAACCAATGAAGGACAGAGATTTGCCATGCAGAGTATTTATTGGGACCAGAAAAAAAACAGAATCTATACCAAAGATACGGTTTATGTTACCATGGAAGACGGTTCTACACTGGTAGGTGCCAACGGAATGACCGCCAAGGATGACTTTTCCGAATACACATTCTATAACAACTCCGGAGATTTCAGTTCCAAAAGAATTTCTGAAAATAAAAAATAAATCCAAAAAATAATGAAAGCGCTGGCTATTGGGTTGATGTCCGGGACAAGCCTGGATGGTTTGGATATCTGTCTCGCTGAATTTGAAAAGCAGGACACATGGACCTTTCAAATCCTTAAAGCTGAGACACTCTCCTATTCTGAGGATTGGGAAACTCAACTTAGAAACTCTATTCATCTTTCTTCTGAAGATTTATTGGAACTGCATTCAGACTATGGTTTTTATCTTGGACAACAGGTTAAAAAGTTTATTCATCAACATCAGCTTGAAAATATTGACCTGATTGCCTCTCATGGCCATACTGTTTTTCATCAGCCTCAAAAAAAATTCACATTACAAATCGGCGACGGCAGAGCTATAAAACTGGAAACCGGACTTCCTGTTATCTATGATTTCAGAAGTCAGGACGTGCTGATGAAAGGAAATGGAGCACCTTTGGTTCCTATAGGTGATGAATTGCTTTTCTCTGCATACAGCGCTTGCCTGAACCTGGGCGGATTCTCCAATATTTCTTTACGTTCGGAAGGAAAAAGAATTGCCTTTGATATCGCCCCGGTAAATATTGTTTTGAACCATCTGGCCCAGCAACTGCATAAAAATTTTGATGAAAACGGAGCATTGGCAGCAAAGGGAAAAATAGATGAAACCCTACTGAATCAACTTAACGCCCTGGATTTCTATCAAACTTCACATCCAAAATCTTTGGGAATAGAATGGTGCCATCAACATATATTTCCACTTCTTGAAAATATTGAAACACTGGATGCACTGGCTACTTTTACGGAACATGCTGCCCAGCAGATTACCAATGTCATCAATCAATATAGTATAAAAGATATTCTTATCACCGGAGGAGGCGCCTACAACACGTTTTTAATTGAAAAAATAAGAGCGAAAACAAAAGCCGAAGTCATCATCCCTGAAAAAGAGATCATCAATTATAAAGAAGCCCTGATTTTTGCCTTTATGGGTGTTTTAAAAATGAATAACGAGATCAATGTGTTGTCTTCTGCGACTGGAAGTACAGCGGATCATTGTTCGGGAGTTATTGCTTAGATATTTTCATACTTGTATGTTACCGATCCTCGCTCCCGCACGAATCCCTTCGTGTGGAACTTATCCTACTAATTCAGTATTTATTATTTGATGAATTCAGAATAATAAAGAGCTTCTTTTAAAAATATAAGATCATTAAAAACAAAAGTTTTTTTAGGAATTCAATCTGGTGCTCTGATCTATAGTTTTAAACTAAATTACACTAAAGGATTTGTGCGGTAGCAAGGGATTTGACAAGCTTATATTATCAAAATATTCTGTCTCCCAATTTTAGAGGTATTTGGTATCCCTTGGGCTATACTTAATTTGTCAAAAGAACTTATTACATAAACCATTGTTCAACTACAGTGGTTTTTTCCTATCTTTTGTTAAATAAATTATTCAATGAAATATTGTATTCTTATAGCATTAATTTCAGTAACAAGTTGTAAAAAGAGTAATACATATAAAGGAAAAAAGACTCTAACAGATAAAGAAATTGCCATTTCCATAGCTGAAAGGAAATGGAAGCAAGTTTACGGTAAATCAGCAATAAATCAACAAAAACCATTTGTTACGGAAAAGAAAAATGACAGCATTAGGATTGTTCAAGGAACTCTACCTAAAAACAAACTGGGAGGCGTAGCTTATGCGGAAGTAAATGTAAAAACCAAAAAGGTAATCAGTTTTACACATGGAAAATAAGAAGTAATTAAATAAAAGAATTAAAATGAATCAAAAAGAGATTGAAAGTGTTATCGCTTTAGAGCCGACAGAAAGATATAAATACTTTATAAAGCAAGTAGCTGATTCTGAGATTTTTTACACTCTCATTGATACTAATGGAGATTACGTAGTGTCAAAAATTGACGACGAAGAACTATTCCCATTATGGAGCGCGCAGGAATATGCAGAACTTTGTAAGGTTAATGGGTGGGAAAATTGTGAAGTCAAAAAGCTAGACTTGGATGATCTGGAGGATGAAATTATTGATTTTATTGCTGATCATGGTTGTTTAATTAATGTCTTTCCAATTTTTGATAAAACGGGATTTGTTGTTGATTTGACAGAATTTTCTAAAGATTTAAGCGATGAGCTGAAAAACTATGGATAATCATAAACTTAAATAATACGGTTCAATAGGATTTTAAGGTCGAGCAATGCCATAAGGCACCTAATTAAATATTCTAAAGTTTAAAAGATAAGCCACAAATTATGTGGCTTATCTTAAAAAAGAAATTGAAATATGGGAAATAGAGAATAGATGATAAAATACAAAGGAATTCAAATAAATGTGCTAGATAATCTTTATGTGGAAACAAAAGAATTAGATTCTTATATATCTAAAGAAATTAGATTTGCCATTGGTACTAATCAACCTGAAAACTATATAGAGGTTATTAAGTATATTATAGATTATATTGTAGATAGTAAGCCAATTATTTCTGAAAACCAAAATATTGGCTATTATTCATGGCTTTTACAATTCAGGCTGGATGAAGATAACTGCTATGATCTATATGAAGCAAACGCTGATGGTAGCGGTTTTAATAAAGGTTGTGACACGGCAATTTCAGTTGTTAGACAGCAAAGTGAAATGTGTTTACAATATGATCTTATTCCTCTATTTCCAAACTTCAATCAGTCAGTGGTTATATCAGATGGTGTTTATGAAGGAAAAGATATTGAAGGAATCAGATATGATTCGCCTCAGGGCGAAAGTGGCTGGTATCTTATCACAGACGACTATAATGATGATATTAAATCATTGAAGATGGTTCACTTTTATCATGTTGCTTTTGCCCGACCTGATATTTTACAATATCTGGCAATACCTTTCGGATACAGATTTATTATGAAAAACGGAAATGTTGAAATATGTAGAGATGAGGAAGAGTAATGCTCAAGCATGTTTCAAAAGGTTATTTTCCATTATTAAATGACATTGACAAAGAAAATTATAAATAAATAATTGACTAATCCTTTTAATTAATACTCAAGATTAGTGATTAATAACGGTGTTCTTATTGGGAACCCTTCGACAGGCTCAGGGTGACAGGTCGCAAACCATCCGTAATTTTTAAGCGTTGTCTGGCTGAGCCTGTCGAAGCCGTTATTATTGACAGAGATAGGTTAATAATTTAAAAAACAGGTATTTATTGGTTGCCTGTTTTATTTTCGCCACTTTCCTGTAAAAATAAAAAAACCTTCAGAAATGAAGGTTTTAATTATTTATAAGCTTCGATTTTATCGGTAAGCGTATTGATAAAGTTCTGTAAAGGTTTTTCTACCATCATTTTGATGAACGGATTGAATTTTCCTTCAAATAACATCTGAACTTCAGTCTGGTTTTCACTGATTGGGTTCAGTGTAGCGGTTAATGAGAAGTCCAGACTTGAACTTGCAGATCTTAAAACAGCTTTCTGATCGTCTACTTCATCAATTTTTAATGCGATTTCAGGCATACCCTGTAATCCAAATTTAAATCCATTATCTCTTGTTTCAAATTTCTGAAGACCGTCCGGCATAAAATCTTTATAATTTTCAGGTGATTTCAACAACTCGGTAAGTTCTTTAGATGATTTATTGACAATAATCTTTCGTCCTTCTAAATTCATTTTTTATTTTTGTATTAAATTCTTAACTATTACAAATGTATAAAGTTTTTGTCAACGAAAAAAAATTATTACTATCTAAGCATCCTGAAGAACTTGAAAAAAAGCTTGGGTATGAAAATTATACCACTTTAGAAATCGCTTTGGATCTTCTGGAGAATACTTCTGTGCAGGAACTGAATGTGTATGGAGAGAATTTGGATGAAATCTGGCAGGAGTTTCAGAAGCTTTTCAGAATTATAGAAGCTGCAGGAGGGCTTGTTAATAATCCTGAAGGTAAAATTCTTTTCATCAGAAGACTCGGCAAATGGGACCTTCCTAAGGGTAAGATGGAAAAAGGAGAATCCAGAGAAGAGTCTGCAGTAAGGGAAATAGAAGAAGAAACAGGTTTGAGTGATGTTGAACTTGTACAATTCATCAATACTACTTACCATATCTATGTAGAAAGAAATGGAGAGAAAATCTTAAAATGTACGCATTGGTTTGAAATGAACTTTGACGGCGAAGATACTTCCAAACCGCAAATAGAAGAAGGTATCACCGAAGTTGCATGGAAAACGACCTCAGAAATTGAAAATGAAGTATTCCCAAGTACTTTTAAAAATATCAAACTGATCGTAAAAGAATTCTGGAATTTGAAGAAATCTTAAAAGCCGGAAGCTGGAAGAATGAAGCCGGAAGTTACTATCCGGCCAATTACTTCTTTAAGTGTTATTGATCAATGAAATTTTATAAAGCTGAAGAAATAAGAGAACGGTCTTCAATTTCCTTCATGAGCTCTCCTCCACCAGCGCCCAGCTTCCTTACTTTAAATAAAGTCGATGACTTTCTCCAGCGCAATTCCTCTGGATCCTTTCAACAATATGTTTTCCGACTGAATTATATTCTGTTTTAAATAGTCTGTTAATTCCGCTGTATTTTCAAAAGCAAGGCCTGAAGCATTCACTGCTTTAAAATGTTTTCCAACAGTAATAATCTCATTGAAATGAAGGTCCTGAGCTAATTTTAAAATGTTCTGATGCTCTTTCTCACTTTCATCACCCAATTCCAGCATATCACCGATAATAATGGTTTTACTGCCTTCAAAACTGATGAAATTATTCAGAGAAGCGGTCATAGAACTTGGATTGGCATTATACGTATCCAGAACCAAAGTCCTCCCCTCTTTTTTCACCACCTGAGATCTCATATTCGTTGGAGTGTAGAGTTCCAACGCATGTTTTATTTTTTCAAAGCTGATTCCAAAGTGAAGTCCTAAACTGGCAGCAGCACAAAGATTGGTAAAATTGTACTCTCCTGTCAGTTTTGAAACCGCTTTTACTCCCTGATAGATCAATCCTACAAAATGCTCTTCTGAAAAAGATTCAAAATGATAATTAGAGGTTTCTGCTCCAAAAGTAATTTTAGGAGAATAGTTTTCAGTTTTCTCTACCTGAATAGGATCGTTTTCATTAACTACAATAGTTCTGTTATTGTTTTTAAGATAATCATAGAGCTCAGACTTTCCTTTGATCACTCCCTCAAAGCCTCCGAATCCTTCCAGATGAGCTTTTCCAAAATTGGTAATATATCCGAAATCAGGTTGTGAAATAGTACACAGAAATTCAATTTCTTTCTGATGATTGGCCCCCATTTCAATTACGGCCATTTCATGCTCCGGTTTAATGGAAAGGATAGTCAGGGGAACTCCGATATGGTTATTCAGATTTCCAGCAGTATACTGAACATTAAATTTTTCAGATAGAACAGCGTGAATCAACTCTTTGGTAGTGGTCTTTCCATTACTTCCCGTAAGTCCTATAAAAGGAATAGCAAGCTTACTTCTATGATAGATTGCCAGCTGTTGTAAAAACTCAAGAGTAGATGGAACATAGAAAATATTTTTATCTCTGTTTTCAAATTCCGGAAGTTCAACAATCACTGCCAAAGCTCCGTCATCAATGGCTTTTTCCGCCAGCGTAGCTGCATTGAAATTCTCACCGGAAAAGGCAAAGAAAATATCATTCTCTGCTATTTTTCTGCTGTCAATGGTTACTTTTGCCGCCTGCAGAAATAAAGGATAAAACTGTTCTATATTCATGTGGAAATATATATATTTTTTTAAGAAGTGACATGCAACCGCCAAATCTACACGAATATTTCAGGCTTTTCAGCCCAAGCGGTTTCATGGTTCAAAAATAAAAAAACCTTCCGAAAGTCCGGAAGGTTTTTTATAAGTATTTTTTGATAAATATTATCTTCTAGTTCTACTCTTATCGCTGGCTTTAGCATCCTGTGCAACACGGAATCCTACCCAACCATAAGCTCTGTTTTGATTTTTATATCTTCTTTGTCCCGGATCCAGCCAGTAAGCTGTATCCTGCCAAGAACCACCTTTTACCACTCTAACCTCGTTAGAAATTCCGGAAGTTCTTTCTTTAGTATCTTTCTGTAACTTCACTCTACCCGTTGCATCTACCACAAAGCTTTTCTTAGGAGCATTGTACATATCGAATCCTGCAGCAGAATCAGAAGCTCTGTAATATTCTAAAGAAGACTGTCTGTCACCATCTCTGTAGTTTCTGTAGTCAGCGATAGTTTGTCTTTCAAATTGTCCGGGAAGCCCTCTGTAAACTAATCTTCCGTCAGCTAAAGTATCGTATTTGATAGTACCTTCGTCGATCATTTTGTAAGTACCGTCACCGTTTCTTACAATCGCCTGAGGCATATTTCCTCTATAGTAGTTGAAATCGTTGTAATCTTCATCGATAATAGGTCTGTAAACATCAGCCGTCCATTCAGAAACGTTTCCGTACATTCCATAGATTCCTAAATCGTTAGATGGATATTGTCTTACGTCAGAAGTCTGAGCAGATCCGTCATTCTTCCATCCAGCGATACCAGAATAGTCCCCTTTACCCATTTTGAAGTTTTCAAGGAACATTCCTCTATTTCTTCCTTTAGTACCTCTTAATCTTTCGATTTCAGGTTTTTTACCAAGATATTGGTTATATTCTCTGTTTTTAGCCATACCAAGAGCAGCATATTCCCATTCTACTTCAGTAGGAAGTCTGAACTTCTGTACCATTGCAGAATTTGGAGCTCTGTTAGCAGCCAGCAATCTCTGGTTGGTTGTTTTCATACCAGTTTTTTGCTGCATTCTTTTCTCATTGATGTATCCTTGCATTTCAGGATCATTCGCTTTGAATTTATCCATGTTGAAAGCAGTACCTCCCTGGTTATTGGATTCGTTGATATACAAATCTTTAGCAATAATACCAGCCTGCATTAAAGCTTTTTCGTTCGCTCTGTCTGACAGCCATTCACAGTATCTGTTTGCCTGAGTCCAGGAAACTCCTACTACCGGATAGTAATCAAATTCCGGAGAACGTAAATACGTTTCGTTATAATCGTTTCTTGCTAATTTGTTGTCCCATAATAAGGTATCCGGTAAAGCACCGTTATAGATCTCCTTAAAACTCGGGTCACTTGGTGGGAATACATACTTCAACCATGTAAGGTATTCGCGGTATTCGTAGTTAGTAATTTCAGTTTCACCGATAAAGAATGAACTTACCTGCATTCTGCGAGGTGTGTTATTCCAATCGTGCATAACATCATCTTTCACTAATCCCATTGTAAAAGTTCCACCTTCTACATATACCATCCCAGGCCAACCCTTCTGCTTCTGTTGCTTTCCTGCAAAAAACCAACCCTGTTTTTCGTTTGGTTTCCAACCTGTTTTGCTGACAAATTTTTTGGTACCGCCACCTTTGCTGGTTCCTGATCCGCCACAGCTGGTTAATGCAAGTGTAGAACTTAATGCTATTAATGAAAACAACTTTAGTTTTTTCATAGTCGATATAAATATTTTCAAAGTACAAAGAAAAAATAAATTATTCAATAAATCAAGTAAACATTTGATTTTTTTGAAAAACGTTAACAAATTAATTTTATTGTATCACAATTTAATTCTAAAATTTTCATTTATTTTGTAATTTAGCAATTTCAATAGTAAACATGAAACGAAAAATTACGATTTTATCTTTAATCGCTTTTGCATCAACACTTTACGCTCAAAGAAACACCATTGAATGGAATGGTTCTAAAATTCAGGATTTTGGTGACACAAAATTAAATCTTCCCAATTTTAAAAATGAAGGTTTTTCTTACAGCCAAAATAATGTTTTTATCGTAAGCAAGCAAAAAATTGGAGAAAAGCAATTAAAAATCTCAGACCTTGTTTGGGAAAACGTTTCTAACCAGGAATTGTTTGAACTGGATAAAGGCAGACTTCCGGATTATGATGTAGCAGATGTTTCCTATTATACTTTAGAGGGTGAAAGCTATGCCAGCATTAGTATTGCTTTATTTAAAAATGTAAAAGGACGCGTTCAGAGATTATCTTCATTTAATGTTTCAGAAGCTTCTTCTTTTATCAATACGACAGGAACTGTTAATAAAATAGGAACCACCGGTAATCCTTTATCAAGTGGAAATTTTTACAAGATAAAAGTAGACAAGTCCGGAATATTCAAAATCACTTCCCAGTTTCTAAAAGACAACGGAATCAATCCGAGTTCTGTAAATCCTAAAAATTTCAGAATTTATGGAAACGGGGGAATCATGCTTCCCGAATACAATCAGGATCCAAGATACGGAGCTTTACAGGAAAATTCCATTCAGGTAGTAGGTGAAGATGATGGAGTATGGAATGATAATGACTATGCGCTTTTCTATGCGCAGGGACCTGATGGGTATAACCTCTATGACACGGGCAATGGAAATGGTTTTAAAAGACACGATACCCGATTCAGTGAAAGAAGTAATAATGTCAAAAACATCTATGAGGATTTCTCCTATTATTATATCAACTTTGATAAAGGTGCGGGAAAAAGGGTTGCGACTGTAGACGGAAACCTTCCAGCCCAGTTGATTACAAGGTATGACAGTTACCAGGTGATCAATAAGGATCAGAAAAACCTGCTAAAAGTAGGAAGAACATGGGTAGAAGACACTCCTTTCACCAATGAAAAAACTGTAACATTTACTACCAATTCCCCGATACAGGCGAATGATGTAATACGATACAGAACCCAGGTGGTAGCGTACAATTCCCAGCAGAATACGATAGATTTTAAAATCAATAATTTAAATCCGCACCCGCTGCAGGTAATTCCTACAGACACCTCTTCGTATCAGTATACTTTCTATCCGGTAACTTATACTGGAACATTAACCAATCTTACCGGAAATCAGTTTACACTGGTTTATAATCCTGATATCTCCAAGAATCCGAATGGAACTTTCTATTTTGATTATGTAGAGGTTCAGTATAAGGAAAACCTTGCATTCAATGGTTCACAAATGAACTTCAGGGATTATTCAATTGTAAGTGGAAGCAATACAGACTACGGTTTCAGCATCACGAATGCAGCTAATGTAGAACAGGTATGGGATGTAACGGATATTACCAACGCTAACAGAAGAGTGAATAAAGCAGGAGGCGGTTCTTTCAACTTTGCCTACACTGCTGCTGATCAGAATTTCAATAATGAATTTGTAGCTTTCCGTGCGGATGCTGCTTACACTCCACAGTTTGTAGGAAGAATTTCCAATCAGAATCTTTCCGCAATACAAAATGTGGATTATCTTATCCTTACCGTACCCGAAATGATGGGCCAGGCACAGAGAATTGCCAGCTACCATCAAACCAAGAATAACTATAAAGTAGAAATTGTTGACATCAATAAAATCTACGAGGAATATGGCAGCGGAAGTAAAGACCTTACCGCGATAAGAGATTTCGTAAGCAAACTCAACACTCCTCTGGGGAGACTTCAATATGTATTTATCCTTGGGGATGCTTCTTACGATTATAAAAACAGGGTTCCAAATAATTCAAATGTTGTTGCCAGCTATCAGAGTGAGCAGTCTTCCGATTATGTATCCTCTTTTGTGACGGATGATTATATCGTAATGACCAAGCCGCAGAATACATTATTAATTGAAAACAACCTTCCGGATCTTCCGGTTGGCAGAATTCCGGCAGCCAATGCCAGTGAGGCCGGAGATATGATCAATAAAACACTGGCTTACTATAATTCCCTTCAGGGACAGTCGAGCCCGTTTGGAGACTGGCGTATGCGACTTGACTTTGTAGTGGATGATAATAACGAAGGGGGAAGCCCTTTCCACAATGTCATGAACAACTCCCTTGCCGGCATATTTGAACAACCGGGTCAGCAGGAACTTAAAGAGTATAATGTTAAAAAATTATACATGGATGCCTTTACCGCTCAGAGTACATCCGGAGGGCGAAGATATCCGCAGGTAAATCAGGCCATTTCCAACGCTATAGGAAACAGTTTGTACCTGTTTTATTTCGGACACGGAGGTATCAATGGTTGGGCACAGGAAAGAGTACTTACCAGCACAGAAGTTCAGAATGCCAACAATTTCTCTAATGTATACAGCAGATTCCCGTTTGTATCTACCATTACCTGTGAGTTTACATTATGGGACGAACCATCAACCAACTCTGTAGGGGAACAGTTTATTAAGATGAAGCAGGGAGGTGTTTCTACCATGATTACTTCTAGCCGTGCTATCGGGGTTGATTATGGACGTGATTTCACCAATACCTTTACTCAGAATATTTTTAAATTAACCAATGACGACTTTAATACGCTGGGGAATGCCCACTTAATTGCAAAAAAACAAAAAGGACCAAACAGTAACCACTTAAAAGTAAACTTACTGGGTGATCCTGCCATGAAATTAAGCAGACCTCAAAGACTTTTGGTTATTGATAATATTGAAACTCCGGTTCCAGGATTGATCAGAGGTTTGGATTTTGTGAAAATTAAAGGACACATTAATAATCCGAACGGAACACTGAACAATACCTTCAACGGAAAAGTCAGCATCAATATTTTTGATAAAAGATTAAACAAAAAAACACTCAATAACAGTGGAATTTTAACTCCGGTTTTAGAATATACTGAAGAAGGAAGTGCGATTGTAAAATCTGCCGGAACTGCGGTAAACGGAGTATTCACTGCCGAATTCTATGTTCCTAAAGATATTAACTATGCTGTAGGACAAGGAAGAATACTAGCCTATGCTGACAACAAAGCAACAGATGTTTTCAACAACCAGGCTGTACAGGTAGGTGATATCAATCCTAATGGAATCAATGATAATCAACCTCCAAAAGTAAAACTGTATATGAACAACACCAACTTTGCAGATGGTGGAATTACCAATCAGAATCCAATGCTTCTTGCCTGTCTTACCGATGATACAGGAATCAACTCAACAGGATCCGGTGTGGGACATGATATAACAGTATATCTTGACGGACAGATTATCAATACTGTTGTTTTGAATGATTTTTATGCTCCGGGAGAAGGAAACGGATGCTTAAACCCAAGTCTTGCTGAATATCAGAAAGGAAATGTAACTTACCCCTTCAGAAATCTTGCAATAGGACAACATCAATTAACATTTAAAGTTTGGGATATAAACAATAATTCTACAACTGCTACGTTAAATTTTGAAGTTAAAGATGAGTCCGATCAACACCTGACAATCAACCGTCCGTTGAACTGGCCAAATCCATTTACCAATAAAACGTATATTCAGTTTGAACACAACTGTGATGATATTCTGGATGTGAACGTGCAAATTTATACAATAACCGGAAGATTGGTAAGAACTTTATCGCAGCCAGTGGTTGCAGAACCGTTCCTACAGGGCTTTAGAACCCCTCGCCAGGCCATAGAATGGGACGGAAGAGATGATTTTGGAGCTACAGTAGCAAAAGGTACGTATATTTTTAAGATATTTGCAAAAAGTCAAAATCAAGAAAAATGCAAAGGAAGTGCTACAGCTGTAGAAAAAATGGTACTTTTGAAATAATTAAACAGAACAATAGATAATAATATTAATAAAAAACTGATAATATATAAAAGACAACATATGAATTTAACTACTAAACTGCTATTAGGATTTGGTTTGAGTGCTGGTTTTTTAGGCTATTCGCAAGATTTAGGTAAAGTAAACCCAGTTCTTACCGGAGCTCCTTTCTTAAGAATTGCACCTGATGCAAGATCGGGAGGTATGGGAGATCAGGGGGTGGTAACCTCTCCGGATGCATTTTCACAATTCTGGAATGCGGCTAAATACCCTTTCAGCAGGACAAGTTCTTCCGTAGGTCTTAACTATACGCCTTACATGGGAAAACTTACCAATGATGTATTCTTATTATATGCTTCGTTCCATAAGTTTTTAGGACAGGAAGAAAGATCTACAATCTCCGCGAGTATCTATTATTTCAATATGGGACAGGTAGACCTGACTCAATTGGTGGGTACAGAAATTGCTTCTATGGGTACATCAAAACCAAACGAATTCTCCATTGACGTTGCCTACGCTTTGAAACTTTCTGATTCATTCTCCGGAGCTGTTACCGGTAGATTTATCCGTTCAGACTTAGCCGGAGGATTCAACACAGATACAACACTTAAGGCTGCGAACAGTTTTGCAGTAGACGTTTCAGGATACTATACCTCTCCAAGATTCTCCAGTATTGGCGGATATGATGGTAAAATCAATGCAGGTTTAGCTATTCAGAACTTAGGTCCAAAACTGGATTATACAGGAAATGAAGAATCAAGATCTTATCTGCCTACTATGGCAAGATTAGGGGTTGGATACGATATGTACCTGGATGATATGAACAGAGTTGGAATCTCTGTGGAAGGTTCAAAACTATTAGTTCCTGGATCTGAGTATGCAGGAATAGACCCGAATACAAGACAGCCTATCTACCAGATCCCGAATGTAGGACCAATGGCTGGTATCGGAAAATCTTTCAAAAATAAAAACAGTATCATGTATAGTGGTGCTCTGGAATATTCTTATGACAATGCATTTTCTGTTAGAGGAGGTTACTTCCATGAAAGTGAAGAGCAGGGAGCAAGACAGTTTGCAACTGCAGGGGTTGGGCTAAGATACCGTTCTTTCGGACTTGATCTTTCTTACCTGATCAATATGTCTAAGATCAACAGTGCTTTGGATAACACGCTTCGTTTCGGTCTAACCTGGAACATCGGAGAAGAAACATCCAACAACGATCGTTAATAAAAGAAAAAGCGATATAAAAAGCCTCATACATTTTTGTATCGAGGCTTTTTTTATGTCAATCGTCAATGGTAAATTCGCTTCGCTTGTCAATTTTTTTACATCAAGCATTCACCATTCACTTTGGATTCGTGAATAGTCAATCGTCAATCCGCTCCGCTTGTCAATTTTTTATGCTGCAAGCATTCACCATTCACTTTGCGAAGCAAAAATTCACTTTTGATTGGTGAATAGTCAATCACCAATTCGCTTCGCTTATCAATTTTTATATACTGCAACCATTCCCTTTGCAAAGCAAAGATTCACTTTTGACCTTTAAATAATGTAATCGTATAGTCAAGAAGTTTTCCATCACCGTAGTCGCCATGGCCGGGAACTACAATTTTCACATCCGGATATTCTTTTTTTACTTTTTCAACGGTATTGGACCAGGCAAAAACATTGGCATCACCCAAATATCCTTTACCTGCCTCCAACTCTTTTAACAAACAGCCTCCAAATAAAACATTCTCGCTTGGAAAATATCCCACAGCATTGTCTTTTGTATGCCCTTCGCCGAAAAATTTTGCTATGACATCTTTATCCCCGACTTTTAAAATAACAGAATCATTAAAACTGTTTTCAGGAATAACAAAATTATTTTCTCTAGCCAGCTCAATTGTTTTCACATAGGAATAGGATGAAATATTGTGCTTATGAAAAGTCATCAATCCTCCCAAACTGTCATCATGAAAATGGGTTGGAATAATGGCCTTAATTTTCGAATCAAGATTTTCATTAATCCATTTTATCAGCTCTTCCGAACTTTTATCATTGGTAGGTGTATCAAAAACAATAGTTTCGTTACGATCTTTTACAACCAATCCATTACAGGGTACATTCCCGAAATCATTGGTCTGTTTAAAGGAGGTATGAATAAAACAATTCTCTGAAATCTGAGTAATGATCAGGTTTTTTGATTCATATATTTTCTTTGCTTTAAAACTGTTTTTGCTCTGTGTACTACAGCTTAACATGATCAAAGAAAACAAAATGACCACTATATTTTTACTGATGAAATTCATAAAATGATAATTTACGCTTGAGATAAGCTAAGATAGGAATTCGTGGAACAGGATTTGTTAGCTGTTGTGTTAAAAAATGACGAATTGTAAGTGGCGAATCATCCATATGTTTCATCTGTCAATTTATTTTAAATAATACTACATCTTAATTAAAAAAAATATAATATTTAAGTTAATAAAAGTCTCTTATTTATGGCGATTTTCTTAAATTCAATAGCTATTTTTGTAATATGAACTATTCGGCGGAACTAAAAAAATTTGTAACCAGTCAGTATGTATATTCTGCGATCAGAATTACATTAGCTACTGTTCTGCCTTGTTTAGTCCTCGCCCACTTCGGGATTTTGAAAGAATACTTCCTTTTCCCTCTCGGAACCAGCTTTGTAGCCCTTACCGACCAGCCCGGTCCTTTTATCCGAAGAAGAAATGCCCTTACTTTTGCGATCTGCTGTTTTGTCTTTGTAGCACTTATTGCCAGTCTTGTGATGAATATTAAAGTGCTAGTCATTCTGGAAGTCATTGTTTTCGGGATGTTTTTCTCCCTGATTGGCGTTTATGGCCAGAGATTGGCTGCAGTAGGCTCATTATCTTTGGTAGTACTGGCCATCTTTATTGACGGGCATCTTACAGGAAGCAATATTTTTAAAAGTCTGCTGATATTTGCTTCAGGCTGTATCTGGTTTCTGTTGATATTCCTTATTGTAACTACCATTCGTCCTTATAAACTGGCAAGCCAGATGATTGGCGAAAATTATCTTCAGCTGGCAGAGTTTTTAAAGATCAAAGCCAATTATTATCAGAAAAATCCGGATTTTAATAAGCTGACCACTCAGGTTATTGCCAAGCAGATTGAAATAAAAAACCTTCAGGAAGATACCAGAGAAACCGTTTTCAAAACAAGAACTATCGTCAATGAATCTACGACCACCAGCCGTCTATTAATGCTGATGTTCCTGAACTCGATGGACCTTCATGAAAAACTGATGACCTCTGAAAGTGACTATCAGAAACTGCAACAGAGTTTTGAAGAAAGTATGATACTGGTGAATATCCATGATTATCTTAATCTTCTGGCTGAGGAGATCACCAATATCGGAATTGCTCTTCAAAGTGGTACCAGAGCAAAGCCAATGTTTAACCTAGAACAGGAATTAAAAAGCTTAAATTATAATTATTTCGAACTCAGAAATAAACAGCTTTCACCCGACAATCTTGAAAATTTCATGATCCTGCGTCAAATCCTGATGCGTATCTATGAAATTACGAAAGAAATTAATGAGATCTATAAAGTATTTTCACAGGATATCAAACTGGCGAAAAGTTTATCTACAGGGCTAGACCTTAAAAAATTCATGCCTAATGAACCTAAACTTAATGCCAAGGTTCTAAGAAATAATATTTCCTTATCATCTTCCCATTTCCGCCATGCTATAAGAATTACAACAGCTCTGCTATTGGGATACGTTTTCTCTATGTTCGATTTTCTGGGACTGGGACACACGTATTGGATATTAATTACCATTACAGCGATCTTAAAACCCGCTTATTCCATCACTAAACAGAGAAACCTTCTCCGTCTCTATGGAACCATTGCCGGAGCAAGTATTGCTTATGCCATTCTGTATTTTGTACATATTAACGGCGTTTTATTTGCTATTCTGCTCATTAGTATGATCATGTGTTTCAGCTTTTTGAAAGGACGGTATTTCTGGGCGGTATTATTCATGACGATTTATGTTTTCCTCAGCTTTAATTTTTTAAATCCGGGGAAGGTTAATATTATTTTTAAAGACAGAATCCTGGATACTGCTATTGCGGGAATCATTGCTTTTGCAGTGTCTTATATCGTATTGCCTGTTTGGGAACACACCCAAAATCTGGATCTGATGAAAAAGTCTGCTGCAGACAACCTTATTTATTTCCAGAGTGTGATTTCTAAATTCTTAGAGGGAAAGTTTGATCTTGAAGATTATAAGGTAAAGCGAAAAAATGCCATTATTTCACTGGCCAATCTTTCTGATAATTTCCAGAGAATGATTTCCGATCCTAAAAATCAACAGAAAAAGCTGGAAGTTGTACACCAGTTTGTAGCTACATCACATTTGATTACGGCCTATACCGCTTCTCTGTCTCAATATTCCAAAAGTAATGAGCAGTATCCTGAAATAGATGCTGAAAGCTGGAGCAGAAAGATTGAGGCAGAAATGCAGCAGACCTCTACCCTTCTCAGCGGAAATGATATCAACGAAACGTTGAAAATGGAAAGCCGCCTTGAGCCGGAAGATTCTTCCATTGAAGATATGCTCCTGAAAAGAAAAACAGAGATTGAAGAAAATGAAATTGTGGACCGAAGAGATCCTGATAAAATTTCACATTTAACCGAGCTTAAAAATATCCACGATATCCTGGAGCTGATCTATGATGTCGCAAAAGAGCAGAGAAAAGTGATCGAAAAATATAAAAATGAAACTGAGCCTACTCCTCCACAATCGTAAAGCAGTAGTCATCAAAAAACTCTACCCTAGCTTTGAACTCATCTGAAAACTCATTATCATATACCCGGCAGCTTATTTTATGAAGATGCTTCAGCTCAAAAGGCTTTACTTCATAATTCTTTTTTAAAGACCAGTATTTTGAATGATGGATTTTGTACATACTTTCCTTCACACTCCATATAATGGTATAGAAAGTATCCGCTTTGTCTTCCGGAATAAATCCACGTTCATTTTCATAGGTGAATTTATCAATCACCCTTAAAATTTTAGGATTGAATTTCTCTACGTCAATTCCTATTTTATTTTTAGAAATAGCAATGGCTGCAAAGGGAAAAGAATGCGTAATGGAAATTTCCGCATCATTGGGAGAAAGAAAAGGTTCTTTTTCTTTATATAAAATTTTAGAATTAGGCTTTAATCCTTTCAGGAGCTTGCGAACCATCAGGACTTCCAGCAATTTTTTAGGATGATAATCTTTTACCTTCTCAGCATTTTCAGGCTCCAGAAGTTGGTTGATATCAAGTTCTTCACTTTCATCGTACTTCCAAACCAGAATTGTGGCATTATCATCTGAAAAATCTCTGTAGAGGGGCATTCTTTTTTTATTAGGCAAAAATAGTGAAAAGATGCGGAAGTTGAAAGGAATGGAAGATGGATGCCGGATGCTACTATTTGTGGTAAAAAAAATTTTCAGACTGAAGAAACTGTTCAGGAAAAAACAAACTCTTTGTTTCGTTAATCTTTATAACTTCCAGCATCATTCTTCCAGCTTCCAGCTAATTATTTAGACTGATGATCCGCATCATTTCTATGCTCTATAATTTCCAGATTGGCATTCACAAAATAAGCACTTCCAAATCCGTTGACATAAGATCCTTTTACAGGCTGAAGAGCAATTAAAATAAAATCTCCCATTTCGGAAATTACCTCTACAACTTTGCCGTGAGTTTCTCTAAGTTTCGCAACAACAGCATTCCATACTTCAGAATCTCTTTCAATCTGAGAAGTAGTTGCATCAATAGTAAGACGCTCGCGGGCATAGATCTGTTTGGTGGCAGATTCATCTTCAATAAACATAATGGATGTCTTTCTTCCGTCTGCAAGGTTTTTAGTATGTTTTGCCATGAAAGATACCAGAATATAGAATGTCTGATCTACCTGTACAAAAGGTGCATAGCTTGAATTAGGATTTCCTTCGGCATCAACAGTAGCAAGAATTACACTTTTTGAAGCATTGATCAGTTCCTGTACTCTGGGAGCAACAGGTTTGATTCTCTTTTCTGTATGGGTTTGATTCATAATATATTTGTTTATCAGCTAAAATTAGCTATTTATATTAAGACTAAATAATATTAAACTATGTTTAATCTCATAAACCTGAACTTGCTCGGTTGTTTTTATATCTTAATTATAAATCGTAATTTTGCCTTTCGTTATCAATTGAATTTTAAAACTATTCATTACATATGAGTACTACAACACAATACGTTCCTTATAAAGTTAAGGATATCTCCCTTGCAGAATGGGGTAGAAAAGAAATTACCCTTGCAGAAGCAGAAATGCCAGGTCTGATGGCTATCCGTGAAGAATACGGACCGTCTCAGCCGCTGAAAGGAGCAAGAATCGCAGGATGTCTTCACATGACCATCCAAACGGCTGTGCTTATCGAGACTCTTGTAGCTTTAGGAGCTGAAGTTACATGGTCATCTTGTAATATTTTCTCTACACAGGATCACGCTGCTGCTGCTATTGCTGCTGCTGGAATTCCGGTGTATGCATGGAAAGGATTAAATGAAGAGGAATTTGACTGGTGTATTGAGCAGACTTTATTCTTTGGTGAAGACAGAAAGCCATTAAACATGATTTTGGATGATGGTGGAGATTTAACAAACATGGTTTTTGATAAATATCCTGAGTTCACAAAAGATATCAAAGGGCTTTCTGAAGAAACCACTACCGGTGTTCACAGACTTTACGAAAGAATGAAGAATGGAACTTTAGTAATGCCTGCCATCAACGTAAATGATTCGGTTACTAAATCTAAATTCGACAACAAATACGGATGTAAAGAATCTGCTGTAGATGCAGTAAGAAGAGCTACAGACGTAATGCTTGCTGGAAAAAGAGTGGTAGTTTGCGGATACGGAGACGTAGGTAAAGGTACTGCAGCTTCATTCAGAGGAGCTGGTTCTATCGTTACTGTTACTGAAATTGACCCGATCTGTGCACTTCAGGCTGCTATGGACGGTTACGAAGTAAAAAGATTAGATACTGTTGTAGACAATGCTGATATCATCATCACTACAACAGGTAACTTCAATATCGTAAGAGGAGAACATTTCCTTAAAATGAAAGATAAAGCGATCGTTTGTAACATCGGTCACTTCGATAATGAAATCGATATGGCATGGTTGAACAAAAACTACGGTCAGACTAAATCTGAAGTGAAGCCTCAGGTAGATATCTACACTATTGAAGGAAAAGAAGTAATCATCCTTGCAGAAGGTAGATTGGTTAACTTAGGATGTGCTACAGGCCATCCAAGTTTCGTAATGTCTAACTCTTTCTCAAACCAGACGTTGGCACAGATAGAGCTATGGAATAACTCTGCAGCTTACAAAAACGAAGTATATATGCTTCCTAAGCACCTGGATGAAAAAGTAGCTGCTTTACACCTTAAGAAATTAAGCGTAGAGCTTGAAACTCTTTCTCCTGAGCAGGCTGAGTATATCGGAGTGGACGTAAAAGGGCCATTCAAGCCTGAGTACTACAGATACTAGATCTTAACAAAACATGATATGATCCCACTATTTCTAAGATAGTGGGATTTTTTTATGGAGAGAGATAATCCATTCGTTATTTTTGTCCCCTAAAAAAATAACATGAAAAAATTCTTATTTCTGGGACTCATGAGTTCTGTGGTATTCTTTAACAGCTGCAGCAGTAATGATGATAATGAGGGAAACAATACCTCTGCTAAAGTATTGTTAAGCAAAGTCACAATAGTTTATTATGACAACCCATCGCAGCCGCAGACAAGCATACAAACTCTGGAATACAATAATCAGGGTGAGCTTATCAAAACAACATCAGCTTTAGGAACTTCCAAGTTCGAATATAGTAATGGAAAACCAACTAAAACCACATATTATAAACCAGATGGTACGGTAGACTATTACTCAGCATATAGTTACAATGGAGATCTGCTTACGACGGTTAAAGCCATTTATACTACTAATCCGGATTATAACAGAACCATTACTTATAATTATAATACCAACGGACAGGTAATTTCTTCATCTCTTTGCCAGTCACCAGCCTGTTCCAACCCCATCGTGGATACTTATACTTATGATGGAAACAATATTTCAACAGAAATTTCAGAAGGTGGAGGATCCAGCTACAGCACAAAAATTGTTTACTCATATGATGATAAACAGAACCCATACATCAATATCAACAAATATTTAAAAATTATGATGGGAAGAGCCTACGCTGTAAGTCAAAACAATTATCTGACGGAAAAAATCAGCTATAAAAGTAATGGAGTCTGGACACAAAATCAAACCCGAAC
The DNA here is from genome assembly GCF_003610675.1 of Chryseobacterium sp. AG363. Taxonomy (NCBI): domain Bacteria; kingdom Pseudomonadati; phylum Bacteroidota; class Flavobacteriia; order Flavobacteriales; family Weeksellaceae; genus Chryseobacterium; species Chryseobacterium sp. AG363. Next base: position 2,320,753 of record NZ_RAQF01000002.1, read on the forward strand.
TTCCACCATTCAATACAACAGCGCTGGTTATCCTACTGAGGTGATTTCAAAAGAAGCCAACGGAAATCTTTCAGCGAAGTATACTTACGAATATATCACTCAATAATAAGGCTTTAACTCTTCAAAATTTGGAGAGTTTTTTATCTGATATATTCGTCATCAATTAAGCCTGTTTTTATAAATAATGAATATATTTAATCCTTATTTAATAAAACTTTTAAATACATGAAAAACCAATTATTTATCGGGTTGATGAGCTCATTTTTATTCCTCAACTGCAGTAGCAATAATGACGAAAATAATGAACCCAATCCTTCTGATTCTCAAATATTATTAAGTAAAGTCACTACAGTTTATTATACAAGTCCCTCCGGACCGCACACCAGTATTACAAAATTAGATTATAACAGTCAGAAACAATTACTTAAAATTACATCAGAAACTACAACCTCCGTTCTGGAATATGACGGTGCCGGAAAACCTTCAAAAATTACTTACCATAAAGCAGATGGTACCGTAGCTTATTATAAAACGTTTACTTATAATGGTGATCAGCTTACGATGATTAAGAAAATAGATCCAGATACTCACTATAATACAACAATGACGTATACCAATGGTAAAGTTACTGGAACTTCTACTTGTGAGTCTTCCAGTTGTCCCATTCCGTCTACCATGTCATATACTTATAGTGGTGATAATGTTTCGGAAGAAATTTCGGTTAGTGATGGTATCGGCGGTCCACATACTAATAAAAAAGAATTTTCATATGATAATAAGGTAAATCCCTATTCTTTGATGGGCAAATATTTTAGAATGATTATGGGAGGAGCAGAGTTTTTAAGTCAAAATAATTACACCACAGTAAAAATAAGTGGCAAAGATGGCACTGGAAACTGGAGTCAAATTATGAATTTTACCTATCAGATAGAATATAATAGTAATCAACTGCCAACTCAGGTCATGGTAAAACTGGATAATAATGATTATGCAAAATATACTTACGAATATATCACTCAGTAAAACAAGGCTCTCCATTTTGGAGAGTTTTTTTATGAGCTGATTCCCGCTATCCGCTCATACTCCTCGCCCCAACCTACCCCAGCCTCTTACCCACCAACTCTCCCTCTCATGCTCCGGGGTAAACGCTGCTATCGGGGCTGGGAGAAGATGATGAATTATAATTGATAAATGATGAGTGATGAATGATGAATAGATTTATATTATTCAATGGTAACGGGTTATATCCTGAGTTTAGACGAAGGGAGCCTGAAACATACACCTACTTCATCATTCTATCCAGTATTTTTCCCATATTTTCCCTTTGTCAGAGCTCTATTTATAAAAAATGAATATCTTAGCCCTCTTAAACAAAACATTAAACTATGAAAAAACAAAGAGTATCGAATGCATTTGTAGCTGCGTCGTGGGTAGCATTGGGAGCAGGAATGATTGGCTTTATTGTCGGTCTTGCAAGAGCAGAAATGCTGCTGAATGAGAAGGGATATTATTTCACCATCCTTCTTTATGGTTTATTCGCTGTGGTTTCTTTACAGAAAGCAGTACGTGACAGATTAGAAAACATTCAGGTAACAGATATTTATTATGGAATCTGCTGGTTTGCTACATTATCATCCATTGTATTACTGGCCATCGGACTTTGGAATGCCACCATCCTTCCAAGTGAAAAAGGTTTTTATGCCTTTGCCTTTCTACTGGCACTCTTCGGAGCTATTGCAGTTCAGAAAAACACCCGTGATAATATGCTTCAGGAATAAAGTAAACTCTCCAAAACGGAGAGTTTTTTATTTAAATAATTTCATTGAAATTTATAAATTACTACAAACTTTACATTTAAGTTAAAAATATATTAAGTTTTTTGCTATTTTAGCTGTGCTTATTTCACAAACTAATGACATGTACAAAAAACTAATAATTTCTGCTCTGTTTATAGCAGCATTTCAACTTTCAAAAGCACAAAATGAGTTTATAACGATCTGGAAAACGCAAAACTCACAACTCATTAAATTTCCCGGCAGAGGAACCAATTTCAAAGTATATTGGGAAGAAGTAGGATATCCTCAGCATAATGGCACAATGAGTAATGTAACTTCCACGACCGAATTCATAATCAACTTGGGTGTACCTTTTAATCCTGTATCATCTCAAGCAAGTTACAGAATTAAAATCAGTGACGGCACTGGAAGTTTTGATCAGGTAAGATTCTTCGACAATACATTAACTCCCACTTACAATGCTCCAGACCGCTCAAAAATAACCCAGATTGCCCAGTGGGGAAATATAAAATGGAAAAGTTTTGACAATGCTTTTGTATACTGCGACAACATGGATGTTACAGCTACTGATGCACCGGACCTCAGCATGGCCACTAGTATGCGTCAGATGTTTTATTTGTGTATGTCACTCATCGGCAATCCTTCTTTTGATACCTGGAACACCTCTACCATCACAGATATGTATTATATGTTTGGTGACAATTATCTCTTCAACCAGCCACTGGGAAACTGGGATACTTCGAATGTTACGGATATGTCATATATGTTTGACTATACCGGATTCAACCAATCTTTGAGTAAGTGGAACACAGCGAAGGTGACCACCATGAGACATATGTTTCATGATTCTGGAAATTTTAACCAGGACCTTCAAAACTGGAATACCTCCAATGTTACTGATATGAGTGAAATGTTCTCTGGCACTGCTTTTAATCAAAATATCGGAAGATGGAATTTAAGTTCATTAACAACAGCCACCGGAATGTTTCTCAATTCTGCCATGAGCTGTGTGAATTATGATAAAACGCTTTTTGGATGGAGCCAGAGTTCATCAACACCCAGTAATATTAACTTATCCAGTGCTTCGCCATTAATCTATTCTCATGCCGATGCCGTAACTGCCAGAAATTATTTAATTAATTCTAAAGGCTGGATTATATCAGGTGATGCTTACAACGGACTCTGCAACCAGACACTTTCAACGTCTGAAAAGGAGATCAGTAATAAACCTGCTATTTACCCAAATCCTGCAAAGGATGTGATTTATCTTAAAAATATTCAGCATCCGGTAAGTTTTATCATCACCGATATGAGCGGAAGAACTGTCGCCAAAGACAATCTTGAACATGAAAAGATTGCTATCGGACTTTTGACTCCGGGAAATTATATTCTACAAATTTTGACAAAGGATACAATTCATTCACTTCCGTTCATCAAACAATAAACTAATCATAAAACGATAACCATGATTCTAAAGAAAATTCCAACACTCATTTTTCTTTTGTTACTATTTCTGGCAAAGGCACAAAATGAATTTATCACTATCTGGAAGCCGGCCTCTACAGTATTACCAGCTGTAAATGTAGATGCTCCTTATCAGGCAACTACACAGCAAATATGGTTTCCCGGAATTGGTGATAATTATGATATTTACTGGGAGGAAGTAGGCTATCCGCAACACAATGGTTCTCTTCTCGATGTAACTTCCACAAAACAGGTTCTTATAGACTTCGGGACGTCAATCGCAGAAAAAAATGATGCCAAATACAGGGTAAAAGTTACAAATGGAAATGGAACTTTCAGGCAGATAAAATTCGGAACGCCTCAACTATTTCCTGGTCCTGAGCAAGTTTTTCCTATCTGGCAGATCAATGGAAGTTCAGATAAAATATTAGAAATAGAACAGTGGGGTAATATTTCTTGGACCACCATGGAGAGTGCCTTCAGTCTGTGCAGGCTTATGCAGCTTACAGCAACAGATACTCCCAACCTTAATAATGTAGAGGATGCTTCTTTCATGTTTTATGGCACAACCAGCTTTACGGGCGCCAGCTCTATGCAAAACTGGGATACTTCCAAAATTAAGAATTTTAGTTTTATGCTTTCTCTTTTATTTGATGTGAATCCTTCTGCTACATTAATAGAACAGTTCAACTCACCTTATCTGGACAGCTGGAATATGTCTTCAGCCACCAACCTCAGCTATATGTTTGGAAACAGAACAGTTTTTAACCAGACTCTCAATAGCTGGGATGTCTCAAAGGTGACCGATATGAGCTGGATGTTTGGCCAGTGCTTAAGTTTCAATCAGCGACTGGATAACTGGGATACTTCAAGCCTTGAGGACATGCATTTTATGTTTCATATGATTCCTGTTTTCAATCAGCCATTAAACTGGAATACTTCCAAAGTGACCAATATGGCGCATATATTTCATGGCTGTACAACCTTTAATCAGCCTTTAGACCATTGGGATATGACAAAAGTGACCAGAATAGACCAGATCCTTAATTTTGCTTCAGGTTTCAATCAGTCATTAGGAAACTGGAACTTAGTTTCTCTTAACAATGGTAATGCTGCTTTAACAATGTCTGGTCTTAACTGTGAAAATTACAGCAAAACCCTTATGGGATGGGCAGACAATCCCAATACAGCCAACAATGTTTCATTAGGTTCTGTACAAGGATTAAAATATGCGTCCAACGTATCAGACAAAAGGGATATTCTCGTCAATAAAGGCTGGTCAATAGTAGGTGATGTGGTGGGAAGCTGTTTACTATCTTCATCGGATATAAAGCTAAATAAAAAAACTCTGCTTTACCCTAATCCTGCTGTAGATGATATTCATATTGAAGGATTAAGTGATATAAAAAATTACAAGATTTATGATGCGAGCGGAAGACTGGTAAAGGAAGGAAATCCCAATAATGATATCATCAATGTAAGTTCCTTACCTAAAGGGAATTATATGATACAACTGATCATGAAAGAAAAAACAATTTCTTCAAAATTCATTAAGAAATAACTATAAAACCTCAATATGGTATTGAAAAAATTTTCGACAGGACTTTTTATTTTCCTGTTGTGTATAGTAAAAGCCCAGAATGAGTTTATCACGATCTGGAAGCCTGCTTCTACGGTAATACAGCCTGTCACTGTAAGTGCTCCCTACCAGGCAAGTTCTCAGCAAATATGGTTTCCCGGAATTGGTGAAAACTATGATATTTATTGGGAAGAGGTAGATTATCCCCAGCACAACGGTTCCCTTACCAATATAACCTCTACAAAACAGGTTCTTATTGATTTTGGTACATCAATCGCAGAAAAGAATGATGCAAAATATAGGGTAAAAGTGATTAACGGGAATGGAGTTTTTCAACACATAAAATTTGGAGATGTACAAGAGGTTCAGCTTCAGGATCAGATTTTCCCGGTGTGGCAGATCAACGGAAGTGCAGATAAGATACTGGAAATAGAACAATGGGGAAATATTGCATGGACAACGATGAACAGTGCTTTCAGCCAATGTAAACTTGTTCAGCTTACTGCTACAGATATCCCAAATCTTAGTAATGTTGAAGATGCTTCTTATATGTTTTATGGCGCAAAAACCTTTACAGGTGCAAGCTCCATGCAAAACTGGAATACTTCTAAGATTAAGAATTTCAGATTTATGTTTGCGATTATCTTTGACAGTATCAATAACTCACTTCCTGATCAGTTCAACCCTCCTTATTTTAATAGCTGGAATATGTCGTCAGCAACTGATCTCAGTTTTATGTTTGGAGGAAGGGGAATCTTTAATCAGACCTTAAACAACTGGAACGTTTCTAATGTCACTGATATGAAATGGATGTTTGCTCTTTGTCCAAACTATAATCAGCCTATGGATAACTGGGATACCTCAAGCCTTGAAGACATCCGTTTTATGTTCCATTTTGATTCCAGTTTCAATCAATCCTTAAATAATTGGAATACGTCTAAAATTACCAATATGGCCCATGCTATTCATGGCTGCACGGCCTATAGTCATTCCCTGGAAAACTGGGATATGACCAAGGTTACCAGAATAGACCAGATTCTTAAGGAAACGCCCAATTTTAATCATTCCCTTGCAAGCTGGAATCTTGCCAGCGTTAATAACGGAGCCCAGGCTTTGATGCAGACAGGAATAGATTGTGAAAATTTCAGTAAAACACTTGCAGCATGGGCAGATAATCCTGATACTGCCAATAATGTTGATTTAGATATTGTAACCCCTTTGACTTATGCTTCCAATGCCGCAGATAAAAGAAATATTCTCATCAGCAAAGGATGGACGATGTCGGGTGATACGGTAGGAAACTGTTTACTGTCCTCATCAGAAGTCAGGCTGAATAAAAAAATTTCACTATATCCCAATCCCGCTGTGGATGATATTCATATTGAAGGACTAAGTGACATTAAAAAGTACAGAATTTTTGATGCAAGTGGAAGGCTTGTACGGGAAGGAAATCCTAATAAAGAAATGATCAATGTAGGATCATTACCGAAAGGAAATTATATTTTACAGCTCATTTTGAAAGATCAGATCATCTCTTCAAAATTCATTAAAAAATAAAGTAAAAAGCCTCGCTGAAAAGTGAGGCTTTTATTTTGAGTTGAAAAATAATCTATTGGTCAAAATGATTAGGATGCTGGGCTTTGATATCATCTACCGTTCCCAGTACTTTATCTTTTAAAGAATCCTGATATTTCTGAAGTTTTGCAGCGACTTCTTCATTACCGCTTCCTAAAATTTTTGCAGCTAAAATCCCGGCATTCAAAGCTCCGTTCAAAGCTACGGTAGCTACCGGAATCCCACCGGGCATCTGAAGGATAGATAAAACAGAATCCCATCCGTCTATAGAATTACTGGACAAAATAGGAACCCCGATTACCGGAAGTGTAGTACAACTCGCCACCATCCCCGGAAGATGTGCTGCTCCACCTGCTCCGGCTACAATGACCTTCAGCCCTCTTTCCTTAGCAGTTTTTGCATAATCGAACATTCTTTCCGGTGTTCTGTGCGCTGAAACTACTGTCAATTCATAAGGGATATCAAGGCTTTTAAGAAAATTTGCAGCCTGTTCCATAATCGGCAGATCACTCTGACTGCCCATAATAATTCCTACCATCTTCAATTTTATTAGATGTTCAAAGATAAAAAATAAAAATGTAAAGAGGAAAGAGTACAAAAAATCCGGGACACGATTTATGATTATAATTCCTAAAATAATTTAATCTTTCAATAGATCTTCCATTTAAAATGTAAAGAATTAATAAAGTTATTTTTGGCTCAGATTTTTCATCTGTACTCCTATAAATTACAGGATCTGTATCCATAACAATTCCTGGGAAAATAGATATATTTGTTGTTACACCACATTAAATTGAAAGATTATAAACTTACACTGGCTGTATGTACCGTTGCTATTGTCTGGGGTACTACGTTTTTATCGATAAGGGTTGCGGTAGAAACAATACCCGCCTGGTTTGTCGCAGGAATACGTCAATTTCTTGCAGCGATTATCATGTTCCTTATTCTTACCTATAGAAAAGAATTCAAATGGATAGGCTGGAGAAGTCTGAAGTATCAGTTGATCTTCTCTTTATTAATGCTTGTGATTGCAAACGGAATGACTACAGTAGCGGAAGAGGAAGTTACCAGCAGCCTTACTTCACTGATAAGTGCCTGCTCTCCTATCCTGGTGTTTTTCGGAAGTATGGCTTTAGGCCTGCAGAAATTCAGCTGGCGGGCTTTTACAGGAGTTGTTCTGTGTTTCAGCGGCATCCTTTTTATTTTCTGGGACGGCATTAATGATCTGAAAAACCCGGATTATGCGCTGGGAATATTATTTTTATTCATTGCCATTGCGGGATGGGCTTCAGGAACTATTTTCACCAAAAAACTGAACATTCAAAGCGGAAATATCTCACTTAATCTATTTTATCAGTTTGCCTTTGCAGGAATTATCCAGATAATTTTTGCCTTCCTTTTTTCAGAAAACTACAACTTCGGAAACTGGAGTCTGAAAAGTATTTCTGCGATGCTTTATTTATCCTGTTTTGGCTCTGTAGCGGCATTTTTTGCTTTTCATTATGCATTGACCAAAGTTTCTCCGGTTCAGGTATCCATCCTGGCCTATATTAATACGGTAATTTCCATTTTTTTAAGCTGGCTGATTCTTGATGAAAAAATTTCTGCCAAATTCATCATCGCTGCCATACTTATTATTGTTGGGGTCTTTGTGATCAATTACAATCCGGCCATGTTTAAAAAACAAAGAATCGAGTCGTAAATCAGAAAATAATATTCATTATTTCAACCCTAGATCCCGCTGTTTTTTAATGTATTAAATAGAATTAAAAGCAGATCCGTTATATGGGGATTTTCTATTTCCTTCATTTTTTCTTATATTGTATACTCCAACCGATACAATATGCTGAAAAACACATTTTTTTTATTGCTGGCTGCCTCTTTTCTATTGGTAAGCTGTGATTACAAAGAGAAGGAAAAGAACCTGACAGACAGGGAAAAACAACTTTTAGACAAAGAGAAATTATTCGCGAAGAAAGAATCCGAATATCAGTCACTTCTGAAAATGAGAGACAGTATTTTTTCCAAAAAAGATTCTGTAGTAATTGCTGCTGTATGGCCTACGGAAATTTCCGGCCCATGGAATGGTAAAGTAATCTGTACAGAATCCAACTGCAGTGAATATGCTGTAGGCGACCAGCGTACTGACATCTGGGAATTCGATAATGATTCTACCCAGCCCATTACCAAAATCATCAATAACAATAATCTGGTAAGGCTGTATACAGGCAAGTTTGAAAACAATGAGATCAGACTGTCTTTCAAAACCGATTCTACAGCCAAAAAGAATGTAGAAATGAACGTTCTTCTTAATGATATTTCAGACAACAAGATCAAAGGAACCAGAACCATTACTTCTGATGGCTGTACCGCCAAGTTCTCTGTTGAATTAGTACGTTCCACAAAATAAACACATATGATTTTACTGAGTATACACAACCTGAGTCTTCCCATAGAAGATCCGGTACTGAAATTTCTGTTGGTACTGGTCATCATCCTTGCAGCACCATTGCTGCTTAATAAAATTAAAGTTCCCCACCTTTTGGGACTTATTATTGCCGGAGCGATTATTGGCCCGAACGGATTCAATGTATTGTCCAGAGACAGCAGTATTGTAGTAACCGGAACCACCGGACTTCTTTACATTATGTTTCTGGCCGGGCTTGAGATTGATATGGGCGACTTTAAAAAGAACAAATGGAAAAGTCTCACCTTTGGTATCTATACCTTTACAGTTCCTTTTGTATTAGGATATCTGGGTGGATATTACCTTCTTCACTTTTCAATGCTGACTTCCATTCTGTTTGCCAGTCTTTTTTCATCTCACACGCTTATCGCTTATCCATTGGTTAGTAAGTTGGGAATTGCAAAAAATAAAGCAGTTAATATCACCGTTGGAGGTACCATGATCACAGATATTCTTGCCTTATTGGTACTTGCAGTGATTGTGGGAATGTCTCAGGGCGACGTGGGAACAGAATTCTGGGTTAAATTATCGGTCTCTTTTGTCGTTTTTGCCCTCATTGTACTTATTGTATTCCCTATTATAGGCCGTTGGTTTTTCAAAAGAGTGGATGATAAAATTTCGCAGTATATTTTTGTACTGGTTATGATTTATCTGGCTGCTATGCTGGCTGAACTGGCTGGTGTAGAAGCTATCATCGGAGCATTCTTTGCCGGACTGGCGTTAAACAGACTTATCCCTCACACTTCTTCTCTGATGAACAGAGTTGAGTTTGTAGGAAATGCCATATTTATCCCGTTCTTTTTGATCAGTGTCGGAATGCTGATTGATTTTAAAGTTTTCTTCAAAAGCTGGGAAACACTTGAAGTTGCCGCAATTATGCTGGTTGCCTCTATCGGAGGAAAATATCTTTCTGCGGTGGCCACTCAAAAAACATTCAGACTAACCAAAGAGGAAGGAAAACTGATCTTCGGATTAAGTTCTGCTTCTGCAGCAGCAACACTGGCTTCCGTAATGGTAGGATATAACATCATCCTTTCTGAAACCGAAACCGGAGAACCTGTAAGATTATTAAACGAACACGTACTGAACGGAAGTATTCTCCTTATCCTGATTTCCTGTACCATTTCTTCTTTTATTTCCATGGCGAGCGCTCAGAAAATTGCAGAGAGTGATAATGAAGATACCGTTTCCGGAAACACCCATGAGGAAGAAAATATTCTCTTAGCCATCAACCATGAGGCAACCGTTGAGAGAATGGTCAACTTAGGAATTCTGATCAAAGCACATTCCAATACAGAAGATCTTTTTGCTTTGAATGTCATCAACGAAGACAAAAATGAATCTTCGGTAAAGAATGCGGAGAAACTTCTTCACCAGGCAGCAGATGCAGCCGCAGCGGCAGATGTAAAATTGCAGGCTTTAAAAAGATATGACAATGATGTCATCAACGGGGTCAATAATGTGATTAAAGAACAGAAAATTACAGATCTTATCATCGGATTGGAAGACGAAAAAGGATTCTCCCCTTCTTTTGTATATAATCTTTATAACGGTTATCTTCAGAATGATGATGTGAATGTACTGGTTTACCATGCTGCACAACCGCTTTCCACCATTAAGAAATATGCGGTGATGATTCCCGAGAATGCTCATCAGGAAGCGGGATTCTTCCATGCATTGCTGAGGGTATGGAACATTGCCAGAAATTCCGGAGCTACAGTTGTTTTTTATGCTCCTGAAAACATTATTGACATTCTTCAGAAAATCATTAAAAAAGCCAATATAGAAGCTGAATTCATTATCATGAGCACATGGCAGGACGGAGAAAGAACCGCAGCCCAGCTGAAGGATGATGAAGCATTAATTATTCTGATGGCAAAACGCGGCATGAAATCTTACATTCCAAGAATGAGACTGATCCCTGAACTTCTGAACAGAAATCTGAAAGACAATAATTACCTTCTGATTTTCCCTTTCTCAGAGTATGACAAAAACAGCCCTGAAATACGTTCTGTAGGAAATCACGGGGATTTTGTGGAGATTGGAAATGTGATTCAGAAGATATTTAAATAAAAAGGCTGGAAGAAGGAAGAAGGGTGCGGGAAGTTTCTTCTGTGCGAATAATTAATTTTTCTTTATGATTAAACAATTAAATCTTCAATAGCTTCCGAGCTTTAGCCCGATGTGAACCATAGGAAAAAATTAGCTTTACCGAAACCTAAAATTAAGTTTCGGCTAAAGCCAATTGAGATGATAATTATTTTTAAACGGGCTAAAGCCCGTTCCTATTGAATTTTGTATTTTCGCAAAAAAATAACCTATGAAACAAATTATCGGATTTCTCTTCTTTTTCGTGTCCATCATTCTTTCTGCACAAAACCTTACTCTTTCGGATAAAGAACTGAAACAAAAACTGGATTCTATCAAAACTGAAGGAAATCTACTCTATTCTTACGAAAATGCGTCATGGCATGCAGGAGATCTTGTAGGCAGCAATAAAAGACTTGCTGAAAATACAGGAAGCTATATCACGTACCAGAAAAACGATACCATCAAAACCTCCTTTCTTAATAAAGCAGGTAATATGATTATTGCAGAACTGTCTTTCAAAAATAACCAGACAAAACCTGTCAAAGAAAATTTTAAAGAAAGGGGACTTAATGAAACTGAAAGTATTTTAAAAAATATCCGTTCTGCAATTATTCCACAGTTATCCGATCCAAAGTATTCGGTAACGGTACCACAGGGATATAGTCTTAATATGATTATTATTCCGTTTAATGAAAACTATAAGGTGTATTTGATACCTGGTACTGTCCAGTCTGGTATAATTCCTTTCGGAAATGATTATCTTTTTGTTTCGGATAAAAAAGGGAATATTATTTCCCATAAAAAATTTCACTCAAGACTTATTCCAACCTCTACAGCCTTGGAAAATGGAGGAACGGTAACTATGTCTACCCACAGCCATTTAGTAACCAATCCTTTTATTTCTGCAACGGACATTTGTACGTTTAAACTCTATGCACCGCTTACAAAGCTGGAAGAATTTTCTGTTTTATCAACCGCTTTAGGAAGTTATATTAAATACAATTATAAAAAGGATAATATTGAGGTGGTTAAAAATCCTTAATCATGAAAGCATTACATTATCAATAGGATCGGGCTTTAGCCCGATGTGAACAATCAAAATAAAATTGGCTTTAGCCGAAACCTAAAATTAAGCTTCGGCTAAAGCCAATTGAGATGATAATTATTTTTAAACGGGCTAAAGCCCGTTTCTATTGAATAATCTTATAAATAAAAGGGAGCTGTTTTTAAAGTTAAAACAGCTCCCTTTTATTTATCTTAAATGATATTACTCAGCAATTACTCTTACCATTCCTTTTACCTGTACAAGCTTTTCCATAAGCTCTTCTCTGGAATCTGCAAGAACGTTGATATGTCCCATTTTTCTTCCCGGCTTGGTTTCAGTTTTTCCGTATAAGTGGATGTATGTTTCGGGAAGCTTAAGAACATCTTCCATTCCTTCATAGACTACTTTTCCGGAATATCCTTCTGCTCCTACAAGATTCAGCATTCCGCTGTAAGTGATGGCGTCAGTATCCGCTAATGGTAAATTTTTAACCACGCGGTACATTTGCTCAAATTGGGAATTAGTATTTCCTTCCTGACTCTGATGTCCTGAATTGTGAAGCCTTGGAGCAGTCTCATTTACCCATACTTTTCCTTCTTTATCAAGGAATAATTCGATGGCAAACAACCCCGGAGAGTTCACTGCAGCCAGAAATTTTTCAGTAATGGAATCAATCTGGTTCTGAACATCTTCCGTCAGCAGAACCGGACATACATTGAAATCCAATAGATTCAGTTTTGGATCGGCAACCATTTCCGTTACCGGGAAAATATTGGTTTCTCCTTTTTCGTTTCTTGCTACAATGACAGAAAGTTCTTTTTCAATATCAACAAGACTTTCAATGACAGAAGGTTCAGTCCATAGTTGCTGATAGTCTTCTTCCGTTTTGATCACCTGTACTCCTTTTCCATCATAACCTCCGGTATTCATCTTCTGAACAAACGGCAATGGCATGATGATTTTCTCATCACTGTTCCATACCACCTGAAATTCCGGGCTTGGAATATCATGAGCTTTATAAAATTCTTTCTGAAGGATTTTTTGCTGAATTGTTTTGATGATATTGGCAATAGGAACCACTTTTATTCCCTGCTTTTCAAGTTCTGCCAGTGCATCAGCATTTACGTGTTCTATTTCAATGGTTACAACATCTTTATCTTTTCCGAAATTCAAAACTGTTTCATAGTCATTGAAATTTCCCTGTGTAAAATACGAGATATTATGACATGGTGCATCAGAGGCCGGATCCAGAGTATAAAACTCATCATCATACTTCAGTGCACTTTGTATCAACATTCTTCCCAGCTGTCCGCCTCCCAGAATTCCTATTTTCATTTTTTATTTTTATTAGATTTACTCTTATTGAATTTTATCAATTTTTAAATAGCCTAACCCCATTGGGTTCTCCTGATTTTCTTCATCAGACTTTTGAAGAATGATAGCATATTTTTCTTTCATATACGCAGGAAGAATATCGCTCACATTGAAAATATCATCAATATCCACTCCATGCTTATCATCAATATGGCTTACAGCACCTTCAAATCCCATGGTCTGATAGAATTCGGTAGCTTTTGCTCTTTTCACAATCTCTCCCATAGACTGTCCTACCATTAAGTGCTGCTCATGAAATTCTTCAAAGAAACCTGGCTTATAACCTCCCAGATTCAGAAAAAACAACTGGTTTTCTGATGTCTTCTCTCCCTTTTCTACAATTTTCACCTTGTAACCGTCTGCAAATTTCACTTCCTGGTAACAATCCAGGTGAATTTTTCCTTCTGCTTCCTTCCAAAATTCTTTCATATCAGGAATCAGATCTTTCAGATTCTCCGCAATTCCGAAGAAAACATCGTGCTGCTCTATATTTCTGCCTTTGGGTGTTGCCCCGAGGATGACATAAAATAATTTCAATTCATTTTTCATGCATACAAAAATACGTTAAATTTATCTTTTTCAAATGTTTGGCAGACTACTACAATAATTTTATATTTGTAACATTATTTGTAGTATGTCAGAAATCATCATACTCTTCCTTGGCGCAATTTCCGCGGGTCTTTTAGGTTCACTTACGGGTTTAGGAGGGGGAGTTATCATCATTCCTTTATTAACGCTCGGTTTTGGCGTTCCAATGCATTATGCTATCGGTGCTTCACTCATCTCTGTGATCGGAACCTCTTCCGGTGCGGCTGTAGCTTTCGTAAAAGAAGGTTTTACCAATATGAGAATCGGGATGTTTCTCGAAATAGCAACCACCGCAGGCGCTATTATTGGAGCCCTTGTTTCAGGAATGCTTAACCCAAATACAATTGGAATTATTTTCGCAAGTATCCTTCTTTTAACCGTTATTTTAAATCTTAAAGGGAAACCTGATCACCAGGAACCTTTGGTAAAAGGAAGTCTGGAGGAAAAGTTGAAACTGTACGGAACATTTCCCGATAAAGGAGTATTGAAAAGCTATTCTGCAAGAAATACAGTTCCCGGATTTTTGATGATGATGTTTGCAGGGGCCATGTCAGGGCTTTTAGGAATAGGTTCCGGTGCTTTAAAAGTATTGGCGATGGACAATATGATGAAGCTTCCTTTCAAAGTATCTACCACTACCAGTAATTTCATGATCGGAGTAACGGCAGTAGCCAGTGCCCTGATCTATTTCCAGAGAGGTGAAATTATTCCTGTGATTGTAGCTCCTGTACTGATCGGAGTTGTGATCGGAAGTTTTATCGGTTCAAAAACGCTGATGGTATCGAAGACCAAAAAATTAAAAGTATTTTTTGCCATTGTGATTACCATTCTTTCCATTTATATGATGTATAACGGTATCAACAAAAGTTTCAGATAATGAAAAAGAATTTTACAGATGTAGATCTGAACCGTTCGGTAGGAAATCTTCTGAGACTGGGTGTTATTCTGTCTGTGGCTACATCATTGATCGGTTTTATCAAGTTATTTTTTGAAGGCTTTAAAATGCCCGAAAAATATACCAGCCTTGTAGTAGGTACTTCTTCTGAAAAGGTCTGGGGACATTTCTGGAACTCTCTATGTAAAGGAGAAGGTACAGCTATTATTCAGCTGGGTATTCTTTTGCTGATCTTCACTCCTCTGATGAGAATCGTTTTCGCTTTAATAGGTTATTTAAAAGAAAAAGACTACATATATGTAGTCATTTCTTCTATTGTTTTAGCCATTATGGCGGTGAGTTTCTTTGCAGGTTACGCGCACTAATTTTTACATTTCATAAAACTCTAACGGCAGCTGGTCGGGATCCTGGGTAAAGAAAAATTCTTTTCCTGTGAATTCGTCTATGCGAATTTCTTCACAGTTTAATCCTTTTCTGATCAGTTCATTCCTCTTTTCCATAACATTTTCTACCGAGAAAGCGAGATGCCTTAAACCACATGCTTCGGGACGTGACGGACGTTGGGGAGGATCGGGAAAGGAAAAAAGTTCGATCACATAATGATCTCCTATGGCAAGATCAAGTTTATAAGACTGTCTTTCTTCGCGGTATACTTCACGGATGATATTCAGATCTAAAATTTCCGTATAAAACTTCTTTGAAACGGCATAATCTGAACAGATGATGGCAATATGGTGAATCTTCATTTTTATTTTAACCTGATTTTCAATTGAACTTTATTATTGTATTTCTTTACAGTTATCCTTTCTTCTCGTATCAATAATATACTGAATCTTCCATTCATTATTCTGTTTTACCAGCTGAAAACTGTTAGCCCCGCAGTGTGATAATTTTCCTTTTAAATAAAAAGAATAAGGGGTAAAAACAGTTGCCAGATTGCCATCTGTATGAATAGCTTCCACTATAATTCTTTCATCCAGATCTCCTTTTGTAAATTTGGAAACCGAAGCAATGAAATCCGAAATACTATCACTTTTCACAGTACCGTCCTTGGTGATGGTTTGAAGTACTGCACTCTCTGCAAAAGCGGATTTTACCAACTCAGGATCTGCATTTTTCATACCAAGAAACAGGTTTCGGATAGGTTTTTCAATATCTGTATTCTGCTGGCCTAAGCATGAAATACTGATCAGAACAAGAAATGCCATTATTTTATTCATAGTATAGATTTAGATAATTAAAAATAGATAAAATAAAATTTAAATTGATTAATAAATTTTAAAATTCATTTTCCTTAAATTGTGGTCAAAATTATTTCAGAGCTTTTTATATGTGGATTATTTACCTGACTCTGGCCATAGTTCTTCTGGTCATGACAATACTGCCAAAAATACAGCATTCTCACTGGATATTTAGGGTTCCTGAATTTGCCAAAATACAGGTTACCTACCTTATATTCTTTACTTTTTTATTAGGCTTTTTCACAGACTCTACAGAATATTTCTGGTATTATCAGGGGCTTCTGCTGGTTATGTTTATTCATCACGGTCAAACACTCATCAGATACACCCATTTCTATCCTGTAAAAAAACACAGACAGCGTCACAGATCTTCTGATAAACTACATTTTATTTCTGCCAATGTATATCAGTTTAATAAAGAGTATGAGAAATTCATAGGGCTTGTTAAAAAACATAACCCTGATTTTTTCATGACGATGGAAAGCAACAGTGACTGGGAGAAAGCAATGAGACCTCTGGAAAAAGAATATTCCTACCAACACAAAGTAACTCTTGAAAATACCTATGGAATGCATTTTTATTCAAGAGTTGAGATTAAAGAAGCGAAAACCCATTATTTTGTAGCTGATGATATTCCGAGCATAGAGATCCATATGAAAACTGCTGATGGCTTTTCTTTTGTTTTCTTTGGAGTTCATCCGCCGCCGCCAAGTCCTACGGAAGAAGAAACATCAAAGGAAAGAGATGGCGATCTTTTGAGTACTGCCAAGCGTGTAAAAGACATCCAAAAACCGGTTATCGTGGTGGGAGACTTCAATAATGTGGCCTGGTCACGGTCATCTGTTCTTTTTAGAAAAACAAGTCATCTGATAGATCCGAGAATCGGATACTCTTTCGTTTCTACCTTTCATGCGAAATACCGTCTTTTAAGGTTTCCTATCGATCTGATGTTTCACAGTGAAGATATTTTTATTAAACAGCTGAAGACCTTGGAAAATTTTGGTTCAGACCACCTTCCGGTATACTGCGAGTTTTTCATAGATCATCACAACGATGAACAGGAAGAACTGATAGAGACAGCAACTGCTGAAGAGAAAGCTGAGGCTGAAATCATGATAGAGGAAGGAAAGAAAGAAGATGGAGAACGCGAAGCTGTTGTTACTGAAGATTAATAAAAAAAGTGGGCTTTAGCCCACTCCTATTGATTTTTTAAATTTAAAATTTCATCACATCTTTCACTACTCCATTTTTCTGAGTATGTTGTAATAATTCAGCTTCAATAAAGGTTTTGATCTGTTCTTCAGATCCGTTATTCGGGAAGAGAAGGTGAACATTCGCTCCGGCATCCAGTGTAAAGAATAATGGAAGTCCTGTTTCTCTTCTGAAATCCCAGATTTTGTTGATGACTTCCAAAGTTCCTGTTTTCATCAGGATAAAAGCAGGATCACTCATCATCATCATGGCATGCAGGGTAAGTGCTTCGTGTTCTACCAATTTGATAAAGCTTTCCATATGTCCGTTTTTCAGGATCTCTTTCATGGGAACAAAGTTTTCCCTTGCTTCCTGAAATCTTCTTTCTGCATAAGGATTTGTCTTCATCAGGCCGTGTCCTACTGTTGAAGAAACACTTTTCTGCCCTTCATGGATTAACAGAACCCAATCATTAAAATTTTTGAATACTTCATGAATTTCAGCATCGGGATACTGTACTCCGAACAAATCTGAACTTCCTTTTACCTCATCGGTTTCACCCCACACGACAAGTCCGTTATACAAGCTCCGGCATGCGCTTCCACTTCCTAATCTTGCTAAAAATGAAGCTTTTCTCAAAGATTCTTCTTCAGAAGTTTTTCCTTTAAATGAAGCATCCAATGCCATCAGACATTTTGCAATGGCTCCAAATCCTGAAGCAGAACTTGCAATCCCGGAACTATGCGGAAATGTATTCTCCGTTCTGATGATATATTTTCCTTTCAGAATCCATGGAAGATACTGTTCTATATTTCTGAAATATTTTTCAATTTTTTCGGCAAACTTCACTTCTTCATTTCCAGCCAGAAAAGTTTGTACTGAAAAAGGCTCATTCGCAGTAAATTCCATTGAAGTATTGGTCTTACAATGGTTTAACGTGTAGCTGATGCTTGGGTTAGCAGGAATCTGATCAGCATATTTTCCCCAGTATTTAATCAGGGCAATATTAGACGGGCAGCTTTCTGAAACCGTTTGGGTATGAATGGTGAAATTTTCTTTTCCTATAAAATCCTGTGTTGTCATAGTTTACTTTAAGTCGTTATTTTGAATCACCCCAACAAAAATTCTTTGAATTTTTGCCACCCCTCCAAAAGAGGGGAATTTTCACGTCTTCAGTTGTAATTGATGTGAAAAAGGAGATTAAAATTTTTAATACATCTTCTCTATAATATCCGCATATTTTTTGATCACCACATTTCTTTTGACTTTCAGAGTGGGAGTAATTTCTCCTGTGTTGATGTCAAATTCAGCCGGCATTAGCGTGAATTTCTTCACTTTTTCATAATCTGCCAGGTGGCTCTGTAATTCTTTGATTTTTTCTTTGTAAAGATCGATTACTTTCTCATTTTTTACAGCATCTTCCCATTTGGTAAAAGGAATATTATTTTTCTTAATATAATCCTGTAAGAATTCGAAATTAGGAACAATCAGTGCTGAAACAAACTGTCTTCCTTCCGCAATCAGCATGATCTGCTGGATAAAATTATTGTTGGTCAGAAGGTTTTCTATCTGTTGCGGAGCGATGTATTTTCCGTTGGAAGTTTTCATCAGGTCTTTAATTCTGTCTGTGATGATCAGGTTTCCTTTCTCATCAAACTTTCCGGCATCACCAGTTTTGAACCATCCGTCTTCTGTGAATACTTTCTGAGTTTCTTCAGGTTTCTTGTAGTATCCTTTCATGATTCCGTTTCCTCTGGCCTGGATCTCATCATTTTCACCGATACGCATTTCTACTCCAGGAAGAGGCTTTCCACTGGTTCCATGCTCAAAGTGAGTTAAAGGGAAAAGGGTCAATGTTGCAGTAGTTTCCGTTAATCCGTATCCAACAGTTACGTGAATGCCCACCGATTCAAAGAAACGGGTAACTTCGGGTGATAATGAAGCTCCACCGCAAGGTAAAAACCAAAGTCTGCCACCCATTTTATTTTTAATTTTACTGAAAACCAGCATATCAGCTACAGATTCTTTGAATTTTAATCCAAAAGGAACCGGTCTTTCATTTCTTCTTAATTCTGCGGTCTCCCATCCGGTTTTAAGCGCCCAGTCAAAGATTTTCTTTTTCAGAGCTGAACCTTCTTCCGCTTTTTCAAGAACTCCGGCATATACTTTCTGGAAAAATCTTGGCACGGCACACATGGCGGTAGGTTTTACTTCTTCCAGTGCTTTGGCAACATTTTTCGGATCTTCAAGGAAATACACACGGGCACCACCGTATAAACAAAGTAAGCTCCAGCTTCTCTCAAAAACATGGCTTAAGGGTAAGAATGCCAGTGAAAGTTCTTCTTCAAAGTTTTTAAACTTAAAAAATTCAAAATGAGAATCGAATGCCTTGATAAAATTTCCATGGGTAAGCATTACTCCTTTTGGGATTCCGGTAGTTCCGGAAGTATAGATCAATGTGGCCGTATCATCATTTTCTTTCTTACAGATCTCCAGCTCCGGCGAGGCTTTTGCGATAAAATCTTCAAGATAAAAACTATTGAACTCTTTCTTGATCCACACTGATTTTTTAGAAACAATAATGGTTTCAAGATTGTTTTCTTCTTTATGTAAAAACTCAAGGCAGGCATCGTACTGCATCTGGTTTCCTACCAAAACGGCTTTAGCACCGGAATCGCTGATGATATGTTCTGCCTGTTCAGCATTATTCGTGGAATAAACAGGTACTGTGACAGCACCGATAGCCAGAGAAGCCAAATCCATAATCATCCATTCTGATGAATTGTCTGAATAAATCGCCACTCTGTCATTCTCCTGAACACCGGATTCTTTTAAAGCATTGGCTGTTTTAAAAATAATTTCACTGAATTTTTTCCAGCTCAGCTCTTTCCAGGCATCTTTCTTTTTAAATCCGATGGCCGCTTTTATAGGATGTTTTTCTACATTTTTAAGGATAATTGCCTCTGCAAGATTCATTTCTTCAGCTTTTTGTCGTTAATATAATTATTCAGGTGAAAGTCTATACTTTCTTTTACAGGAATAAACTGATAGTTCAGTTTTTCTTTGACTTTGTGATTGGAAATGGTGTTGAATGAAGAGATGGCCTCAATATTTGATTTGGTCACCATCCTTAGTTTGGGAATCAGCCATCCGAAAAGGGTGTTGGCTATTCTTCCTATATTTAGCTGGGTTTGGGTAAGAATTTTTGCTTCTTTAAGCCCCAGACGTGATCTTACCTGTTTGGCAAGTTCAGCATATCTGTTGTTTTCAGCGACAATAATAAAACGTTCTCCGAAAAGGTTATTTTCCATTAATCCTATAGCCGTATTGGCTACGTCCCTTACGTCAACATACGCAGAACCTCCTGAAAAGGTAAAGCTATTGTCTTCAAAGGTTGAGAAAAGCTCACCGCTGCTTTGGTTCCAGTTTCCGCTTCCTACGATCATGCCGGGATTAATGATCACCACATTCAGTCCTTCTGCTGACGCTCTCC
The DNA here is from genome assembly GCF_003610675.1 of Chryseobacterium sp. AG363. Taxonomy (NCBI): domain Bacteria; kingdom Pseudomonadati; phylum Bacteroidota; class Flavobacteriia; order Flavobacteriales; family Weeksellaceae; genus Chryseobacterium; species Chryseobacterium sp. AG363. Next base: position 2,341,552 of record NZ_RAQF01000002.1, read on the forward strand.
ATGCCTCCATTTCGGATAAATGCTTAGAGATGGCGTAGGCAGAATGTTCCAATTTTGGATTAAAGTCAGAATCTTCATCCAGTTCTCCTTTTTCATTAAAATTATCAAGAACGGCAACAGAACTTACGTGGAGAAATTTTTTAACGTCGGATCCTTCACAGGCAAACAATAGATTTTCTGTACCCTTGATATTAGTATGGTACATTTCTTTTTCATCTTTCGGATGAAAACTTACTTTGGCAGCACAGTGATACACCTCATCTACGCCTTGCAGTGCAGTTTTTAAAGAATCGAGATCATCAAAATCTACGTTTACCCATTCAATTTTATTGAAAAAATCGTCAGGATTCTCCGTATAAAAGCTGTATGAATGCTTTACTTCGTTTAAATTGCTGCCCGGCCTTTTAGAAGCACGTACACTTTTCCCTCTTTTAAGAAGTTCCAGTACAATTATTCTTCCCAGAATTCCGGTAGCACCCGTTACAAAAATCATTAATTATTTTACTTGATTGCTGACTAAAATATAACAATATTTTCTATCCGGCAATGCTTCCGGATCGGTAAAAATTATTTGGAAAAACCGTTTTTGCAAATTTGCGATTTTTAAAGCATAATTCAACTTAATTTAACCAATATTATCATTCTGAATACAACAAACTGAAAAATTATAACTCTATTAGATTATCCAACATAAAAGTCCTGAAAGAATTGACACCTTTCAGGACTTTTTATATTTAAAATATTTTATTGCTTACGCCATTACTTTATTATTTCTTCTTGGAGCTTTGTCGCAAAGAACGTCTGCAATACTCTTGGAAATAAGATTTCCTTCTGTAAGATTATCCAGCCAGAAGAATTCTCCCGCAGCATTAATTTCGATGAAATAATAATCGTCTTCAGGAGAAACAATCATGTCTATTGCTCCGTAATCTACATTGTAAATATCCAGCAGTTCAAGCAGTTTTGCTTCCACATCTGTCGGAAGTTCTGTTCTGTTCCATTTATCAATCAGATTAACTCCGTCTTTTCTCCAGTCTATTTTGGCATCTTCAGACTGCTGGGAATCTATTTCGAATGCATACACATCTCTTCCCACAATGGTAATACGAAGTTCTTTTTTCTTCTGAATCATCTGCTGAAACTGCATCGGGCAATACAATAATGAATCCAGCTCTTCCAGTTTATCTTCGCCCACAACGTTCGTAAACACTACATTTTCTACTCCATCTTCATAAATGGCAAAACCGGTTTGCATTTTAGCCACCACATTTTGATGCTTTATAATAAATTTCCTTGCTTCATCAGGATTATTGGTAAGACAGGTTGCAGGAATGGTCAGCCCTAATTTATCTGCAATTTTCAATTGTTCTTCCTTGCTGTCTAATCTTCTGTAAACACTTGGTTTTCCTAAAGAATAAGCATCCACAGATTCAAAGAAACCAAAAAGAGTATTTCTGATTTCTCCCATAGCCGCTCCGTAAAATTTAGAGTCCATTTCTTCCTTTAATCCTTTTCCGATATTGTAGGCTCTTCTGTACCAGATGGCTGAAATATCATCCAAACGATGTTTTGCTTCAGGCGTTTCCAGATAGCTTACCCATTCTCCATCCTGGAAAATAGTGGACAGTTTGTTTTGTAATGGATAAACGTCCACATCAAAGCGAATGACTTCATAATTATTTTTTTCAATGTATTCTGTTACTTTTTCAATGGAAAAGTTATCTGCGGTATGGGTAATTATTAAAATTTTATTCATAGAAATTAATTCTTTTGATAAGGTTGTCGGCAATTCTTTCTGCGATGGGAAATCCCAGCTCTTTCTGAAGCATTCCCCATTCTCCCTGTGGATTGACTTCAAGGAAATAATACGCACCGTCTCTTCCTTTGATCATATCGATCGCTCCTATATAAAGTCCCATTTCTTTCATCATGGAAGTGAGATTGGTTTTAATGGTATCAGGTAATTCGTATTCTTCCCAGAAATATCCTTCACGGGCAACTCTCCAGTCTGCATTTTCACTGTTATTGATTTTTCCTGTGAAAAACTCACCGTCTACATAGACGATTCGTAATTCATATTCTTTATCAATATAGGGTTGAAAAATCATCGGACAGTATGAAATATCTGAAAGGTGTTCCAGAGACTCTTCCTCAATAATGGTAGTGGAAATCATATTTTCCCCTGACATTGTTTTTGCGGTAACTCCGTGAAGCTTCGCTATGGCTTTTCCCTGGCAGTATTGATAGAAAAATGCCGTTATTTTTTCTTCATCATTGGAAAAAATGGTTTTGGGAATGGTTAAGTTATTTCTTTGTGCTATTTTCAGCTGCAATATCTTATTTCCATCTATTTTTTTTTCATTTTCATAAGGGTTGATCCAGGGAATATTTTCTAAAGCAGTCATCAGGTTATACCTCAGGCTTCCATATTCGTTGAGAAAGATTTTTTCATAATCCTGATCCAGTTCTTCGGGAGCGCTGATCTTCCATGCTTTTCTGTGCCATACGCCTTTGATATCATCAGAATGGATGGTATTTCCTGATTCGTCAGTCAATTCAAATGAATCCTCATGAATACTGATTTTCTGAAGGTGATTCATGCGGTCAGAATTCAGTCTGAAATAAGGGATATTTTGGGAAGCCAGGTATTCGAAAAAGAGATCAATATTATAAAAATCCTGTGAATGGGTGATGCAGAGAATCATTTGCCGGTTTTATTAAAAAGGGAAACTTATTATTTAAGTTTCCCCTACTATTTTATTTAATATTCTTTCTGATCTTACAGTGGAAGAGTGATTGTATCATCATCACCGTCAGAAGGATATTTCAGCGTGTGCATCATATCGTCTTTTGGAGAAGTTACAGTATCTATTGCTGGCTTTGTGATCAAATCTCTTTCAGCAAGGGTGATATCACTTCCTCCTTTTACCGTTTCCGGATCTTTTACCTGTTTTTCCAAGAATGATGCGAAAAACGGCTTCTTCTTTGAGTTGTTGCTTTTCATAATGTTTTAGTTTTGGTTTGATATATAATTGAGCTTAAGCTTTAGTATATTTCTTATGCTTCTAAAACATCCTCATCACCGTCAGAAGGATATTTCATTGTTACATTGTCATTGTCAGGCTTTGTAACACTGTCTTCAAGTGCTGTAGTCGTGATATGATCTTTGATTACTGATGTAATCTGATCAGCAAGTACAGAAGTAATACCTCCTCCTTTTACTGTTTCAGGATCTTTAACCTGTTTTTCTAAGAATGATGCAAAAAACGGCTTCTTTTTTGAATTTTTGTTTTCCATAAGTTAATATTTTTATTGTTTTTTGAAAATCCAAAGTACAAAAATTTCAACTCATGGAGAAATAATATATGTTTTTAATAAAATTTTAACACAATATTGAAAATCAAAGTATAAAATTAATTTAAACCAAGAAACTTCTTAACAACATTTGCAAAATCAACAGGATTTTCCGCTTGTACCCAATGTCCTGCATTCTTCACCGTCACTATTTTAGCTTTAGGGAATTGCTGCTTGATTCCAAATTCGTCCTGTGGCAGGATATAATTGGATTTTGCCCCTGCTATAAACAAAGTTTCTCCTTCAAAAACCCCAAATTTAATTGCATTGGAAACAAATTCAGTATATTTTTCAGATAATGTCTTAAGATTGAATCTCCAGCCCAGTTTTTTATTATCATCCCAATACAGGTTTTTCGTCAGAAACTGTACAGTAGATCTTTCCGGAATATATTGATTCAGGACAGCTTCCACTTCATTTCTTGAAGTTACCGTATTGAAATCAACGGTTTCCAGTGCTTTGATAATTCCCTGATGATGCGGTGGATATGCTTTAGGTGAAATATCTACAACAATCAGTTTTTCAACACGTTCAGGGTATTTTATGGCAAACTGCATCACCGCTTTTCCTCCCAGAGAATGCCCTAAAACATGAGCTTTTTGAATTCCATAATGATCCATATAACGGGCAATATCATCTGCAAGGTCATCATGAGACATGCTGTCTGAATGAAAGCTTCTCCCATGGTTTCTAAGATCGATCAGGTGTACCGGAAGATATTCTCCCAGATCCTTTCCGAAACTTCCCCAGTTGTCAAGCATTCCGAATAATCCGTGAAATACAAGAAGCGGCGTATTGGTCACATTTTCGCCGAATATTTTTGAGTTTAAAATTTCCATATTTTAGAAGTTAGATGTGAAAAATCAGAAGTTAGAAATCAAAAGAAAGTTGTACTAACTTCTAATTTCTAACTTCTGGTTTCTTATATTTACCATTTTGCAAGTCTCTTCAGATAAGCCTGAACTGTATTTTCCAATCCCATATAAAGAGCTTCTGAAACCAAAGCATGTCCGATAGATACTTCCAACAGATTCGGAATGGTATCTGCAAAATATTTCAGATTTTCTAAGCTCAAATCATGACCTGCATTAATTCCCAATCCGAAATTGGTAGCTTCAACCGCAGTATCATAATAAGGTTTTATGGCTTGTTCTTTATTAATAAGATAATTTTTTGCGTAAGCTTCTGTGTACAGCTCAATTCTATCTGCTCCTGTTTTTGCTGCATATTCTACAAGTTCCGGTAAAGGATCCAGGAAAACAGAAGTACGGATTCCAGCTTTTTTAAATTCTGCAATAATCTCTGTAAGGTAATCAAGATGTTTTTTTGTATCCCAGCCTGCATTGGAGGTAATGGCATCATCAGCATCCGGCACCAGCGTTACCTGCTCAGGTTTTACTTCCAATACCATATCAATAAAATCCTGATGAGGATTTCCTTCAATATTAAACTCAGTCGTAACCAACGGCTTCAGATCATAGACATCTTTTCTTGTGATATGCCTTTCATCAGGTCTTGGATGGATGGTAATTCCCTGCCCGCCAAATTCCTGAATTTTTACAGCAGCTTCTGTAACACTTGGGGTCTCACCTCCTCTTGCATTTCTTAACGTCGCAATTTTATTAATGTTTACGCTTAGTTTTGTCATTTTATTTTAGATGTTAGATATGAGATGTGAGAAGCTAGAGGCTTGGGGCTGGAGGCAAATCCAGGCATTGTACTTCTATTAGTACTTCCACATTCATGATCATTTAAAAGTTTAATTTAAAGTTTTTTTGAAAAGGCTGAAACTTACAGTTTCCCTTCTCTGTTTTCCAGCTTTTACACTTTCACGCTTACCTGCATTACCTGAAGTTCAAATTCTTTTGAAGCCACTAATAAATGGTCAAAAATATCTGCCTGTATCTGCTCAAAACGTTCCCATTTGGAATCATTGGCAAAACAATATACTTCAAGAGGTAATCCTTGTGGGGTAATCTCCAGCTGACGAACCATTCTGGTTCCGTTTTTATCTATATCGGGATCATTTTCAATATATTTCTGTGCATAATATCTGAAAACACCAATATTGGTAAGCTGTCTTCCATTCACAATTTTATCTTTATGCTCCAAGCTTTCCTTTTCTTTTTTGATCTCTGAAGTTCTTTCTTCCAGATAATCCGAAATCAGGTTAATTTCCTTTAAACGCTCCACATCTTCATCAGTAAGAAACTTGAAAGAATTAATGTTAAAGTAAATTGATTTTTTTATTCTTCGGGTGTTTGACTCAGACATCACCTGCATATTCTTGATCTCGGTGGTCATCAGATCATAAGTGGGAATCGTTGAAACTGTTTTATCAAAATTGGTAATTTTGGTGGTTAAAAGGTTGATCTCTGTAATATTACCTTCGATGCTGTATTTGGGAATACTTACCCAATCTCCTACTTTCAGATTTTTGGAGGTTGCCACGTGAAGACCTGTTACAAACCCCAGGATAGTATCTCTGAAAACCAATACCAGAACAGCTGTAATAGCTCCCAGACTTCCTACAATTGTTGTTCCTTTGATTCCGAAAATCACACAAAGGCCTACTACAGTAAATATAAAAAGCCCTAAAATTTTTACAGTTTCTGAAATGGCATTGAGTGCCATTATTTTATAGAAATCCTGTTTGATACTAAAATAGTTTCTGAAAGCTGTCAGCGATCTGTAGAGCATTCCTGCTAATATCAATACTAATCCCAGATTGATACATCTTATGATAAAAATGGTGGTCTTCGGCAGTGCATTTTCCGGAAATATGGAACCCTGAATACCGTCCACAACAATCAAAGCTGCAAAATGCGCTACAGAATTGGTGATTTTCGACTGATAAATAGATTTTAAAATGGGAAACTTCTGTTCATTATGAAATAACCTGAATACAGAATTGATAATGAACTTAAAAACAAAATCAGTAATAAAAAACAGGACAAGAAGTAAACTCAGTTTTACAATAATATGAAAAACCCAATCCAGCCCGGAGGGTGATATCTGGGTAATATAAATGTAAAGCCGTTCGCTCAGCTCCTGTATAAAGTTTTTGGTTTCTTGTAACTGGTCATTCATTACAGCAAATTTATGAAATTAAGAATCATCATTTTACTATTCATAATCAATTTTCATCCCAAAAAGTATTATCCGGAAATTTGATATAAAAAAATCCGTGAACTCAGCTGTAAAATATCAAATCCTCTACAACCTTTAATTATAAATGAAAAATTAACTACAAATAACCTATTTAAGTAAAAAATATTAAAATAAATTACAATTTAATTGTTTCAATATTAAAAATTTATTAAATTTGGTTAAAACTAAACCCATCAAAATCAATTAAATATGAGACAAAATTACTTGTTCATCGTACTATGCAGCCTTGTGCTCTTAGTAAACTGTAAAGGAGGTGATGACTCAGTGAATCCGGAAGATTCCAAAACTTTACCCACTGGAACTATAGAAGGTAAAGTATTTGCTAAAAACGGAACAAAACCCATTGGTGGTGCCACGGTGTTTACTATTGACAGCAAAAATCAGGTTTATCACACTTACTCCAATGCCGATGGTTCCTTCAGTCTAACTGCACCTGAAGGAAAAACAACCCTTCACATTCAGACCGGTAATGGCCTTAATTTCAGAACTGAAATTCCTGTTACCATTAACAAAAATGAAACAACTAGTGTTCCCAGCAAAGATTCCAAACTGAACCAGATTGCAAAAATAGCTTATGTAGAAGGCAGTTATGACGAAATAGAGGCTATTATTACAAATCTTGGGTACACCGCAACAGAAATCAGCTATCAGGATTTAAAAAACTTCAACACCATTTCTCAGTATGATATTATTTTCCTGAACTGCGGTTCACGTAATCTTGCACAGACGGGAACCAGCTCACCTGGTAACGACCTTTCCGTTTTCAGTAATCTCTCTACTTTTATCACAAACGGCGGAAGCATTTACAGCTCAGACTGGGCTGCTGCGTATCTGGTAGGCGGAAATCAAAATGCGCAATCCTGCGGTATAGCCGGAGGCTTTCTGGATTTTACGAAGATCTGTTTTAATATCAATGGAAATGCAAGTATGTATAACAACTGTACTGTTTCCAATACTGCTATGGCTTCAGCATTAGGGTTTAGTACATTAGATATCCAGTATGATATGTCTCTGTGGCAAAAAATCCAGTATTATGATCCTTTATTCTGGGAAGTATTGGTACAGAAAGATAACGAACCACTGATGATAAGAACCAATAAGTACGTGGATAAAACGGCTCCTAAAACCACTGTGGGAACGTCTTTAAACAATAATCACATGACGATCTGCCATCATACGGCAAACGGCAACACAGTTACCATTACCATTAATCAGAATGCATGGAATGCTCATCAGGCGCATGGCGATTATATGGGATCATGTTCAGGAACGACAAGCAGTGGAAATATTTATTATACCACATTCCATAATCATGCAAGTGGAAATATCGGCAAAGCAGGACCGATTCTGGAATACGTAATCTTAAATTTGTAATAAAATTTTATAACTCAGTTCTCAAAGTGGCTTTTTATAAGGCCACTTTTTTTATATTGCATGTATATTTTTTAAAAGAATGGATACAACGATTATTAATATTTTCTGCCTTATTCTGTTATTTATAGGAATATTGGGAACTTTTCTTCCGGTATTACCTGGTCTTTTGCTCAGTATCTGTGGACTTTTGATCTATAAATTCGGGACGGATGCTGATCTTTCTATGATTTATATCTGGGCATTCGGAATTCTTACACTTGCTTCTGTAGTGTTAAGTTATGTAATTCCGGCAAAGACCAACAGAAAATATGGCGGTACCCGCTGGGGAAGCATTGGCTCTGTGATTGGAACTATTGTTGGGATATTTATTCCTATTCCGTTGGGATTTCTGATAGGAATGTTTGCAGGGGTATTTATTGGTGAGTTACTTCACGACAGTAAGGATATGAATAAAGCCTTACGATCAACCAAAGGAGCGCTGATTGGATTCATTTATGGAACCGGATTCAGTTTTGTGGTAGGAGTGGCAATGTTTTTGGTAGTATTACTTAATATGTTTAACGTCATTTAATTAAATATAAGAAACTATGTTCCATAAAATTGTCATACTCAGTCTGGGAATATTTGCATTAACAGGATGCGATGCCCAAAAGAAATCCAGAATTAATACAAAATCTACTGAAATGTCCACAGGTACAAAAACAACAAGTTCTGATCATCAGAAAGACGGTGTTATTTATCTGACTGAAGGAGAAAATAAGTTTTTACGAGAATATCAGATGAATGTGACATTCAAAGGAGTTTCTGAAGACAGCCGTTGTCCTGAAGGAGCTCAATGTATATGGGCTGGTGTTGCTCTTGCTCAGGTGGAAGTAATGGGAACTTCTACCCGACCGATGACCCTGAACCTTGCAAGCGCAGATTACCCGGCAAGAAATTATCATCAGTCGACAGAATTTAACGGATATACTATCACATTACAAGACATTGCTCCTCATCCAAAATCGCAGGATGGGACAAAAGCATTAGCCGGAAAATATAAAATCGGAATTACAATAAAAAAAGCAGATCAATCTGCTGATTCTACCAGGAAATAGGCTTCTTCCCTTTGGAAACAAGATATTCATTAATTTTTGAGAAAGGCTTGCTTCCAAAAAAACCTCTGTACACAGAAAAAGGTGAAGGATGTGCCGATTTAATAATAAAATGTTTAGCCGGATCTATGAGTTCGGCTTTTTTTTGTGCAAAAGCGCCCCATAAAACAAAAACCACATTCTCCTTTTTATCTGAAATTTCCTTAATGATAAAGTTGGTAAATTTTTCCCAGCCTAAATCTTTATGAGAATTGGGCGAATGCGCACGAACCGTTAAGGTAGCATTCAACAGTAAAACGCCTTGTCTTCCCCAATCATCAAGTTCTTTAGAAGTTCTTACCACTCCCAGATCATCTTTTAGCTCTATAAAAATATTTTTCAGGGATGGCGGTGCTGCAACCTGCTCAGAAACAGAGAAACACAATCCATTCGCCTGATAATCGTTATGATAAGGATCCTGGCCAATAATCACTACTTCCACATCATCAAAAGCTGTAAGTTCCAATGCTCTGAAAATCTGATTTTTGGGTGGAAAAACTTTGGTTGTTGCATATTCATTCTTCACTTTCTCCCAAAGGGTGGTAAAGTATTCCGTACTTTTTATCGGGGCTAAAATTTCTGTCCAGGTCATAGTGCAAAAATAATAATATTAAAATAAAATAAGAGCCTCCATTATACTTTAAATATCTTCACTTTTCTTTCAATCAGCATATACGAAAAATAGGACAGCAATAATGAAAAGGAGATTAATAACAGATTATTAAGATGATAAGAATTTACAATAATGAAATTCTGTTTCTTCACCATATAATGGATAATGTATAACGAATAGGAAATATTTCCTAAAAAATACACCGCTTTAGTTTCTAAAAATGCTTTCAGATAATTTGAATTTCCTTCATACAGATATTTGATCATCAATGCTGATAATAAAGGGATAAACAAGAGCCCTTTTTCCACAAAAAGCATAAACCCAAACAATAGGAGAATGATATAAAGGAACAGGTTTTCCTTCTTCGTTTTAAATGGTGGCAGAAGGGCAATTCCAATTCCAAGAAAATAGGAAGAAACCGTTCTTAGCAGAGAAACCAGTCCGTAAGGAAGATCAAGATATCTTGGTGATTCCCCTACTTGCATTGGATGTTCAGAACCTATATATAAATGATCGGGAATATATGGAAGTGCAAACCTCAAAACCAGACTGGCAATAATTAAAATTTCGCTGCGTATTTTATAATGCAGAACAAGCCATAGCATAAAAGGAAATATCAAATAACAAACCCATTCTGTACTGAGTGACCAATAGACCACATTCAGCAGATAATCAGGATTAAAAAAACATTGTAATAAGCTTGCATTAATCAGAAATCCTGCTACAGAAGTTTTCATTAAAAACAAGGCAATAAAAACAACTGATATAATATAGACAGGATAAATTCTGTTAACTCTCTTTTTATAAAAAACCTCTATTGCTTTATAGTTCAGATTTCTAAATTTATCGGAGTAAGAAACTGTCAGTAAGAAAGCACTCAGCACAAAAAAGATATCAACCGCTACATACCCTTTTCCTACTATATCCTGAATGAATTCATTCCTAAAAAAACTAAAATGAAAAAACGCTACCCATAATGCAACAATCCCTCTAAGTCCCGTTAAAGATTTTATTTCATTTTTCATATGTAATTTCAATCGGTGATAAAGATAGAGAAAAACCTTTTAGATTTCTTACAGACGATCACCCGATAGCCTTTTCAAACTAAAAATAATATTATCCGGAAAACCTTCATCTTTTTTTCCTTCCTGCAAAATAAAATGATGTTTTAAAAGAAGTCCTTTTGAATTTTCATTGAATGTACTGGTAATGGCCAAAATTTCCTGTAAATGGAGCTCGTTAAATCCATACTCTACAACGGCATTTAAAGCTTCAGACATAATTCCTTTTCTGTGGTACTCTGGCAACAGTTCATAGCCGACTTCTGCTGTCTTCCGGTCTTCAGAAAAATTCCAAAGACAAATGGTTCCGATAAGATGGGACTGATCTTTTAAAGAAATTCCCCAATAGACCGTTTGATTATTTTGAGTTCTTTGCTTAATTGTTAAAATAAACTGAAGCGCGTCATAGTTGGTCTTTGGTGAAACTCTTTTCACAAATTTATTGACTTCCGGATTGCCTCGGATTTTTAAAATGTCTTCTGTATTATTTTCATTGATTCCTTTTAAAATCAATCTTGATGTTTCTAGTTTCACATCTCAAATGTAATAAAAAGAATAGCATCAATTTATATAAATGCAAAGGTTATTGCATTCTATTACTCATTTTAAGTAAGCAAAGAAATACGACTAAATCGCTGATGAAGTGGAAGAATGGGCGAATCGCTTAGAAAGAACCAATGTATTGATTTCACTCTTTGCATCCTTAAAGAGATAAGGTTTAGTAATAAAAAACTTTGCGTGTAAAAAAATTGATCTTTTTTGAAGTTTTAAAATTTTCGAGAAAAAAGCACCCCTATAACCATTAAACTCGCCGTTAATTTATTCTGTAAATCTCTCAGATATACGTAATAATCAAAATTCTCACTAAATTTGCATTGTGTATATAGATAAAGAAGATTTAGACGAATTAGAGTTTCCGCAATTGCTCGCGGAAATCTCCCCATTTGCGTATTCTCCAAAAACAAGAGAAAAAATTCTTCAACTTCGTCCGATGGAAATTGACGAGGCGGAACTTTCATTAAAAAAAACCTCAGAATATCTGTCGAGTTTTGAAAGTTCAAACGCGATTCCGTTTGATGAATATGAAGATATTGAAAGTGAGCTGAAATTGATGCTGATTGAGAACTACCGTCTGGAAAATGCTGCTTTCATCAAAATAAAAACCATCACGGAACAAATCGGAAGACTTCAGAAATTCTTCCCTACCATGCCGGAAACGTTTCCTACTTTGTTAGAAGAGGTTTCTGTACTGGAATTCAGAAAAGAGATTATTGAGAAGGTAGATAAGGTTTTTAACCGTTTTGGTGAAGTAAAAAATGAAGCTTCTCCAGCTCTGAAAGGGATAAGAACTGAAATTCAGCTGGCTAAAAAGGCGATTCAGGAAAACTTCAACCGTGCGCTTACCACGTATGGACAGAGTGACTTTCTGGATGATATCCGGGAAACGATTATTGACGACCAAAGGGTTCTGGCCGTAAAATCAGGATTCAAAAAAAGGGTTGCCGGAAGAACATTAGGAATTTCCAAAACAGGTTCCATCACGTATATTCAGCCGGACAGTGTGGTAAAGCACTATTTCAAACTGCGTGAAAATGAAGAGGAAGAGAAAAAAGAAATTGATAAAGTTCTCCGTAAACTTACTGCCGAATTGGCCGAATTTCAACCTCAGCTATGGAGATATCAGGTGTATATTTTTGACCTTGACCTTACGAGAGCTAAAGCGAAGTTTGGTGAAGTGATCAACGGAGTTCTTCCGAAAATCAACCATCATAAAACGCTGAGATTAAAAGATGCTTACCATCCTCTTTTATGGTTAAGAAACAGAGTTGAAAACAAAACCATTCACCCTCAAACACTTACCTTAACAGAACATAACAGGATCATCTGTATTTCCGGTCCTAATGCCGGTGGAAAATCAATTACCCTGAAAACAGTCGGATTATTGCAGCTGATGATTCAGAGTGGTATCCTGGTTCCGGTTCATCCTAAGTCTGAAATGTTTTTCTTTGAGAAAATCATGACTGATATTGGGGACAACCAGTCCATTGAAAACCATTTATCTACCTATTCATCGAGGTTGAAGAAAATGTCCGGGATCATTCGTGAGGCTGATGCCAATACGCTTCTGCTTATTGATGAGTTCGGTACAGGTTCTGATCCGGAGCTTGGAGGTGCGCTGGCAGAAAGTTTCATGGAGTTTTTCTATGACAAAAAGAGTTTCGCCATCATTACGACGCACTATACCAATATTAAACTGGTAATAGAACAGCTTCCCAATGCCCAGAATGCAGCCATGCTTTTCAATGAAGAAACATTGGAACCGATGTATAAGCTGGAAGTGGGACAGGCAGGAAGTTCATTTACTTTTGAAGTTGCGGAAAAGAATAAGATTCCAAGATTCATTATCCATTCTGCGAAGAAAAAAGTAGAACATGATATTGTGAATCTTGACAAAACGATTGTAAAACTGCAACAGGAAAAATTTGAGGTAGAAAAACTGAAATCTGATCTTGCAGAAAGAAAAGAATCTGTAGAAGATAAACGTGATAATCTTCAGAAACTAAATGAGCAGCTTCAGCAGAAACTGTTCAATTTCCAGAAACTTTATGAGGAGGAACACCGAAAACTACAGTTCGGGAATAAGATTGAAACATTCATTGACAGCTATACCAAAGGAAAATCCAGAAAGGATGTGGTAAAAGATTTTGTAAAACTTCTTGAACAGGAGAAATTCAGAAAACTGGGCAGTGATAAGGATGAAACCAAACGCCTTCAGGTTGTTAAGAGAAAAATCACTCAACAGCTGAAAAAGGAAGAGGTTATTGAAAAAATTGCTGAAACCAATGAAAAACTGGAAGAGAAACGCAAAACCGACCGTGCTGTGTGGATGAAAATCGGACAGCGTGTTCGTATTACCGGAAGCACCAGTGTAGGAACCATTGAAAAAATTTCCAGAAATAAAGTGATTGTCAATTACGGAACTTTCAAAACTACGATTGATGCAGATGAACTTGAAAGAATTTAATGAATAAGAAATTAAATTAACGCAAATATAAAGAGAGAGCACCAGAAGGTACTCTCTCTTTTTTATTTTTACTTCTTAATGAATTTTAATCGGGTTACTTTTTCTTTATCTTTCAACTGGATAAAATAAACTCCTTTTGATAAATGGTTAAGGTTTACATGGTGATTTGAAACTTTTCCTTCGTCAATTTTCTGTCCTGCAATATTATAAATTTCATAATCGGCGGCTTCTGAAATCCCTGAAATATTTAAGACATCAGAGGCAGGGTTAGGATAAATTTCAGGTTTTACAGACTTTCCTGATTCTTCCAATCCAAGGGTGAGATTGATTAAATCTACTCCATAATCTTCAACTTCCCCATAGGTAAATGTACTGCAGGCATCTAAAGGTATTGTTTGACTGGAGATAACTCTCATGGTAACGCCGCATAGTGTCACTGCTGCCAAACTTGGAATCGTAAATACAGATACAGCCGGAGCAGCCTGAGTAACATTATTGGCCACCATCACTCTTTCGTTGGATTCAAAAATTCCGTTTGCATTAAAATCTATCCACGCCGTTACTGTTGTTGTGCCTGGAGTTCCCGTCCAGGTATTGGTTACTGAAAGCTTATTTCCTGTAGTTCCAATAAAAAACTTAACTCTACGGCTTAGGTCACTTCTGTAATCTATATAATTGGAAGGTCCGGAATCGCTTACCATTGGAGAGGTAACTCCTGTAGAATTTACGGTCACATTGGAAATATGCATCATCGTGGTATCTGTAGAAGCACTTGCACAATAATTAATGGTAGTGGTAAAAAATATAGGATCAGACCATAATCCCTGTGTTGTACACACTTTCACTACCTGTACTTCATACGTTGTACAAGGTTGCAAACCTGTAATTGTGAAAGAGTTTTGACCCGATACGGGTGTACCCGTCATCCAGAAAGTTGTTCCTGGTATTCTATATCTTATCATATTATCCGGACTATTAGGATCTGCAGTCCAGGTAACTGTTCCAGAAGTAAGTGTTATATTCGACATCTGAACTCCTGTTGGAGCATTGGTATCACAGTACAATAAAGATTGAGGTTCTTCTTCTATTTTGTGGGTTGCCTGAAGGCTTGAAATTCCCAACATAAAAGAGAATACAAAAAGTAGTTTTTTGGTCATGTTTATCAGTTTTAAAATTTCCTTGAAAAATAGGGTATTTTTTCAAATATAGCTTATACTTTCTCCATATAGCATTGTATTTTTTAATATTTTTGACAATAAAGTGTAAAACACACAGAAACTCTATGCTTTAATATATGTTCAAAAGTATTTCTACTCTCTGGATTTTTTATAAAAAAATAATAATTCCCACCTTGATATTTTCTTTATTAGCTTCTTGTTTATCCTCTTTCAATATTGAGAACTTTGGATTGAGTTTTCTTTTAATATCTCCTGTTCTTCATTATTTTATATATGAACTCCGGTTTAAAAATGAATATTACTTTTATGCCAATTTAGGGTTTTCCAGAAGTTTCCTTTGGGGATTCACGGTAGCTGTCTGTGTGATTGTCAAAATAATAACAGGAATTTTATGAGCAAGCTTCATATTGACAGCATAACCAAGTCTTTTAAAGATAATAATATCCTTCGGGATATTTATTTAGGATGTGAAACCGGGCAGATTATTGGAATTCTGGGCAGAAATGGTGTTGGCAAATCAACATTATTAAAAATTATTTTTGGAACTGTCAGTAGTGATACCCAGTTCATAAGATACAATGACAAAATTCTGAAAAGCCTTTCCGATAGAAAAAACAGAATTGCTTATCTGCCACAGGATATTTTCTTACCGAAATACAATACCATTAAAACCTTAATTCCTCTTTTTTGCAATAAGAAAAATACAGATCTGTTATTGACTTCAGATCTGATCCGTCCTTTTTTATCAGAAAAACCTAAAAATCTTTCCAGAGGTGAGCAGAGAGTCATTGAAGCTTTAATGATAATTTATTCTGAAGCTGATTTTGTTTTACTGGACGAACCCTTCCATAGCCTTTCTCCAAAAATTTCTGCAGCATTGAAAACTGCAATCATTGAACAGTCTGCGTATAAGGGATTCATTATTTCTGATCATAATTATCAGGAAGTTCTTGATATTTCACACCAAATATTTCTTCTGCGTGAAGGTTATCTAAAACAAATACAAGATTTAAAAGAACTGCAGCGGTATAATTATCTTCCGAAAAGCATTTAATTTATATATTTGAGGGATCAAAAAATTTTCATGATGACTTTCATAAATAAAGCATTCTATTTATCCGCTTTCAGTATTTTATCTATTGCTTTTGTAAAAGGGCAGACTAAAGTTCCTTTTGGAGTTGTAAAAGCTGAAGAAGGATATGCCAACGTACGTGTACATAAAGACGATTACCGAAAAATTGTAGACAAGATCCGTATGCGTAAAGGAGATGTATTTGTTTATGTAAAACCTGCTCCCGGAGAAACAGAATGGATCTGGATCAAATATCCGGAGAAACAGGATGACGACAAACCTTTTGTACGGTATGAAACTCTGGATAAAGAAGGAATGGTAAATAAAGGGCGTATTGCTTATGTAGACCAGCTTCCTGCCTACACTCCATCTAAATCTAAAAACGGAAGATCTCTTATTTTTACTGACAATTCTGATCCTAAGGTTCCTACTGCACAAAGAAGCAAAGTGGTGATTGATATTTATCCTTCCAATGCAGGATACCGTAAAAAGGAAAAAGATGCCGAAGGAAAAATTCTTACCATTGATAAAGTAAAACCATGGGGAATTGGAAATGACCTTCCGGAAGGTATGACCGAAATCAAATCCATCAGAGTACAGCAGCCCGGAAGAGGATCTGTTTTTGTAAGAGAAGCCATCAAAAATATGTTCCAGCCTACCATGGATTTTGAAAACGTTGGAGTAACCTCACTTGACAACGATAATATTTTTCTTTATATGATAAACGGTTCAGGGGAAAACAGATACACTACTCTCTGGACGATTAAGAAAGGAAGAGTAATCAGCCAGATTATTTACCATAATCCGGAATAAATTCATTATTTTTGCATTCGAAAAGTTTTTACGCTTATTCATCACAGAAATTGGTTCTGCATCACTGCAGATTAAAAGGGAACCGTGTGAAAATCACGGACTGTCGCGCAACTGTAAGTAACTGAAGTCTTTATCAAAGATCCACTGTGCGAGGCATGGGAAGGAGATAAATGATGTTACAAGTCAGGAGACCTGCCTTTTTCTTAAACATGTAACTTTCGCGATTTGAAGTTGTATTGATCTGATGGATTGTTTCAGGAATTCTATAAGTTCCTGTTATTATTCTGTTGTTTCCAATCATTTCCTATCGCTTTAATTAATAATGATATATGACTACAGAAGAAAGAATTGAAGCATCCGAAACCAGAATCTTTAAAGCGGTTTTCCCTAACACAACCAATCACTATGATACCCTTTTTGGAGGTACAGCGATGCAGCTGATGGATGAGGTAGCTTTTATCACAGCAACCCGTTTTGCCAGAAAAAGAGTGGTAACGGTAAGCAGTGACAAGATCGATTTTAAAAAACCTATTCCTGCCGGAACCATCGTTGAGCTGATCGGGAAAGTTTCATACGTGGGAAAAACCAGTATGAAAGTAAACGTTGAAATTTACACCGAGCAGATGTATTCCTATGAAAGAGAAAAAGCAATTATTGGTGATTTTACTTTTGTAGCGATTGACGAATTCAAGAAACCAATCCAAATACTATAAACAATAAAGTTTCGGGCGGCCTCTGGCCGCCCGAAACTTTTCCATTCAACACAACATAGTATATCTCAACCAAAGAATAATTGGAGTTCATTTGTTTTTATATTTACTTTTAGCATGGCAAAAAAATTATTTTTACATTGCTGTCACTAAAAACTATAGAAGAACCGATATTTCATGAAAAAGATTATTGTAATCATTACCCTTATCCTATCCATTACATTAAGAGCACAAAAAGACGTTAAAATTGAACTTTCAGAAAGTTACGAATTAGGAAATATTATTCTGGCCCTCACTGAATATGGCAGAACAGATCCTTATGACGTACAGAAAATCCCACCGTATTATGATGAAATCATTACGTATTTTGAGCCTGTAAAAGATCATCCTTTACTAAAAAAAGTAAATTATTCAAGAAAAGATTGGAAAAAATTCTTAGGCTTCCGAACTGATTTCTATGCATTTTCTTTTGATGAAAAAGGCTTACTTAAAAGAGATTTTCCTTTCAATTCCTTTGGTCCTAAAGAAGTAGATGAAAATCTGGAGCTCATCAATGATTTTGTAAAGAAATCAAATTACAGAACCTTTTATAAAAATCATCAGTCGTTTTACAATACTTTAATTGCCAATTACAAAGAGTATTATTACATCAATGATACTTATACTTTTTTGGATAAAATAGCAAAAAGACCAGCCAATGAAACAGATAAGAAATACATTATTGCCATATCTCCTTTGGTAGGCGGACAGAATTGCCACAGGGATATCAATAGCTCCTTAACTGTAGACTTTCCAAATATCGGAGAAGATCTTATCCTTGGAAATTTAAAAGGTAATCTCGCAAGAAGGATTCTTGATAATCACACCGTATTTTCAGAAATCGATCATGGGTATGTAAATCCTATTTCAGATCAGTACTCAAAGGAGATAACGGAAAGCTTCAACCTTACGAATTGGGATAAAAAATCAGGATACCCGGGAATAAATTCATTCAATGAATATATGACATGGGCAGTTTACGATTTGTTCATCAACGAAAAATTTCCAGAAGAAAAAACAGACAGTCTTTCGGCGATTTATCATAAAGTGAATATCCGACGCGGTTTTATTGCTCAGAATTTATTCTCGGAGAAGCTTATAGAGCTTTATAAAAAGGAAAAGAATCTGGAAAAATTATATATTCCATTATTAAAGTGGACGAAGAAAACAGGAAACAAAATTTCCCAGCCTTCCGTTGTCAATTCCAATAATAAAGACTTTGAGAAAACTGATCTCAATAATATCGTGGTACAATTCACAGAGCCTATGAAAAAAACAAAGACTCTTCAGCTCAAATTATATGAATACATTGATGGAAAAGAAACCCGCAATACCATCATTATCGTTAAAAATCCGGTCTGGTCTAAAGACGGGAAAGAAGTGAAATTCAGCCTGGATACTTCTTATAAAAATTTTGTACTGGGATTTTATGTACATAACAGTATGGCTGGATTTTATTCAAAGAAGGGAATTTTATTAAATCCCGACAATTACTTATTACTAGCCTCTTAAAACATTTCAGATGATCTATAAAAAGACCCTGCCCAATAAACGGGCAGGGTCTTCTTTTTTCAATTATTTCAGTACTTTTTCTGTTTCCAGACTTCTGTTCAGCAAAAACTCAAAAGCCTCTCCCATTTCATCAGATGCTCTGCTGATTGCATTTTCAAGCATATTTCGAATTTGTCTTTCTGTCACTCCAGCTTCAGTCCAGCTTTTTCCGGAAGTATGAGAATTTAAGATAAACGGCATGATTCTGTCAATTCCACATGCAAAGATAGCATCCGGAGTTTTCTCATCTTCAAACTCAAGCCATAAATTAAAGAATTCTGTACGTAAAGGTTCATCCAGAATTCCAAAGATTTTCTGAGCAGAAGCTTTCTCTCTTTCGAACTTTCCTACCATTGCCTTTTCATCAAAAATAAAAGTGTCTCCGGCTTCAATCTCCACAAGATCATGAATGGAAAGCATTCTTATCACTCTTAACAAATCAATATCTGCACGGTTTTTAGCATACGGATAAAGGATCTGAGCCAGAATAATAATCTGCCATGAGTGTTCCGCTGTATTCTCTCTCCGGGAATCGTCTGCATTATAATTTCTTCGCTGTACATTTTTAAGTGCATCTACTGCCAGAATAAAATCGATCTCTTTCTGAATTTTCATCTTACTTCTTATTTCTGTTATATTGATCAGACGGATATACCTTTGTTTTGGTAATCCATTTATTATTTATCTTTTCTTTAGTGGTCACTTTTACACTACCTTCAATGCTCATATCCTCTTCTTTTTCAAAGACTTTATCAAGTCCTTTATTCGGAATTACAACATATTCTGATGTAAAAATATCACAGCAGCCGGACTTTCCATAAGAAATTAGACGTTTACGCTTGGCATCAATATCAAAAATATCCAGACCGTTTGAACCCAGCTCTGTAAGTTCATCACTTTTTACAAACCCTAATCTTGTCTTGTTGAAGACATATACATCATAAGATGCCCCGCTATAATTTCCCATATTTCCGTTCCTTATGGCAACATCT
Organism: Chryseobacterium sp. AG363; assembly: GCF_003610675.1. Taxonomy (NCBI): domain Bacteria; kingdom Pseudomonadati; phylum Bacteroidota; class Flavobacteriia; order Flavobacteriales; family Weeksellaceae; genus Chryseobacterium; species Chryseobacterium sp. AG363. The sequence goes on from NZ_RAQF01000002.1 coordinate 2,361,638, forward strand.
TCCGTTCCATCGAAATTAAAGTCATCTATAATTACGGCACGCTGATCTTTTAAAAGGGGGATCAATTTCCCCTGGATCGGTTTTTGACCTTGTTCTGTATATAAAACCAGATCCTTTGAAACAAAAGTCTGTACTTTGCTGTTTTTATGATCAAACAATTCCACCGTTCCCTTTCCTCCGCATCTGTCATCATAACAATTTTCTACATGGATGACAGCATCATAACTTTTTGATACATTTTTAACATCAAACTGATATTGCCCGAAACATAAGGGACCTAATAAAAGAAATGCCGATAAGTGCCAGTACTTATTCAAAATATTCATGGTAATAGTAAATGATTTAGGTGTTTTTATTGCTAACAAAAATACGAATCATAATAGCGATCTCAAAATCCCGGTCTCATTATCTGTCAGAATTACCCTTTCAATAAAAGTGTATTCATAGATAAGAAGCTGTTTCCCGCTATCCGCTCATACTCCTCGCTCCTGCCTAAAGCCATAGCTGCTGTGGGGTAACCGCTGCTATCGGGGCTATGACATGAGTAATCTGTAATGAGTAATGGGTAATAATTAATAAAAGATCATTTTTTCTATCAATTTTATTTAAAAATTAAAGATTTCTGAGCTATTTTCTGTTAAAATTCATTTTACGTAAAATTCAAGATAAAATTTATTTAATTGATTTTCAATATTTTAAACAATTTATTTTAAAAACTTCACTACTTTGTATTGCATAATACCATTTTATTTACATATCTTTGTAATGTAAAATTAGAATAGGCTCAACTAGCTAGGGGCATTTTTCTAAAAATATAACTAATTAACAAAACTTATCAAAGATGAATACCGAAAATACCAAAGCGCAAATGCGAAAAGGAATTCTGGAATTCTGTATTCTAAGTCTCATCAATAACCGTGAAATGTATGTTTCTGATCTTATTGACGAACTGAAAAAAGGAAAACTGGATGTAGTGGAAGGGACCCTCTACCCTCTTCTTACAAGACTTAAAAACGGAGAGTTTCTCTCTTACAGATGGGAAGAATCTACAGGAGGACCACCCAGAAAATATTATCAGATCACAGAAAAAGGAAAACTTTTCCTGGATGAACTACTCAATACATGGAATGAACTGACAGCCTCAGTAAACCAAATCACCCAACAAAATTAAAAAACAAAGCTATGAACAAGACACTCTCAATAGGACTCGCAGGTTTTTCTTTTACCATAGAAGAACACGCATATATAAAGCTCAGCGATTACCTGAATGCACTGAGAAGCTCTCTGGATGCTTCTGAGGCTGATGAAGTAATGCATGACATAGAAATAAGAATGGTGGAGATTTTCAAAGATTCTTTAGGAAAACGTGAAGTGATTAACGACACCGATGTAGAAAAGGTAATCGCACAAATCGGAAGCCCTGAAAAAATCGAAGAACAGGAAGAAGCTTATTTTTCTGAAAAAACATCTGCCAGAAAAGAATATTCCGGATCCAATTATACCGATAAAAAACAACTGTTCCGTGATCCGGAAAAACAAAAAGTAGCAGGGGTTTGTGCAGGTTTAGCTCAATATGTAGGAATGGATATTACTACCATGAGAGCAATCTGGCTGGGAATCTTCATACTAGGAATTTTTACAGCAGCCATTTCCTCTTCTTTAATAGGTCTTTTATATGTAATCCTTTGGATCGTACTTCCAAAAGCTGAAACAGCAGCAGATTTCCTGAAAATGCAGGGAAAGCCTATGAACTTCGACAATCTTAAGAATGAGTCTAATAAATTGGTACAATTTGCTAATGAATCTACTCAGAGGGTCGGAGAAATCTACAACGAAAACAAACCTTATATCAACAATGCAAGCAGCGGAGTTTGGAATGTGTTCAAGTATATTGTAGGTGGTTTCTTTGTACTAATGGCTGTAAGCAGCATTATCGGAGTATTTGTATTATTTGCCCTTTTCGCAATGGATACAGACTTCCCTGGAGCTAATGAAATCAGATTCTACATGGACGATCAGGGACTTGATAAAGTACTGGCTGCGATGATGGTGATCGGAAGTTTAATCCCGGCAATCCTTTTCAGCTTATTGAGCATCAAGATCTTCTCTCCGAAAACAAAACTGAGAAATATCGGATGGGTTGTAGGTGGTTTATTCCTTCTTTTGATCGGACTTGGAACTTACTTCGGAATCAGTATGGCTAAAAAAGACATGATCTATAGAGGAAGCAAGGAAGATGTAGAAAATGTTGCCATCAACACCACTTCAGATACAGTGTATGTAGACGTAAAACAGATCAACATTCCTCAGAATTTCAAAGGGTATAACAATGATATTTATTCTGATAAAAGAACAGTGTATGAAGAAGATTATATTTCTGTAGATGTAACCAGAAAACCAGATATTAAAACACCTTATCTGATCATTAAAAAAGAAGGAAAAGGATATAACTTCCCAATCCAGATGACGGTTCCTGTAGAAATTGTAAACAACAAAGTATTACTTCCTAACTACATCAAATATCCGTACGAACACAGATTCAGAGATTACAGCCTTGATTACGAACTTGTGGTTCCGCAAAAAGCAGTTGTTTTATCCATGAATAAAAATCGTATCCACATGGACGGAGATTTAGACGGAGACGGTATCAATGACAAAGACCAGGACAGAGACGAAGACCATAACAATGTCCGAATTGAAAAAAATAAAATAACGGTAAACGGTTCCAGTATCGAATACAACTCTGATGACAAAGACAGCATCATTGTAAACGGTAAAAAAGTTCCTAACAACCAGGCAAAGAAAGTTATTGATTCTGCAGTGTCTACTATCAAAAAATCAAATAAAGATATGGACATCAAAATCAAAGACGGAAAAAACGAAATTTCCATACAAACTAAATAATTAACTTCAGAGAGTGGTAGAAGGTGTGGGTGGATGGCAACCGTTTGAAATTCACACCCTTCTTCTCTCAGAAAAGTAAAAATAAAACCATATTTAGTTTCTTATGTGAAAAAAAAGTTTTAATTTCGTAAAGCTAAAATTTAATAACCAACCAATCAAAAACACAGCCTTATCATGATACAATTTGCAATGGAATTCGTAATGAAAATCGTAGATTTAATTAGCGGTTTGTTTTAAGAGCAATAATATTTCAATATATTTGTAAAGTATAACCAAAGTTTGGTTATACTTTTTTGTTTTTAATCCAAGAAATCTATGAAAAAGCTGTTAGGCAAAGCAATGTTAAAAGTATTAGGTTGGAAAGTCGTTCTTCAGGGCGATGTCAACAATCTGAACAGGTGTATCCTAGTGGTAGCACCACATACCCATAATATGGAGTACATTTTAGGAAATTTCGCCTATTGGTCTTTGGAAAAACCTTTAAAAATTATCATTAAAGATGCACACACCAAAGCATGGTATGGAAGTATTGTAAAAGGACTTGGAGGTATTGGTATCGACAGAAGCCAGAAAAACGATCTTGTAAATTTCGTAGCCAACCAGTTTTCCAAAGAAGATTTCAGTCTTGTGATTACTCCGGAAGGAACCAGAAGCTGGGTACCGAAATGGAGAAAAGGATTCTATCACATGGCTTTGGCAGCTAAAGTTCCTATTGTGCTGGCAGCAGGTGATTTTAAAAGAAAAATTGTTTACCTGGGCTACACTATACCTTATGAAAGAATAGCATCCGTATCTTTTTCAGAAATCATGCAGGAAATTCAGGACTATTATGTAAAAAATGATATTGTTCCTAAAGTACCGGAAAACTGGAATCCTAATATTATGGGAACTGAGTCAGAAGCTAGAAGCTAGAAGCTAGAAGCTAGAAGCAAAATTAATTACCATTTATCAATTATTAAAATGAAAGGTCAGACAAAAGAAGAAATATTAGCATTCATCAATAACTGGGGAGATGTAACTCTTGCCAAAACACTTGAAATCAAATTCATTGATATTGATCTCGAAAATGAAACCCTTACTGCAACCATGCCTGTTCTGCCAAGAACTCACCAACCCTTTGGAATCATGCACGGAGGAGCAAGCTGTGTTTTAGCTGAAACCTTAGGGTCAAGCCTGTCTAATATTTTTATCGATGGCGAAAAATATTACGGAGTAGGAACCAACATCAATTCTAACCATTTAAGAAGCAAAAAAGATGGTATTGTAACTGCTACAGCACGCTTTATCAGAAAAGGTAAGACCATGCACGTATCAGAAATTGAAATTCGTGATGAAAAAGGAGTTTTAATTAATCATACCACAATGACGAATAATATTATTCACAGGTAATACTTACTGCAACATAAAAAATAAGGAGCTTAAACTAAATTTAAGCTCTTTTTATTTTGACATCTTTTAGACTAGTAATACCTTTGCAAAAAGAAAAGTTACGCTGGGAATTTCCTATATTATTTCCGGCTGTTGGTTTCCAAAATTCCTTCATAGCTCATGATTTATTTCAAACTTCCCTTCGACGAAAGATTATTGTCTGCAGATGAAAAAAGCACTAAAAATGCAGTTAACTTTTTTTCTTATAATGGCTTAGATCAGATTAGCTTCAGCGGAGATATTTCTGAAATACCCCCCAATGAAGTTGATCAAAAATTGATTACCAATGAAGTTTTGAATGATGATACCACAAATTATTACGCTGAAACCAAAGAAGAATACTGCCACACTTTACAGCAAGTAATTAAAGTCATCAAAGAAAACAATTTGCCAAAACTTGTTTATTCAAGAAGGAAAATATTTACAAATTTTCATACAGTCAATTATACAGAGAGTTTTAAAAACTTATGTAAATCATATCCCAATGCTTTCAGATATCTTTTTAATAATGGAAAAAATGCATGGATGGGAGCTTTCTCGGAAGTATTAGGGAAGTTTAATAAAACTACGCACGAATTTGAAACCATGGCCCTTGCCGGAACTCTTCCGGTATCTGAGGAGTGGTCCGAAAAAGAAATTGAAGAACAAAAGCCGGTTACCAATTATATTCAGAATATTCTGGCAAATTATTCTGACAATATAGATCAGTCAGAAACCTATGACCATATTTCCGGTAATATCAAACATTTACGAACAGATTTTAAAACCAGTATACAACCTGAAGATCTTGATAAAATTATTCAGGATCTGCACCCTACCCCTGCAGTCTGTGGTATTCCAAAAGATTTTTGCAATGAGAATATCCGTAAATATGAAAAATTTCCCCGTGAATTTTATGCAGGTTATATCAAGGTTGAAACGGATGAGAGTATCCTGTATTTTGTCAATCTGCGTTGTGCAAGACTTTATAAAGACTCCGTACATGTTTTTGTAGGAGGCGGAATAACAGCTCAAAGTGATCCGGAAAAAGAATGGAGAGAAACAGAACTGAAGTCTGAGGCGATATTGAAAAACCTGATTGTTTCCTAATATTTTTAGATTTGCCCACAGATTCTACAGAAACCTGTATTATGCTAAGTAAACGTCTTTGAGAACGATTTATCGTCCTTCGCGGACTTTGCCTTATATAGGTTTAGGCTAAAACCAATTGGTCTCTTTATCCTTTTTCCTGAACAGGCTAAAGCCCGTCCCTATTGAATAGGAAAAGCAGATATGGATATTTATACTAAACCTAATCCCTGATTCATGCTACCTTTTATCTGAAAGCTGTAATCTATAACCCCATTAAAAAACCTCCTTCAAAAAGAAAGAGGCTATATCTATATTGAAATATTCAATTTATTTCTTTAAACCGATTCTACTCCATGTATCCATTACGAAAAGCAGGATAAGACCTATTGCAGCAGCTCCAGCTGAGAATGCAAATCTAACGTTATCTTCATCTCCTAAGATATCTGTCGCCTGCCAGTTAATAGCATAAAGATTAATGGTGATGAATACAATGAACAGTACTAAAAATACTTTATAAAACTTCTTCATGACTCTTAAAAATTAATATAATTCTGCACCAACTGGGCAAAATTTGCGGTGAATAATTTAATTGAAATTGCCAAAAGGATAATTCCGAAAACTTTCTGAAGGATCATCAAAGTAGCATCCCCAATTTTCTTCTCCAGCCATTTCGCTGATTTCAGCACCAAATATACGAAAATTGTATTAAGAATAATTCCGCAGATAATATTAATATCATGAAATTCAGCTCTAAGAGAGAGTGCAGTTGTTAATGTTCCAGCTCCGGCAACCAATGGAAATGCGATGGGTACAATGGATGCAGCCTTTGCCTCAGTGGTTTTATTAATTTCAATTCCTAAAATCATTTCCAGCGCTATGACAAAAATCACAAAAGCTCCGGCAATAGCAAAGGAATTTACATCCACTCCGATAAGCTTAAGAATCTTATTTCCTACGAACAGGAAAACAATCATAATAGCTCCGGCAGTAATGGCTGCCTTTCCAGCTTCAATCTGTCCGAACTTCTGCTGAAGGCTTACAATAATAGGAACTGAGCCAATGATATCGATCACGGCAAAAAGAACCATAAAGCTGGTAACAATCTCTTTAAAAGAAAAACCATCAAAAATTTCCATCTCTTTGTAATTAAAAATTTCGCAAAAATATGAAAATAAACTGATTATTTGCTAATTTGTGAATATAAATTAACAATAGTTTTCAAAAGTTCTTCCAAAGCTTCAGCAGATTTCACAGGATTGTATTTTTCCATCTGAACTTTCTGCTGCAGTTTACTGTATTCTTCTGCAACCGAAGAACCTTTGTGCTTTTCAAGAAAATCCCTAAACTCCGGGATAGACGCCTGAAAATACTGTCCTCTTACTTCTTCATCCAACTCTTCAAGAGTTGCAAAGAACTTTTCATACTCTCCGTTATCTTTAAGATTTTCCAGATATCCGAAATAATCATTGATATCAGTTTTCATTAATTCTCTGATCTCTTTTTCTGTTTCGGCCACTGAACCTAAAGGTTTTGACGGTATAGTTTCCCTAACTAATGTACGTTTTTTTTGCCAATTTTTAAATAACAGATATCCAACAAATAAGCTTATCAGAATAGCTATATTGGTCAAAAGAATATTCCAGTGGAATTTGTTTTTTTCTTTTACTTTGAATGAAGTGGTTTTTAATACGGGAGTATTTACCGTCTCCAGAAGATTATTGGTGTATTCGTTTACTTTTTCTACAGTAGAGCGTGCCTCAAGAATCTGATCGTGAGAAAATGCATTCAGATCCAGTGTTTTCTGTCCAAGATCTACATATTCTTTACTCGCAGGATCAAAGAAAGCGAATTCTTCTGTTTTAATTGAAATGACACCCGATTTTTTAGGAATAATCACATAATTAGCCAGGATCTCTCCTTTCATTCCTGAAGTTCCAGGAGCTACTTTAGAGGTAATTTTCGGGGCAAAAACTTCATAATCCGGAGAGGCGGCAATTTTAGGAAGTTCCATATCCGGTAAATTACCTTCACCTGAAACTTTTACTACCACATTCAGAGGTTTTTTCGCTTCCGGTTTTTCCTTGGAAGCATTATATACGTTGACATTAAAGTTCCCAACAGCATTTTTAAAACATTCAGGAGCTCCTTCAGGAAGCTTTCTTACGTTGATTTTAACTTTATTGGAAACAATTTTTGTTTTATTTGAATAGGTACTTACTGAAGCAGATACTCCGGGAACTTCCACATACCCTGCTTCATTCGGAAAAACCATAAACATAGCCAGAACCTGTGAAGGCATGTTGCCGTATCCTGAAGGATCTATCTCAGACTTATCAAAATTGATAGGATGTACGTTGATATTATCCTGTTTCGGAAGATGAATATTTTTCACCTTTCTCAGATTATCCATATTTCTTGAATACACTCTCAGAACGGCTACCGTAGGCTGATCCTGATAGACATCCCGATCATCAATTTCCATATTCAGATAAACATCATTGGAGGTATTCGCTGCCAATGATCTTCTGTCGACAATATCACGGATATTGACATCAAAAGGTTCGGTTTTATAGATTCTGTTGTTTACGGTAACAAGAACGGAACCGATTTTTATTTTCCCTTTTTTCTTAGGCTCAAGGGCAATTCTGGAAACTTTCTGGGTAATTAAAGTATTGGTAGCAGGATCAATCACGGTATTGGTTACAGATCCACTTCCTATGATATTAAATTTTGAAAGATCCGGAAGCTGAAAACCTGTCTGCTGTACAAGATCACTTCCGTTAAGTTCAAGAACAATGGTCAGATTGATAATATCCTTACCTGCATACTCTGTTTTATCTGCATCCATAGACAGATTTACCTGTCCGTAAGTAATTACGGATGCAAGAGTAAGCAATATGTAAATCAATTTGTGCTGCATCACCAATCTTTCTCGTTGCTTTCAGGCATCGAATAAGAATTTTTGTTTAAAATTCTTCTGGCGGTTTCTTTTTCTTTTTCGTTTATTTTATCTAAGATCGCATTTTCAAGATTTTTGGGCATTCTGCCTTCATTATTTTGATTCTGCTTAGGATTGTCACCCTGGTCACTTTTGCCTTCGTTTTGCGGGCCGTTACCCTGATCCTGTTTTTTGTCTTTGTCGCCTTTCTGATCATCCCCTTTGTTCTGATCATTTCCGCCGCCACCTTTTCCTGAATTATTCTGTTCGTTTTTTTGCTGTTGTTTTTCTTTCTCTTTCAGTTTGGCAATCTCATAATTTTTTCGAGTTACCTCGCTGTGGGGATCCTGCTTCAAAGCTTTCTTATAATATTCAGCAGCTTTTTCAGGCTGATTCATCTGCATGTAAGCATTCCCTAAATTATGAAGAGCAGCCGTTTTATCGGGAAGAGTTTGTGAAAGTTTTTCTGCTTTTTCAAACTCTGCTTTTGCCTCTTCGTATTTTTTACTTTTATACAACGCATTCCCCATATTGTAATGAGCGGTAAAATCTTTATCATTGGATTTTATCGCTTCCATATATTTGGAGGAGGCTCCATCATAATCTTTACCGTCAAATTTCTGATTGCCTTCATATACTAAATTCCTATAGCTTTCCTGCCCAAACATGAAGCCTGAGAATGAAATGGCAACAATAAACGATAAAAATATGATTTTAGTATTCATCACTTGCAAAATTATTCCTTTATATGTTAAGAAACAGAGTTTTATTTGTTAAAATTCGGTTAAAGTACTTGTAGAATTTCTTCTATAAATAAAGGAATTCTACACATTAAAATCTTTTTTAGGATTAAAAATATAAATTAAAAAGAAAAACAGAAGAGATACCGCAAGAAAATATTGATAATAATGATTGGCATTCTGCGATTTCACCATTGTCTCTGCACCTGCCGATTTTTTATTAACTGCATCTACAATTCTGTCCGGAGCTTCATTGATATTATTTCCATCAATATAAGTTCCGTCTGTAGATTCAGCCATTTTCTTTAATGCTTCGGTCTGTCTTTTTGAAATCACCGTACTACCGTTGGCATCGGTTTTATATCCCATTAATTGTCCGAACACATATTCCGGAACCGGAGCACCTTCATCTGTACCCACTCCTACGGAAGTAATACTTATTCCTTCTTTATTAGCTAATCTGATGGCAGCGTTATCATTTCCTTCATTATCTTCACCATCACTCAGCAGAATCACTTTTCTGGATCCTTTGCTTACGTTTTTAAATTTTTCAGCAGCAGCCTGCATTCCTTTCAGAAAATCCGTTCCCTGAATCTGCATAGAACTGGTTTCAATACCGCTGATATAAGTTTCCGCAGAATTATAATCAGTTGTCAGAGGCATAATAGACATTCCATTCCCTGCAAAAATCACAATACCTACCTTATCATTATTCATTTTCTTCATGGTAGCCAGCATCAGATTTTTGGCTTCCGTCAGACGGCTTGGTTCTATATCCTCAGCATTCATAGAATTGGATACATCCAGCATAAAGATTACATTGTTCAGCTTCTGGGTACTTTTCACTTCTTCTGAACCGTTCAAAAGGTCAATGATAGAGAATATCAGAAATAATGTTCCCAATAAATATAATGCAGGAAAAAACTTTGTAAATCCTGATCTTTTTTCAAATAAATTCTCATGAAACTGGCTCGCAGCAAAAATTTCTCTCTTTTTATTTCTCCATTGTAGAAAACGGATCAAAAACGTAGCTAACAGCGGCAGAAGCAACAGTAAAAATAAATACCAATAATTTCCTAAAGACCAACTCATCAGCTTAAAATTTTATAAAACACCCATCTCAACAATGCATCCAACACCAACATAGCCAGTGCAATCCAAAGGAATATTTTGAAATATTCTTCATAATTGTACAGCTTGGAAACCTTCACATCAGATTTTTCCAGTTGGTTGATTTCATTGTATACTTCTTCCAGACTACTGTTTGAGGTAGCTCTGAAATATTTGCCTCCCGTAGTCTGTGCTATTTCTCTCAAGGTATTTTCATCAATAGTAACCTCTGTTTCGGTAAAGATAAGCTCTCCAAAAATGTCCTGCGATGTAGGCATCAGCGCATAACCATTGGTCCCGATTCCGATTGAATATACTTTTATATTATTATTCTTTGCCAGTTCAGCGGCAAGCTGTGGAGGAATCGCATTCTGAATATTGCTTACTCCATCCGTCATCAGTATGACCACTTTACTTTTGGCCTTGCTTTTAATCAAATGATTCACTGCTACAGAAAGGCCTTCCCCAATGGCTGTTCCAGGTTCAAGACCTGCAGAATTCAGATTTTTAATTTCATCAATAACCACTTGATGATCTGAGGTAACCGGAACTTTAGTAAAAGCTTCTGCAGCATATGCTACCACCCCTATCCTGTCATTCGGACGCTTCTGAACAAATTTTACGGCAATATCTTTTAGGGCAGTAATTCGGTCCGGGGTCAAATCCTTCGCCAGCATACTTAGAGAAACATCAATAGATAACATAATATCCACTCCCTTTGTATCATCTCTGTCCTGAGAAATGGTAAACGTTCTCGGCCTTGCCATCGCAATAATCAACGCAGAAAGAATGATATATTTTGATATTTTCAGCAAAAAAAGTACACCCTGGATACTCCCGCTGTGATCCATATTCTTTATGGTAGGAACTTTTATACCTTTTCTTTTACTTCTTCCAATATCTTTAATTAAAAGTGGAATAAACAGCAGAAAAAGCAGCAAAAACCATGGGCTGTAAAACTCAAAATTAAACATCCTTTCTTAAGTTTTCGAATTCTAAATCTTTGGATGATCTTTTCACAAAATCTCTGATATTGACAAAATCTCTTTCCATTGTTTCCTGGTCCGGGAAGGTTTTTGCAAATTTCACCAGGTCTCCCCTAAGGAAAACATCTTCTATTATTTTTTCGTTGTCCTGCGAGATTGTATTATTTTTTTTCATGACATCTATAAGATCATCAGTAAGAAGTACATCTGCCGGAAGGCGATATTGTTTTGTAATGAAGGTTCTGGAAATATCAATCAGTTCCACATAAAACGAACGGAAGTTTCCTCCTTCAATATATTTTTTCTTTTTAAGAGAATCAAGCTCTTTTAAGGTCTGATTGGTAGCCACTACAGGAGAGCTCTTTGATTTTCTTCCCCATTTTACAAACATAATAATGGCAATAACCAGTGCAATACCAGCCAATGCTGCAAGAATATAAAACTTATAAAGCTCCCAATAATCTTTGGGTTCAAGTTTCACCTGCTTATTATTCATGATGTCATTGATCTGATCTGCTTTTTGAGCCGTATTAATGACATCTATTTCGTAAGGGATTGTTTTAAGTATTTTATCTCCTACTTTGAATTCCAGTTCAGGAATGGTAAATTTTCCTTCTTCAAAAACAGCAAATTCGATCTTTCTTTCATAGGTGTTAGCCGTTTGCCCGATACTGTCTTTGGTTTCTTCAAAATGAAAAGGCAACAGCTCATTCTTAGCTGCTGAAGTAACCTGTTGCTCATTAAGATTGTCAATCTTTATGGTAAGATGATTGATTTCTCCCAGAGCAAGGGTTTTCTTTTCTACGTTAGAGGATAATATCTGTGAAAAAGCATTTGCACAGATCAGAAAAGATAATATTAAAAGTATTTTTCTCAATGTTAAAATAATAAAGGCAAAATGCCTTCTGTTTTTTAGTTACGAGCTAAGCCCGATGTTATTTTTTCTGAAAGTAATTATACAATAATTTTGAATAATCTGAGCCGGTACTGATATTCATAAGACTGGCAGAGCTGTTGGCAAAATCTTCTTCCAGAGCTCTCAGCTTTTGTTTTTGAGCTTCCGCAAAGGTATATCGCCATCTTGCACTGGAAGTATTGGCCCATATTTCTTTTCCGGTTTCCACATCAAGTAAACGGGCATAGCCTACATCAGGAATCTCATTATCTTTTTCATCATAAATCCTCATTCCCAGCAACTGATGTTTCTTTGAGGCCACTCTCAGCATTTTGGAATCATAGGCATCTTCAAAATCTGAAAACAAAAATACCAGAGATTTCCTTTTGAAAATCCCCATCATATATTCCATTGCTTTATCTATTTTAGATTCTGCCGGAACATAATCTGCAGTGAGAATATTACTGATAATGGAAAGAATGTGTTTTCTTCCTTTTTGAGGAGGAATAACTTTATATACTTTATCTGCAAACAAAATCAAGCCTACTTTATCATTATTGCCAGCGGCTGAAAATCCTAAGCTGGCTGCAATTTCGGCTACATATTCTCTTTTCAGTTGAACCTTTGTTCCATAATCCATAGAAGCGGAAATGTCTACGAGAATCATCATTGTCAATTCCCTTTCTTCTTCCATTACTTTTACAAATGGCTCACGGAAACGTGCGGTTTTATTCCAGTCGATTCTTCTGATTTCATCTCCAAACTGATACGGTCGAACTTCCGAGAAAGTCATCCCCTGCCCTTTAAAGGCGCTGTGATATTGCCCCATTAAAGCAGCCTCCGTCTTTTTTCTGGTACGGATTTCAATCTGCTTTACTTTTTTTACAATATCTTTTATCTGCATAGACGAATTCAAAATTCAAGGTTTAACATTCAAAGTTTAATGTTGGTGTCGGGATCCGGGTTTTGGGTTAGTCTATAAACTCAATGGATACGTTCGACCACTCATTGTCAAACTTTGTATTATACTTTTTATAAAAATTGATGGCTGGTTCATTCCAGTTCAATACCTGAAATACCATTCCACTGTAATTATTGGTTTGACCATATTCCAGTGTTGCATCAAATAATTTTTTTCCAATCTGCTTTCCTCTTAGCTTTTCAGTTACTACAAGATCTTCAAGATACAGCCTTCTTCCTTTCCAGGTTGAATACCTGTCATAATACAGGGATATTCCAACTATTTCTCCTTCATATTCTGCCACGAAAGCTCCCCATACAGGAGAAGTTCCGAAACCATCCTGAATAAAATCATCCAAAGTCACTGTTACTTCATGCAGTGCTTTTTCATATTCCGCTAGTTCTTTAAATCAAGCATGGAAGAACAGTCTTCCAGAACAGCTTTTCTTACAACTACATCACTCATTATGGTGCCTGGATTTTTGCTAAAATTCTATTGATAATTTCCTCAGTTGTGATTTCTTCTGCTTCTGCTTCAAAGGTCAATCCCATTCTGTGTCTCAATACATCTTTTGCCAATGCTTTTACATCTTCCGGAATGACAAATGCTCTTCCTTTTAAGAAAGCGTAAGCTCTTGAGGCGATAGCAAGATTAATGGATGCTCTTGGAGAAGCTCCGAAACTGATATAATTTTTAAGTTCAGAAAGCCCATAATTTTCCGGATAACGTGTTGCAAACACCATATCCAGGATATATTTTTCAATTTTTTCGTCGAGATAGATCTGGTTGATCAGTTCTTTTGCATCTACAATATCCTGAAGGGAGATTACAGGCTTCACCGTTGGCTGGTGTGAGGTTGAAACCATTCTCATCACCTGTCTTTCATCTTCAAAAGCAGGATAATCGATGGTACACTTCAGCATAAAACGGTCGCTTTGAGCTTCAGGCAGCAGGTAAGTTCCCTCCTGATCAATCGGGTTTTGTGTCGCCAGTACCAGGAATGGTTTTGGAAGCTTCATGGTTTCGTCACCAATTGTCACCTGTTTTTCCTGCATGACCTCCAGAAGCGCTGACTGTACTTTTGCCGGCGCACGGTTGATCTCATCTGCCAAAACAAAGTTCGCAAATACAGGTCCTTTTTTTATAGAGAAATCATTGTCTTTGATATTATAAATCATGGTTCCCACTACATCTGCAGGAAGTAAATCCGGAGTAAACTGAATCCTTGAGAAATCTCCATGAACAGCATCAGCCAGTGTTTTTATCGCTAAGGTTTTAGCCAGACCGGGAACTCCTTCAAGAAGAACGTGTCCATTTCCCAAAAGCCCTACCAAAAGACGGTCTACCATGTATTCCTGTCCAATAATAACTTTGTTGATTTCCTGTCTCAGAAGAGAAAATAAGTAGTTTTTTTCTTTTACTTTTTCCGTCAATTGGCGGATATCTTCAGCTTGATATATCTCTGACATAGCTTGATTTAAAATAAGTGGTAAATTTCTGATAAATACTTGCATTAATCAACATAATAAATGCCATTTTTGAGTTAAAGTTTGTTAAAAATTCCGGCATTGACGAGATATTCAATGCTATAATGTTGAATTTCTTATCTATAAATAAATCCAGAAATTCAAATTCCCTCCATAAAATCATCCCGTTTTTTCTTCTCATTATCCATAAAAAAATGTCACAAAATCACTTTTGCAACATTTTTATTTTTAATCAGAAACTTGATTATTTAGTTTTAAAGCTTGTTTATTGTAATGGTGAATATATTTTCAGGAGCATCAGTAGTATCTTCATACGCTCCGACATTTACAAAATATTCTGTTCCTGATACTGTGGTAATCGTAAGAGTTTCCGCAGCACCTCCGCCACCATTGTCTACAGTTCCTGTACATGACAAATTACTACAGCTGCCACTATATACACCTATCTGCGGATCATAGCTGCTGCCTGAAGGCATAGTCACTTTAATAGTATACTGACTGCCATCACCAGTCAGTTTAAACCATGTCCCATCGTTCATTCCTGTGTCTCCATTACTTGTACATACGCTTATATTTCCGGCATTATTAGTGGTCGATACAGCATCATTCTGAGTATAAGAATAAGGAAATACCAATGCCTGCAATGCTCCAGTACATGCATCGTTTACAGGTATTGGAGGAACAGTCTTAAAAACAAGTTCAGAACATCCTGAGGATTCTGTACTCCCTGACACTGATGTTACTTTTAAATAATAAGTTGTTCCGGCTGTAAGCGCTGTGGAAGGGGTAAAGCTACTTCCTGAAACTGTTTGCTGATTAATAATATCAGAGCTTCCTGAACTCGTTCCTAACGAAACTTTGTAGGATGTAGCCCCTGAAGCCGAAAGCCAGCTGAAATTGGGAGTTAAAGAAATATTCTGACTATTATTTACCGGATAAACGACAAAAGGACATGCCGGTCCGGTACTTGGTATAAGGCCTGAAATGGTAACTGACGATTTATAATCCGCCCTTATTCCTCCGGGAGGAGATGCAATATCCACTACTGCACGATCTCCTTTATAATACAGCGTTGAGTAAGGGATATGTGAATAAACATGAAATGCTTCATCAAAATTATTGATATCGATATTCGGAGAATTCTCTTTTGCTGCAACAACCAGGTTATCAACATTATTATAAGTAAATGGTGTTGTAAAAACAACTTCAACTTTATTATTATTCTTGCTTACGGCTCCTGTGAACACCTGAGTCAACTGTGCTGCAGGAATCCAGTCTGTACCGGAAGCAAAGGCTGTTTTTGACGTATGTCCGAGATATACCGTCCAGTTTGAAGATTCAGTAATTGTAGAGGAAGGATCCACATAAAATGTAAGCCCTGTAATATTGCCTGCAGCATTGGCGTTAATTTCCTGCTTAGGATATATCTGCTGTACATAAGAATAGGAAAAAAAACTGCTTACAGGAGCAACACCAACATTTGGACTCCCAATATTGATATTGATTTGGGCGTTAATCACCACCACTACAAAAAACAAACCTAAAAGTAAAAATCTTTTCATTATTAATAACATTAATCTGGTATACCATGCTAATTTAATAATAAATACTATGATTATAGCAATAAAAAAAATATTTCATTATTTAATTCAACGCAAAAAAAATTTAAACAAAAATACATCCGATATTAAAAACAATACACATTTAATAACAAAACAATAACAAGACATAAAAATAAAATAAATTAAAAGCAATTTCAATACATATTTCATATATTTACACTAAACATCAATAACATGTATAAAAAGCTATTCTTTTCCAGTTTTTTGATTACCCACCTCGTTTTCGCCCAAACGACAATGACCAATATAATTTCAGATGCAGTATACTACGATGGCTATGCTACTATGGTATCCAACCCTGTACCTGCCGGTTTGACAAGGCTGACGAATGCCAGGTATACCAGAAAACTTACTGATGTAGAACTAGATGCTTTTAAAGCTAAAATTGCTATGCGTGTAACCATTGCTCCTTTATGTGACAATTATGACCGTCTTGGAGAAGTCTTCTTAGCAATGGTTCCTAAAAATCAAGCTACTTATACAATCAATGACACTAATGTCAAAAGAATTGAAATAGGCAGATATATTACTCCTTTCATGAATAAAAACAGGACTCCTTCTGAAGTTCCTTACACTTATGATGTCAGCAATTTATACAGCATATTCCATGACACAACATTGCGCAGCATGTATGATCTCTATATGGAACTGGATGTTTTCGGGGTTCCCTATGCAGCACAAACGCAGGTTTCAGGCTGTGCAAACAGAATTGATGTTTTTTCAGGAACTCTTACCTTTTTCTCAACGGATACAGGAGCCACTCCTACAGACACCAACAGCATTGTACCTATATTAAGTTATAACACCCTTAACAACTATAACAACACTGATGTTACCGGGGAAACCGTTAGAATTGTCACTTTTAATCTTCCAGACCCTGTTACCAATGCCCGCTTCTTCGTAATATCAACTCCTCATGGTGCTAACAGTAGTGGTGAAGAATATATCAGAAGACAAAATTACACCTATATAGATGACGTACAAGTACTCACCTATACTCCCGGGGGTATTTCATGTGAACCGTACCGTGTATACAATACTCAAGGAAACGGAATCTATGGTTCTACTCCTAAAACTTTTGCTGACTGGACTTCATGGAATAACTGGTGTCCCGGAAATTCTGTTCCCATCAGAGAATTTACATTACCCAACTTAACTGCAGGTAATCATACTTTGAAACACACAATTCCAACTGCAGTTTTCAACCAACAGCAGGGATATGTCATGCTATCCGTTTATATGCAGGGGAAAAGCAATACAGCTTTGAATGTAAAAGAGATCAAAACAGTAGATGTGAATATTTACCCCAACCCTACTGCTGACTTTGTGAATGTAAAATCAAAAGTAGAGGTCAGCTCAATAAGCCTTTTCAATATGGAAGGAAGAAAACTTTCCGAAACTTATAAAGAGAACAGAATAGATCTTTCCTCATACAGCACAGGAGTTTATTTTTTACATATTGTTTTAAAAGACGGAACTGCCTTTAAACACAAAATCATAAAAAAGTAACTTTAACACATCTTTTAAAAACAAAATAACAAAACCCTCTCTGAAACTCCACTCAAGAGGGTTTTTCTATTGATCATCATGTAAAATTAACTGTAAAAAACATTCTGATATCAATAAAAACTAATCAAAAGATGAACCTTACTTCACTCTTTTTCAAAATAGTTAAAAAATTTTAACTTTAATCCTCTAGTCAAAAAAATTGTCATTTCCAGTTTATTAAACTATTTTTGGTGATTAAAAATTTTGCAAAATGAATTATCATTTTCAAGCACACAGACAGGTAAGAAAGAACCTTTTAGATATCCTTCAGAACACATCTCATGAAGATCTGATCCTGATTCCGGATGGTTTCAACAACAATATTTACTGGAATATTGCACATACTGTTGCTACACAACAGCTACTGCACTATTACCTGAGCGGAAATCCTTTCCGTATTGACAAGTATTGGATTGAAACCTACAAAAAAGGAACTTTACCCAACTTAAATGTTCAGAAATCAGAAGTGGAAGATTTAGAATTTTTACTTACTGAAACTTCAAAGATTTTAATGAAGGATTATGACAGTGATTTCTTCTCAGATTACACTCCCTACACCACAAGTTTCGGCATGGATCTGAAAAGCATTCAGGATGCTATTATCTTCAACAATATGCATGAAAGCCTTCATTACGGGTACGTGATGGCACAGAAAAGAGCAATTTTAGGAGAGAAAGGGAGATAATGAACCTTGCTACGCAAGTCAATGGTCAGAAGTGAATAGGCATCCAACCAATTGACTTACAAAGTAAAATTCACGATTGACCATTCACTCTATAACTATATAATACATTTTCAATGAAAGACGATTTTATTTTCGGGCTACGTCCCGTGATTGAAGCAATTGAAGCGGGAAAAACGATTGACAAGATCTTTGTGCAGAATGCACTTCAGGGTCCTATTTATGCTGAATTAAAAGCCATTTTAGCGAAAAATAAAATCCGTCCCAATTATGTTCCGGTTGAAAAACTGAACCGTTTTACAAGAAAAAACCACCAGGGTGTGGTAGCTTTTATTTCGGATGTACCGTTTCATAAAGTGGAGGATATTGTTCCACAATTATTCGAACAGGGAAAAACACCTTTCCTTTTAATTCTGGACAGACTTACCGATGTAAGAAACTTTGGAGCCATCTGCAGAACAGCGGAATGCGTAGGAATAGATGCAGTTATTATTCCTGAAAAAGGAGCTGCTCCTATCAATTCCGATGCGATAAAAACTTCTGCCGGAGCGATCTATAATATCAAAATATGTAAGGAAAACAATCTTGCCCACACGGTAGACTTCCTTCAGCAAAGCGGAATTTCCGTATATGCAGCCAGCGAAAAAGCTCAGAAGTTAATCTATGATGTAAATATGACTGAGCCATGTGCTATCGTGATGGGAAATGAGGAAACCGGAATTTCTAAAGAAGTACTGCATCATGCTGATGAAAAAATAAAACTTCCTATCGAAGGAAAAACCCAGTCTCTGAATGTTTCTGTAGCATGTGGAGCGATTTTGTATGAAGCGGTAAGACAGAAAATGTCCGTGATACCTAATCCATAACCATGAAAATACAATCACTTTTACCTTTATTTTTTGTCCCGTTGGCTTTTAATGCCCAGACAAAAAAAATAGCAACAGACAACCGTCTTGCCACTGATCTTGATAAGATGGTTCAGAAAGAAGCTGTTGCTTATATGCAGGATCCTGCACGTGTAGGAATTTCAATAGGCATTTTTAAAGATGGTAAAAGTTATTTCTATAATTATGGGACAACAGAAATAGGGAAATCAGAGCTTCCAACCTCCCAAAGTCCATATGAGATTGCATCCATCACCAAGACCTTTACCGGAACACTTCTGGCTCATGCTTTAGTAGATGGTAAAATCAAAATGGATGATGATATCCGGAAATATATAGGAAATTATCCTAATCTTGAATTTGAAAAGCACCCGATAACAATCGGTAATCTAACCAATCATTCATCAGGATTGCCTCAGTTTTTACCGGATCAGTCTGAAACGTTCAAAAAACCGATGGACTCTGTTGCCCTGGCATTGTCGGATTTTTATAAAAACTATTCAAAAAAGAATTTTTATGAGGATCTTCATCAGGCTAAAGTGGATTTTGTACCCGGAACAGAATATAAATATTCCAATGTAGGAACACAGATTGCCGGGGATATCTTGGAAAAAGTATATCATACAAGCTATGAAAACCTGCTTTCAGAGTATATTACAAAGCCTCTGAAAATGAATCATACTATTATTGGTACGAATTCTGCACAGCTATTGACTCGTTATAACGAAAAAGGAAAGATAATGCCCAGAAATTTCACAACCATTTTTGCTCCCGCAGGAGGAATCATTTCTACTACAGGAGATCTTGTGAAATACATGCAGTATCATCTGGATAAGAACAATAAATATGTGAAAACATCTCATACACCTTTTGTAAAAGGTGAAGGAGATGCCATTGGACTGTACTGGAGATTACATACATATGAAGATGGAACTCAAACCGTTTATCATACAGGAGGTACATTTGGATTTTCAAGCGTACTTCAGATTTATCCTTCAAAAAACATGGGAGTGGTAGTGCTTTCCAATGAATCTGATGGAGAGTCTCAGGGGAAACTGCACGACATTGCAGATAATATATTAAGAAACAGTAGTAAAAAATAAAGTTAAAAAAATCAAATGAAGAATATTGCAGCGCTTGCGCTTATATCATCAATAGCCCTTGTGTCTTGTAAAAAAGAAACGGCAAAAATAACAAAAGTAGATCCTAAAACCGGAAAGACAGTAACTGTAGAAGTTCCTGCTGATTCTGTAGCGAAAGTTGCAGAAAACCCGGCTATCAAAGATTCTGCAGGAGTTATCACCCAAACTTTTAAGCTTGAAAAAGGTAAAACATATCCTCTTACCACTTATCAGAGAGATGTAAAAACAATGACAGATCCTCAAGGGAAATCTATCACTGCAACAAGCGAATCTACAGATGAAATGAATTTTGTAGTGGATGATATCAAAGGAAATGTATATGAGATGACCCTTAATCTTGTAGCAAAGAGAAGCTCTCAATCTGCACAGGGAAAAACGGTAGTAGTAGACACCAAACTTCCACTTCCAAAAGAAGATGATCTAAAAATGATCTGGAATGTCAACAAAGCGCTTACCGGAAACAAACTTCAGATGAAGATGGATACAAAAGGGAATGTGATTTCTATTACAGGATTTGATGCTGTTTACACAAAAGTAGGTAACGCAGTTGGTACACTTATCAAAGATGCCAATGAAAAAGCAAGCGTAGTAGCAAGTCTTAAGCAGTCATTCAACGAAAAAGTACTGAAAGATCAGTTCCATAAAAACCTTATGATTATTCCTAAAAAAGGAGTTAAAATCGGAGAAAAATGGTCAACTTCTGAAAATGCTGACGCCAGCGGAGCTGTTAAAGTAACCTCCAATTATGTAATGAAAAGCTTAGGAAACGGAGCTGCAGAAATTGCAGTAACCGGAGGTATTCCCAAGAAAACAGAAAAGAAAACTCAGGGACCTATCACACACAGCCTGAGCAGTGAGCTTGTTCAGAACGGAACCATTAAGTTTGATGAAAGCACAGGCTGGATAACCAACCAGAATATCAACGTAAAAACAACTCAGATAGAAACCATTTCAGATGGAAAACAGTCTCAATCTATGAAAAGCGTTTCCAATTCTTCGGTAATGGTCAACCCATCTGCTAAATAACTTGAATAAACATTCAGGGTTTAAAGTTTGCATGTTAAACCCTGAACTTTAAACAAAAAAATTATGAAGTACATTCTTGAGTTAGTACTCACTGCCATTATTATATTCTTTGTCTGGAATATTCTGAAAAGAATTTTCTTTAAGACATTCTATAGTTACCGTTTTAATAACAATAATCAAAACAACGGGCAGCAGGACATCAACAACTCGAATAAGAATAACAAAAAGAACCTTAAGTGGGATGCAGAAACGGTAGACTACGAAGAGGTGAAAGAGAGTAATGACAAAAGGTAAAAATTCCAAGAAATAAAAGATAATAACCAGCATGGCAAAAAATAAAAACTTAATTTATATTGCAGTTTCATTAGTAGTATTTATAGTTTTAGCATTTTTATATTCCACTCCTGTATTTTCAGGAAAACAGCTTTTCCAGCATGATATTGTACAGTACAGAGGAGGAGCAAAAGAACTGCTTGACTACAGAGCCAATACCGGAAATGAAACCTATTGGAGTGACTCCATGTTTGGGGGAATGCCGACTTATCAGATGGGAAGCCAGTTTAAAGGTGATATCATCAAAAAAATAGACAGCAATCTGAATTTCCTGCCAAGGCCGGTTAATTATCTCTTCCTGCTATTTGCAGGTTTTTTCCTTTTGGGAATGGTAGTGGTCAGAAATTGGAAATATGCTCTTTTAGGAGCCACTTTCTTCGGGCTTTCAACCTATTTTTATATTATTATTGCAGCCGGACATAATGGTAAAGTCAATACCATTGAGTATTTTGCCCCGTTGCTAGCCGGAATTTTACTGGTGTATATCAGGAAACAATACATCTGGGGGTTCATTGTCACTACCCTTTTTATGGGTCTTCAAATTGCTGCAAACCACCCACAAATGACCTATTATCTGTTCATTGCGTTAGGATTCTTATTCCTTTCTGAACTGATCAGAGCCATCCAGAAAAAGACACCGATGAAGCACTTCCTTATTTCATCAGGGATTATCGCAGCAGCATGTGTTATTGGAGTAGGAATGAATTCACAAAGAATCATGGCCAATTCTGAATATGTAAAAGAAACAGTTCGTGGAAAGCAGATTTTAAATAACGACAGCCATACTTCAGGAAAATCCGGAATGGACAAAGAGAGTATGCTGATGTGGAGCTATGGGCAGCTGGAAACTTTAAACCTTTTCATTCCAAGATTAATGGGTGGAGGAAGCCAGGAACCTGAAGGAAAAGAAATCATGAACAGAGTTCAGGAACTGGTTCAGGAAAATGTAGGTTCACAGGCTGAAATGGATAGAATTTCCAAAGGTTTCAGCGGAGTAACCTACTGGGGAGACCAGCCGGGAACATCAGGACCTGCTTATCAGGGAGCTATCGTATGTTTCCTTGCCTTATTAGGATTCTTTTTTGCTTCAAAAAAATACCGTTACTGGATTTTGGGAGCTTCCATCCTGACCATTTTACTGGCATGGGGAAGTAACTTTATGCCATTATCGGATTTCTTTATCGATTATGTACCGTTCTATAATAAATTCAGAGCTCCTTCTTCAATCTTAGTGGTAGTAGAGTTATTATTCCCATTAATTGCCATTTTGGGATTATACAGATTCTTTACAGATGAAAAGTTGACTGAAGAATATAAGCAGAAAATTCTGATGTATGTAGGAGGTGGAACGTTAGGATTTTTATTGATTCTTTTAATCTTTGGAAAATCATTGTTAGGTTTTGCTACAGAAAACGAAAAAACCTACTTCCCTCCTTTCCTGCTTGATTATCTTGTAGATGAAAGATATAAACTATTCAGAATAGATGCCATAAAAGCATTCATTTATGTAGCGATTACTGCGGCAGCTCTATTCTTAACTTTAAAGAAAAAGCTTAATCAGAATATTGCTTTGGTAGTGATTGGGCTTGTAAGTTTATTTGACCTTTGGACGGTAAACAAGCGTTACTTAAACGATGAAAACTATGTAGATAAAATCTTTGCTGAAAATCCTTTCCAGACAGAAAGTTCAGACCTGTTGGCTGAAAAAGTACAGGGAAATCCAAACCTGGAATCTATTTTATCCAATGTTAACATCAACAAAACATTGGAAACTATTGCTGAGAAAGACAAAACACACTACAGAATTTACAACCAGACATTAGGAGTTACCAGCGAAACCAATACCTCTTATTTTAAGGCTTCCATCGGCGGTTATCACGCTGTAAAATTAAGAAGATATGACGATGTACTGAATGAATACATCAATAGTATTGACAGTGTAAAAACACCTAATGTATTAAATTTACTGAATGCTAAATACATGGTTTTCGGAGGTCCTGAGCAGCCACAGGTTGTTCCTAATCCTAAAGCTAATGGCAATGCATGGTTTGTAAGCGATTTAAAATTTGTAGATACTCCTAATCAGGAAATAAAAGCGATCGGGACTATTGACAACAAGAAAACAGCTGTCATTGCTTCATCTGACAAATCATATTTTGATAACAAAACTGTTCAGGCAGATTCTACAGCATTTATCACTCTTACGAAATATCAGCCTAACGAACTTGAATTTAAATCTCAGTCGAAAACACCTCAATTGGCTATATTCTCTGAAGTTTATTATCCTCATGGATGGAAAGTGTTAGTAGACGAGAAAGAAGTTCCTTATATCAAAGCAGATTATTTGCTTCGTGCCGTACATGTTCCGGCAGGAAACCACCATATCAGAATGGTTTTTGAACCTGAAGTGATTGAAAAAGGAAAATGGCTTTCTCTTCTTTCGTTCGGATTATTTATCCTGTTGGCTGCATTTGGACTTTTCTGGATGAATAAGAACAAGAAAAAAGAGATTGTAGCTGAACAGAATGCTTGAACAATATAAATAGTGTTGCGCAATGAGATTCTTCACTGCGCTACGCTTGGTTCAGAATGACAAAGACCATTAAGTAAAAAATGGAACAGAAGAAAATATTGATTATCACCTATTACTGGCCTCCTGCGGGAGGTCCTGGTGTTCAAAGATGGCTGAAGTTTGCAAAATATCTACCTGATTTTGGTTGGAAACCTATCATCTATACTCCGGAAAATCCAAGCTATCCATTGCTGGACGAAACACTGATGAAAGATGTTCCGGAAAATATCGAGATGGTAAGAACCAAAATCTGGGAACCTTATCAGCTTGCTGAAAAACTGAATAAGAGCAATAAAAAATTCAAAGCCGGACAATTTGATGTAGGCAAAAACCAAAGTTGGAAATCTAAACTTTCAATTTGGGTAAGAGGTAATTTTTTCATTCCTGATGCCAGAGTTTTTTGGGTAAAACCATCCGTTACATTTCTGGAAAAATACCTGAAAGAAAATAAAATAGACACCATCGTTACTTCCGGTCCGCCACACTCTCTGCATTTGATTGGTTTAGGGCTAAAAAATAAAATGCCGGATCTGAAATGGGTTGCTGATTTCCGTGATCCATGGACAGAGATTTCTTACTACAAACATCTGAAATTAACTAAAAGTTCAGATAAAAAACACCGGCAGCTGGAAAGTGCTGTATTTAAGAATGCAGACATCACTTTGGCTACAAGTTATACTGATGCTGAAAACTTCAGAAAGGCCGGAGCTAATGCATTTTGTATTACGAATGGATTTGATGAAAGCGATTCAAGCAAAAAAGCAGGTGAAAATAAAAATTCACAAATTGAAAAAGCATTTACGCTAAGCTATATCGGAGTTTTGGAACAGCTGAGAAACCCTGAAAATCTTTGGAAAGCACTCGACGAACTGGTGAAAGAAAATGCTGAATTTACGGCTGATTTTAAGTTGAAATTTGTAGGACGAATAGATGATAAAATCCTCCACTCCATTGAAAATTCAAGTCTGAAAAATCATATTCTGAACCTTGGATATCTTTCTCATGGAAAAGCCGTAGAAGAGATGCAGAATTCCAATCTCCTTCTTATTACCAACTTTCCGAATGAGTCTTCAAGAGGGATTATTCCTGGAAAAATATTTGAATATCTGGCTTCAGGAAAGCAGATTCTATCTTTCGGTCCTGATAAAGCTGATGTGTCAAAAATTCTGGAAGAGACGCAGGCAGGAAAACATTTCAGTTATCAGGATATAGAAAACATTAAAAAGTTTATTCTTGAAAAATATGAACTGTGGAAAAATGACAGCCTTATTGAAAACACCCAGCATATTGAACAGTTTTCAAGAAAAAATCTTACTCAGCAACTGACTGAAGTTTTGAAATAAAAAAGAAAGGAAGTTAGAGGCTGGAAGTTTATTCCAGTCGCTAACTTCTAACTTCTAACTTCTAACTTCTAACTTCTAACTTCTATATTGTCCACTGGTCATTCACAACAGCAACCAGGTAATATTTGCCCTGAAATTCTTCAAATACAAAACGAACGGTTTTCCAATCCATTTCACCGGATTTTTCAGTTCCTTTGATATAGTTTTCTGTAAAATCAGCTTTTGGATAAATTTCCTTTAAATTATTCAGGGAATTACCTCCACCGATAAATTTATTCAGCGAATATTGTGATGTTGTAAAATCTTTAGAAAACACCCATTTTCCTAGATAATCATTGATCGTTGCTTTATAAGGATCACCTGAGCCATCCTGTGCTCCCCAGGTAAACAAGGTTTTGGTAGGCTGATATTTTTCAAAATCTGCTTTAGAAAAATGTTTATCTTCCTTCAGATTAACAAAAGCGTACATTGAAAAACGAACTCCTTTTTCGGGATGAATCAAAGAGGTAAAAGTAGTATAATCTTTTGTCTTTAGTGCTTTCAAAACCTCATCATTAGTCTGCTTTAAAACGGCTTCTTTATCAGCATGAGTCTGAACAATACCTGCACTGTCTGTTTTATTTTGTGCAATAGAATCTATTTCACTGGGAACAGGTTTTCCGGCTTCTTTTTTGCAGGCTACAATCATACTCAGAGCGAAAACCGCGATCAATAATTTTTTCATATTTTACATTTTGAAATTGGTAAAAAACACCAAAACTGATGCCAAGTGGTAAATGATGTAAAGAGATAAAGACTATGAGAGTTGATGGGTTCGGGCTTCTCATTTTAAAAATTACATCGTACATTTGTTAGATGGAAATATTGGATATTCTGATTATCGGAGCCGGACCAATCGGTTTAAACTGCGCCCTTGAAGCTCAAAAAAACAATCTTAGTCATGTAATCATAGAAAAAGGAACCATTGTCAATTCACTGTACAATTATCCTTTGTACATGCGTTTTTTCTCCACTGCTGAAAAGCTGGAAATTGATGAGATTCCCTTTATTTCTACTGCTCCAAAGCCGGGGAGGCAGGAAGCTCTGGAATACTATCAGGGCATTGCAAGACAAAAAAGCCTGAATATTAACCTGTATGAAAAAGTTCTGAGCGTTTCAAAGAAGGATGAGATATTTGAGATCAAAACCACCAAAGCAAATTATCAGGCTAAAAATGTAGTCATCGCTACGGGGTTTTATGATATTCCTAACCTGATGAATATTCCCGGTGAAGACCTTCCTAAAGTTAAGCATTATTATACGGAACCTTACCCTTACGCAAAGCAGAAAATTGTGGTGGTAGGCTCCAGTAATTCTGCTGTAGATGCAGCCCTGGAAACCTACAGAAAAGGAGCTGAAGTGACGATGATTGTCCGTCATGCCGAGATTTCAAAAAGTGTAAAATATTGGGTAAAACCCGATATTGAAAACAGAATTGCAGAGGGCAGCATTAAAGCTCATTTTAATGCAGAAATGATCGAGATTAAAGAAAATTCTGTTGTTTTTAGAGATGAGAACGGAGCTATTCATGAAATTGACAATGATTTTGTACTGGCCATGACAGGCTATCTTCCTGATTTTGATTTTCTGAAAAATTCAGGAATAGAACTTAACGGGGACTGCCTGAATCCATTTTACAATCCTGAAACCATGGAAACCAATATTTCTAATCTCTATCTTGCAGGTGTGGTATGCGGAGGAAAAGATACTCACCTTTGGTTCATTGAAAATTCAAGGATTCATGCCAATATGATTATTAATTCGATTCTTTCAAAATCTTAATCGTAAACGATTAATATATAGTAAAAGTTTCCGGGCAATTTCTACGAAATTGCCCGGAAACTTTTTATTTAATCAAAAGCGCTATATCATCTCTTTTTTTACCTTATTTTTATCCTTAAGCATCCATGGAATGATAAAGTAAAAACCAATCGCAATAAATACTGCAAGCAGCCCGGTTCCGATCCATAATATATTGAATCCTAATTTTTCTGCAATCAGTGTTCCTATATAAGGTGTTACAATAAACGCAATGGAGAATGACATTCCGTTCAGTCCCATGTAAGCGCCTTTATTGTTCTCTCCCGAACGTAATGCCGTAATCGTTGACATAAAAGGAAGTGTCCAAATTTCTCCCACGCAAAGCAATGTCATAGAAAGCACAAGGGTAATCAGACTGTAATCGAAAGCCAGCATGGCATAGGAAATCCCACACAGGAAAGTCCCGAACAGCATTGTAAAGGCTAAAGTAAAATACTTCTCAGCAATCTGTACCAGCCCCATTTCAAGCAGAACTATCAGAAAACCACTGTATCCCAGAATATATCCGATATTCTGCTGGCTTAGATGAGCTGTATCCTTATAAAATATCGTCAGGGTACTGAACAGCTGGAAGAAACATATGGAAAACAGCATACAGAATACACAATAAATAAGGAATTTACTGTCTCGGTAGGGTGAACTTTCTTTTTTAATAATAATAGCTTTTTTTACTTTTTTTGCTTTCAGTTTAGCTAATCGCGCCCGGTTTTTAAAGAACCAGATATACATCAATCCTGCCAGCAAAGCAGCCAATGCATTGCTGAAAAATAGAAATTCATAAGAAATAGCCGACAAAATACCACCCAGTGCAGGACCAATAGAAAACCCAAGGTTAACGGCCATACGATTGAGCGAGAAAGCACGGGTAATATTTTCAGGTTTTGCATATTTGGTAATCGCCACCGAGTTTGCGGGACGGAACGTTTCACTTACAATACTTTGGGCTAAAATAATTCCTGCCAATCCGGCTTCTGTTGTAAAAAGCGGAATCAAGCAGAATAAAGGAACGCTGAGCAGCAAACTCAGACTCTGCACCCTGTACTCTCCTATTTTATCCGTAATCATACCTCCAAGCCATGATCCGATAACCGAACCTATTCCAAAAAAACTCAGTACAATTCCGGAATTTTCAATACTGAAATGCAAATGATTCGTCATATAAACTCCCAGAAACGGAAGTACCATAGAACCGGCCCTGTTGATGAGCATTACCAACGCCAGCATCCAACTCTCCTGCGAGAGTCCTTTGAAAGAACTCGTATATACGTTAATTAATCTCACAATAATATTTTGGGGAAATTTGACAGTGCAAAATTAGATAAAAATAACCCAAAAGTCTTTGTTTAAACCCTATTTTTATCAATAACCTTCAACAGACAATCAACTTTAATCTGAAAAAACAGTTTTATCTGCTATATAAAAACAATAAACTTTTATAAAAATCGTAAATTGCAGTAAAAACAGATGCTTTTATACTGAATTCACTTAGAAACATAATAAAATTTTAACCAATACTGAAGAATGATAACCTACGAAAATTTACATGATACGCTATCTTTTTACAGTATTGACTGCTGCCAATCCTATTACATTTCTTCCGGAAAACCCATTTTTGAATTTCCAAAAGCTCCTTTCAGAATGGATTATTATGCACTATGTATCTGTACTGCCGGAGAAATCAATATTGAAATAGACCGTCAGAAATACAAAGTAGATGCTGACAGCTTTCTTATTGCAGCACCTTCTACCATTGTGAAATTTGGAAAAACCAGTGATGATTTTACGATGAAACTGCTGTTCTTCGACAAGAACTTTCTGATTAAAAATATTTCCAATCCTTTTATCATTGAGAAAATGAATCTTTTCTCCAAAGGTTCATACAGCATCGTAAAAACTACGGCAACCAATTCTTCACTTCTGCAAAATCTTCTGGATTACCTCGATAAAAAATCGAAAAAGCAGGGAAAATTTACAGAGGAGATTATCCGTACCATTATTTTCAATCTTCTGCTGGAGACTGCTGAGATTATGGAACAGGAAAATGCTGCAAATCCGGAAAAAGAAGAAGGAAAAAAAGATCTTTATCTCAAATTCAGTAAACTGATCCGTGAAAACATCACCCGGGAAAGAACGGTTCAGTTTTATGCGGATCAACTTCATGTTTCCAATAAATACCTCATCGAAATCATTAAGAAGTCAAGCGGAAAAACACCTCATGAAGTGATTGATGAAGCATTACTGAAGGAAGCGTATGTCATGCTTGGAAATCCTGAGATCACCATATCGGAGATCGCCTTTGAGCTTCAGTTTAACTCAGCATCAGCTTTCGGCCGTTTCTTTAAAAAACATACGGCACTTTCCCCTTCGGAGTACAGAACTAAAGAAAATATTCAGTCATGAGAATTTGGGGATAATAATTCTGAACTTGGGGATATATATCGCTTTCTGAATAGAGGTACCTTTATACTGTTAATTAAAAACAATAAAAGATGAGTACGATCAATTCAAAATTCGATAAAGTTTTAAATGCCTCTGAGCAGTTTGGAAATGTAAACCACGAACCGGATTCAAGCAAAGAAGTTCAGATTAACACTCCTGAAAAGACGATGCCTTTTTCCGACCAGATCGGAAACTACCAGCGTAATAAAGGCATCCCTTTACAATCTTACGAAAACAGTAAAATCTATATTGTTGGAAGCGGAATTGCCGGCATGTCGGCAGCGTATTATTTTATCCGTGATGGCCGTGTACCCGGCAAAAATATTATTTTCCTCGACCAGCTGAATGTGGAAGGCGGATCTTTGGATGGAGCTGGTAACGCAAAAGACGGTTACATCATCCGTGGAGGTAGAGAAATGGATATGACTTATGAAAATCTATGGGATATGTTCCAGGATATTCCGGCTTTGGAACTGCCTGCTCCTTATAGTGTATTGGATGAATACCGTCTTGTTAATGACAACGACCCGAATTACTCTAAAGCAAGATTGATCCACAATCAAGGACAGATCAAGGATTTTAGCAAATTCGGACTTGAGAAAAAAGATCAGCTGGCGATTGTAAAACTATTGCTTAAGAAAAAAGAAGAACTGGATGATCTTACAATTGAAGATTATTTTTCTCCATCTTTCCTCAACAGTAATTTCTGGTTCTTCTGGCGTTCTATGTTTGCCTTCGAAAACTGGCACAGCTTACTGGAACTGAAACTGTATATGCACAGATTCCTTCACGCCATTGACGGAATGAAAGACTTCTCATGTCTGGTATTCCCCAAATATAACCAGTACGACACGTATGTAACTCCATTAAAAAACTTCCTGGTGGAAAAAGGGGTGCAGATCCAGTTTAATACTTTGGTAAAAGATCTTGATATTCATATTAATACGGAAGGAAAAACTGTAGAAGGAATTATCACTGAACAAAATGGCGAAGAAGTAAGAATACCGGTTGGTAAAGACGACTACGTTATTGTAACTACCGGATCTATGACAGAAAGTACGTTCTACGGTGACAACAATACCGTTCCTGAGGTTACGATAGACAACAGCAGTGCAGGATGGAAGCTTTGGAAAAATCTTGCTGCAAAATCTGAAGTATTCGGAAAACCTGAAAAATTCTGTAGCCACATTGAAAAATCTTCATGGGAGTCTGCTACCTTAACCTGCCGTCCTTCTGCTTTCACAGAGAAACTCAAAGAACTGTGTGTAAATGATCCTTATTCAGGAAGAACAGCCACAGGAGGTATTATTACCATTACAGATTCTAATTGGGTAATGAGCTTTACCTGCAACAGGCAACCGCACTTCCCTACTCAGCCGGATGACATCCTTGTAGTTTGGGTATATGCTTTACTGATGGATAAAGAAGGTAATTATATCAAAAAAACAATGCCTCAGTGTACCGGAAACGAGATTCTTGCTGAGCTGTGCTACCATCTTGGAATAACAGATCAGCTGGATAATGTCACAGAAAATACCATTGTACGTACCGCATTCATGCCTTATATCACGTCTATGTTTATGCCGAGAGCGATGGGAGACCGTCCGAGAGTGGTTCCTGAAGGATGTACCAACTTAGGTCTTGTAGGACAGTTTGTAGAAACCAATAACGATGTTGTCTTCACTATGGAAAGCTCTGTAAGAACTGCGAGAATAGCTGTTTACAATCTTCTTAACCTTAATAAACAAGTGCCGGATATCAATCCGTTACAATATGACATCCGACATTTATTAAAAGCTACCCAGGCTTTGAATGACTATAAACCTTTCTTAGGAGAAGGGATTTTAAGAAAAATATTAAAAGGAAGTTATTTTGAACATATTCTGGTAAACCGTCCAGAAGAAAAAGAAGAACATGAATCTTTCTTAACCAGATTTCAGGAATGGGTAAAAGGAGTAAAAGACTAAAAATAAATCTCATGGATTTTAAAAATATAACGATAGCGGGAAGCGGCGTATTAGGATATCAGATCGCTTTCCAGACGGCCTATCACGGTTTCAACGTTACCGTATATGATATCAATGATGAAGTATTGGAAAAAGCCAAAGGTAAATTCACCGCTTTAAGTGAAGCTTACAAAAAAGATCTGGGCGCAACGAAGGAACAACTTGATGCCACATTTAAAAATATCAATTATTCATCAGACCTTGCTGAAGCAGTTAAAGATGCCGATCTTCTGATAGAAGCAGTTCCAGAAGATCCAGCAATTAAAACAGAATTCTACCATAAGCTGGCTAAGGTTGCCCCGGAAAAAACAGTATTTGCGACGAATTCTTCTACTCTTCTTCCAAGTCAGTTTGCTGAGGATACAGGAAGACCGGAGAAATTTGTAGCCCTCCATTTTGCCAATGAAATCTGGAAGCACAATACCGGAGAGGTAATGCGGCATCCGGGAACTTCTCAGGAGGTATTTGATTCTGTAATCAGATTTGCGAAAGCGATTGGAATGGTAGCACTACCTATCCAGAAGGAACAACCCGGGTATATTGTCAATTCATTATTGGTTCCGCCGCTTGGCGCTGCAGTCAATCTCTGGGTTGATGAAGTATCAGATATAGAAACCATTGATAAGACATGGATGGTAGCTACAGGAGCACCTGCAGGGCCTTTTGGTATTCTGGATATTGTAGGAATTACGACGGCTTATAATATCAATAAGATGGAAGCTGAAGAAACTCAGGATCCGTTAAAGATAAAAGCTGTAGAAAAATTAAAAAAAGAATATATTGATAAAGGAAAACTGGGAGTATTGACCGGGGAGGGATTTTATAAATATCCAAATCCCGCCTATCAGGACAAGGATTTTCTGAAGTAGAATCTTAAATTTCAGATTTTTAGCTATTAAAATAAATCAGGACTTGCATTGAAGTCCTGATTTTTTCTTATCAATTATTCTTAAGATTAATTCTGATTTAATTTTGTCTGTTGGAATTCGCAGGCGCAAGTTTATTTTTTAACCCGTTTTTAAGACGCAAAGATTTTATCTACGATAAAATTGATATTTGTTGATCCCTGGAGCTTAGAACATTTATCAATTAATTAGTATAACACATGCCGGAAATCTTCGATTTCCTCGCGTCTTAAAAATATTCAGAATGAATGAATTTCTTTGCGCCGTTGCGTATTCCAACAAAAACAACAAAAAGCAGGACTTCATTTGAAGTCCTGCTTTTTGTTTTTATGATCTATTCCTTAAAATTATTCAGGTTTATAAGAATCTTTCAATGTTACTGTTCTGTTAAATACCAATGTATCATCTGTAGAATCCTGATCTTTCGTAAAATATCCGATTCTCTGAAACTGTAATGGTTCTCCCACAGCAACTTCTTTCAGGCTCGGTTCAGCAAATCCTTTCACTGTAGTTACAGACTCAGGATTGATGAAATTTAAGAAATCTACATCTTTTTCCGCATCAGGCTGTTCCACTGTAAACAGTTGGTTGTAGATTCTTACTTCTACAGGAATAGCATGTTTTGCAGATACCCAATGTAAAGTTCCCTTTACTTTTCTTAAACTTTCCTCTGTTCCGCTTCCTGACTTACTCTTCTCATCATACGTAGCGTAGATCGTTGTAATCTCACCATTTTCATCCTTCTCCACCCTTTCGGCTTTGATGATGTAAGCAGACTTCAAACGAACTTCTCCTCCTAATTTGAGTCTGAAGAATTTATTGTTAGCTTCTTCTTTGAAATCTTCACGTTCAATATAGATTTCTCTTGAGAATGGAACTTCTCTTGTTCCTGCATTTTCCTGTTCAGGATTATTCTCAGTTTCTAACCATTCTTCCTTATCTTCCGGATAGTTTTCAATCACTAATTTCACTGGATCTACTACTGCCATTACACGCTTGGCAACCTTATTCAGGTCTTCACGCACGCAGAAATCCAGTAACTGAATTTCGATAAGGTTTTCTCTTTTCGCTACCCCTACTTTTTCAATAAAGTTTCTGATAGAAGTAGGAGTAAATCCTTTTCTTCTCATCCCAGAGATAGTAGGCATTCTAGGATCATCCCATCCGGTTACTACTCCTTCAGCTACCAATCTTTGCAGCTTTCTTTTGGAAGTAATCATATAGGAAACATTCATCCTTGCAAATTCTCTCTGCTTATTTTTAACATTTCCTTCTTCATAAACCTGATCTAAATACCAGTTATACAAAGGTCTGTGATTTTCAAACTCCAAAGAACAAAGGGAATGTGAAACCTGTTCTATATAATCGGATTCACCATGAGCCCAGTCGTACATAGGATAAATTTTCCAAGCTGTACCGGTTCTGTGGTGAGGTTTATTCAAAATTCTGTACATCACAGGGTCACGCATATTCATGTTAGGCGAAACCATGTCAATTTTTGCACGAAGAGACATTGAACCACTTTCAAATTCTCCGTTTTTCATCCTTTCGAATAAATCTAAAGACTCTTCAACAGGACGATTTCTGTATGGGGATTCAATTCCCGGCTCTGCAGGATTTTTTCTTTGCTCAGTAATCACTTCAGACGGCTGCTCATCTACGTAAGCTTTTCCTTCTTTAATTAACCGAACTGCCCAATCATAAAGCTGCTGGAAGTAATCGGATGCATACAAAACTTTATCCCATTTGAAACCTAACCATTCTACATCTTTCATAATAGAATCTACGAATTCCTGTTCTTCTTTCTCAGGGTTCGTATCGTCGAAACGAAGGTTTACCGGAGCATTGTATTTTTCACCAAGCCCAAAGTTGATGCAGATGGCTTTTGTATGCCCTACATGCAGATAACCATTGGGTTCAGGTGGAAAACGGAAACGGATCTGATCTCTTCTTAAACCGTTTGCCAGATCATCTTCTATAATTTGCTCAATAAAATTGAGTGATTTTTTTTCTTCTTCCATTAAAGTAGCTTTTATTTTTTTGCAAAAAAAGTTTCACAAAGTTACGGAAAAATAAGCTTTTGTAAAAGTGGTAATTTAAATGCCTTACCTGTTGTATTTCAATATTTTTCACTAATTTCGGAAAGCTAATACCATTTTAACCATTAACCGTTATGGCTGTTTATATCTTAAGCAACCGGAAAATTATCCGGCATAAAGGTGAAAGAGTAGACTCTTTTTCCAATGAAGAATACTCGATTCCCAATTTCAGGATCGCCAAATGCAATTTTGACAATTATAAGGAACCTACTGCACAGGCCAAAAAGAAAAAAGACTATACCAACAGAAACATTTTAGATTACAAACTTTTTTCTGAGCCTGAAAAACAGGGGTATGAAGAGGTTTTAGACGTTCTGTTGAGCGAAAAAGGAATTAAAAACTCCCCTCTTACAGCCAATAATCTTGGTGGCACCCAAAGAATGTTTTATGAATTGTACAAAAACATGTCTTCTACAAAAGACAGAAGCGATGTCATGATATTCATCCATGGTTATTTATATGATTTTGATGATGAATTAAAAGCCATACTTGATCTGAAAAAAATATTTATTGATAATCCAGCCTCTCCTGTGGAGCATATTTTATTTGTAAGCTGGCCCGCCTCCGGCAGTATAATCCCATTGAGTTATTTTGATGATAAAGCTTCCAGCATCAATTCGGGAACATCTTTGATGAGATTGTTCTATTTCTATACTCAGTTTTTAAAAGATATTTTTTCCAACCGGGATCTTGCTCCCTGTAATCAAAGAATACATCTTGTGGCTCACTCTATGGGAAACAGAGTGCTTCAAAGTATGTTATACAGCCTTAAAAGGGAAAATGTCCTTCGTGTTATCGACCAGGTCATCCTGTTAAATGCTGACGTGAGCTATAAAGTATTTGAAGATGCTGAGGATTCATTTAATAAGCTGCCCTTACTGGCTAACAGGATTTCTATTTACTTAAACAGACAGGATATTATTCTGGCGGCTTCTCAGTTCACGAAAAATATTCTCACTCCAAGGCTGGGTAAAAATGGTCCGAGCGGTATTGATCAATATAAAGATATTGTGTCTGTCATCGACTGTACCTTTGTAAAAGATGATCTTCTCAATAGTCTTAAATATGAAGTAGGAAATCATTGGGGATACCTTTCAAGCTCGCAGGTACAGCATGATATTTTCCAAAATTTATATGGAATTGACAGAAATCTTATTTCCAACAGATCCAAAGATAATGAAAACATTTTCACAATTTTTTCTTAACAAATAATTAAAATAATCTCCAAAAAATGAATTATAAGTTAAAAATCAGCTAAGAAATATCAGTATGGCACAATGATTGCTAATTCATTTGTTAGGGAATTACAATTTTTAATTATGGGACAGATTAAAAAAAGGTTTTCTGATATATTAAACTATATAAAGAAAGCCATTTTCGTAAAAGATGTGATTTAATTGAGTAACAACCTCTAAATCAACAAAATATTCGATCTATAACTGCCAGGTCCTCCTACAGACCGGATTAAAAAAAATTCAAATATTCTGAACAGGAAGGGATTGCAGGTGAAAAACTGAAACCAACCAAATTCATTCAACACTATCTAAATATTTCAGGGAAATTGTTAAATAATATTAAATAATTCCCCACATGTTGTATAATTCAAAATAGTTATCGACATTTACTTACCAATCAAATAAAATCAATAACATGAAAAATCTAAAGAAAATCAAAAGAGGAGAATTAAAAACCATCAAAGGAGGAAGACCACCTCTTGGATGCAACAGTTGGAATCCGGTTGCCATGTGCTGCAGATCATGGGCTCCTGACTATTGTGGACAAACTACCTGCCCGGATTCTCCTCCACCATTATGCTAATTAATTTTTAACAGTTATATTTTGAACCACAGCAGCTCATTTCTGAGTTCTAAATCGGATTCAAAATTATTGACAAATAAAGCTCCAGTGCCTAAACCTTGAGGCATTGGATTTTTTTTGGTAAATGTATACTGAGCAATGGCGTTCAAGCCGATATTACTTTCCAAAGCTGAAGTAATCCACCAACCTATATTCTGATTTTCTGCCAGAGAAATCCATTCATCTGAACCAGAAAATCCTCCTACTAAGGCAGGTTTCAGAATAATATATTGAGGATTTATCCTTTCTAAAAGTTGTTTCTTTTTTTCAGGATCAATAATTCCGATCAGTTCTTCATCCAATGCAATCGGAGTAGGTGTTTTTGCACATAGCTCAGCCATATCATCCCAATTTCCAGCCTTGATAGGCTGTTCAATGGAATGAATATGAAGATCAGCAAGTTGTTGTAAAACAGTAACCGCTTCCTCTTTACTGAATCCCCCATTGGCATCCACACGAAGTTCCAGTTGTTCTTTGGAGAACTTTTCTCTTAATTTCTGAAGAATAACATGCTCAGATTTCCAGTCGACACCAATTTTTAATTTGATACAGTGAAAGCCTTTTTCCAGTTTTTCCTGAATCTGTTCTTCCATATACGCTGCGTCGCCCATCCATATCAGACCGTTGATGGTAATGGCAGACTTTCCTTCGGTAAATTCACTTGGAAAATATAGGCTGCCTCCATATCTTAAATTCTGAATGGCCTGCTCATATCCAAACCAGATGGAAGGAAATTCTTTCAGTTCTCCTTTCAAAAAGTCGGTATCCTGATTGATATTCTCACAAAGCCACTTCAGTTTTTCTTCATAATCGGGTCTGTCATCAAAACTCAGTCCTCTGAAGATAGCGCATTCCCCTACTCCTTTTCTTCCATCTTCGGAAATGGTCAGAATAAAAGTCTCTTTATCAAGCAAAACGCCGCGAGATGTTCCACTCGGGCGTTTAAATTGTAATAAATATTGTAAGTATGTTGCTTCCATTTATTTCACGCTGTCGATACGCATAAATTCTTCAGCTTTTTCTACCATTTCAATACTTCCGCAGAAGAAAGGAATTCTTTGGTGAAGTTCTGTAGGCTCTATTTCAAGAATTCTTCTGAATCCATCAGTTGCTTTTGCTCCTGCCTGCTCTGCCAGGAAGGCCATTGGATTACATTCGTATAAAAGTCTTAATTTACCATTCGGAGCTTGTGAATAAGAAGGATAAATATAAATACCTCCTTTCAGCATGTTTCTGTGGAAGTCTGCTACCAAAGAACCGATATATCTTGAAGTATATGGGCGGTCACCTTCTTCCATCTGGCAGTATTTAAGGTAGTTTTTTACACCCTGAGGAAATTTGATATAGTTACCTTCGTTAATAGAATAGATTTTACCCGTTTTTGGGAAAGTCATGTTAGG
The DNA here is from genome assembly GCF_003610675.1 of Chryseobacterium sp. AG363. NCBI lineage: Bacteria > Pseudomonadati > Bacteroidota > Flavobacteriia > Flavobacteriales > Weeksellaceae > Chryseobacterium > Chryseobacterium sp. AG363. Next base: position 2,399,876 of record NZ_RAQF01000002.1, read on the forward strand.
ATGAGAAAGATAATATGTTCCTAAAGATGGATCTAATGTAAATCCGTTTACTCCATTTCCTGTTGTGTAAACAATCATGGTAGATGAACCGTAAATAACATATCCTGCAGCAATCTGGTTGATTCCTTTCTGTAAAAAGTCTTCCAACTGTACCGGTGTTCCAGGTTCTGTAACTCTCCTGTAGATCGAGAAAATAGTTCCTACGGAAACATTTACGTCAATATTGGAAGATCCGTCCAAAGGATCAATTAATACAACATATTTACTCAAATGTCCGTTTTCACCACATTTAATATCAATAAAGTCATCATTTTCTTCAGAAGCAATACCACAAACAACCTCTCTCTGAGACAAAGCCGTAATAAAAATTTCGTTAGCGATAACGTCTAATTTCTGCTGCTCTTCTCCCTGAACGTTTTGGTTTCCTGCAGCCCCTGTAATATCTACAATTCCGGCTTTATTTACTTCTCTGTTTACCACTTTCGAAGCCAATCTTATTGCACTTAGAAGACGAGAGAATTCACCTGTAGAATACTGAAAATCGTCCTGTTTATCTATAAGAAATTCTCCTAAAGTCTGTAATGGTTGATTTGACATATTTTTCTTTTTACGTTTTGCCCAAATTTCGGAAAATTTATTGCATTAAGAAAATTTAATTAAAAAAGAGATTAAGTGCTGTATTTCAGCACAATACAAATAAAACATAACATAACACCTGGTCATTATTAAAAATTACACCTCCAAATTTGTTTGCTAAAACCCACAAAAAAATAAATTATTTCATTATTTGTTGATTTTAAGGAAATCTTAATTCTATCTCTGCGCCAGGCTATTTCATATCTCGTTGTAAATTTATAATTTTGACGTCCGTAAAAAACTCATGTAATTTTTTATCTAACAATTTTATTTTTAACAATTTAATGAAAATTTTCAAGTTTGGTGGAGCATCCGTAAAAGATGCTGACAGTGTAAAAAATGTGTCCATGGTTCTAAAAAGCCAGGGATTTGCCAAATGCTTGCTGGTAATTTCAGCAATGGGCAAGACTACAAATGAGTTGGAAAAAGTTGTAGAACTTTATTTCAAAAAAGATAACTATCAAACTGAGATCGAAAAGATAAAACGAAAACACATGGAGATTGCGGAAGGACTTTTTCCTGAAAATCATGCGGTTTTTGCTGAAATTAATCTCTTCTTTGATGATATTGATTCTTTTTTAAGAAGAAATAAATCTCCTAACTACAACTTCGTATACGATCAGGTGGTAAGTTGCGGAGAAATGATCTCTACTAAAATTGTGAGTGAGTATCTGAATGAAATTCAATTTACGAATCAATGGCTGGATGCCAGAGATTATGTAAAAACTGATAATTCTTACAGAGAAGGCACGGTAGACTGGGCAAGAACAGAAGAGTTTATTTCCCATCTAAATCCTGAAATCTGCTATGTAACACAAGGATTTATTGGATCTGACGACAATAATTTTACCGTAACGTTAGGAAGAGAGGGTTCTGACTACTCTGCTGCTATTTTTGCATACTGCTTAAATGCAGAAGCAATGACGATCTGGAAAGATGTACCGGGAGTAATGACCGGAGATCCGAGAAAATTCAACGATGTAACTCTTCTTTCCAACATTTCTTATGAAGAAGCAATTGAAATGGCTTATTATGGAGCAAGTGTTATTCACCCAAAAACATTACAGCCGCTACAGCAAAAAAACATTCCTTTTTATGTAAAATCTTTCTTAGACCCTACCAAAGAAGGAACAAAAGTAGGTACTTCCGACAAAAACCAACAGGAAGAATCTTATATTCTGAAAGAAAACCAGGATCTTTTGAAAATCTCTACCAGAGACTTCTCTTTTATTGCAGAAGATCATATGAGCCTGATTTTTGGATACTTGTCTAAGTACAAAATTAAAGTTTCCCTGATGCAGAATTCTGCAATCTCTCTGGCACTGTGCCTTGAGGATAAATTTAATCATATTGATGAGCTCAACGAAGAGCTTCAAAAAATTTTTAAAACCGAAGCAATTAAAAATGTATCTTTATTCACAGTAAGAAATGCGAAGAAGGATCACATTGATAAATTTTACCATGAAAAAAATGTATTATTGGAACAAATCTCCAAGAATACTCTTCAAATGGTAACACAATAATATTAATTGCGACTAAACACACATGAGTTTAATTTCGAAAAACGATCTGATCAAAGCTTCCGGCTTAAATAAAATTGGGTTTCTCAAGAACCCGGTAGCATCTGCTGTGATGAGCATTGCTAAAATAAACGAAGTAAATAAATTATACGATAAATTAAAAGACAAGGAAGGCAAAGACTTTTTTGACTCATTTGTGAGAGAAAGAAACCTAAGCTATGTAGCTTTTGAAGAGGATCTGGCAAAGATTCCGAAAACGGGACCGTTTATTCTCGTTTCCAATCACCCGCTGGGTGCTATTGACGGTATTCTGATGTGCAAGGTCCTGACAGAGGTTCGTCCGGATTTCAAAGTAATGGGGAATTTCCTTTTGGAAAAGATCAAACCTATGGAACCGTATGTAATCGCTGTAAATCCTTTTGAAAACAGAAAAGAAGCGTACAGCAGCTCTTCAGGAATGCGAGAAACCCTCAAGCATTTGCAAAACGGAGGCTGTGTAGGTATATTCCCGGCAGGAGAAGTTTCTAATAAAAACAATCCTTATGGAGAAATTTTAGATAAGGAATGGGAAAAAACGGCACTTAAGCTGATCAGAATGGCTAAAGTGCCGGTAGTTCCTATGTATTTCCATGCTAAGAACAGCCGACTTTTTTATCAGGTGGCTAAGCTTCACCCGAATTTACAGACACTGATGCTTCCAGCAGAAATGATGAATGACAGGGAAAAACCTATCAGAATCAGAATCGGACGTCCTATTACCGTAAAGGCAATGGATGATATGGAAACGATTGAGGAATTGGGAGAGTTTCTGAAACGTAAGGTGTATATGATGAAATCTTACTATGAAAAGAGAAAATCTCTTGCTCAAAGCATCAATCTTCAGAATTTATCGGTAAAGTTTCCTTTATTGAAGGAAGAAAACATTGTTCAGAATATCATTGATGAAACTCCTCTGGAAGACATTATTAAAGATGTTGATAAACTGAGAGGAACTGATAAAATGCTTTTCAGTAACGGAAATTATGAGATCTACTTTACGACTTACGAAGAAATCCCTTCTATTATGAGGGAAATCGGACGTCAGAGAGAGCTTACTTTCCGTGCAGTAGGTGAGGGAAGTAATCTTCCATTTGACCTTGATGAGTATGACAAACATTACCACCATCTTTTCCTATGGGATAACGGTGAGAAAAAACTGGCTGGTGCTTACAGAATGGCATTGGGTAGAGAGGTAATGAAGAAATATGGTATCAAAGGCTTCTATACAAGCTCTTTATTTGAGTTTGAACAGGACATTCATCCTTTCTTCAAAAAAGTGATTGAAATGGGTCGTGCTTACATCTGCCAGGAATATCAGCAGAAACCTCTTCCACTCTTCCTTTTATGGAGAGGGATTGTGCATGTATGTCTGAGAAATCCTGATCATAAATTCCTTATGGGTGGCGTGAGTATTTCGAACAAGTTCTCTGAGTTCTCAAAATCGCTGATGATTGAGTTTATGCGTTCCAATTATTTTGATTCCGCAGTAGCTCAGTATATCACTCCAAGGAATGAATATAAAGTAAAGCTTCGTGACAGAGATAAAAACATTTTCTTTGAGGAAATGGAGTCTGATTTGAATAAGCTGGACAAGATTATTGATGATCTTGAACCTGAATTGAGACTTCCTGTTCTGATCAAAAAATACATCAAACAAAATGCTAAAGTAATTGCTTTCAACGTTGACCCTAACTTCAATGATGCCATTGACGGATTGATGTACATCCGAATCAGTGATCTTCCGGAAAACACGATCAAACCGGTATTGGAGGAGATGAGCGAGCAAATCAGAAAGGAGCAGGAAAATAATCCGGCTGATAATCAGTAAGTTTTTAACTTTATTCAAAAAAAGTACGATGAATACTTGCTTTGTATACTAAAACTTACTACTTTTGCATCACTTTAAAACAACGAAGTAAGTCAAACAAAAATACAATGGTTTCTTAGCTCAGTTGGTAGAGCAATGGATTGAAAATCCATGTGTCCCTGGTTCGATTCCTGGAGAAACCACTTTAAAACCTCTGATTAGTCAGAGGTTTTTTTGTTTTCTATTTATTCCTATTCATGTTCCATAATTCCCTGAACTCGTACCAAACTAGCTTTTAAATCAGACAGCCCATACTAATTGTTTTTCTGCATTTCTTCTTTCAACTTAGGCCATTTACCTTACTTTTTGAATCATCTTCAAAATACGCTCCTAAAATATTCTATCTAGATTCCCAGCCACCCTATTCCTATGATTTTTTATTGAACAAAAAATCATAGGTATTTGCAAGATAAGCTACCATTTTTTTTAAATAAAAGCACAGTTAGATTTAAATGTGCTTTATATATTATTTTTTAGGATGCTGTTTTCTCCATTCTGTAATATTCATAGGTTGGTTATCTGGGCCGCAGGTACTGTTATACTCACATTCTTCAGCAAAATATTCATCGTGGTCTGCATTGTCCCACCATTCTTTAAATTTAGGAAGGTTAAAATAATTATTTTTCTGTAAAATATTTACTTCCTCCTGATCTAAAAGAAACGTAACCTCCCCATCAATTTTAGAGTTTTCTCCGTATCCTTAAACAAATCTTTTGTCATACTGAGCCTTCCATTTTAGTATGACTGCTGCTGTTATACCCCAAAAATTTAGGATTGGCATGAACAGCATTCAGTTCTACCTGAACATCTGTCGCATTACTTCCATAGACAAGAGAGATCGGTTTTCAGAAGTCGGAAGTTTGCCAAAATGAAGTACTTCACCATCATAGTAAAACTGTTCTCCGTAAGCTTCGGCTGTTCTTGCAATTGAGCTTTCCCAAGAGAATCATGGGCCAGAATAAGTTCAAAATTGTGCTGGCGTCTCGCACTCTGCTGTAGGCGGAAATGCTTGAAGTGTTTGATTATTTTGCCTTCAATCACAATATCCAGTTTTACCACACGGTTGATTCCGGGAATATGATTCTCAGAAATCTTATCGGAATTTGAGGCATTTTTATTCATAGTGATTAGGTGTTTTTTCAGAACTTTATTTGGAATAAACAGTCGTTCTATAAGGTTAAAAAAGGCAGAACAGTGTCCCTTGAAACGGGTGTACTATTCTGCCTGATATTTAAATTCTGAATATGCTTAAGAAGGCCATGCTCCAAAGTACGAAGAATTCCCCAGATCTATCTGTTCTGCACTTACCACAAAACTAATATACATACTGTTGTCATCCACAGCGTCGAAATCTACTTCATGCTGAATTACATAACCATTGTTCCACTTTAATGTTGTTAGTGTTCCTTCTTCGTGAGATTTGTTGAAAGTAATCTCTCCTACTGTAGGCTTATACTTTCCGTTCAGTAAACTTTCCAGGATGTCTGATTTATCCGTAGCTTCCACCGTAATTTTGATAAGAGCATTGGAAGGATCTGATGCTACACGTCCTGATACATCTGTAGCTCTTGATACGCTATAATTAAGTTTTAATAGCTTTTGTCCTTCTCCGTTGTTGAATTTTAAAATTCCTCTTGAGTTTCTTTCTGCCATGATTATAAATTTTAATGGTTAATGTATTGTGATTGTTTGCTTTCTATATCACCAAATATAGATGTATTTATAAAAAGCAAATAGTGTTTATTATTAAATTTAAAAAAATGTAGTAATAGTACGACTAACACTTGTTAGGTGAATTAAGTATTATAAATCAAGTGTTTACTGTTTTTCACAATTAAAAATCGGATTATTTTATAGCGTGTTTAACATTGTTTGAAGAAGCAACAATTTAACTCCAAAAATAGTCCAGCAGAAAAAATCTTCTCCTCCATCCTTTGTAAGTACAATATTTTTGGAAAAAATCGCTAGATATCAGGTCTGAAAATCTTTTAATAAGGCTCTTTGAGAATTATATTCAAAAAACAGAAAAAAAATAAAACATACCAAAAGACTGATGAACAATACATTAAAGCTATAATCCAGTTATACCAGCATATTTATTCAAAAAAATTAACCGAAAAACTTGTGCGGTATTATAAAATGTTATACTTTTGCATCACTTTAAAACAACGAAGTAATAAACGAAAACATAAATGGTTTCTTAGCTCAGTTGGTAGAGCAATGGATTGAAAATCCATGTGTCCCTGGTTCGATTCCTGGAGAAACCACTTCAAAACCTCTAATTTATTTTAGAGGTTTTTTGTTTTTTATATGGAACTTCTTTTCAGCGGTCTCTAAAGTTGAGCCACATCAAAAAATTAATCAATTGTTAAGTCTAATTGGATATTAATAAACTGAAAATTTGTATATAGTTGAATGTTTATATACATTTTTAGGAGTTAGTATAGGTGATGGAAAATGAGATTGATTAATAGCGTCGGGAAAATTTTGCGTTTCTAAACAAAAAGCTTCTCTTTCCTGGTAGATGTGATCTTCTTTTCCTTTTACATTTTTTATCCAATTGGCAGTATATAACTGCAAACCCGGCATAGTGGTAAAGACTTCCATTTTTCTACCGGACCGTGGCTCTATAACAGTAGCTGCTAAATCTAAACGATGAATAGGGTGCTTTAAAACAAAATTATGATCATATCCATTTCCAATCTTAAGTTGATCATGATCCGTATTAATTCTGTCTCCAATACCTGTTAAGGAGGTAAAATCAAACGGAGTATTTTTTACTGTTAAAATCTCGCCTGTAGGTTCAAGATTTTTTGAAAGAGGAGTGTAAAAATCAGCCTCAATCTGCAATTGATGGTTATTTATTGTCCCACTACCCTCTCCTGCTAAATTAAAATAAGAATGGTTTACCAGATTGAGTATGGTTTCCTGGTCTGTTGTCCCTGAATAATCTAACCTTAATTCATTATTTTCATTAATGGAATAAGTTACCGTTACAGATAGTGTACCAGGGTAGCCCTCTTCCCCGTCAGGAGAAGTGTATTGAAAAGTCACTTCCGAGGCAGAAGATTCTTTAACATCCCATAATTTTTTATCAAAACCCTTCAGACCACCATGTAAATGATTATCTTCATTATTAACTGTTAATGAGTATTCTTTTCTGTTTAATATGAATTTTCCTTTCCTGACACGATTAGCGCATCTCCCACAAATGGCACCTTGATAAAATTCATTATTGTCTATGTATTCTTGTGCTGTTTCATATCCCTGTACCACATCTGCCTGTTTTCCGTCTTTATCTTTCACATTAATGCTCACTATAATTGCCCCATAATTTGTCACCTGTACAATCATTCCATTTTGATTGTTAAGAGTAAATAACCGGACTTTTTGTTGGTTGTGAACTGTATTAAAAGTCACTTCATTGATGACACCCATTTTTAAAAGTCTAATTTAACAACTCCTTTTTGCCTGATGAATAAGGGATGACAGGAACCTGCTCCAAATAAATGATTTAAAGTTGTGGTATATTTATCAAGCAAATTTTCAGGGACAAAGGCCTGTATTGTTCCTGCAAACCCTCCACCATGCACACGCCAGGCTCCGGCACCTTTTAGTACCAATTCGCTGTAAGCTAATCCCAATGACACGGCTTGTTCACGTATATTATTTGCTACATAAACATTTTGATTGTACATATACGAACTATGCCCCGAGTCTATGACCAATTGTAAAAATTTTTTAAAATCATTATTCTCTAATGCAGTCACTTCGTCTACTACCCGGTCATTTTCACATTCAAAATGAATGGCTCTTAAAATAGCCCGGTCTCCTACTTTCTTACGGATAGAAGGGGCGATATCCATTACTTTTTCCAGAGTGGTTTCTCTCAGCACACTACATCCTAAATGGGCGGCAACGTCTTTCATTTCTTTAGGTAAAACAGCGTATTCATCATTCAAATTAGTGTGATCGCCCTGGGTATCTGTGATCACTAAAGAAAAACCAGTAGATTCAAAATCAAAATTTACTTTTTTAACAACAGGATTGGTTACGTCTGCAAAGTCGATGATTACCAATCCTCCCACTGAACAAGCTACCTGATCCATTAATCCACAAGGTTTTCCAAAGAAAACATTTTCTGCATATTGTCCAATACGGGCATTTAGTATAGGATCTATGTTACCATCATTAAATAAATGACTTACAATTGCGCCAATTAAAACCTCAAATGATGCTGATGAACTTAATCCGGAACCTTTAGGAACGCATCCATCAATTACAGCATCAAATCCTCCTATTTTATATCCCAATTCATTTAATCGGGCGTTAATTCCACGAACAAGGGCATTAGAGGTTAAAAATTCGTTCTCATTGGGAATAAGGTGGTTCAAATCTACTTCAAATGACTGATAGCCTGAAGATTCAATCCGGATCACATTGGAGTTATTTTTAGCAGCAACGGCTATATTATCTAAGTTTATGGCACTCGCTAATACGCGACCATGATTATGATCTGTGTGGTTACCTCCAATTTCGGTTCGCCCCGGTGAACTAAAAACAGAAACCTCTTTTTCTCCAAAAATTTCTTTAAAACGAGATAATGTTTTGGTATACCGGATTGCTTGCTGATGTAATAATTCTGAGTTTTGTCCGTACAACTCTCTAAATTGAGGAATATCACCTTCACTAATTAAAGAATCAATATATTTATTATTTGACATGTATTGGTATCTGATTTATAAAACAGTCTATTTTTATGAAGAGCTATTCTATTTATTTTTATAATGAATTGTTGAGCTTTTTTTAAGAATCTCAGCACTTTGTTCGGGAGTAATATCTCTTTGGGCTTCTGCTAACATTTCGTATCCTACCATGAATTTTTTCACACTAGCTGAACGAAGCAAAGGAGGATAAAAATGCATATGAAAATGCCATTCTTCATGTGATTCCAAGTCTGTAGGTGCCTGATGTATTCCTGCAGAATAAGGGAAAGAAATTGAGAAAATATTATCGTATTTCGTGGTCAGATCTTTCAATATCTGAGCAAATAAAGCCTGGTCCTCATGTGAAAAATCCGATAGACTATTTAAAGGTATCTTACTAATGATCATTGTTTCATAGGGCCAGGTTGCCCAAAATGGAACCAGAGCCACAAAACCTTTATTTTCTAAAATAATTCGCTCCTTACTTTCAATTTCTTTTTGAAGATAATCATACAAAAGAGTTGTTCCATGTTTATCATAATAGCTTTTCAAATTTTGCTGTGTTCTGACCACTTGAGAAGGAATGGATGCCTGTGCCCAAATCTGACCATGAGGATGAGGATTACTACAACCCATCACTGCCCCTTTGTTTTCAAAAATCTGAACATAATTAATATAATCCAGTTTCCCCAGACTCTGATATTCTTCTTTCCAGACGGACACCACCTTTGTAATTGCTTCTACAGACATTTCAGGAAGAGTCAATGAATGGTCATGTGAAAAGCAGATGACCCGGTTAATTCCTCTTTCAGGTTTCATTTTAAATAACTCATCCTCTTCATCATCCGCTTTATCTGTGGTTACTTCTTCTTTCAATAAAGCTCCAAAATCATTATCGAATACATATACACCTTCATAATGGGGGTTTTGGGTCTCATTAGCTCTTGAATTTCCGGGACATAAATAACATTTTGGATCATATTGATTTTGAATGCTTGTTAAGGGCTTTTCCTCTTGTCCCTGCCATGGGCGTTTAGCCCTTTGAGGTGATACCAAAACCCATTCATCCAATAAAGGATTATATCTTCTATGTGGATGATTTTTGCTGTTAAATGAATTACTCATACTGAGTTTATTATTTATATCAGTTTGACCCGTTTTCAGGGTTTAATTTGTCCAAAATAGGTTCGGATAATGTGTTTAATTCTTTTTGAAGTTTATTATTTTTCTGTTCAAAAATAACAATCTCATTATTCCCCTTTTTTAAGTAACATCCCGGTAAATACAGAGTCTGTTGTGGTCCTACCGACCAATATCTTCCCAGATTAATTCCATTGACAAATACAATCCCTTTTCCGAAAGGCCGCATATCTAAAAAAGTGTCTCCCACCTGCGATACATTAAAATTCCCTTTATAGATAACTGGTCTGTTCTCTTTCACATCAGATTTTTGTTTTGCATCAATTACCGGAGCCTTTTCAAAAGGAAGTCCGTACATTTCCCAATCTCCTGTTATTTTTCGGTCATTAATAAATACAGGGGAAATAATTCCTTTTGTATTCTTATTAATCTCAGACCCGTAATTAATTCTCCCCATGTTTTCTACTATAATGTCTAATTTTCCATTGAAGGGTATATTAACATTACATTCATATTTTTTATAATAACGGTTAAGCTCTCCTACTTTTTCCCCATTCACATATACAATCGCATAATCTCTTAATCCATCTAGTTTTAAAGTTCCTTTAATGGGCTGATTAAAATTTTTGCTATACCAAACATAGCCATGCCCTTGATTTAACTGCTCAAAAGTCAAAGGATTATCATTAATTACTGGTTTTATATTCTTTTTTAAATCTTCTAAATCAATTGCCTGAGATAGTTGAATACCCGCAATCTTAATAACTGGAATTCTAGAAGGAACAGGAGGGGTAGAGGAATTTTTTAATAATTCTCTTAATTTCATATACTTTTCGGTTTCCCAACCTGCCTCAGTAATAGGTGCATCATAATCATAACTGGTCATACTTGGCTGTATAGCATGATCTTTATCGTAATTAGCTCCAGAGGTAAATCCGAAGTTAGTTCCTCCATGTACCATATAAATATTAAAAGAAATATCATTATTCATGAATTTTTCAATGTGACCTTTTACTCTTTCTGCTGCTTTACGGGGAAAAGGTTCTGCCCAATGGTCTAACCAGCCCGGATAGTATTCCGCTACCATAAAAGGGCCTTTCCCATTATGGTATTTTTTCACCTCTTTCTTAATATTTTCCGGGTCTTCATCTCCATTTGCCGTTGGTAAAGCGCCAGGCAAAGCACCTCCTTCAAATAACCAGTCTCCATCTGAGGTAAAAAACTCCATTCCTTTGAAACCAACTTCTTTTAATTGATCAAATACTGAAGAACTGTATTTTTTATGATCTTCCAACTTAATGTCCTCCCGTTGACTAACAAAAGATCCGAATTCATTTTCTCCCTGCACCATAACAATAGGACCTCCATTAACAATCAAATAAGGTTTTACCACCTTGTAAAGCTCTGTAAAATAAGCTTTTGTTGAATTTAAAAATGGAGTATTATATTCTCTGATTTTCATATCCTTGTCGTTTTGTAAAAACCAGGGATAACCACCGAATTCCCATTCTGCACATACATAAGGACCTGGGCGAAGGATTACCATTAAACCTTCTTCTTTTGCTATTTTTAAAAATTCAGCTAAGTTTCGATTTCCGGTTTGAAAATCCCATTTTCCAGGAGCTATTTCATGATAATTCCAAAAAACATAAGTAGCTATCGTATTTAAACCCATAGCTTTAACCATTTGTAACCGATGTCTCCAATAAGCCTGGGGAATTCTGGCGTAATGAATCTCACCAGAATGCAATTTAATTGACTGTCCATTCAATTTAAATTCTCCATCTTCAATTTTGAAAGATTCATATTTAAGAGGTTTTTGCTGGGCATTTATTACAGTTGCTCCCACTAAACAAAAGGCTAAAATTATGTTTTTAATAAACTTCATTGTATATGTTGTATTAGCGATTAAAGTTAATTATGTATTAAAACAAATTTATAAATTTACCTGATGCTGCCATATTGGTTACCACCGGTTTTTGCAGCTTTACCACCAGTTGAAAAAATATTTAAATATTATGAAACTTGTTAAAATTCTTCAAATGCAAAACTCAAATTATTCCTGTTACCAAAAACGAACATAAATAGCAGTGAGAATTAATACAATAATGACGATCAGGAATAATGTTCTATTGTCCACATTGAACATATTTTTGTCTGTAACAAAAGCTTTTGGATTTATTTTTGGGCCAAAGAAACTTAAGAGTACCATTACCACTACAGTAATGAAAAATGACCAACCCATATTGATCAGGAAAGGAATCTCTGTAATGGATTTTACCATGCCATTTTCCAACTTTTCATAAGTGAATGCTGTATACATCCATGTTTCTTTTCCAAATAGTTCAACTGCAAAACTGTTAAAGAATATAGATAATAAAAAACCGAGCATAACTCCAACTATAGCAGCAGTTCCAGTAGTTCTTTTCCAAAACATTCCTAAAATAAACATAGCAAATACACCCGGACTAATAAAACCGGTATATTTTTGTATAAATGTAAAACCACCTTCACCACCGATTCCCAAAATATCTGTCCATGTAAATACCAAAGCAATAAGCATCGCCACTATAATTGTCAAACGTCCTGTTCTTACCATTTGCGATTCAGATGTATTGGTTTTTAAATATTTTTTATAAATATCTAAAGTAAAAATGGTGGATATACTGTTTACTTTTCCAGCAAGTGATGCTACTATTGCAGCTGTTAAAGCAGCCACTGCAAGACCTTTAAGTCCGGATGGAAGCAGCCCCAGGATTGCAGAATAAGCACTGTCTTTCACCCCATTAAAATTGGACAAATGACCTTTTGTATAAAGTACATAAGCTGCAATACCAGGAAGCACAACAATTAGAGGCATAAAAAGTTTCAAAAATCCTGCAAATAAAATTCCCGTTCTTGCTGTTTTTAGATCTGCTCCTAATGCTCTTTGGGTAATGTATTGGTTACATCCCCAATAATTAAGTTGTACAATCCATTGTCCAGCAAGATACATTGCTAAACCCGGCAAAACTATATATTTCCGTACCGCTAAATTTTCTGACATTGATAAAGTAGTGGCGGTAATTTGTGGTTTATCAAGAATGAGTTTGAAATGTCCCGGAGCTTCTTTCAAAAGAGTATTTAAACCCATTAAAGCATTTCCAACAGCAGCACCATTAATTCTTTGATCCACAACCTGTAATGCCATATAAACTGTAGCAAAGCCACCAATAATAAGAACAGCCACCTGAATAACATCCGTGTAGCCAATGACTTTCATTCCACCCAATCCAATAACCAAAGCCATTAGTAAAAGTGCAACCATAATGATATGCAGATGCCCTCCACCGAGCAATGAATCAATAGCTACAGCTCCTAAATAAAGAATGGAAGTAAGATTAACAATTACATATAAAAATAGCCAAAAAACAGCCATAATAAGAGAAACAGCCTTATTATATCGTGTTTCCAAAAACTGAGGCATTGTATAAATCTTATTTTTGAGGTAAATAGGAATAAACCATACTGCAATAATTATCAGTGCAATGGCAGCCAGCCATTCATAAGCAGCAACAGCTACTCCCGTGAAAAAACCTTCTCCACTCATCCCAATAAATTGTTCTGCTGAAATATTAGATGCAATCAAACTCGCTCCAATTGCCCACCATGTCAATGAGCCCTCTGCAAGGAAATAATCTTTACTTCCTGTAGTTTTTGATTTTTTCCGATTGTATATCCATAGGCCATATACTGTTACAACAAAAAAATACATTAGAAATATAACAAAATCAAGTGTCGATAGTTTTCCCACGCTTAAAAATTTTTATAGTAAGTTTATCATAGATTTCTATACTTTCCAGCACTTTCAAGTACTATAAAGTATTTAATAGTTTAGCACTCTTAATAGATCATTTAGAATAATTCTGAATCTTTCACACTAAAATCACACAAAAGAAAACCTTCTATTATCAAATGTATAAATTTGAAAAGCACAACCATACTTGTTCCTACCGGTTTTTGTATATTTACTACTAGTTTAAAAAATTGGCAATGTTATGAAGCTTATTAAAATAATCCCCGATTCAGTTATTCCTAAATACCAACAGATTATAAATTCCATTGAACAAGCTCTTGCCCAACAACTACTAAAAAAAAATGACAAATTACCTTCCATCAATAAAGTGTGTATGGAATTCGGTATTTCCAGAGACACTGTTCTTTATGCCTACGAGATACTGAAAAAGAAAGGAATAGTAAATGCTATTTTGGGCAAAGGATACTATATAAAAAGTACTGATTGGAATTTTGAAGAGCGCATTTTTTTACTGTTTGATGAACTGAATGCTTTTAAGGAAAATCTTTATTATTCCTTTTTGGAAGAGATACAGCAAAGAGCGAATGTACATGTATTTTTCCATTATTTCAATATTGATGTCTTCAAGAAATTAATAGAAGAAAACAATGGAAGCTACACAAAATATATCATTATGCCCGGGAATATGAATGATACAGCTCCCGTTATTAAGATGCTTCCTAAGAAAGACGTATATATATTGGATCAAACCAATATATTTTTAAGGGAATATTCATCAGTACATCAGAATTTTGCAAAAGATATGCACAATGGGTTATTAAAAGCAAAAACTAAGCTTGAAGCCTATCAAAGGTTAATTCTTATTTTTCCCGGGCAAAAAGAGCCTGTAGGTATGGTAAAAGGATTTACCAGTTTTTGTGAGCAGTATAAAATGAAGCATGAGATCATCTGTAATTTTACTGATAGAGAAATCCTGAATGGAGACGTATTTATTATTGTAGATGATAAGCATTTGGTCAATGTCATTAAGCAATCTAAAAAGCAGAAGCTAAAGATCAGAAAGGATTTTGGAATTATCTCCTACAACGAAACGCCTCTTAAAGGTATTGTAGAAAATGGCATTACTACAATTTCTACGGATTTTTGGCAAATGGGAAAGATTTTGGCGGAAATGGTTCTTAATTCCAAAGAAGGAAGAATTGAAAATGCTTCTAATTTAATCATAAGAAATTCTCTATAATTATTTTGAACAAAGGCTCAGATTGTAAAATCCGAGCCTTTATTTTTTAGCTTTAAACTTCGTCATTAAAAGTCAATAGAATTCAGTGTTTTATCCACCAGTAATCCGTTAACAGCTTTTATATTAAATGATCCGTTTCGCTTGGCTTTAAATTTAAGAATGAATAAATCTGTTGTGCCTTCTAAAGGTTGTTTTTGCCCTGTATTAACCAGTGTAGGATATAATACTTTCTCTTTATTGGTATGCAATCGATCATAAGTGAGGTTTTCCATTTGTTCAATATGTAATGGTGTAATACCTATATATTCAAGTTCCTGCTGGTTATATGGAATGGCAAAACTCAGTGCATTTACAGATTGCAGATTATTACCTTTTACCACTACTTCTACAATATCATTCTTAGCATATTGCTGTTTTGAGACAGAGACTGTAATGTTACCTTGCAGTGGTTTCAACTCTTCATCATTTATCCCTCCATCAATTTTTGTAGCGACGTTAGAAATATCAAATGCATCAATGAAACCGTTCTTATTAATATCACCATTACTGATATATCCCTCAAAGTCAGAATCTCCTTTTCTCAAACCTGTATAATTCATATATGAAGTAAAGTCATTCCTATCAATTTTCTGATCATTATTGATATCACCAGGAAGCAAACTTACAGAACCTGGTACTTTAAAAACGTATAGCTCATTTCCAGAACTAAAGTTTCTGAAGGCATTGCTGACTTCAATTTTAATGAATCGTGTGGTAGGATGTGTGGCAAAATCTAAAGATTTGGTTTTGTTATTTCTATCCCAGATAAAAGAGCCAAGTTCTGTCCAATCTTTTTTATTATCACTATGTGAAACTTTACCTTTCATCCATATTCCGTTGTAACCGCTGCTCCTAGGGATGTATTCCAATTTACTTATTGTATTCACAGATCCTAAATCTAAAATCATTTCAAAAGGAACCTTGCTCTTTTCATAATCTGAATGCCAGCCTGTACTCACATCCTGATCAAAAAGATTTTCTATCCCTTCTCCTTCCTGACTTGGAATTGTAGCAGTTGCTTTTATCCCTTTAATCGCAAATTCGTAAGGATTTTTATTGGTTTGGGATGAAAAAGAAACCCAAGCAGAAGTATTGGTTTTATTTACAGCTCTTACTTTGAAATCATATTTTGTTTCAGGAGCTAATCCTTCAAACAAGAAAGAACTATCTTTTATATTACTGTATACCATATTATTATATAGTATTTCGTAATAATCAGCATTAGGTATTTTATTCCACGATGGCAATATTGAATAGGCAGTGTTTGTATTTTCGGAAGTGACTGGTTTTAAAGTTTCTGCCAATACCCCGGAATTATTTTTCAATTGATTGGAATTGGTAAATTGGTAATCTTTAATGACAAGCTCTACTTTGTTTTTGCTGATATCGGTGATTTCTGATTTTACCCAAAGTTGTGGATTTCTGGTAATTGAAAACTTTGAAAATTCAGAATTTTTTGTAGAGAAATTATTGAATTCCGGTTGACTATTGTAAAAATATACATTTGTCGCACTATTGAATTCATCTAACGTATTTACTGTTTTCAGCTTTATATTTTTTCCTCCAATAGAAAGTTTTACACCGGATGGTTTTTTAGTAACATTAATTCTAAATTCTGTTATTTTTTCTTTTTCAAAACCATTAAAATTACCTTGAGCAGGAGAAATGCTTATTGTCGCAGTATTTTTAACTACATTACTTTCTATAAGAGTGCTTACAGATTCGTTTTTCTTATAATTTTCGGTTACGCCATCATCATCATATTCTGTAAAACTGGATTTTTCTGAAGGATACACTTCATAAATTCTTAATTTTTTATTGATTTGACTAACATTATTATTAGCATTTACCATCGGAATAATAGCACCTGGCTTCACAAATAGAGGAAGCTTCCAAATGGGTGCATCGAAATGATTTAAAATAATTCCTCCTTCATACGTTTGTCCTGTGAAGTAATCAATCCAATTTCCTTTTGGGAGGTAAATATTATTTCTGATATCATTCCCTTCTTTATCCATTTTTGTGGCTTGATATATGGGAGCCACTAAAAAATAGGGACCATACAGATACTGGTACTGAGTAGATTTTCCGAGGGTATAATCATTAGCCTGTTGTAAAAACATTGCTCTGATGATTGGCAATCCATCTACAGCTTCCTTAGCCACACTATAAGTATAAGGAAGTAAGCTCGACTTTAATTTTAAATAATTTCTGTTGATAGAAGTAACTGGTTCACCCAAGGCGTGAGGATACTTTTCATTGGCTCCCCAGCCATCCATATTAAGCTGCATGGGAGTGAAGGTTTTCCATTGGAAATCTCTGGTATTGATAACCGGATTTTGCCCACCAAAAATACCATCCATATCCGAAGTAATATTAGGCTGGCCAGACAAGCCTGAACCTATGTACGTAGGAATATGAAATCTGATGTATTCCCACTCTCCGCCAGTTTGATCGCCGGTCCAGATACCTGCATATCGTTGTGAACCCGCCCATCCGTCCAGCGAAATAATAAAAGGGCGACTTCCATTACCATAGCGTGGCATTATTTGAGCTACATCTGAAATACCATTCAGCCCGAATGAGTAGCCAGGACCTACCCAGGCGACATCCGTTTTTAAAACTCTTACGCCTGCATCCCCCACTTCTTTTATAATATCTCTCTGCAAAAGAGCAGCTACTCCTTCTTTTGGATGTAAATCTGACTGTGTCCACAATCCTATTTCTACGCCATTTTTTCTGGCATATGCTCCAAATGATTTTAAATTGGCGACGTTGCCTTCCAAAGTTTCAGTTTGTCCATATCCAGCTCCATACCCATCATTGGGCAATATCCATCCTAATGGCATATCTGCATTTTTATAACGGTCTATAACTGCTCTGGCTGAAAACTGATAATTGTTTTTTTCACCATTTAACGATTCTTTAACTCCTCCATTGTCTTTTTGGCTCTCTTTATATCTTTTTCGGTCTTCAAATGGTATTCCTTTATCGTCTTCCTTCCAATAATCTCTGTTGTAGGCATTAAGATGTCCTTCATAAAAACCGAACTTGGGCAAAAGTACAGGGTTTCCTGTAAGCTGGTAAAAATCATTCAACAAAGATTTAGGCTGATCATCTACCATAAAGAAAACGTCCAGATAATTAGTCTCATGAGCCAGTTTCACTTCATTTTTATTTTGTTTACCAAAATCATAATATCCTTTTTTGAAAGTATGCCACATAAAACCATATCCATTTGTGGACCAGTAATAAGGATTGGGAGATGCTACACCACCGTCAGTCCAGTTATTTTGATTTACAATAAAAATAGTATTTCCTTTATGGGAGAATCTCCCATTCTGCACACCGCCTCCATAGAAATATTCATCTTTTCCCTGAGATAAAGTCAGTACTACTTCTTTAGAGTTAAATTCAATGGGAGCTATAAAAGTAAAGATCTCTTTGTGAAGGTTCAAGTCAAATACTTTAAATAAAGAAGTAGCGTTTTCAATTTCTATTTTAATTTTATTGGTGGAGACAGAAACAGTCTGTGATAGATTATTAATAGCAATTCCTTTTACTTTTTTTCTGGGCTGATCTGCCAAAATCTGAGCAGGAGGCACCGCTTCCGGATTTCTTATTTCTCCACCTTTGGGATCTAAAAATAATCTGAAAATATTTTCTCCATAAAAATCTATTACCATTTTTTTGTTGCCGGAAAGCAAAACTTCTACAGAAGTTTCTCCTTTCTTAGAAACATTCTCAATATTTTGAGCCTTGGCTTTTCCAATGGAGAGGAAAAGAAAAGAACTCAGGAGTAAAATCTTTTGAATTTTTGGATTTAAAACTGTATTCATGTATGTTGACTTTATCTATTAATTTACATTTTATACTACCCTAAGAAAATATGATAAATATTTCAGATAAAATAACTATAATCTTTTGTAATATTAAAACTTTCAAAAATCAGTACCCTTTTGCTGCCTGGGCTTCTTTTAATTTTGGATTTAAATCCACCGCAGTCTGAGGGTAAGGGAATCTGTAAAACTTATCATTCCATACTCTTTTGGCAACCTGTGTATTTGTAATATCATAGACTGTTTTCATTACATTGGGAGCAATTTTCCATCTTCTGATATCATAGAATCTGTGTCCTTCATTCGCTAACTCTATTCTTCTTTCATTTCTAATAATATCCCTCAAAGTTTCCTTTGTCTGTGTTCTGCTGATTGCTGGCATCCCAACTCTGCCTCTGATTTTGTCTAGTGCATCATAAATAGAGGCATCCGGCCCATACATTTCATTTTTTGCTTCAGCATAAGTAAGCAATACCTCTGCATAGCGAATCAGCATAAAATTATTACTTGCCATTAAGTTTTCATCTAATGAACTATAATCAGCCATTTTTTTGTAGTTATAGCCAATTTTCGATGTATTGTTTCCTCCTTTGCTCCATGTGAACAGCTGGCTTGTTCCAAAACCCTTCAGATAAGACCAAGGTCCATTGGGGTGCATAATACTTGCATATAAACGGGTATCTCTGTTTTTAAACTCGTCCAGATAGGTATCATTTGGACTTCCGTCATTATAGTTTGAAGCTCTTGTAGCATCAGAAGGGGGTGTAAATGCAGTTCCATCTTTTTTCCAATAGGCATTTACCAAATCAATGGTTGGGGTTATAGAGCTCCATCCACTCTCTTCATTGGGCAATAGGAGAAGGGTCATGTAATTGCTGTATATTCCTTTTGAATCCGGTACATATTGAGCTTCTAAAATTGATTCTGTACTGCCCTCATTTTTGGCCCAGAATAACGCCTGATAATTACTTAAGCCTTTGTAAAAATTATCTTTATCTGTGGCAGAAGTAAAGGTAACAAAGCTGTCATAGTCTGTACTTGTGTCTACCGAAGCTGTATTGAAAAGCCCGTAAATTCCAGAGTTCATTACGGATTGAGCAGCTTCATAAGCTTCTTTATATTTTCCTGTGTATAGATATACCCTTGCTTTGAATGCCAATACTGCACCTTTTGTTATTCTACCTTTATCCTGACCAGAGGTGTAGAAAGCTGGTAATTCATTTTCTATAGCATTTAATTCACTAGTTACAAAATTATCAATTTCAGCTTCAGAAACAGGAGTAAGAGAGGTCTCATCTAATTTACCTGATTTCTGCACCAGTGGAAGGGCTCCAAAGTACTGAGATAAATCAAAATAATTGAAAGCTCTAATAAATCTTGCTTCTGCTATATATCTTTTAGCAAGATTTTTGTCCATGGGAATTTGATCAATATTCTCTAAAAAAGTATTCACCCTTCTAATTGTAGTAAAGTCATATCCGAAATCTGTAAAAGGAAGTATGTCCCCTGTAGAAGCAGCTACAGCCTTTGTTTCCCAAGGATACTGAGCATATGAATTATCGGTATAACTATCATTATACATATTTTCATACGCAGCACCAGATAAGTATGCATAAATACCATTTAATGCTAAAGTAGCGTCTTTTTCAGTTTTCCAAAACGTCTCTTCTGATATTTTGTCTTCCGGAAACCTATCTAAATTACAAGAACCAGTAACTACAGCCAGGGAAACTGACAATAATATAATTTTTATTTTTTCCATTTTTAGATGTTTTTATTTTAAGTTAAAAAGTTGCATTGATACCAAACGATATCGTTTTTAAGTTTGGATATGTGGAACGGGCGCTAGCCATTTCAGGATCAAAATCTTTCGCTCTTTTGTCTCCTCTCAGTGTAAAGTAATTTTCTAAATTTGCATATATTCTGAATTTTTTCAATCCTATATGACTGATTGTTTTCTGAGGAAGGGAATATCCCAAAGTAACAGACTTAATTCTGAAGTAACTTGCATCAAAAAGCCAAAAATCTGAAGCAACTTCTATATTCTGAGTTCCTCCTCCAGACGGTAACATCCTATGGTATAACGCGTTTGGATTTGGGTTTTCAGGAGTCCATCTGTTATCTAAAACATATTGTTTTACCCCTGCACCATTGAAGAATGCCTGAGAGGATTCTTTATCCAGATATACCTGAACATTAGCTACCCCTTGCCCCACTACACTAAGATCAAAATTTTTATAGCTACCTCCCATGCTTAGACCATAGGTAAAACTTGGGACATCATTTCCTATGACTGTTCTATCGCTCTCATTAATAACTCCATCCCCATTAATATCCACATACTTTATATCGCCAGGCTGAGAAGAGTTATATAATTTAGGATAATTATTATTAATATCCTCCTGGGTTAAGAGACCGGCAGTTTTGTATCCATAGAAATCACCAATTGAACCTCCAACCTGTGTTATCCAGTTATTATCATATAAAGGCTTGTTATTTATAAGTGAAAGAATATTATTCTGGTTTTTAGCAAAATTAGCATTGATATAAAAGTCTCCATCTTTAAAATTTTTATTATATCCTAAAGTAATTTCTATCCCTTTATTTTCGACATCACCAGCATTGATTGGCGGCGTTTGGGTTTTTACTGGATCGCTGTCCATGATTACACCTGTTTCATATTCTAATTGATGGCTCATTAATGCACCCTTAGTAAGACGGTTATATAAATCTACTGAGAATGTGAAAGTATTACCGAATAAAGATCCATCCAAACCTATATTTTTGGTGATAATTTTTTCCCATCCAATACCGGAAAAGCCAAGCTTACCTGGCACCACTGCTCCAACAATAGCATTCCCCAGAACTGAAGAATTATTATCCATATAGGTTTGGCTGTCATAATAACCAATGGTATTGACAGATCCCGTGCTGCCATAAGAACCTCTTAACTTTAGGGTATTGATAAAATTCAGGTTTTTAATAAAATTCTCTTTATCCAGCCTCCAGGAAGCCATAATTGCAGGAAAATAGCCCCATCTGTTTTCTTTAGCAAAACGTGAAGATGCATCTGCCCTTATAATACCTTCTAAAAAATATTTTTCCTGGTAATTATAATTAATACGGGCAAAAGCAGACTGGACAGCAGATTGGTGGGTATTAGACTTTAATTCATCTAAAGTTCCGTCAAGAGTAGAAAGAGCACTCAAAGAATGCAATCCATCTTTGGGTATATTAGATTTTCTACCCTCCATTACTCTATCTGTGTAGTTTTCATATGAAGCACCTCCCAACACTTTAAAATAATGTGATGCTATCTTCTTTTCATAACTTACAAAGACCTGAGTATTAAGCAATTCATCAGATTCCCATTTTTCATGATAGTTATTAACTGCTCTTGCAGTTGCACCAATAGGAGCTTGAGTCAAAAAATTGTATACAGGGTTGAGTGTATTTGTAAATTCACCCAAACGATAGTTCCAGTTTGAATAGCTGATTTGGGCATCTATATTTAATCCTTTTACAGGGGCATAGCTTGCGGATAACGCCCCCATAAATTTCTGATCATTTACCTTAGAATCTCCTCCCTCTATGTTATTTCTTACAGGATTGGTTTTTGCAAATGTATTATCTACTTTACCCGCATTCATAGATCCCCACCATCCGTTGGATTGCCTTAATGCCATAGTAGGAGTTATTCTTGCCAGTTCTATAGTATTAATATCGTCTCCCTGATCATTGATCATCTGTTTGATAAACGATATATTAGAATTGACGGTAAGTTTATCACTTAATTTAGAGGAGGTATTGGTCCTGAAAGAATATCTGTCCATCCCTTTTGTGGGTGATAGAGACTCCTGTTTCAAATACCCTAAACTTGCAAAATAACGGGTTTTATCTCCCCCTGATACATTAATCTCATTATTAAGCACATTGGCCATTTTCCTATAAGTTGCTTTATACCAGTCTGTGTTAGGGTATCTATCCGGATCTGTCCCAGCAGCTGTAAGATCTATTTGTTCTTGCTTGTATTGAGAAAAATGACCAACACTATTATCAGCGTTGTAATATGCCTCATTTTTCAGTTTCATATATTCAACAGCATCTACATATTTTGGCAAATAAGTCGGCGTCTGATAGGCATTATACATATTATAATTGATACTCATCTTACCTCCACCCCCTTTTTTGGTCTCGACAAGAATGACACCATAACCAGCTCTTGTACCATAGATAGCTGCTGAAGCATCTTTTAATATACTTATATTTTCAACATCGGCTGGGCTTAGCCTGGAAAAATCTGCAGCACTTGAGAGAATTCCATCAATAATATAAAGTGGGGAATTACCTGCAACACTCCTTCCCCTTATATTTAAATCAGGTACAGAACCTACATCTTTTAAAGAAGATTTAATTGTAACCCCGGGTAAAGCACCTTGTATACTGGCGGTTAAACTTGTTGTTGGGCGATCCTGTAGTATCCTTTTGTCAACAGAAGCTATAGATCCGGAAACAGTTCCTTTTTTCTGTTTTCCGTATCCTACTAAAACAATTTCTTCCACATTTTTTACTTTCTTCATGAGGGTGTCCGAAGGTTTGTTTTTAGTTTCCTGTGCATACACAAATGGTATAGAGGACATTAGAACTGCACTCAAAATAATCTTTTTTTTCTTCATGCTTTTATTAATTTTATTATTGGATATTATTTTACCTAAGAGTAGTTGCTTTCTTACTAATCTCTTTTCTTATTTTTTCCTTTGCCTGAGAGGGAACTGGCTATTACTAAAACATTAACTGTTTGTTAATCAAATGTATATTTTTACTTCACACCTGCATACTGGTAACCACCAGTTTTTATCCCTTTACCACCAGTTTGAAAAAGATTAGAATATGCCTTATTAAAAAGCCTCCTGTAAATTGATAATGGTTGACAGACTTAATTCTTACTTTTAATAAGAACAACACAAAAACACCGATAACATTTAATATATCAGCGCTTTAACTTTATTCCAATAGATCAACAATTAAATATTAAGGTTAGTTTTTTAAAGGTTAAAAAAATCTTCAGTAAGCAAGTTTAGAGTTCATTTTCAAAATGTTTCAGGTAACCTTTTTACCGTTCCATAGCAACATTTCTCACGCAAAAAGTATGTTTTACCCGCTTCTGTTTTGTGTTTTTTTAATAATGAATAATAAGCCAAAGAGCATTGAAAGATATCTTCAATATCTTTGGCTTTACAACTTTTTTTGGATTGAAAGAAAAAGAATTGTGAATAAGTTTAGAAAGGCTTCCCAAACCATCATTAATTAATTCAAAAAGATGTACAATAAGGTGTACCTAAATTAGATTGATAAGATTTTGCATTAGTGAAGAATTACTTCTTATCAAAGCATGGAATAAAGTGCAAAGAATTTCGAGTACAACTACCCAAATACTTTGCAAAATCTTTAAAATTTCTGCAATATATCCTTAAAATATAGGCATAATGCCCTTTAATTAACCTTTAAAATTTGTTCTACATCATTTACGGCCTTTACCAGAACTTGTATTATTGTTTACCCTGTTTATTGAATTTTAATTTTTTAGAATCTCCATCTTACAAAAGCTTCCATGGCAGCATAAGTAGCAAGCCCCATTTTATGATAGGTTTCAGCTGTTTCTCTGTTTCTTTCTTCTGCTCTTTGCCAGAATTCTCTCATATCCGTTCCCTGGAATACGACTCCATCTTTTTGAGATTGATGCTTGAAAATTCCATAGCGTTTCTCCAAAATCTGGTCCGGGCTTAGGGGAACTGCCATTTCTATTTCTTCTATAGACCATTCTTTCCATGCTCCTCTGTATAGCCATAGCCAACAATCTTTCATGTATTCCTTCGATTTTAAATTCTTAACAGATTCAAAAACAGCATCTAAACATACTTTGTGTGTTCCATGAGGATCTGCTAAGTCACCAGCTGCGTATATCTGATGTGGTTTTACTTTGTCTATTATATCTGTTACAATTTTTATATCTTCTGTACTTAATGGTTTTTTTTCTATTCTGCCTGTCTCATAGAAAGGCATTTCTAAAAAATGAATCTGACTGTCTGGTATTCCCACATAATAGCAAGTGGATTTTGCTTCTCCTTTCCTTATTAAGCCCTTGATATGCCTTACCTCAGGAATGTCTATATCACTATTTTTTTTATTTTGTAAAAATTTGGTTGCTTTGTCAAAAATCTTTTGTGCCGCATTATTTTCTATACCAAACATTTCGTTGTAGTCACAAACAAAATTGGCAAACCGCAATGCTTCAGAATCTGCTACGGCTATATTTCCGGAAGTTTGATAAGCAACGTGAACCTCATGCCCCTGCTGGTGTAGCCTTATGAAAGTTCCGCCCATACTAATAATATCATCATCCGGATGCGGACTGAATATAAGAACTCTTTTCTTGGCCGGAGTTTTCCTTTCTGGTCTATTACTATCATCTGCTCCTGGTTTACCTCCCGGCCATCCCGTTATGGTGTGCTGTAATTTATTGAAAATTTGAATATTGATATTGTAGGCTGGCCCTTTATCTGCCAACAGATCGCTCATTCCGTTTTCTATATAATCCGAATCGGTAAGCATCAATATTGGTTTTTTTATTTTTTGGGCTAATCCCAAAACTGCTTTTCGGATTAATGCATCAGTCCATTCTATTTTTTCTACCAGCCATGGAGTATTAATTCGGGTAAGCTTATGAGCAGCTGCCTGATCTAACACAAAAGTGGCATTTTTGTGTTCCTGCAGATAAGAGGCTGGTACTAGATTGGTAACAGGGCCTTCTACAGACTCTTTTATAATATTTGATTTAGATTCACCCCACGCCAGGAGTATTACTCTTTTCGCTTCCATTATTTTCTTCACTCCCAATGTAATAGCTGTTCTGGGAGTATTCGACAGTCCTAAAAACTCATTGCTTGCTGCTACTCTTGTGATATGATCTAAAGCTACAAGACGGGTTTTGGAATTTTGCAGGGAACCCGATTCATTAAATCCGATATGACCATTACCACCAATACCCAGAACCTGCAAATCTATCCCGCCTAAGGCTTCTATTTTAAGTTCGTATTCTGTACAATAATCTGCTATTTCTTCTTTGGATAATGTTCCGTCAGGAATGTGATAATTTTCAGAAAGAATATCTACTTTATCAAACAATAACTCTTTCATAAAACGAACATAACTATGTACGGAATCTGGTTCCATAGGATAATATTCGTCAAGGTTGAAAGTAATTACGTTTTTGAAGCTCAGACCTTCTTCTCTGTGCATTCGTACCAATTCTGCGTATAAGCTCTTGGGCGAAGACCCTGTAGCTAGCCCTAAAATACAAGGTTGTTTCTGGGACTGCTTGACGCGTATAAGATCAGAAATTTCTTTTGCTACAGATTTTGAAGCTGAAAGCGAATCCGTGAAAATAACTGTTTCTATCTTTTCAAATCTTTTCTCGAATCCTGTAGAGGAATCTATTGTGCTTTTTAACATATTAATTTGGTTTTTGGGAAGTGCTAAAATTAAATTTATACCTAATTGTTGAAACCTGTAAGAATCTGCTGTTGAATGCTTACATTAAAATTGTAATGCCAGCTTATTCCCATAAATTCTCAGGATACAGCTTCTTCATTCTTAGTTCTGAAATCCTTTTTTGTACAATTTCTTTATCTTCAGGGTAGGTAACTCCAAACCACCTGTCATTAGATTTCAGTAATTTTACGTTAACTTTTCCGGATGCTATACTGTCGGCAACCAAAGTGGGTAAATAGTATTCTGCTTTCAAACTCCCTTTGTTTTTCTCTAAAAAACGCTTAAAAGAATCATTGCCAAATTCAAAACACCTGGGTGTGAAACCCCAAAAATTCATAGATACTGTTACCTCCTCTTCAATTGTTGTAAAACTCTCATCTTCTTCTTTGTACCTTAGCCCGTTTTCGCTTTTCTCTATATATGTTCTTTCTGTTACATTTAATAAGTTTCCATTACAATCTACCTCACATACACCCCGGGAAACATAGCCATGGTCTGAAACCGTATTCTTCAGTAAATAGCCTATCATACTAAAATGATAAGAGTTGATATCTGTTTTTTTTAGAAAATCATACATCACCATAAAGGCATCTCTCCCATAAAAATCATCAGCATTAATAATGGCGAAGTTTTCGTGTACCACATCTTTGGTAAGCAGTAAGGCATGTCCTGTTCCCCAGGGTTTGGTACGTTCTGCATTTAGATATTCCTGAGGGACACGATCAATCTCCTGATACACGTACTCTATTTCGGCTTTTCCTTTTATTTTTTTTTCTATTAATGACTTAAACTCATTTTCAAAACTTTCACGAATAATGAAAACAAACTTCTTAAAACCAGCCTGCAATGCATCATATAAAGAAAAATCTATAATGGTATCTCCCTGTGGAGTAAATATATCTAACTGTTTAAGACCTCCATATCTGCTGCCCATTCCGGCTGCTAAAATGATAAGTGTAGGATGGTGGTGATTTGTATTCATTTTCTTTAATAAATTTTGGATAAGTATCTTGAAAATTATAATCTACATTCGGGGATTTTCTAAGCAAACTTTAAGTTTCATACAAAAATTACTACAAATTCATAAGATGAAACCTTATACAAAACTTATATATTTTCAATAAAAAACAAAAAGAACAGGTACTACAAAGATACACTACAACAATATACAATTGATTTACAATCACTTAATATTATAAAAATAAATAAGTATGATGATAACAATGAATTTGTTCCAATTCTTTATGACCAGAAAATCACAGAATTTTGTAAAATAATAAGATGTGATAAGGTTTAATTTAAAGTTATGGGTTGTTCACAGTGGGTGAAATTTTAAAAACAAGAGCGGAAGCTGCAAATAAAAATTTTACTACAAAATCATTATTAATTCATTAATAAGTGTATTATATTCAATTGATACATGTTATACAAATTACTGAATAACAACATATTGAAAACAAAAACAAATCATGTAGTATCGGTGTAGTAGATTTTTTTTTTATTATTTTGGTTAATAATTTTCACATTTGAAAATGATTGCTCAGAAAAAGATTAAATGATGAAAAAAGAATCTTTCGAGGAATTTTTGGCTTCAAGATAAATCTTTAATAAAATGATAGATTATTTCTGTAAATGAAAAATAAAATTACTTATTCAACCAGCTTAAACATTCAGCGATTTGCATTTTACTGATAAAAATTTCAGTATTCACTTCCGGTTCCGGTGAAAGTCTAAGCTCTACTTTCTGGCTGGAATGCTTGATAATTTCGGAAACCGCATCTTTATTAATGATAAATTTCCTGTTGATCTTAAAGAAAATTTCAGGGTTCAGCTTCTGAATAATATCTTTAATGGTATCATCATAAATATAGGTCTGATGATCTTTTGTGGTCAGGAAAAGGTACTTCCCGGAGGCAAAAAAATAGGCAGTGTTATGCTCGTCTATTGATTTTAGTTTATTTCCTTCTCTTACCATGAAGCGTTTCATTACCTCATCTTCTGCCTGTCGCAGTGATGAAATAGATTTAAGAACCGGTTCAGGATCAAAATTATTTCTTATAGAAATAAATTTCTGTAAAGCTTTATGCAAATCTTCTTCCTCGAAAGGCTTCAGAAGGTAATCAATGGTGAAATGCCTGAAAACCCTCATGGCATATTCGTCAAATGCGGTAATGAAAATAATTGGGCTAAAAAGCTCTATCTGTTCAAAAATTTCAAGGCTCATTCCATCTCCAAGATGAATATCCATAAAAATAAGATCAGCAGAATCTTTCTCAAAGAACTCAATTGCCTGTTTTTTGGAACGAAGAATAACCGTCTCTGTAACAGGGACTATGCTCTGTGTATCCAAAAGATTTTTCAGATAATTCACAGCCAGCAGTTCATCTTCTATAATGGCAATTTTCATAACGATGCAAAAGTACAAAAAAACCGCTGAAACAATTAAGTTCAAGCGGTTTCCTCTGTATTGAATTTGATATGAAGTTCTATAAATTAGGGTTATTCTTCTTCGCACTCATTGGATATTCAATGGTATATCGCGGATCATTCTGCTGAAGAATATACTCATTACCACTAATGGTGTGGCTTATTTTTTTCTGATTTGCTCTTCTTAAGTCGAACCATCTTTGGCCTTCCAGAGCAAATTCTCTGAATCTCTCATCCAGGATAAAGTTCATAAATGCTGTGGAATCCATTGAGTTCACCGCATTTTGTACTGAAGTATATCCATCCGGAGTATATCTGTTTTTCATTACTTTCAGAAGTGTTTCTTTAGCCTCTGCAAGCTTGTTCAATTTTAACAATGCTTCAGATTTTATAAAATACTGCTCTGCTGTTCTGAAAGACACTTTGAATTCTAAACTTCCTCCTTTGGTGACTTTATACTTACTACCATTTTTTTCAAAACACATGCCAAACCTTTTATCTGCCGTAGTATTGTATGAAGAAATCAATTCCGGAGATGCAAAAGACAAGTTTTTTATAGAATTATCCCATGTATTATCCAAAGCCATGATCGATTCCGGGGAAGCATAATGGTTAGGTGGTGTGTTTACCGTATTTAAATTGCTCAGATCTCCTTTTACTGCCAATACCTGATCTGCATAGTTTAAAGCCTTATTCCAGTCTCTTTCATATAGGGCTGCCCTTGCTTCAAAAGCCAGCAATGCAACTTTTGAAAATCTGTAGTTCAATCCTGTTGCTTGTTTCTGTTCTACCATCAGATCTTCTGCTTTTTTAAGATCTGCATGAACCTGATTGTACACCTCCTGTACTGAAGATGGTTTTAATACCTGCTCAAGATCGATTTCAAGACTGATCGGAACGCCTCTGTCGGTAGAAGCTGTAGCACTATTGTACGGTTTTCCATATAAATTCACCATATCAAAATACAGGTAAGCACGAAGAGCATACGCCTCTGCTAAAATCTGATTCTTTTCAGGAGAATCCTGCATGGTTTTACTTCCTTCATTGATAATCTGATTCAGATAAAAGTTCACGGAATAAAAGCTTACCCATGGAAATTCTGTAGATGCCTGATCATTATTAGCGTCTTTCCACATCGCAATTTCACGATAGGAAATAAAATCCGTTGAATTATCATCAATATTCACCTCATCGGTACGAAGGGCTACCAGAGATTTATGAACAGGATATTTTGAATAGGCAGATGTAAGTACTTTTCTGTAATCTTCAACTGTGGTAGGAATAACTTTTCCCTCAGGCTGAATATCCAGAAACCTGTCACATCCGATATTGATAAAGCTGATTGCTGCAAGAGCTATGATTGCTGTAATTTTTCTCATTTTTCTCAAGTTTTAAAAAGAAACATTAAATCCTACGGTCACCGACTTGGTGATAGGCTGTGCATAAATATTACCATACGTTTCCGGATCGAAATATCCTTTGTATCCGTTGCTGAATACAAACAGGTTACGCCCTTCAACACTCAGTCTCAAACTTGTGATCCCCATCGGATTTGTAAATTCTTTAGGAAGTGTATACCCTAAACGGATGCTGCTAATTCTGATATAGCTGATCTCTTTTGCCCATACATCCAGTAAGCTGTAGGCATTGGAACGGTTTCCTGTAAACCATTTATTGGCCATCCATCCGTCCGGGTTAGCTTCCATATCAGGACTTGTAATTCCCGGAAGCGAACCTCCAGCTTCATAAATATCTCTTGTGTAGTTTCTTCCTCTGTCTAACTCCATACCTCGGTAAGAAGGCGTTCTCATTACTGTCTGCTTCAGGTTAAATGTTGCAGAGATGGTAAGGTCAAAATTACTTACTTTAAAGGTGTTGATAATCCCTCCGGTAAATTTCGGATCTCTGTCTCCTACATAAGTAAACAGGCTTCTCAGCTCAGCATTTGAAAGTTTGGTATCAACAAGCTGCCCTGGCAGGAAATCTGCATACACATCATATAACTTAAAGAATTCTGCTGCTGAAATCTTCTGATCTCCTTTCCAGAATAATGGGTTTCCCTGTTCATCCATTCCTGCAGTTTTCAAAGCAAAGACAGCATTTACCGGAAGTCCTTCTCTTGATGGAAGCAATGCATTATCACGCGGCTGCTCACTCAATACTCTGCTCTTGTTGTGGGCAAAGTTAATGGTAGTCGTCCATTTGAAATTATCATGATTGACATTTCTGGTAGATATCGCCAGTTCAAAACCTTTGTTAGTCAGGCTTCCCCAGTTCATCATCGTATATTCGAATCCTGTTTCCAAAGGAGTTTCTTTCATACTGATCATATCCGTACCTTTTCTGCTGTAGACATCAGCGGTAAGGCTTACACGGTTATTAAACAATCCCAAATCAAGACCTAAGTTGGTATTGGTTGTTTTTTCCCATCTCAGTTTATCGTTAGGAGGGCTGAGAACATTGATAATGGATTCTTTTCCTCCAGGAAGAATGGTGGCATCATTATATTCACCGATAAAGAATGGTGAGGTGTTTCTGTCGATATTTCCCTGAAGACCGTAAGATGCTCTCAATCTAAGGTTAGATACAGCAGAAATATTTTTCATAAAGTCTTCCTTCGTTACCAGCCATGATCCTGAAACGGCCCATATCGGAAGGTATTTATACTTTTTGTTAACTCCAAACAGGTTAGTACCGTCATATCTCACACTTCCAAAGAATGTATATTTCTGATCATACGTATAAGAAGCTGTAGCAAACATAGATGCATAGGCATTCTCTATAGGAGCTGCTTCACGGTAGGTTTCATATCTTTTATCAGCTGCAAAACTTGAATTCGGGAAAACGATTGCTGTGGCTCTTCTTGTCGCAGGATCGTACCCGAAAGCTCTCGTGATGGTTGTATTATCCTCTGTTTTACGGATTTCTGTTCCTGCCATCAAATCAATTTCATGCTTATTGATCTTCGTGCTATATGCCGCCTGTAATTTCCAGTTGTACTGGAAGAAATCATTATCCCAGTTTTGTTTTACCGCACCAGCCGGCAGAAAGTAATTGTATTTACCGTCTTTGTAGTAACGGGTATTTTCTTTCATTTTTCTGGTAAAATAGGTATTCTCCGCTGCAAATTTCTCTGTTTTATTAGCATCATACTGAAGTCCCAACTGAGAAGTAAATCTTAAACTTTTTGAAGCTTTATATTCTAAATCTAAAATTGCTTTCAAAGAGTTATTTTTCAGTGAATAGTTGGTATTTTCTCTTTCTTCAAGGAAGTTAAAAGGAATATAACGATCTTCAAAACCATCCATATCTCTATCATAATTGTAGCTTCCATCCGCATTGAATGGCTTCATGTAAGGATTGGCATTTCTTGAATAATTCACGGGGTTGATTGAAGCATCAGCATCTGTTACAAAAGATGTACGTTCGCTCTGCGTTCCGAAAATAGAGATTCCTGCATTTAACTTATCGCTTAGTTTATAATTGTTTTTTAAAGTAAGGTTATAACGCTTAAAACCTGTCCCGATAGTTGTTCCCTCTTCATCATAATATCCCAGGGAGAAATAGTAATCTGCGCGATCACTTCCTCCTGAAACACTTAATCCGTATTGTTTGTTGATGGCATTTCTGTATAACAGTTTGCCCCAGTCTGTATTGTTATTTCTTAAACCGTTAATTTGTTGGCGTGTGAATGAGTTCAAAGCATCAAACCCTCCGTTTCTGAAAGCATCAAGCTGGTTATTCTGAGTCAGGATTCTCATTACTTCTCCTTTATCGGCACGGTACGTAAGATCTGCGCGCTTGGCAAGCATCAGTTCCAGATCTACTTTTTCAGAAGCATTTAAAAGATTTAATTTATCAAAATCAGGACGAGAGGTAACGAAAGTGTCTGCTGAGAAGTTCAGTTTCAGACTTCCTTTCTTTCCTTTTTTGGTGGTGATAGAGATAACTCCGTTGGCTGCTCTTGCTCCATAAATAGCTGTTGCCGCTGCATCTTTAAGGATGGTAATATCTTCAATATCGTTAGGGTTTAAGCCTGCGATAGAGAAGTTCTGGAGCTGATCAATATTGTCTTTATCCGTAAAATTAGGAACATCATTTCCTTCTAACGGAAGACCGTCAATGACCCATAGCGGATCCTGGGGACCGGAAAGGGAAGCTGTCCCTCTGATTCTGATCTTCGCCGGACTTCCCGGAGCTCCCGTTTCAGGAGTTACTGCCACACCGGCAATCTGCCCTGCCAGCATCTGGTCTACACTGGCAACACCAGCCTGGCTGATGTTGTCCATTTTCACGGTAGAAACCGCTGAGGTCTGCTTACGCTTTTCAATTTTCTGATACCCTGTGATAATAACTTCCTGGATTTTATTTTTATCCGAAATCTCAGAAGTCAGTCTGATGGTATAGTTGGTCTGTCCTTCATTCAGCTGAATGACTCTGGATTCATACCCAGGATAACTTACCAATACCGTTTTTGTATCAGTAGGGATTTCCAATATAAATTTTCCGTCCTTATCTGTCACCGTACCTACTGATACGCTTTCGATAATTCCTTCCAACTCCGTTTTTGTAGACACCGATTGGGTCTCGATTTTTATAGATGCACCGGTGATAACCTGAGACGTATTTCCGTCTTCTATTTTCCCGGTGATGGTTTTCTTTTGCTGGGCCATTGCTATATTAGCAGCCAAAAGAGGTAAAAGTATTAGAGTTTTTTTCATTGCCATTTATTTGTTTAAAGCCTCTTGTATACGAATGATTAAATCTGTGTAATGTGCTCTGGAAGCATCATCACCTCTGTACCTTGTTCTGTTCAGTAAATCCAGAACTTTCTGAAGTTCTGCTCTCTTGTAAGTTGTCACTTCAGATACTCTTTTCATGGATGAATAATTGATATTCCTCAAACCATGATCATCTTCATGAAAATTACAGATGGTAGGCATATTCAAAGTATCATCTACTTTCAATCCTTTCACTGCTGTTTTTTCAAATAATTTGTTCACAGAGACAATCAAAGCATCAACATAATTTTTCTGAGTCATTTTCTCAAGCATCGTAAGGCTTCCTTTTTTACTGAAAATGGCAGTTCTAACCTGATCAAATAAATTTTCAACCGTATAGATTTCTTCTTTAGAGCCAGACATCTGATGTTTCAGCTCATTTTCAAGTAACCTCAACAATCTGTCATCCATAAACAAAGAATAGATATTTGCATACTGCATTCCTCTTGCCATGGTATATGGTGTCTGCTCGAATGGTCCCATTGGTGAATCCTTAACCGGATACGTTTTTTCTGTAATCGGATTAAAGAATAACCATTCCGGAAGGTTGATGGCATTTTTAACAAGATAATCAACTGCTCTTCTCTGAATTTCTGCAGGAACAGCTTCATAGGCTTTCTTCTTGTTACCAAAAACAGTATTGTTCAGGTAAATTCCTCCTACATTTGCCATCACATGACCTGTATACAAATCCCACTGCCCGATCACGCCCAGATAAAGTTTTCCGGCATCTGTGTATTCTTTACCATCTTCATACGTCCATTTCAGGAGGTTGTTAATTACCACTTTCAGGTTTTTGATTCCGTACTCGCTGGCTTTCATCGCATCATCACCTAAATCTTCAGACTGCGAACGCGGATCAATGGTTTCCAGGTAGCTCTGCTGCTCTCCATAGAAGTACATCGGGTCATCTTCATGTTTTTCAATTAAGTTTTTCAGTGCTTTTTTCTCTACGAATTCATCCGGATACCAACGGTACCCCCACTCGATAGCATATTTATCGTAAAGACCGATTTTCGGAGTGATTGCTGTAACGCCATCTTCCGGCTGAGCTACATAATTGTAACGGGCATAATCCATAATGGAAGGTGCCGTACCACCCATTTTGTCTGTAAATTCTTTGGAACGAAGCGACTCTACCGGGAATGCAAAGGATGCTCCCATATTGTGCTTCAGTCCGAAAGTGTGTCCTACTTCATGGGATGAAACAAAACGGATGGCTTCCCCCATATGTTCATCACTGAATTTATTTCCTCTTGCTTTAGGATCAATAGGCCCTGTCTGAATTCTCATCCAGTCATGAAGAGAAGTCATTACATTGTGCCACCAGATGATATCCGCTTCGATAATTTCCCCACTTCTCGGGTCTACTACAGAAGGTCCCATTGCATTTGACTTTGGCGAAGCGGCGTAAGTAATCACAGAATATCTTACATCATCAATATCAAAATCTTCATCTTTCTCATCCGGCATTTTCGCAATCACTGCATTTTTGAATCCTGCCTGCTCAAACGCCGCCTGCCAGTCATGTACTCCGGCAATGATTTTCTCACGCCATTGTTTTGGAGTTGCCGGATCGATATAATAAACAATCGGTTTCTTAGGCTCTACCAGCTCTCCTTTTAAATATTTTTCTTTGTCCTCGTCCTTCGGTTCAAGATTCCATTTGGTAATAAAGAATTTCTCATCCATTTTTTGCTGGTTGTCATTAAACGACCAGTGTTTTTCGGAGAAAAATCCTACTCTTGAATCCGATACTCTTGGTTTCATCGGTATTTTAGAAAGCAGAACCAGATTGGTTGTAACGCCTAAAGTTACCGGAAGATCCACACCACCTTCATTGACAGAAGTAGACAATTGAGACTTCACCACAAGGTTCTTGGGAAATGTTTTCACTCCTTCTATGTAAGAAAGACTTGACTTCACAGATCCTCCCAATCCTACATTAGCCAAAACATCATTAAAACTTTTCTGATTTCCATCAAAAACTTTATTCACTTTAATGGCTACAGCCGTAGAGTCGTTGTTTTGTGCTTCAATATCAAAGACTTCAATCACAGATTCTGAAAAGTTATCTTTCACAGATTTTGTAATGGCGTCATTTTTAGGGGATGACACTTTAGGAACCACCGTTTTTACCCATACTTTTTTAGCTACAGGATCACGGTAAAAAGAGATGACCTTATTCTCATAGTTCATTCCTTTGTTTAAACCTGCCTCATTCACCTGCATAGGTACCTGAGAAAGTTTATTAACCACCAAAAACTGACGTCCCATCAAACTGTCAGGTATTTCAAAATAAATATCCGTCTTTACCTGAATGGTATTAAAGAGTCCTTTTTTATAGGTTCCCTTTTTGATCAGATCTTCAATTTTTTTGGTTTTCTTTGAGGAAGAGGTCTCTGTCTTATCCGTTTTTTCTTTGTTGACCTTTACCGTATCTTTATCTTTTTTCTGTGCCAGTGCCATTGGTGAGGCCATAGCAAGACCGAGATACAGTGCCAGCCTGTAATTCTTCATTAAAATAGTCCGATTCATTCCAAATAGTAAATATCTTAGTTTCAGCCAGCAAAGCTATAGGTATCATGAATCATATATATAATATTAGGGAGTGAATGGTGCTAATTCGGGAGTGAATGGATTTTTATTTTACTCCATTAAAGGCAAAAAACATACGAAATATTCACCATCTACAGAAATATGAAGAAGATTATTCTTAAAATATCCATAAACCTGATTCAAATACTCAATTCCGAATTTTTCTCCCTGCACCGTTTCTTCCTTAGGCTGCCAGGTATTCTTTACTGTGATCCCATCCTCATCAACGGTAATGATGATTTCCAGAGGCTGATCTATGGTTGCAATATTGTGTTTGGTTGCATTTTCCGTGACAATCTGAAGAGATAAATAGGGAATTCTTTTTTCCAGACTTTCAGGAGCATTAATAATCAATTCAAATTTCAGTTCTTCATCAAACCTGCTTTTCAGAAGTTCCATATACTGCTGTATAAATTTAATTTCCTGCGAAACAGGAACCATATTATCTTTTGGAGGCACTATAAGATACCTGTAAATCTTCGAGAGGTTCATGGTAAACTTCTGTGCATTTTCTTTATTAATCCCGATCAGCATATAAAGGGAATTCAATGAGTTGAAAAGAAAATGGGGATTGATATTATTTTTAAGCTGCTGAAGCTGATTGATCACTTCTGCTTTGTGCATCTTTTCGTTCTCTATCAACAGCAAATTCTTTTCCGACTGTATTTTCTCCTTTTCCCGATAAGCCAGACCGGTTGCTCTCTGGAACAACATAAAGACCGTTACAATAAGAAAAAGTGCCGCCAGGAAAATATAAACGGTATAGGCTTTTATCTTATTGAGGTTTTCATCGATGATAAAGTTCACATGATTCACTACTGTATATCCGTCAAAATTATCAGTCTTCAATGGTTTTATGAAACGGGTAAC
This sequence comes from Chryseobacterium sp. AG363, assembly GCF_003610675.1. NCBI lineage: Bacteria > Pseudomonadati > Bacteroidota > Flavobacteriia > Flavobacteriales > Weeksellaceae > Chryseobacterium > Chryseobacterium sp. AG363. The sequence continues at coordinate 2,436,925 of NZ_RAQF01000002.1, forward strand.
CTCAACTCCCAGATATTCTGAAACCGCTGTCCCTTTGGTATATCCCACTTCAGTTTTGCTGGTTAACGTGTCATTAGGTTTAATATCTGTAAAATCGAAGATATTTTTTCCTATATATTTTTTCTCAGGATGGGTAATACAGATTCCTTCTTTGGTAAAGACATAAGCGTAGGTATTGGAACTTTTATCGACATTAATAAAATATTGATGAAGATCATCCAGGCTTACGGTAGAGCCATAGTACAATTTGTTTTTATCAGGTAGTATCAAAGAATCGTAACTAATCCAATACATGCTGTCCTTTTTGGTAAGCAAAAGGTCTTTAAAATGTCCCGGTCCGTTATTCTTTATCACAATAGAATTCTCTTTACGATCTGTCTTCCTGAAAATACCGGATAAAGGATTATTACTATCTGTTTTTCCTGAAGTGGTGTTTTCATAATAATACCAGCTATAGGGCAGCAGATTTCTTTTTTTATTTAAATCATTTAAAACCGAAGAATAATCCTTGTAATTCTTCAGTCCGTCCTTTTGAATCAGTGCGCGAAGCAGATACTGATAATCCTCAATATTCCTGAACTCGTGTTCTATCGATTCATACTTTCTGAAGAATGTTTTCTTCGCAAAATCATCGGTATTCTTACGGCTGTCTTCTGTGATCAAAAGACTCAAAACAGCAAATGCTGCCACTGCGATCAGGCAGGCAGATAAAGCAGTAATATAAATGGATTTTTTGGATAAGGCGTGCTTAAAATTAATAATCAAATTTTCTAAATTATGGATTCCTCTACGTATAAATTATTCGTTTGCAAAGATATAACAAAGATTTTAGGACCATAAAGTGAATTAAATTTAGATTTCATATTTTAAATTAAAAAACAAAAATCAGATACGCTTAAGTCTTAAAGTTCGTTAATATCGTCATTGAGACCACCTATTCATCACGCTATATTTTGAAAATTAATTATCTTCGCCTACAAATCTTATTTGAAAATGAAGAAGATCATCTCCGGGTTATCTATTTTTTGTGCCATCGCGATCTCTGCTCAGGAAGCCATACAGTTTCAGGAGCTGCCATTCAAAGATATTATTGCAAAAGCCAAGAAGGAAAAGAAATTGGTTTTTATTGATGCCTATGCTTCCTGGTGTGGCCCATGCAAAATGATGGAAAAAAATGTATTCACACAGAAAGCAGTAAGTGACTACTACAACACCAACTTCATTAATGCAAGATTTGACATGGAGAAGGGAGAAGGCAGAGATATCGCTTCAAAATTCGGAGTACGTTCCTATCCTACTTATCTTTTCCTGAACGGTGAAGGAGAACTTGTTTCCAGAAATACCGGTTATATGGAAGAAAGTCTGTTTGTGGCAATGGCACAGGACATCAATTCACCCGGAAATAAAAAAGGCTCTCTTAAAGACCGTTTTGCCGGCGGTGAAAAAGACCCGGAATTCCTGATCAACATTATGAAGCTTAACGCTAACTCAGATTATGAATTTGCCAAAAAAGCTTCCGAAAGATATTTTCAGAATAAAAAGAAAACTGAAGAGCTTACAAAGGATGAAATCGGATTTCTTCTTTACTTCGTAAAATCATCGGAAGATACCAACTATCCTGTTTTTGCATCCAGAAAAGCAGAGATTATTAAATATCTTCCTGAAGAAACTTATACCGAATTTGATGCTCAGCTGAAGTTAGGAAAAATAGTAGAACAGTCTATTGATGATAAAAATAAAAAAATCAATGACGACTACTTCATGAAAGCTGCCGAACCATTGGTAGGGAAAGAAGCTGCTGTTAAAAAGCTGAATCAGACTAAACTCAGCTATTATGAACAGAACAGTAATTTTTCTGAATATGAGAAAGCGGCTTTAGATTATTATAAAAATTCTGATGCTTTTGATCCGAATGAACTCCTGAGAGCAGCATGGATATTTGCAGATCATGTGAAAACTCCTTCTTCATTAAAGAAAGCTACAGAATGGGCAGAAAAATCTGTTATGAGAAGCGAAACTTCGGAAAACACTTATATTCTTGCCAAACTTTATCACCTTACGGGAAATAAAGAGATGGCAAAAAACTATGCTGAAATGTCTAAAAATTTAGCAGTTCAGGGCAATAAGGATTCTCAACTGGCAGATGAACTATTAAAGCAAATAAAATAAACATTATAAACCGGATGAAATATAAATTATTAGCAGCAGGCATATTAGCCTTCCTGTCGGCAACTATGTTGAACGCTCAGGAACAGGAACAAGGAGGACAGGATAAAAGTTTATACATAAAAGGGAACGCTTTATTTGCTCCGATAGGAATTTTAAACTTAGGAATAGAAAAACAGATTAGTCCAAAATATACCCTTCAGGGAGATGTTTTCATTTCACCATGGAAATCTTTCGCAGGACATGAACTACAGTTTTATTCCGTATCTGCGGAAGGAAGATACTATTTTACTGAAGCTTTCAAACACTGGTATATAGGAGCCAACATTAGTTTTGCGGCCTACAATGCTTCAAAATGGAATTACTGGAATGATGATAGTTTTGAAAACTGGAATGGGGAAATCCTTACCAACTCTAATCTGTATCAGAGAGGGTTTTCTTTTATGCTGGGAGTAACAGCAGGGTATCAATTCCAATTATCCGAACGATGGAATCTTGATCTGTATGCTACTGTAGGAACATCACAGGGGTTTTATAAAGGATATGACCGTACTACGGGAAGACGCTATGATTCCGCACAAGAATTTAATAAAAGCGGTGAAATCATCCCATACAGAGGAGGGGTCATGATTTCTTATAAATTAAAATAATACAATGAAACCATTCGGAAGAAATCATATTATCATTTCAGTCATCACTTTTGTGATTCTTTTTTTAATGAATTATATCGGAAATGATTTACCAGATAAATTACAGAGAGCCTTAATGACGGCTTTTGCAGGAGTTGTTGGACTGACTGTGGGACTTTTTATACTAAATAAGGGCAGAAATGATAAAAATCCGCCCCAAAATTTTGATTAATTAATCTTCGTATATCACATATCTGGTTCTGATCTTTTCGAAACTTTCCAGATCTTTTTTCCATGAAGCTTTAATTTCCGGAATTGATTTTCCTGCGATGATCTGTTTTCTCAATTCATCAGTTCCGGATAAAGTATCAAACCACAGATTTTTCAGGAAGAAATCCTGCTGGGGGTTTTTATAATGCTGATAGGCTCTTATTACCCATTCAAGATTCAATTCTCTTAGATCCTTGGGATAACTGGAAAGGTTTTCACCATAACACAGCTTCCCGTTCAGGAATGGATCTTTAGCTCCGTAGCTTGGTTTTGGCGTAAACTGATAAGGAAGGTTTTCCGTCCATGGAGAACCATAAATCTGGAAAGGAAGATCTGTTCCTCTTCCTACAGAAACCTGAGTACCTTCAAAAAAGCAAAGGCTTGGATATAAATTAATTGCTTTATCATTGGGTAAATTAGGAGAAGGTTTATCAAGTATCGGATAACGCTGCTTTTTATGATAATTCTTCATCGGAACAAGCGTATATTTAGCCTGAACTTGATTCTTCAGCCATTTCTCTCCGTTCACCATTTTTCCATACTCTCCTATTGTCAGCCCATATACTACGGGAACTTCGTGAAGTCCAACAAAACTTGACCATTTTTTTCTCAGGACAGGTCCGTCAGTGTATCCGTCATGTGGATTGGGACGATCCAAAACCATGATCTCCACATTATTCTCAGCTCCGGCTTCCATCAGATAAGACAAAGTGGAAATATAGGTGTAAAACCTTACTCCTACATCCTGAATATCAAAAACAACGATGTCAATTCCTGAAAGTTGCTCCGGCTTTGGCTTTTTATTATTTCCATATAGTGAAACAATGGGAATTCCGGTCTTTACATCTACTCCGTTTTTCACTTTTGCCCCTGCATCAGCATCACCTCTGAAGCCATGTTCAGGTGCGAAAATAGATTTGATTTTAATTCCGTTTTTTACAAGAAAATCAACCAGATGGGTTTTATCACTCATTAAACCTGTCTGATTGGTCACCACCCCGATCGTTTTATTTTTTAACAGTGGCAGGTAAATTTCAGGCTGGTCGGCACCCGTTTTAAAATCCGGTTGAACTTGAGTCTGAGAATAATATTGGTTGAATACTCCTAAAAAAATTAGGCAAATCAGAAGTAAATTTTTAATTTTGAAATCTAAATTCATAAGCTTGAAATTTCCTTTATATTTCTCTAGAAAAATAGCATTTTCCAAAGATAACAAAAATAACCTTTCAAGGGTTATCATCTTCATTGGCAGGCTTTCCGTAGCATTGGGAATTATCGTTTCCCTCATTACCGTAGCCACTGGTTTTGGTTCAAAAAAAGCTATTAAAGAAAGGCTGGCTGATTTCAGCGGACATATTACCGTAAGGTCTACACGATCCAATTCTTCATACAATACTTCTGTACTGGACAATCAGGGACTCAATATTGCCAAGATAAAAGAACTTCCCGATGTGGAAAGTACCCAAAAATATGTAACGGTTACCGGAATTATGCGTAATGAGCACAATTTCGCAGGCATTATATTTAAGGGAATCGGTAAGGATTTTGACAGTCTAAGATTTAAAAAATTCCTTATAGCCGGAACAACTCCGAAGGTAACAGAAAAAGGATTCAATAGTGATGTTGCGATTTCACAGAAAGTGGCCAATGATCTTCATCTTAAAGTAAATGACAGCATTGTTACTGTATTTTTAAAAGCAGATCAAAAACCGCTTTACCGTAAATTCAGAGTTATCGGAATTTACAGAACTGACATTAAACTAATTGACGAACAATTTGTTATCGGAGGAATCAATCATGCAAGAAAGATTCAGGATATGAAACCAGATGAAATTGGCGGAATAGATATTTTCCTGAAGAATGTGAATGATATCGACAAAGATTTTCCTGACATCGAAAAACTGATCGGATATAAAAACTATGCTGAAAAAGCGACAGAAAAATTCCCACAAATCACTGACTGGATCAGTATTTTTGATACCAATATTGCTTTAATCATTATCATCATGCTGATTGTAGTGGTGATCAATATCATTATGGTTCTTCTGATTCTTATTATCGAACGAACCAATTCTATTGGCCTTCTTAAAACATTAGGAGCAAGCAATTCACAGATAAGAGCTACTTTCATCAATTATACCCTGATTATTATGATCCCGGGGCTTTTGTACGGAAATGCTATCGGATTAGGACTGATTTTAATCCAGAAATTCTTTGGAATCATCAAACTTAATCCTGAAAATTACTACGTAAGTACTGTTCCGGTTGATCTTAACCCAATTGCCATTATTTCTATCTCAGTAGGAATTCTTATTATCTCAGGGCTGGCCTTGATTATTCCGAGCTACCTGATCAGTAAGATTTCTCCGGTGAAAGCGATTAAGTACAACTAACCTGATAATTGATAATTGATAATTGATAATTGATAATTGATAATTGATAATTGATAATTGATAATTGATAATTGATAATTGATAATTGATAATTGAAAGTTATTGATTGTGTATCAGTTGATTTCAGTGTTATCCACAACTTATCCACACGTTATCCACAGCGCAGATAATTTTAAAAGCCTTATCTTTGTGCCGCTTATAAAACATTTATGAAATACGCAAAAAATATCCTTGAAACGATAGGTAACACACCGCTGGTAAAGCTTAACAAAGTATTAGGTGAAGATTTTCCGGCATTGGTATTAGCAAAAGTAGAGACCTTCAATCCCGGAAACTCAGTGAAGGACAGAATGGCTCTTAAAATGATAGAGGATGCCGAAAAAGACGGCAGATTAAAACCTGGAGGAACCATTATTGAAGGAACTTCCGGAAATACAGGAATGGGACTGGCATTGGCTGCCATCATCAAAGGTTACAAATGTATCTTTGTAACCAATTCAAAACAGTCAAAAGAAAAATGTGATATTCTTCGTGCTGTAGGAGCCGAAGTAATTGTTTGCCCTACTGACGTAAAACCTACCGATCCACGTTCTTATTATTCAGTTTCCAAAAGACTGGCAAAAGAGACGGAAAACGGATGGTATGTCAACCAATATGATAACCTGTCCAACAGAGCTGCTCATTATGAATCCACGGCTCCGGAGATCTGGGAACAGACAGAAGGAAAACTGACTCATTTTGTAGTAGGAGCCGGAACAGGAGGTACAATCACCGGGTGCGGAACATTTTTCAAAGAAAAAAATCCGGACATCAAAGTAATCGGAGTGGATACTTATGGCTCTATTCTGAAAGAATTCCACGAAACAGGTGAGCTTCATTATGATCACGCTTACACTTATATCACAGAAGGAATCGGGGAAGATATCATTCCTGAAAACTATGATATGTCTGTAATTGATCATTTTGAAAAAGTAACGGATAAAGACGGTGCTATCTATGCCAGAAAACTGGCGAAAGAGGAAGGTATTTTCTGTGGATATTCTGCCGGAAGTGCTATTGCATCTTTGATTCAGATGAAAGATCAGTTCACAAAAGATGATGTCATTGTTGTTTTACTTCATGACCATGGCTCAAGATATGTAGGAAAAATCTACAATGACGAGTGGATGAAGGAAATGGGCTGGTTGGAAGAGAACAAATAAGCTAACTTGTATATAATAAAAAACGGAGCAAAATAATTTTGCTCCGTTTTTGTTTTTATTAATCGATTTTAATTTTCTCTTTCAATATATTCTTGAGAAAACTGTATTCTTTCTCATTCATTGATTTTCTGGGAAACATATAACTGTATTTTCCTTCAACAGAAATAAATTCATGAGTGCTGTCAAAGTATTCAAAATCTTTCCATTCGCTGGTCTCTTTTTCGCCATCAATATTGACTGTGAAAAAGTTATTATCAAATCTTATTTCGTATACTTTACATCTTTCAAGCGTGCTCAGATAATGATTCACCTGTTTTTTCCATCTTGAAACTTTATTAACGCTGACTGATAAAAAAACAGCACAAAGCAAAAATATAAAACTCAGGAAGTATAAAACGCCTGCATTTTCTTTACTCATAAAGTCTTTTAATAGAAAAACGATGAAAACAATCACTGCAGCAACTATGGTAACGATAGTTTTACTTTTTGTAGTAGGTGAAAAAAGCAGACTTCCCTGATTACCGCTAAAATAAATATCTTCAAAAATCTTCCTGTCCGGCTTTAGTGTAATCACCTTTTCTTCATTCATAATTATAGAGTTTGCTTTAAAAAGCTACAAAACTAAACTAAATATCTTCATATTGATCACTTATAGCAGAAAGTTTATTCATCAGTTCTCTGTTTCTGCGGTTCAGAGCATCCAGTTTTTTCAGCATATTATGAATCACTTCAAGGCCGGGCAGGTTAATTTCGAGATCATAATGCCAGTTGGCAAATTTTTCCAGATCGGGCAGATCTTCATACATCAGATAATGAATATTATTCTCAATCTGAATATTCAGCAGCCCATAGTCTACAAGATCATCAAAAAAAGTGATTTCTATATTATAGATTTTTACGAGTTCTTCCCGTGATATTCTTTCACTCATAGCTTAGGAATTTTTTAGTTGTTCAAAAAGTTCTTTCTGCTTTTCGGTAAGGTTGGTTGGCAGTTTCACTTCATAGGTTACAAAAAGATCACCGTGTTCTCCTTCTTTTTTATAGACAGGGAAACCTTTTCCTTTAAGCCTTACTGTCATTCCGGTTTGGGTTTCCGGTTTTACTTTAAGGTTTACACTTCCATTCAGCGTATGTACTTTTACTTCGCCACCTAAAACGGCTGTGTACAGATCAATGGTTACTTTGGTTTTCAGGTCATCACCTATTCTTTCAAAATCCGGATCAGCAGGGATATTGAAGGTGATATATAAATCTCCGTTTGGCCCACCGTTTACTCCGGGATTTCCATGTCCTTTTAATTTAATCTGCTGTCCGTCATACACTCCTGCAGGAATGGTGATTCTTACTTTCTTTCCATTGATTTCAAAAGTTTGCGGATGCGTGGTTGCGGCGTCTCTTAAATTGAGATTCAATTCGGCAGTGATATCCTGTCCTTTGAATTTACCGGAGGCTCTTCCTCTTGAACTTCTGCCAAATCCACCGCCTGCACCGCCAAACATATCCTGGAAGAAATCTGAGAAATCTTCACCTCCACCAAAATCTGCACCGGAATATCCTCCGTTATAACTTTGCTGTTGATACTGTCTTTGCTGTTGCTGCTGGGCTTTTTCGTATTCTTCGCCGTGCTTCCAGTGTTCTCCGTACTTGTCATATTTTGATCTGTTTTCCGGATTACTCAGCACTTCATTCGCTTCATTCAGTTCTTTGAATTTCTTTTCTGCTTCTTTGTCTCCGGGGTTGAGATCGGGATGATGTTTTCTAGCCTGTTTTCGATAGGCTTTTTTGATATCATCCTGTGTTGCGTTTTTATCTACGCCTAAAATTTTATAGTAATCTATATAAGCCATAGAAATGTGGTTTACCCAAATTTATGAATTTTAGGTCTGAAAATTGTATAACAGAATGTTAAAAATAAACCTATCTTTGATAAAAAGCTATACATGAAAGATGTATTGAAAAACTACTCCGGAATCATATTTTTACTTTTGGGAATCATTTTTGGAAGCATCATAGGAATTGTTGCTCCCGGTTTTGTGGAATACATTAAACCTTTGGGAGATATTTTCCTTAATCTTCTTTTTGTGAGTGTAGTACCATTGGTATTTTTTGCTGTTTCCAATTCTATTGCTTCTCTGGAGCAGCAATCAAAATTCGGTAAGATCATTCTTGTGATGGCACTTACCTTTCTGTTCTTTATTCTCACGGCAGCAGTGTTTACAATATGTGCAGTATATCTTTTCCCTGTTTCCGGGGTCTCAGGAAGTTCTGAGATGATTGCAGAAGCAGCTAATGAAGACACATGGGGTAACAGGATTGTAAGTTTCTTTACCGTAGGAGAATTCACGGAGCTTTTCTCAAGAAGAAATATGCTGGCACTTTTGGTATTTGCTTTTCTGACAGGATTTGCAGCCCGAAAGACAGGAGAAAAAGGACAGCCTTTCAGAGTTTTTATTGCTTCTGGATATGAAGTGATGAAAGAACTTCTTTTGCTGGTGATGAAATTGGCACCTATTGGTCTGGGAGCCTATTTTGCTTATCAGGTAGCGACTTTAGGACCACAGCTTTTTGGATTTTATGCTAAACCTTTAGGGTTATATTATATTGCAGGAGTTATTTATTTCCTTGTGTTCTTTTCTATCTATGCATTCATGGCGAATGGGCAAAAAGGAGTGAAAAGCTTTTGGACAAATGCGATCTACCCTACTTTGACCGCCATAAGCACATGCAGCAGTTTTGCAACAATGCCTGCTAATTTACAGGCGGCTTCCAAAATCGGGATTCCGAATTCTATTGCCAATCTGGTGATTCCTATCGGGACTACACTGCATAAAAACGGATCTTCCATGTCATCTATTATCAAGATTTATGTAGCCTTTTTAATTATTGGAAAGGATTTTTTTGATCCTGCCAATCTGCTTTTAGCTTTGGGGATTACTGTTTTTGTGAGTATTGTAGCGGGTGGAATTCCTAACGGCGGGTACATTGGTGAGATGCTGATGATTTCTGTTTATAAACTGCCTCAGGAAGCGATTCCTGCGGTGATGATTATTGGAACGTTGGTAGATCCTTTAGCAACAGTGCTGAATGCTGTAGGAGATATTGTAGCTGCCATGTTTGTCAACCGGTTTGTGAAAGTCTGACTTATTTTTGTTAAATCACACTATTCACTACGTTTTACCGTTTCCAGATTTTCATATTCTTCAGGAGTGAAAAGCCTGTAATGAACTTTAAATGTTTTACCCAAAGGAGTTTCCAGAGAGAATCCTCCGGGTCCGAAACCGTCTGTAACATCAAGGGTAAAATGTGAATATTTCCAGTATTCAAAAAGGTCGCGGTCTATCCAGAACTCATGCCCGTTAATAGTACCAATCATGGCATCATTCATTCTGGGAAAGAATCCTCCTTTTTCGAAGCATTGTGGCTGGGTTCCTTCACAGCATCCGCCTGCCTGATAAAACATCAGAGGGCCATATTGCTCTTCCAGCTTGTCAATTACTTCAAGCGCTTGTTCTGTTGCGGAAAGTCTTGATATTTTTGTTTCCATTGTTTTTATTTTGGTTTAATCCAAACCTTATATTGATAAAAGATCCCGGTAAAATACATTCTAACCGGGATCAGCAACACATCATCAAATTAATTTGAGCCGGCAATATCTAAAACGATTCTGCCGTCAATCTGTCCTTTTTTCATTTTATCAAATACATCATTGATATCTTCCAGCTTTGCTGCAGTAACGGTAGCTTTTACCAATCCTTCATTGGCAAAATCCAGTGCTTCCTGCAGGTCTTTTCTTGTTCCTACAATAGAACCTCTTACGGTAATTCTTTTTAAAACCGTTTCGAAAATCGGAAGTTCAAAAGATCCGGGAGGAAGGCCATTGAGAGCAATTGTTCCTTTTCTTCTCAACACATCGATTCCCTGCTTGAAAGCAATAGGTGAAACTGCAGTAATTAAGGCACCGTGCATTCCACCGACTTCTTTATGCAAATATTCTCCGGGATCTGTGTTTTTTGCATTGACTACAAGGTCTGCTCCTAATTTTTTTGCAAGCTCAAGCTTATCGTCTGCTACATCAATAGCGGCTACGTGCATTCCCATTGCTTTGGCGTACTGAACGGCTACATGCCCCAGTCCTCCGATTCCTGAAATGGCTACCCATTCTCCGGGTTTTGTTTCTGTTTCTTTCAATCCTTTGTAAACTGTGACTCCGGCACATAAAATAGGGGCAATTTCCAAAAAGTTAACATCAGATTTCAAATGTCCCACATATCTTGAGTCTGCAATGACGTATTCTGCAAATCCACCATCGACACTGTAACCGCCATTTTTCTGTGCTTCACAAAGGGTTTCCCACCCTGTAATACAATAATCACAGCATCCGCAAGCACTGTACAGCCATGGAACACCTACAGCATCTCCTTCTTTCACAAAAGCTTCCGGTCCGCAGGCTACTACGATACCAACTCCTTCATGTCCCGGAATAAGAGGCATTTTGGGTTTTGCAGGCCAATCGCCATCTACCGCATGTAAATCTGTATGGCAGACTCCACAGGCTATTACTTTAACAAGGACTTCATATCTTCCGGGTTCTCTTACAGGTACTTCTTCTATTTTCAAAGGTTGGCCATAGCCCTGAACTACTGCCGCTTTCATTGTTTTTGGAATCATATCTTATTTTTTGGATTGAGTTATTTGGGGTTATTTGTTTTTATCTCCACTTCTGAACAGGTAATTTCCCTGCGTGAGGGATAGGAAGGGCGGCGAGGAACGAGCCGGTGCGAAATGCAATGGAGCACCGAAACGAAGTGCAGCCCTGGATAGCCCGACCGTGTTGCCCTGGAAAAAGCCAAGGCAATCGGGCACGTCCTAAATAATATTAAAAGAAACCTAGCTTATTCTTGTTATAAGAAATCAGCATGTTTTTGGTTTGACGGTAGTGATCAAGCATCATTTTATGGTTTTCTCTTCCAATTCCTGATTGTTTATAACCCCCGAAAGGTGCTCCGGCCGGATAAGAGTGATATTGGTTTACCCATACTCTTCCTGCTTCAATCTGGCGTGGAATATTGTACAACTGGTGAGCATCTCTCGTCCAGACTCCGGCTCCAAGACCGTAGATGGTATCATTGGCAATTTTTACAGCTTCTTCTTCATCTTTGAAAGTGGTAAATGCCAGCACCGGGCCGAAAATTTCTTCCTGGAAGATTCTCATTTTGTTGTTTCCTTTGAAAATCGTAGGCTGGATGTAGTAGCCGCCTTCAAGATCTTCACCCAGGTTGTTTACAGCTCCTCCTACAAGCACTTCTGCTCCTTCTTCTATTCCCAATTGAATGTAAGAGAGGATTTTATCTTTCTGAATCTGTGAAGCCTGTGCTCCCATCATCACGGTTTTATCCAGTGGGTTTCCTACTTTGATGGCTTTTACTCTTTCGATTACTCTTTCGATAAAGGCATCTGCAATTCCTTCCTGAACAAGAAGTCTTGAAGGACATGTACAGATCTCTCCCTGATTCAGGGCAAAAAGAACGGCTCCTTCTATGGCTTTATCTAAAAATTCATCATCTGCATCCATTACTGAATTGAAAAAAACGTTAGGGGATTTTCCTCCCAATTCCAACGTTACCGGAATAATATTTTCTGTAGCATATTGCATTACAAGTCTTCCTGTAGCGGTAGAACCGGTAAATGCTGCTTTTGCTACTTTCGGATTAGTAACGAGAGCTCTTCCAAGTTCTGCTCCAAATCCGTTAACAATATTAATAACTCCTGCCGGTAAAAGGTCACCGATGAATTCCATTAAAACCATAATGGAAACAGGTGTACTTTCTGCCGGTTTCAACACGACGCAGTTTCCTGCAGCCAATGCGGGAGCCAGTTTCCATACTGCCATCAGTATCGGGAAGTTCCATGGAATGATCTGAGCAATCACTCCAAGAGGTTCGTGAACAATTAAGGAAACAGTGTCTTTGTCCAGCTCGTTATGCGATCCTTCATCAGCACGGATTACTGAAGCAAAGTATCTGAAATGATCAATGGCTAAAGGTAAATCCGCTGCCAATGTTTCCCTTACTGCTTTTCCGTTATCTATTGTTTCTACTGTAGCCAGATATTCTAAGTTTTGTTCTATTCTGTCTGCAATTTTATTCAGAATGATGCTTCTTTCTGTGGAGGAAGTATTCTTCCATGTCTGAAATGCTTTTTCAGCGGCATCTACCGCTAGCTCCAAATCTTCTTTGGACGAATGGGCTACCTGAGTAAATTTTTTCCCATCAACCGGAGAAACTACGTCAAAATATTGTCCTTTAACAGGTGGAGTGAATTTCCCGTCAATATAGTTATCGTATCTGTTTTTAAATTCCGGACGCTGTAAAAGTGTGGTTGATCTTGGTTCTGTAATAGTGCTCATATTAGTATTGTTTTTATTTTTTCGATAACGCCAAATTACACTGAGAAGCCAAAAAGAGTATAGCACAATCGTATAAAAAAAGTGGAAAATAGTGCAAGGAGTTCAATTTTAGTATTTTATTAACAGCAACATACTCTCAAATTTTCTATATTTGAGTTACCTCCGATTCAAAAAAATTTAGAAATGAATAACAATAGTAAGATTTTATTAAATACTCCTGAATTACGTAAGGAAAACCAACTATTGAGTCTTGTTGAAAACCAGACGAAATTCAATCTAAATAATTGTGAGTTTAGTATTTATGAGACTCATAAGGCTGCTTTTAATGTAAAACTTCATTTTGAAAATATTGCATTTACAGCAATGCTGAGAGGTAAAAAACATATGAAACTGGATAAGAAGACCAATTATTTTGATTACTATCCGGGGGAAAGTATTCTGGTAGCACCGGGAGAAACGATGGTGATTGATTTTCCGGAAGCGGATGAAACGCCTACACAGTGTATTTCTTTAAGTCTCAATCCTGATTTTATTGAGGATTCTCTTAATTATCTCAATTATCATCTTCCAAAGGTGGATGAAACTTCGCAATGGAATATTCAGCTGGATGAGTATTTTCTGTTTAATAATAAATCGCTGGCTTCTGCTACCAACAATATCATGAGAATTGCCATGGATGATAACTCACAAAAGGATATCATGGCAGATTTTGCACTGAAAGAACTTCTGATAAGATTGATGCAGACTCAGGCAAGAGGCATGGTGGAAAAGAATATTGTTAAAAATAAATCGAGAATTGGATTTGTGGTAGATTATATTAAAAGAAATCTGCACCAGAAATTGTCTATTGACAGTATTGCCAAACTGGCTTATGTAAGCAAGTCTAATTTCTTTAAAATGTTCAAAGACGAACTGGGTACTTCTCCTAATGATTTTATTCTGCAGGAGAGAATTACCAGAGCAAAGGAATTATTAGCCAGCCAGACCAGTATCAAGGAAACCGCTTTTCAGACAGGTTTTTCTGATACCAATTATTTTACAAGGGTATTTAAGCAACTGGAAGGAGTCACTCCGAAAAGTTACCAGGATCGTATGGTCATGAGATAACTTATTTATAAAATATCAATAAAAAAGAGCCCTATTGAATAGGGCTCTTCGTCTATATTATTAAAAATTAAATTTTAATACTGATCATTCTGCTTAATGTTCGGGTTTGCCTGAATAGCAGAAATAGGAATTGGCCACTGCCACTTGAAGCTTCCAGCTGCAAGAGTCTGTGCAACAGCAGGAGTACCTGTACCGTCAAAAAGATCTCCTTTACCTGATCTCTGAACAGGAAGGTTTAATCTCTTCAATGTATACCATCTGTCATTTTCAAATGCAAGCTCCAATCTTCTTTCTTTCAGGATCGCATCTAAAAGAGCCTGTCCTGTTTCTGTACCAGGAGTAAATACAGTATATCTTTCAGCTCTTAATTTATTTAAAAGAACTAAAGCCTGTGCTCCATTACCTGTTCTGTAATATGCTTCAGCAACGTTTAGCAACACTTCTGCTCCTCTTAAATATCTTACAGGAACGATATTAGATGGTAAACCAGTAATACCTGCATATTTTGTAACATGATTATACTTTTGTTTACTATATACATCAGTAGTAAAATAAGCAGATTTTCTTACATCATTATTTGTATATGCAGTATATAAGTCATAATCTACAACAAACTCTGATCTTAAAGCTGGAACAGCTTGATTGTAAGCAACACCTACTGTATTTTGCTCAGCTGCAGAATTTGATACCTGGAATAAAACTCCATCATTAACATCTCCTTCTTTTTCTTTCCAAATCTTATAGAAATTAGATTTTAGAGTAATACTTGAAGAAATTCCTAATGCCAATTCACCATATTTAATAGTGTTAGCATAGTCTCCTCTGTAAAGGTTTACTCTTGATAATAATCCGTAGATGGCAGCTTTGCTCAATCTTCCTTTATCCAAATCATTTTGGGTAATATTATCAGCCGCAAATAATAAATCTGCTATCACTTTATCATATACCTGATCAACAGTAAGATTTCTTGATGATGTATTATTTAGAGGAGAATAGGTCTCTGAATAATAAATTCCAATTGTATTCTTAGCACCTGCAGATTGAGTTGGGATTTGAGAATATGCTCTTACAATATCAAAATGAGCTATTGCTCTTAATGCTCTTGCTTCAGCTTCCAAATTTGTTTTCTGTGTTCCAGATAATACTCCGTTATTGATGTATTTCAAAACAAAGTTAGCTCTGCTGATCACAAGATAAGCAGCAGTATACAACCCTGTTGTCTGTGAATTATCTGATGAGAATTCGAAGTTTGATGCTGCAAAGTTGGTATTTCTTCCTGTAGTGGTACGAACAAGATTATCAGTGGTAAGATCACCCATGATAAGCTGGTTTCCTGTATCGCTGGTATAATATCCAGCTCCTTTAAGAGCTGCATAGGCTCCATCCATAGCCTGTCTGAAGGTCTCAGGTCTGGTCATTGCCTGCTCCTGATCTTCATTGATTGACGAGATTTGATCTAGATTTCTGTCGCAAGACGTTAACGTAACAAACATGGTTAACGCAGCTAAACTTATTTTTATTATATTCTTTTTCATAAAGCTATTCAATATTAAAATTCTAATTGCAGTCCTACCAAGATTGTTCTTACAGCAGGGTAAGTATAAAGGTTATATGCTCCTGGAACAAACAATGCTGTAGATTCACCAGATCCTACTGAAACCTCAGGTTCTCCGTGGAATTTAGTCACTGTAAATAAGTTTTGTCCCTGTACATAAGCTCTAAGCTTATTGATTGGTGATCCTTCTCCAAGGAATGCTTTATCAAATGTATATCCTAATGTAAGTGATCTTAATCTTAAGTAATCTGATTTTTCAATCCACTGATCAGAATCACGCATACCGTTTGAGTCAACTTTCTGGAATACTCCTGTATCTCCAGGGTTTTGCCAAACCTGAGCAGCAGCCTGAGCCATATTTCTACCTGCAACAGCCAACGTTGGATCCACAGCAGCAGCATACATGTTGTTATAAGTATATCCACCTAGCTTAAATGCGAAATCAGCGCTGAAATCAAGTCCTTTATATTGAACTGTAGTTCCGAATCCACCAAAACTTTTTGGGAATGGAGATTTATCGGTAAGAGGAACTGCATTGGAAGCACTGTAAACATCAGTAACATTTCCTGCTTTATCATAATATAATGCTTTTCCATTGCTTGGATCTACTCCGGCAAATCTAACATTATAGAATACATATGGAGTTTCTCCCACTTTAAGATAAGTATCTCCTAAATTTCTTTCCGACTGGCCATCTGCTAACTTGTCAAGAACAGACTTCTGGAAAGAAATATTAGCATGTAGATTCCATTGGAAATCTTTCTGCTTGATTACATCTACACTAAGTTCAACTTCAAGACCTTTCTGAGACATATCTCCTGCATTAATATACTGGTAGTATCCACCTTCCTGTTTATCCAAAGGCACAAGCTGTACGAAATCTTTTCTCTTGTTCTGATATACTTCTACGGATCCACGAACTCTTCTGTTCCACATTGTGAAATCAACCCCTAAGTTGGTAATCGCATTAGATTCCCATTTAAGATTACTGTTCCCAATAATAAAATTACCTTGTGAAAGCGTACTAGGATATGAAGTACCGTTAGTACCATATAAACCGTAGCTGATATTATTGACATTATAGTAATCAGGCAAAGTACCATCGTTACCTGTTGTACCGTAAGATCCTCTAAGCTTTAAATCATTAATAAACCCACCTTTCATGAAGTCTTCCTTCGCGATATTCCAGGCAGCACTTGCAGACCAGAAAATACCACTTTGGTTATTGGCACCAAATCTTGATGAAGCATCTCTTCTCAATGACCCTGTTACCAAATATCTTCCTTCATAATCATAGTTTAGTAAACCTGCTAAACTGAATAAAGTATTTCTTACCTTAACTCCGGTAAATGTATTTCTATCAGAAGGTGTTGTAATAGATGGAACATTGATTACCGGAGATTTCAATCCGTAAGCCCCGCCATTCATTGTTTCATTGTAGTTATCGTTATATTCGATAAATCCTAAGAAATCAAAGTTGTGGCCTCCATATGATTTTTTATAGTTAATGGAGTTATTCCAAGTGTAGTTAAAGGTATAGAATGAATTTTTGTTCAATGAACCTGTTGGAACTTTGTTCACTGTAATATCCAGGTTTGAACCTTTTTTCAACCACTGAGTTCCCATGTACCAATCAAAAAGTCCGTTAAAGTTTGTTTTAAACTTCAGACCATCGATAATTTTATATTCTGCGAATAAAGTAACCGGAATTCTCAGTCTCTGATCATCTAATCTATAGTTACGGATCTGCTCAACAACGTTAGAACCAGCTCTCATTGTCTGATTATAACTTCCATCGGCGTTATAAACCGGCTCATATGGAGCATATTTATACATTGCTCCAAATGGGTTCTGCGTATTGTTTCTGTCTCTGAAATTCTGAGTTTCCTGATACTGAACACCTAGGTTAATCCCTACGTTTAGTTTTTCACTCAGTTTATTGGTAAATCCAAAGTTACCTGTATATCTCTTAAGTCCGTCGATATCTCTGATAATCCCGTTATCAGAATCATATCCTAAAGAGTAATAGAAAGTACTTTCTCTAGATCCTCCCTGGGCACTGAATAAGTAAGATTGAATGCTTGAAGGCTTTAACAGATCTTTTTGCCAGTTGTGATCATAGGCAGCAAGTGCATCCATTTCTTGTTGAGTCCTTGGTTTAAATCCAAGGTACCCTAATTGATTCTGGAAATCCATCAACTCCCTGGAATTCATCATGGTATAGTTCTTGTCTCTCAACTTTTCACTGAAACCAAACTTAGTCTCGAATGAATAGTGAGTTTTCCCAGCTTTTCCGGCTTTAGTAGTTACTACAACCACCCCATTTGCACCTCTCGCACCATACTGTGCTGTAGCAGCAGCATCTTTAAGAATTGAAATAGATTCTACGTCTGCAGGGTTGATTGCACTGAACTGTCTTGCAGTCATATACATACCATTTACTACATAAGTAGGCTCTGAAGAACCACCAACACCGGCAATACCTCTTACCTGAATGGTAGCAGCAGCACCTGGCTGTCCGGTAGTACTTTGTACAAATACCCCTGATGCTCTACCCTGTAAAGAGTTACCAATAGATGTTGTAGGAGAGTTTCTTCTGATTTCGTCACCCCCAACAACAGCCTGAGCCTGGGTAATTTCATCTGCTTTTTTCTTCTGGTATCCAGTAACGATTACCTCATCGATCTTATTCTCCTTCAGAACAGAATCATTCTTAGATTTTTGCGCAAAAGCAGCTTGTCCTAAAAAAAACAAAGCTCCTGCACTTAATACATGTAACTTCACATTCATATTAACAGATTTTAATATATTCAAGGGACAAATATGTAGATAAATATCTATACCATCAATTCATTAAACACTGAAAACAGGCTTCCAGAAAGGAGAGATTCACACTCATACTTAAAAAATGATGGAGAATTATTTTAATTACATTTAAAAAATTAACAAAAAATAAGTCAATTTATATATTAACGGAATTTTAATAAATTTGAAAATTAAAATCAATTTACTAAAAGAATAAACATTAAATTAAAAAAATAAACTCAAAAATAATTTTTGATTAAAAATTTGAATTAAATCAGTTTTAAATTTTTAGTAAAATAGAGAAAAAAACGGCTTATTTTCTTAAATTTTATATAAAAAACACCCCTTTATATCCGCAGAACCCTGTTTTAAAAGAGGGTCGCTGAGATTAAAATTTAAAAACTGTTAATTTAATATTTACAGAATTTAGTTAATACATAAGAAGTATACCTACATGTTACCTGTATTTTTTTAACCATTTCACTCATAAAATTAAAAATAATCCAAGCATAAAAATCATGAAAACCAACAGGCTTTTTTCCATTGATAAAAAAGAAAAGCATCTCAAAATATGAGATGCTTTATATGATTTAATAGAAGATAATCTTACTTCTGATAACTATAATACCTAGCTCCAATTAAAACCGGATTTTCAGCCTCAATAGAAACAAGTCCAAAACCTTTATATTGATTATTTACAGATTCCTTCAATTGTTTTCTGTGAAGTTTCTCATAGGTATCAAAATCAACAGAAGTTCTTTGGTTTAGTTTTTCGAATAAATTCCATTTCTCTACTACTTTTCTCCAGCCTTCAGACACTTTTCCTGCAAAAACCTTTGATTTTGAACCACTTCCATAACCTACAAAACCAATTTCTTTTCCTGTAAGTTCTTCATTTTCATTAAAAGATGTTTGTAATGCGGAAAGAAATGCCATAAAAATAGAAGCCGTGTACATATTTCCGATCTCAGAAGAAGCTCTCTGGGTCTTTTCTATCTTATCATTAATTAGTTTCAGATAATTTTCTGACTTAGCAATTGCTTTCTGTTCGTCCACAGTTTCATAAGAAAGACCATTCTCCAGACTATATATTTCTGTGAAAACTCTTTTTCCATGGAAGGCATAAGGAAGATGAAAGATAATGTACTTCCAGTTTTCATATGGTTTATCCTGCCCTGTTAGCTCTTTATAGTGATAATAAGCTTCTTTTATTCTATCCTGATAGCACTGGTTAGAATATTGTCCGTCAAAAACAGGTTCATCCGTGAAAATTTCAATCTTTTCGGGATAGGCTTCCGGAGCTCCACTCAAGTCTTCTTTATTATATGATCTTCTCGGTTTGAAAAAATCAAAGACACTTTCTGAAGCAACTCCCCAATTATTTTCTATTACAAGAAGATCTGGTTTTGAGGAAATCAAAAGAGCAACAGCACCACCTCCTTGTGTATATTCTCCTGATGAAGCCAATTCATATTTTGCATAATCACTGGCAATCACGACTGCTTTTTTATCAGGGTTTACTTTTACAAAGTCTAGCGCGTTATGCAATGCATCTACTCCTCCTACACAAGCAAAAGTCATATCAAGTACGTCACAGTTTCTGAAACATCTTGTTCCAAATTCTTCTTCCAATACTTTTTCTACCATTTGTACAGCATAGGAAGCTGTAGGCTTTGCAGCGTCCACTGCGCTTTCTGTACCAAGGTATACTCTTGCTATTTCTTTAGGATTGATTTGATAGTCTTTTATAAGCTTTAGTAATGCTTCTGCTGCAAAGGTGGCAGCATCTTCGTGAACATCAGAAAGTCCCATTTTATGAAGACCTAAGCCTTTTTCCAATTTTGCTGGTTCTATTCCTCTTTTTTCTGCTAAATCCTTAATTTCCAAATATAAACCAGGCACATAATAACCCGCTGCTTCAATTCCAAAACTCATAATTGTCCAAATTTTAAACGAATTTATGAAAGATAATGCAAAAAACAGTCGTAAAAAATGCTAATTTTTACAACATCGTTAAAAACCAATGTATTTAAAAATAAAATCCGACAATGTAGGTACACGTAACGATAAAAAGAAAGCCGGCAAATCTGCCGGCTTTCTTTTTATTTATAATTTTCGATGGCTTTATTGATGACATCGATCTGTTTGTTGATACTTGCTGCATTTTGTGGATTCTGTTTCAGCAGTTCCATTTTTTTGCTCAAACCATCTTTCAGCATCTGAACCATCATCATTTTAGCTTGTGGATTATCTGCCATCTGATTTTTGGCATATCCTGCTATTTTCGTAATGCTTTCCGTTGCTTTCAGGTTATCGGAAGTCATGATCCAGTTGAAACCGTCTTCCGCCGCTTTTCCCAATTCCGGATTCTGGAATTTAATGAAGGGGTAAAAAGTAGCCAGAGGCGCAATATTTTCTATCTGAGAGGTAATTTTGTTTTTAACAATAATCGGAAGTAATTGTGCTCTGAGTTCGTCTGATGCTCCTTTCATATCAATTTTATCAGCCAGATTGCTGGCTTTTGACGGGTCAATAGAAAGAAGCGCACTCAAAGAACTTCCTTTTACTGCATTGGAAACAGCATTCACTCCTTTTTCAAATAAAGGAAGGTATTTTTTATCTTTTGTTTTTCCTAAAGCCGTAATAGCTGCAGCTTGAGTCAATGTTTTCGGATCATTGGAAGCCAGTTTTTCAACTTCAGCACCCAATGCTTTCATTTGTTCAGGATTAGTAAGGTCTATTAAGTTTAATGCTTTTATTCTTACTCTGAAGAAAGGATCTTTTAATGCAGCAGCCAGTAATTTTACAACAGCAGGACTTTTCCCAGCCTGATCTTTAATTCCGTTTAAAGCAAGATATCTGCTTTTGAACTCTTTAGAATTGGTAAACTGCATCAGATTTTGTTCCGGAGTTTTAGTATCGGTGATTTCGGCTAATAAAACACCATCTGCATTAATATTTACCAGATCAGGAGCTTTAGAAACATCAAAACTAAATGTATTTTTTGATTCCGCATTTACCCAAACATTATATCTTTTAGGTTTTCCGTTGTCATATACATCAATCGCCAGAGGAAATTCAAATGGTTTTTCCTGTGTTTGATTAATTGTAACAGCAACCTGCTTTTTCACGGGCTCAAATGTGGAGGTGTAATTGATCTTCGGATTTCCGTTTCCGAAATACCATTGATTAAAGAACCAGTTCAGGTCTTTACCGGATACTTTTTCAAAAGAAAGCCTTAATTGATGAGCTTCTGCATTCTGATATTCGTTGGTTTTCAGATAATCATTCATTCCGGCAAAGAAGGCATCATCTCCAAGATAGTTTCTCAGCATATTTAAAATACCTCCTCCCTTCTGATAGGTTACCAGGTCAAAAACGTCTTCACGGGATTCATAATTGAACCTAACCAGATTCTTATTAAAGTCGGTTGGGTTGTGAAGATAATTATTCACATCTGTCATCAGGTGATAATCTGCCTGATCTTTTCCGTATTTGTATTCATTCCAAAGGTATTCGGAATAGTTAGCAAAGGATTCATTGACGGTAAGATTACTCCAGCTTTCTGCTGTAACAAGATCTCCAAACCAATGATGGAACAGTTCATGGGCAATGGTATCTTCCCATGTATTTTCATCGATAAGCTGCCCCGGTTTCTGCAGGATATCACTTCCATGAAGAGTGGCTGTGGTATTTTCCATCGCACCACTTACATAATCTCTTCCGGAAATCTGGGCATATTTCGCCCATGGATAGTCATAATTCAGTTTTTTGGAGAAAAAGTCGATCATTTCCGGAGTATTTCCGTAGATCTGTTTAGCATAAGGCTCGTATTCCTTTTCAATATAATAATCAACAGGAATGTTTTTCCATTTGTCTTTTACAACAGCATATTCTCCTACGCCCATAAAGAAAAGATAAGTAGAATGTCTCTTGTCCATCACCCAATGATCGGTTCTAAGTCCATTGGATTCTTTTTTAGAATCTTTCATGAGACCGTTTGAAAGCGTTACATATTTATCAGGAACTGTCATATAGATTTCCTGTGTTGTCTTTTGGTTGGGTTTATCAATAGTAGGAAACCATGCTGAAGAAGATTCTGTTTCTCCCTGTGTCCAGATTTGTGTTGGTGTGTTGGGATCTTTTCCCTGAGCGTTTATGAAATACAGCCCTTTCTCATCATTGATTGCCATGCTCCCCTGTTGTTTCACTTCATTCGGGCGGGAGGTATATTTGATGTAAACTGTATAATCCTGATTTCTCTGATAGGTTTTATCCAGTGTAATTTTTAGAATATCGTCTTTATATTCGTATTTTAAAGGAGACATTTTGCCGTTGTTATCAAGAGCCACTTCATGAATCAGCATTCCTTTTGCATCAAGGGTAAGCTCATTGGTGGCATAGAAGTAAGGTGAAGCGGTAAGCCATTCTTCCCCATTCATCTGTTCTTTCTGATAATCAAAATTCACTTTCAGTTTTGTGTGCTTAAGCTCCGTTACTTTCGTGTGGGTAGCTCTGTACACTTTTTCTCTTCCTGAAGTTTCGGTTTGTGCTGATACATTGGCGGAACATAAAATTCCAAGTATAGCGATTGATAAAATGGCCTTTCTCATCGGTCTGCTTTATTATTTTTTTATGATTATATCGAAAATGTCATTAACTAGGGTTTCATAGTCACCCGTTTTAAGCTGTTCCTTCGTTTTTGCAAAAGCTTTTTTGAGTTCACTTTCAGGATTTTCGTCATCCACTATTTCTGCGGATGCCACACCTTTCAGCTGAAGTACTGCATTCTTCAGTGCTTCAATATCTGCATTTTCTTCAATATTAATTTTTAAATACTTCATAATTTATTTTTAAGCATTTCAAATTTATGATTTACTACCAGCCAGTGAATGGCCCTGCAAAAAGGAATTCAAAGAAGCGGAGTTGTTCTTTCAAATGTAAGAAACAATTACCAAAAGAAAGTGTGCTAAAGTATTTATATTCTGATTTCCAACTTATGGATACAGATAATGCCGTCTACTCATGTTAAAATAATAGACGTAAATAAAAAAAATAAAGTGATGTAAGAATATTAAATGGCTACAGGAGCTTTGATCCCCGGATGCGGATCATAATTTTCTAAAATAAAGTCTTCGAAATCGAAATCAAAGATATTTTTAACGTCAGGATTCAATTTCATAGTCGGAAGTGCTTTTGGCTCTCTTCCAAGTTGTCTGTTTACCTGTTCAAAATGATTGTTATAAATATGAACATCTCCAAAGCTGTGAACATAATCCCCTACTTCAAGATCACATACCTGCGCTACCATCATCAGCAGCAATGCATAACTTGCAATATTAAACGGTACACCAAGGAAAACATCGGCACTTCTCTGATAAAGCTGCAGCGATAATTTACCATCAGCTACGTAGAACTGGAACAAGGCATGACAAGGAGCCAAAGCCATGTTAGGAATTTCTGCAACATTCCATGCTGATACGATAAGTCTTCTGGAATCCGGATTTTTTTTAATCTGGTCAATTACTTCTGTAATCTGATCTACCACTTTCCCGTCTGCACCACTCCAGCTTCTCCACTGCGCCCCATAAACAGGTCCAAGATCTCCATTTTCATTGGCCCATTCATCCCAGATACTTACTCCGTTATCTTTAAGATATTTAATATTGGTATCTCCTTTCAGAAACCAAAGTAACTCATAGATAATGGATTTCAAATGCACTTTTTTTGTGGTTACCAAAGGAAATCCTTTTGACAGATCATATCTCAGCTGATAGCCGAAAACACTTCTTGTTCCAGTGCCGGTTCTATCAGTTTTATCCGTTCCGTTGTCTAAAATATGCTGTAAAAGATCCAGGTAGTTTTGCATTTTGAATGAGATTTTAAGTTCCAAATTTAGTAAAAACCAATAAAAAAAGTACCCACTTTTATGAATGCTTTTTATAGAGACAATGATTATTTTCTATTAAACAACTGTATATCTGCAATCTAACAGATCGTAATTTTACCATATATTTTCAATAGTCTGATAAATGGTGTTGACAATGAAATTTTCTCCTGCTTTTTTATTATACATGATTTTCACCAAAGGAGATTCTGCAGAAACCGTCATGATTTTCTGATTTTCAAAAATAATTTCTCCCATAGAAACTGCTACGTAAAATAGTCCTTTATCGGTTTTTACCAAAGCTCCGTTCTGAACTTTTTCCGAAGGATCAGAAGTTATTTTCTGCAAAACAGCCTGCTGATTCAGCACTTCATTGAGCTGTCTCTGCAAATTATTGATTTCCTGCTGAAGCATTTCTCTTCCGGTTTCATATTTATCACCCATTGAGCTTTTGGTGTCGTTATTGGAAGCCCGTGTTTCTGCAATAAGGTTTTCAAAGTATTGGATTTTGTCAGCAGCTTTTGCTTTGATGATATTGATTATTTCCTGTTTGTTCATTGTAATGGTGGATTTTTATTGTAGGGCAGATAAACCACCCCGTCAAAATCTGTGATTTTGACACCCCTCCAGAGGAGGGGAAATGAGTACGCTAAAAGACTAATTGTTAATAATTAGTGCTTCAACCGGAAGTTCAGAGGTTTTTATTGCTTACTTTTCAAATACGGCATAATCAGAAACTTTGAAACTAAAGTCTTTTCCATTACTGAAATCTCTTTTCGTTTTATCAAAAACATTTCTGAATATTCCTGATAAGTGTTCGTCTTCAACAGAAAAGCTAACAGGTTCTTTTGACATATTCAAAACTACCAGTAATTCATCTTTTCCATTTTTCCTTACATAAGCAAGAATTTTATCGTTCGCTGTGGTATTCAGCAGATAGGTAGTTACATTAGGATCTCCACCTCTTAAAGCAGGGTTGACAGCTTTTAAATCCAATAGTGTTTTATAGAAATCAGCAACCTGATACGCATTGGTCCACTTAATAACATCTTTCTCGAAAAATTCCAGTCTCTTCATGTTCGGAAGTTCCTGTCCGGAATATAATAATGGCACACCATTCCATGTTGCAGAGAATACTGCCATAGGCTTTGTAATCACTCCATATTTTTCATATTCTGTTCCGTTCCACGAGTTTTCATCATGATTTGTGGTAAACCAGGCTCTCATCGATGTATCTCCGATATTAGAATATTGTCTCAAAAGATCTTTTAATTCCTGAAGAGGTTCATTCTTTTTATAATAATCGGCAGATTTGTGCATCCATTTCCAGGAATAACTTGCGTCGAAAACTTTACCATATTCCGGGCTTTCCAGTTCATCGAACTCTCCCAGCCAGAAAAGAGGTTTTATTTTTTCCACTTCAGGACGTGCCTGTTCCCAGAAATCGACTTCTACCCATGAAGCAAGATCACATCTGAAACCATCAATATTGGTTTCTTGTACCCAATATTTCATGGCATCTATCATGGCCAGACGCATTTCCTGATTTTTATAATCCAATTCAATAATATCATCCATTCCGGAAGCAATATGGAATTTTCCGTCGGGGTCTTTAAGATAAAATTCAGGGTGTGTTTTGGTCCAAACATGATCCCAGCCAGTATGATTGGCTACCCAGTCAATGATTACTTTGAATCCCAGTCTGTGTGCCTCATTCACCATATCTTTAAAATCCTGCAGTGTTCCGAATTCAGGATTAATGGAAGTATAATCTGAAGCCGCATAAGGACTGCCCATACTTCCTTTTTTATTCTGTTGGGCAATTGGTGTGATCGGCATAAACCAAAGGGTTTTTATTCCCATAGATTTCAGGCGGGGCATTTCTTTTGCAAATGCTCTGAAAGTTCCTTCCTGAGTATATTGTCGTATGTTTACTTCGTAGATATTTGTAGTATGTTTCCAATCTTTTGGCAGTTCTGTCATCTTCCTGATATTTTTTTGAGTGGTACAGGAAACAATTCCCAGACCAATTACAGCTAACAAAATTAATTTTTTCATTAAACTATTTTTAACAAAAATAAGGATTGTTTTTGGGGTAAAAGGGTAAAAAGGCAAAATCGTTAAAAGCAGAATGGTAATTTGCTTTATTTAGCATAAAAAAGCCCTGGATCTAAATCCAGGGCCAGTATATTGTATGATTATCTTTCATCATCATTGTCATCCTCATCATCAAAGACATCGTCATTGTAATCTTCTTCTTCCTCATCATCAAAGCTGTCATCATCTTCATCCGAAAAGTTTCCACCCGCTACGAAATCGTCATCAAAACCAAACTCATCATCTACCAACGGCATTGCTGATTTCTTTTTGCCACCTCCGGCACCTCCGTTTTTGCTAGGAGCCTTTAAAGGAACGTTTCCGAATCTGTATACGGTAATAGGATAATTAACTCCTTTTGTTTCTTCAATAACTTCTACAAGCTCGCAGAAGAACTCCCAAAGATCAAGAAGCCCATACTGGAACTGTGCTTTGTCGCCTACGTTTTCAAAAGCTTCATCTATATAAACATCTGACATGATCTCACCATCACCATCATCACTCATATCTTCCAATGGGACACTTTTTACGATTGTTCCGTCATCTTCTAACAGATTAAAAGTAGAAAGCTCATCTCCCTGCAGACTGAATGCACTTTTAATTCCTAAATGTAAGTTCCATAACGTTTGTTTTCCCTTAACTTCGACATCACGGAAAATATCCTCTTTCGCATCTAATATTACGCGGATTTTGTAAACCATATCAGTTTCTTAAATTACTTTTTTGCCTTTATAATTATGATAAATCTCTGTTGCAAATATATAATAAATGACATGTGACAAAAAAATATTTCAGGATTTTTTAAAATATTTTTTTTTCTTACATTTTGCCGGAATTATTTACTTTTTTCGAGCATAAAACTGAACTTCGTCCCTTCAAGGTAAACACTTTCTACGGTAATGTTTTCATTGTGTGCTTCAAGGATGTGCTTTACAATGGCCAATCCAAGTCCTGAACCGCCTTCTCTTCTGCTTCTGCTGGTTTCCACACGATAAAATCTTTCGAAGATTCTTGGAAGAATTTCAGATTTTATTCCCATTCCGTTATCTATCACCTCTATCAGCACCTTATTTTTCAGAATGCTGGTTTTTACGATCACTTTCGCTTCCTGTCTGTTGGCATAATGAATGGCATTGGAGATCAGATTAATAAAAACCTGAGAAATTTTCTGTTTATCGGCTTCTACAAAGATCTGTGGATGAAGAGTCTGAATCTGTAATGTTGTATTTCTTTTTTCGGCTTCAAGATCAAGTAAGTCGAAGATTTCCTTGATCAGAAGGTTGACATCAAATTTTGAAACAGTAAGATTGATTTCACCGGCTTCCAGCCTGTTGATCATATCAAGATCTGTCACAATAGCGATCAGTCTTTCTACCGATTTATCAATTCTTTCGAGATATTTGTCGCGGATGGTAAGATTATCCACTCCGCCATCTCTTAAAGTCTCTACATATCCCTGAATAGAAAATAATGGAGTTTTAAGCTCATGAGAAACATTTCCGATGTATTCTTTACGATAACTTTCCATCTCTTTCATCATATCAATTTCTGATACCTGCTGTTGATTCAGATCTGAGAATCTTTCGCCTAATTCTTTGATGGTGATATTTTCGTCGTGATTCTGCACTATTTCCTGCGGCAGAAATCCGGAAAGGCCTTTAACCTGTTTTCTGCTGTAGTAATTGAAAAGGAGTTCCAGTACTACACAGTTGATCAGGAAGATCAGAATAATACAGATGAAAAGACCCGTTTTGAACAAAGGGGTCTCATAATAGATATCTTTCAGCGAATCGAATACGACCCCTAAAAGGAGCATTACCAGTGTCAGCAGACACGAGGCAACGAGGGTAAGTCTGTAAAATTTCAATTTTACAACGTTTTAATGATTGAACGTAAAGTTAAGATTTTTAAATAATTAAACGATCAGTTTATATCCAATCCCTTTTAATGTCTGAATCGTATTGATTCCTAGTTTTTCTCTTAGTCTTCTGATGTGAACATCAATAGTTCTTTCCCCTACAATCACATCATTACCCCAAACTTTCTCCAGAATCTCTTCTCTTTTGAAAACTTTTTCAGTATTGGAAGCCAAAAGGTAAAGCAAATCAAATTCTTTTTTGGGAAGAAGAAATTGCTGTCCGCTTTTGGAAACTCTGAAGTTATCTTTATCGATAACAAGGTCACCGATTTCAATAAGTTTTGCATTGTCAGACACCTGAGAGGTTAGCTGTAATAATGCATTCACTTTAGAAATAAGGATTTTCGGCTTGATCAGTTTTACAATGTAATCATTGGCTCCTGCCTGAAAACCTGCTAATTGAGAAAACTCTTCGCTTCTTGCAGAAAGGAACACAATAAGTGTTTTTTGCAGTTCTTTCACTTTACGAAGTTCCTGACAGGTTTCTATACCATCTTTTTCAGGCATCATGACATCTAATAAGATAAGATCCGGAACAATTTCCTTCGCTTTTTCTATACCTTCGTTACCATTGGTAGCGGTATAGATATCATACCCTTCCTTTTCCAAATTGTAAGACAGAATCTCTAAAATGTCCAGTTCATCGTCTATTAAAAGAATTTTTTTGCTCATCTTCTAGTTTAAGAATTCCCACAAAATTAATTATTTCAATTGATTTCATCTATCTGCCAAATGTTAACTAATTATTAAAAAACAACATTTTAAACAGTAATTACAAAATCAATAAAAAAACTAACAAATAATTACACACAAATCAAATATAAGGAATAATAATTAACATTAAAACAAAAATTATAATTATATAAATTAAACATCGATAAGTATAAAAGTCACGGTCCTGTTAATACAAACTTCATAATTAATTAAGATTCTCCTAAAGTTTTCTTAAAAACTTAGCCTTTATTTTGCCCTTGAAAAAGAAGTAAAAGAAGTAATAATGAAAAAACAACTCCACAAGAGCATCATGCTACTTGCCTTGTTTTCTGCTGGCTATGCTTTTGCACAAAGTCAGATTTTGGAAGGTAGGGTATTGGACGAGAAAGACAATTCTCCTATAGAAGGGGTAAAAGTAAAAGTAAATGGCCAGGAAGTAACTACTGACATTTCCGGATACTACTCTATCAACCTTTCTCCCGGAGCCAATTACATCGTAACGGTAAGTTCCAACGGGTATAACAGAAAAGAGATCAGTGAGGTTATTATAAAGAATGAAGGTAATACTCATCTTGACATCGTTCTGGATAAACCATCTACCAAAGAAAAAGAAATTGAGGGAGTTGTCATAAAATCAAATGCAAGAAAAGAAACCATAGCCTCTACCATCGGTTTACAAAAGAACGCAGGTGTAGTTTCTCAGGTTATTGGTGTTGAAGCGATCAAAAGAAGTCCGGACAGGAACACAGGTGAAGTTCTGAAAAGAGTTTCCGGAGTGAGTTTATTTGACGGAAAATATATTGTAGTAAGAGGTTTATCAGACCGTTATAACCAGGCGATGCTGAATGGTATTCAGTTATCCAGCACGGAGCCTGACAGAAAGACTTTCTCTTTTGACCTTTTCCCTGCGAATGTTATCGAAACCCTTGTTATCAACAAAACGTTCATTCCTGAATATACAGGTGAATGGGGCGGTGCATTGATTCAGGTAAATACGAAAGACATTCCTAATAAAAATTTCTTCAATGTACAGGTAGGTGTAGGTGGAAACACCGCTACTATGGGACAGGAATTCCATATGCAGAAAGGAGGAAAGTGGGACTTTTTAGGAATCGATGACGGTTACAGAAAACTTCCTACCAATATGCCTGC
Source organism: Chryseobacterium sp. AG363 (assembly GCF_003610675.1). Taxonomy (NCBI): domain Bacteria; kingdom Pseudomonadati; phylum Bacteroidota; class Flavobacteriia; order Flavobacteriales; family Weeksellaceae; genus Chryseobacterium; species Chryseobacterium sp. AG363. The sequence continues at coordinate 2,467,226 of NZ_RAQF01000002.1, forward strand.
AAAAAATGCTTTCAGTATTCTGACTGAAGCACAGAAAACAGAGATTGGTAAAGGATATACAAAGAATCTTGGATACAACAGTATCGGTTATCCTGAAAACTTAAGTTTACAACTTGACGGAGGTTTCAATACGAAATTATTCGGAAAAGATTTAGGAGTAATTGCTGTTTTAAACTATAGTAACAACAAAAGAAGAACAGAGTCTACCAACCGTTTCTTTACCATCAACAACCAGCTTGCTGATACCAACTTCGATTATTTTACAGAAAAATACAGCAATGATATTATTTTAGGAGGGATGCTGAACCTTTCTTTAAAGCTGAACAACAACAACAAAATTTCCCTGAAGAATATCATTACTAATAATACAGTAAACCACATGTCCTTCAGAACAGGAAAGGACTTTGAATTTGATCCGATTAACGGTACCAATATCATGGCAAGGGAAATTGGATTTAAAGAAACTACTTTCTATAACTCTACCCTTTCCGGTAATCATAAAATTGATGTTCTTGGCGGATTGACCGTAAACTGGTACGGAAGTTTCGGAATCCTTGATCAATACATTCCTTTGCTGCAGCGTTTACAGTATAACCAATATACAAATATGCCGGGAAGTCCTTATTTAGCTTTGATTTCCAACGGTCTTTCCCAAAAATCAGGAAGTGTATTCTACTCTACTCTGAGCGACTATCTGTATAATGCAGGAGGTGACGTATCCAAGACGTTTACGATGTTCGGACAAAAACAAACGATCAAAGGAGGTTATTTATTCCAGGTTAAAGACAGAATATACAACTCAAGACCATTCTCTGTAAGACTTGAAAACTTCAATCAGGGATTACTTTCCCAGCCTTTTGAAACCATCTTCAATCCTGGTAATTTCGGAACTAACGGAGGATTTACATTTGATGAAATTGCTGGAAACCAGTACAGATATATTGCTAACACGATTCTTAACGCAGGGTATTTACAGTTTGACAATAACTTCACACCATGGTTAAGAGCTGTCTGGGGATTAAGAGTGGAGAACTTTGACCAGTTGGTAGGTAGCACAAAAAAGAGTGATGACCGTTTTGTAAATACACGCGTTACAGACTTTTTACCTGCTGTTAACTTGACATTCAAGGTAAATCCTAAAATGAATATCCGTCTTGCGGGTTCACAAACTGTTGTAAGACCGGAATTCAGAGAGGTTTCTCCTTTGGCATATTATGATTTTGACCTTGGAGCAACTGTAATCGGTAACAAATCTATCGAAAGAACTAAAATAACGAGTGCCGATCTTCGTTGGGAATTCTACCCAAGAAACGGGGAAATTATATCCGTGGCAGGTTTCTATAAAAACTTCAAAAAACCGATCGAACTATACTTCAACCAATCAGGAGTAGGAACAAGTAACACTTTCAACTACCTTAACGTAGATAAAGCGGATGCTTATGGATTGGAAGTTGAAGCCAGAAAAAAACTGGATTTTGTAAGTGCTCTTAAAAACTTTACCCTTGGTGGAAACGTAGCATTAATCAAAAACAGAGTAACAGACGAAGCTACCAATATTGACAGACCAATGCAGGGACAATCTCCATATACTGTTAACCTAAGTCTTCAGTATGACACTGAAAAATCAGGATGGTCTTCAACGCTATTATTCAACATGATCGGAAGAAGAATCCTTTACGTAGGAAACGATCAGGTTCCACCAATCTGGGAAGCACCTAGACCTCTTCTGGATTTCCAGCTTGCTAAAAAACTATGGAGCAACAAGGGAGAGATCAAGCTGAATGTTTCAGATATCCTGAACCGTCGTGCTAAATTCTACCATGACCTGAATGACAATGGCAAGTATGACAGCAAAGATGCTCTTGCTATTGAAAGACTTACAGGAACCAATATCAGTTTAACACTGGGATACAATTTTTAATTCACTCAACAAATAATCTAATAAATAATTTAATTCTTTATAACATGAAAAAGTTCGTTTTATATTCTTTAATGCTTGGCGCTCTAGTATCAACTACCGCATGTAGAAATATAGAAGAAGATGGACCTACCATTATTCAAAATGGAGGTAATGGAAACGGAGACACTGAAAACCTTATTCTTTCAGGAAAAATCACTTCCAATACTACACTTAAAGCCAATAAAATCTATAAGCTGAGAGGACTGGTATATGTAACTAACGGAGCTACTTTAACGATCGAGCCAGGTACAAAGATTGTAGGTGAAGCTGATAAAAACGGAGCTTTAATCATTACAAGAGGAAGCAAAATAATGGCAGAAGGAACTGCTGCCAATCCTATTATCTTCACTTCAGAGAAAGCAAGTCCTAAAAGAGGAGACTGGGCAGGTGTAGTAATTTTAGGAAATGCTCCTACTAATGCATCTTTCGGAGGAACAAACGGCGTTGGAGAAATTGAAGGAGGTATTAACAACTCTGAAGGTCTTGGACTTTATGGAGGAAATAATGCTGCTGACAACAGTGGAGTATTAAAATATGTAAGAATAGAATATGCAGGATATGCATTCTTACCAGATAAAGAGATCAACGGACTTACATTCGGTGGTGTAGGTAGCGGAACTACAGTGGATTATGTAGAAGTTGCTTATGCTAACGATGACAGTTTTGAGTGGTTCGGAGGAACAGTAAACTGTTCTCACCTTATTTCTTATAAAGGTCTTGATGACGATTTCGATACTGACAACGGGTATTCAGGAAATGTACAGTTTGGTATCGCAGTAAGAGATTCTCAGGTAGCTGACGTTTCCGGTTCTAACGCATTTGAATCTGATAATGATGCCAACGGTTCTACTTTAACGCCTCAGACTTCAGCTACATTCTCTAACATGACGATTATCGGGCCAATCAACTCTGCTGCTCCGGGATCAATCAATGCGTTGTTCCAGAATGCATTACAGATCAGAAGAAACTCTTCTATCTCTGTATTCAACTCTGTATTTACAGGATTCCCGGTTGGTTTATTCATTGATGCTACTAAAGGATCTCCAACGGATAACAACATCGTAGGTAACAAATTATTCTTTGAAAACAACGTTTTAGCAGGAAATACAACTCCTTTAAAATTCGGACCATCTACATCTACTCCGACAACATATACATTAAACGATCTTACGACTTGGTTTAATGCTAAAGGAAATACAATTCTTGCTTCTACAGCTGATGTAAAACTTGCTGGTGCATGGGCTCCTGCAGGAACTACACCAAACTTTACTCCTAATGCAGGTTCTCCATTGTTAACAGGTGGAGCGTTTACAAACCCTAAATTAGCAACCTGGTTTACACAGGTTACTTACAGAGGTGCTGTAAAAGATGCCACTGATACTTGGTATGCAGGATGGACTAACTTTAACTTATAACATCATCATATAAGTACCTAGATTTAATTTCAAATAAAAGGCCTTCGGAAATATTTTCTGAGGGCTTTTTTTATTGTTAAAAATGGTATTAATCCAAACATTTTAAGTTCTCTTGAAAAGCGAATTAACACAATCAAAGAATTTTGTGAAGTTAAAAACCTTTTTCACTTGATATATATTCTACATAGTAATAAAGTTTTAGCAAATACGGATTCCCGTAATAGTGATTTTAAAATATCTTTTTACATTTATTTCACAATTTTAAAATCATCAATATCTTAAAACATTAATATTATGCTTATTGAAAATCCCGAAATACTGTTAATTGCATTTTTACTGTTTGCAATATTAAACATCTATACAATTAGAGATATTTTGAAAAATAAAAATCTAAGTAAACGACAAAAAAATAATTATGTCTGGTTACAGTTTGGATTCCCTATAATAGGAGCAATTATGTATTTTACTGACAAAAAAGTCATAAAGCAAAATTAAAATAATCATTAATAATTGAAAATAAAAAAGGGCTATTTCAAAACCAGATGCCCCTTTTTCATCATTATTCTCTGCTTTTACAGAATTCTGCATACTTCAATATTACGGGGCGTTCACATTAAAAAATCTGAAGTTGGTCATTTCAACAGTTATTTCTTTTGGCTGACCACAAATTTTCACAGATTATCACAGATTCTTAGTAGGTTTTGGCTAAAGCCAGAGGATTTTTTAACTAATTTCAAACGGGCTAAAGCCCGTTCCTATTGAATATAAAAAGTTCTAAGTTCACAATCAAAATCCCCAAACTCAAAACTCAAAACTCGAATCACAAATCTCAAAACCCGAAACCCGAAACCCGCACCCCATTCAAAAAAAGCCACCAGAAAAACTTCCGATGGCAGTTACAAAAAACAAGTGTATAAAAATATATATACTTCACATTAATTTCTCCAAAATAAATTCCCGTCATTCATTAGGGCTTTTATTTCAGACATTCTGGAAACAGCTTCTGCAGAGCATGAAGCATCTGTCAGAACAATTGCTGCTTCATCACCGGCTTTTGGCCATTGCTGCTTTCCTTTTTCATCCAGAGGAAGAGTGCTTTGAGTAGCAAACTGCAAGGCTCTTGATAAGGCATATTCCGTAGCATAACCATACAGCTCTGCAATAAGATTTGCTTTCTGCAGCATATTTCCGGATCCGAAGGTACTCCAGTAGTCCTGCACATTATCATTTCCGATCAATACATTAACCCCATATTTTTTCAGCGTTGGAATAGGCATTATTTTTCCTTTAAAAGGTACGGAAGAAGCAATTCCCACTTTTCCGGCAGCCAGTCTTTCTGCAATCTGCTCTGTTTCTTTGGGTGAAAGATGGGCTAAAGCAAATGCATGGCTTACAAACGTTTTTCCCTGAAGTGCAGGGTTTTCCATCGCTTTATCAATCAGACAACTGATGGTTTTCATTCCAGACTCTCCTGCTTCGTGCAGGTGAATATCAATTCCTTTGTTGTGATCTAAAGCCAGCTGAACGGTAAAATCCATTACTTTCTCAATACTTCCATCAATACTTAAAGGATCCAGCCCACCAATGAATTCTACACTTTTCAACTGTGCTGCTTCTTTCATCAACGGAGCAGATTCCGTATAATACACTCCATGCTGTGGAAAAGCAACCAGCTCGGCTTTGAAAGAATCTCTTTTATTTTCAAGAGCCTGCTCAAGATGTTCCAGAGATTTCAATCCAGAGGTAGGATCAATATTAAAATGGGTTCTCGCAAAATGAGTTCCGTAATGCTGCTGCAAACTGATCAGCTGTTCTGCTCTGCTTACCGAAGTTTTCAGCAATTCAGGAATGATTTCCTGTTCATAGGCAATCATATCCTTCACGGTTCTTCTTTTCGGAGAAAGTGCCTGCCATGGAAGACCATACAGGGTTTTATCGAGATGAATATGCATGTCTCTGAAAGCAGGAAGCATCAGATAACCTTTTGCATCAATTGCTTTGGAAGCAGGATCATTAGCTTTTACTGTTTTTATTTTTCCGTCTTCAATTTCAATACTGAAAAGGCCTGTTTTTGTTCCGATAACCTCTTCATTTTCGTATTCAAAGCCAGTCTCCAGGCGGACATTTTTAAGGGAATAGTTTCCTTTTGCAGTTAATTGATAGGGAAATTGCATGATTTAAATTTTAACAATACAAAATTAACCCATGTTCAAGCTAAAACCGGTGTATCAATTATGTCTTGTTTTGTACAGATTATTCTTTAAACTGGGAAGGTGTCATTCCCGTTTGGGCTTTAAAGAATTTGGAAAAGCTGGCATGATCATAGAACCCGAGATCATAGACAATGTCTTTCACTGACATTTCGGAAACTTTCAACAGTCTTTTGGCTTCCAGTAAAATACGGTCCTGAATAAGGGATGAAGCTGAAGCATTGAGGTTTTTCTTGCAGACAATATTCAGATAATTGGCGGAAATATTCAGTTTATCTGCATAAAAAGAAACGGATCTTTCTGTTTTGAAATATTCATCAATAAGATGGAGAAACTTTGAAATAATAGGATTAGAATTGTAAATTTCAAAATCTTTGAAAGCACCCTCCACAGATTGGCTCACCAGCAAACCAATCAATTCACTTCTTTTTTGAATCAATTCCCAAAAGACTTTTTCCCCATTCAATTCTTTCTGGATAGCCTGAAATTCATACAGAAAAGTTTCAAAAACTTCTTTGGAAAGATTGATCACTGGATGGTTCTGATAATACGAGGCAGAAAACCGTAATGAGGGCAGAAAACTTTCAAACCAATCTCTGCTGATCATCAGCTGATACCCGATGGTTTCTTTTTCAATCACCCATTGGTGTACCTGATCGGGAAAAACAAGATGAATCTGATGGTCTTTAACCTGATATTCTGTAAAATCTATGGTATGCGAACCTACTCCCTTCTCAAAAAGATTGATGATAAAAAAATCATGTTTGTGCGGATCATCGATGGAGCGCGCTCCGGAAAGTTCATTGAACAGCAGATTACAGCTTTTCAACTGATTATCACTAAATTCCTGAATTCCCAAAATAGGAAAATGATCTGTATGGTAAGCCACTCTGCCTGATTTTCTCCTAAAATTACTAAAATTTACGAGAGAAAAAACTAAAACAACCACAAAAGGAACAAAAGCTTTATTGTATCACGCTATCTTCATTTTTCATCTTCGTTCGTGACTTTCGTAAACTTGCATCCCCTTTATGGTTGAAAAAACACAACTAGATTATATATTAATTTATTTAATCCTTTTATTCTAAATTAAAAAACAACGTTTCCATCGTGAACTAAAGACTCTACCTCTGAAATTCTTGATACTACTTCTGCAGAACAGCTTGCGTTGATCAATACAAAATTTGCTTTATCACCTGACTTTGGCCATTGCTGAGTTCCTTTATCATCAAGCGGAAGAATATTTCCTGTTGCCAGTTTTAAACTTCTTGACAATAAAAACTCTGTTGAATATCCATACAATTGAGCCATTAAATTGGCTTTCTGAAGGACACTTCCGGTTCCGAAGGTATTCCAGTGGTCTACAATGCTGTCATTCCCGGTAAGGACAGTTACGTTATGTTTGTAAAGCGTTGGAATAGGCATAATCAACCTTCCGAAAGGTATTGTAGAGACAATTCCGATCTGTGCGTCGCCCAATTTCTCAGCAATTTCTTCCTGTTTTGCGGCTTCTAATTTTCCAAGAACAAAACAGTGGCTTAAATAAGTTTTCCCTTTCAGAGCAGGGTTTTCAGTCACTTTTTTAATCAGATATTCTACCGTTCTCAATCCCGAGTCTCCGGTTTCGTGTAAGTGAATATCTATTCCTTTTTTATTGTCTAAAGCAAGCTGAACCGTGAAATCGATCACTTTTTCGATATCTCCGTCGATGTTGAACGGATCTACTCCACCGATAAAATCAATATCCATCTTCGCCGCTTCTTTCAAATAAGGTACGGAATCCGTATAGAACACACCGTGCTGTGGAAAAGCCACCAGCTCAGCTCCAAAGCCTTTCTTTTTGTTTTCTAAAGCTTTCTGAAGATTTTTTAATGACTGAAGTTTTGAAGTGGGTTCAATATTCACGTGACTTCTTGCAAAGGAAGTTCCCTTAGACTGTAATAACTCAATCAGTTTTTCGGCTTTGAAAGTTGAATTCTTCAGCATCTCAGGAAGCATTTTCTGCTCCAGTTCTATCATTCCTTTTATCCCTCCGGTTCTCTTTCTCACAGCCTGCCATTGATCACCATAAAAGGTTTTATCCAAATGGATGTGCATATCCTTAAATGCAGGAAGCATCAACAGTCCTTTTGCATCTACCGCTTTAGCATTCGGTTGATTGGGTGAAATCTTTATAATTTTTCCGTTCTCAACTTCAACATAAAATAGATCCGTTTTGGTAGAAGACACTTCCCCATCCTGGTATTCAAATCCTGTTTCCAGACGAACATTCTTAAGGCTCATTTTTCCTTTTACTGAAAGATTTTTCTCATCGAAAGGCGATGCAGTCATGATATTGGGTATTAAGGTGAGTCCCGCTACAGCCAACGCTGAGTTTCGGATGAAATCTTTACGAGAGATATTATTGTCTGAGGTCTTCATTTCCAATCTATTTAATACAAAATTAAAAAGAAGTACCTTGAACGAAGTGTATGGTTTATTACAAAATCTGTATGATTTATACTTTGTGGTAATTCCCTGCTGAAATACTCAGTTTATCTTTCTACACTACAACTAAGAGTATCCCACAACGCTTGTCATTCCATAAAAATCCAGATTATGCTGTTTTTACTCTTCTACCGCAGTGACAAAGATTGCGTTGATTTTTTTCAATCTAAACTCATCAAATCAATTTTCTTTTCCATAAAAAAACCGGATCTAAAATCCGGTTTCATTTATTTTTATTTATTTGAATATTCAAATTTTCTCACAGCTTCCAGTGTCATATCAATCTCTTTATCCTTGATGGCATCACTGATGAAATATGTTTCGTAACCGCTTGGCGGAAGGTATACTCCATTCTGAAGCATCTGGTGGAAGAAATTATTGAACAATGAATGATTAGCTTCCTGCGCTTCATCAAAGTTGGAAACACTGCTGATGTGGAAAAATACCGACATCATAGAACCTTTTCGGTTGATTCTGTGAGCGATTCCTTTTTCATTCAGAATTTTCCCTATTTCAAAATCCAATGTTTCTGTTGTTTTCTCCAATCTGCTGAAAAATTCAGGGTCATTTTTAATAAGCTGAAGGGTTTTTAATCCGGCTCTCATTGCTAAAGGATTTCCACTTAATGTTCCCGCCTGATAAACACCACCTTTTGGTGCAAGATGATCCATGATTTCATTTCTGCCAGCGAAAGCTCCTACCGGAAGCCCTCCTCCGATTACTTTACCGTAAGTCACCAGGTCTGCTTTTACATTGAAAAGTTCCTGCGCTCCTCCGAAAGCTAATCTGAAACCTGTCATTACTTCATCAAAAATTAATAAAGTTCCGTTTTCGTCACAGATTTTTCTCAGATTCTGTAAGAAATCATTTTCTGGCAATACACAGCCCATATTTCCTGCAACCGGCTCTATAATTACCGCTGCAATTTCTCCCTGATTGTGACGGAATAAATCCTCAACCTGTTCGAAATCATTATAACGGGCTAGCAAAGTATCTTTTGCAGTTCCGGCAGTTACTCCCGGAGAATTTGGGTTTCCAAATGTAGCAGCACCACTTCCTGCCTTGATCAGGAATGAATCCGAATGCCCATGGTAGCAGCCTTCAAATTTTACAATCTTATCTCTTCCTGTATATCCTCTTGCCAGTCTTATGGCGCTCATACATGCTTCTGTTCCTGAAGAAACCATTCTGATCTGGTCAATATTAGGAACATTTTCAATGATGAATTTTGCAATTTCTGTTTCCAGCTCTGTAGGTGCACCGAAAGAGAATCCTTTCTCTGCCTGTATTTTCAGTTCTTCCAATACTTCAGGATGTGTATGTCCTAAAATGGCTGGGCCCCATGAGTTAATATAATCGATGTAAGTATTGTCATCTGCATCGGTAAGGTAAGCTCCTTTTGCCGATTTCATGAAAACGGGCACTCCTCCTACGGATTTGAATGCTCTTACCGGAGAGTTTACACCTCCCGGAATGTATTTGTAGGCTTCATCAAATAAAGCCGAACTTCTTTGATACTTCATTTTTCTTTTATTTTATTATTTAACCCTCAAAGTAAAGGGTTCCATCTTCTCCTGCATAATTTTTCTGCCCATTACTTATCATGTAATATATCTGAAAAGGATTGCCATTTTTCAAAACGATCATAGCTGGCTCAAATTTTCCGTATAAAACCTTATTATTGGGAAGAATTGTCTTAAAAATCACATTATTTCTGTTATTCGGATCAGGTTCTGAAAGAACAACTAAATGGCTGTCATCTATCAGATTGATTGTTTCATATCGTATAGGATAAACCTCCCGCAAATTTTCATCTGCTAAACCCAAAAAACCTGAAACGTTGGTTGTCAAAATATAAGGTTTACCTTTATAAAACTGCCATCCTACGTATGCTATATCCTGTGTATTGAGAAATACTTTCTTAAGTTTAGGGACATACATCCCGACATAGGTATTTCCGTCCATGATCTCCAGAAAATCAGCTTTGTAATTCCATTGATAACCATCATTATCATATGACTCCAGCATATCCAGATCATCATCATCAAGATCTTCCCTGCTTAATATCAATTTTGCGTTATTTCTGTTAAGCGGACTATAATTTTCCCAACCACTGTCTCTTACAGGATAACTTTCTTGCTTAATATATTTGTCAAGACGCATTTTGGTCTTGATGGAATAGTAATAATAATCCCATCCATCAAAAACCAGATATTTATCTCGTTCTACAGATATGGGTGTATTGGAAATAAATGGCATGATGATAACAGCATTTCGATCTACGATACCAAATCTTCCATTTTGTTCTGCATGAAATCCTCCTATGGATTCATCATAGCTGCTTATACTGCTATATTGCGGCTGTACAGCTATAAATTTATTAACATCACACAATCCCCACAACTTTCCTTTTCTGTAAGGAATATAATTTTGATCCTGTGAAAATATTGTACACGACATGAATATCAGAAATATCGACAGATATTTAGATTTCACATTTAATATTCTCATGGCTTTGGAATCGTTATTAGTTTCGCGGTTTTTTGTCTATTAAATAAATCAGCTGTCCTGCTGAAGGTTGCTGCCCTTCATCCATTCTGTTTTTAGCATATAATTTATTTAACTTGATTCCGAATTTCTGTGCAATATCATGCATATCTTCTCCAGACACCGCTTTATAGGTTGCGATATTTCCTGTAGAGTTTTTTGATTCAAGGAAAACGATATCATTTTTCTTTAAAGACTCATTTTCCAGTTCATTCCATTTCATCAGCCTGCTTTCGCTTACTTTGAATTTGTTGGCAATGAATTTCACATCGGTATCTTCAGGAATGATAATATATTTCAGCCCGTCATTCGGGTGACTTTTGATAAGAATAGAATTAAGAATTTCAGCTTTCGTTTTGATTCTTTCTACTCTTTTTTGCTGTTGTGCATAAGAAGTCTGTTTGTAAGGAACTTCAACGGTAACTGGTTCTTTCACTTTTCTGGTTGCTTTTGAAGGTTCCAGCTGCGCCATGAAAGTTCTGTCGTCTTTCAGATCCGGATACATTTTAAGAACAGCGTACAATACTTCATTAGAATTGGTATTGTCGTATTCATATAATTTATACTTTTCAATTTTGGAGATAAGAATGGAAGCATAGCGCGGGTTGGTAGCATATCCTGCTTTTTTTAAGCCGGTTGCCCACGCTCTGTAATCTTTCATATCCAATTTGAAAAGGTTAGCGTAATATTTTCTTGTGGATAAAAATATAGAATGGTCTTCATAAGACTGTCTTGGATCGTCGTACACACGGAAGCATTCGTTAGGTGCATCATCGGTATGTTTCATCGTTCTACCGGTCCAGTCTTCTTTACATTTTATACCGAAGTGGTTTTTACCTTCCTGTGCCAGTCTGCTCTGCCCGCCTCCGGTTTCCAGTAATCCCTGGGCAAGAGTGATAGAAGCCGGAATTTTGTATTTTTCCATTTCTTCTACTGCATATTTAGCAAACTTCTGAATATACTGATCTTCGGTTGCCCAAGTCTGGGCTGAAAATTTTGATAAAACTAAAAGGCTTATGGATAGAAAAAGTCTTTTCATCTTATATTTTTTATTGTTTTAAAATGAAAGATGGAACACTAAGTGTTTCATGTTTTTCAATTTTACTTATATAATTAAATTTCTATTCTGTTTTTCCAACAGCAGATTAGCTCCTTCAATTCCCTGTAATCCACCAGTGTGAAAGCACAAAATCTTACTGTTTTCAGGAAAATATTCTTCTTCTATCAGTTCAAAAATCTTCTCCATCATTTTCCCTGTATAAATCGGTTCCAGAGGAATACCGTATCTCTCCTTGAAATCATTGATAAAACGGACGTTTCCATCACTTATTTTACCATAACCTCCAAAACATGAATTTATTAGATTAAAATTCTGTCTCAAAGTTAATTCAAAAATTTTATTTTCCAGAGAAGCATCGTCAACAGCTTTAAATCCTATAACTTTCTGATTCTCTTCACAAAATTTTGAAATTCCAGCAATAGTACCTCCGGTTCCAACTGCGGTGCAAAGATAGTCAAAATCTTTTGTTTGTTCGTTGAGCATCATTTTTACCCCTTCCACAGCCTCTTTATTGGTACCTCCTTCAGGAACTATCAATGCCTCAGGAAACTCCTGTTGAAGGAATTCCGTGAGTTTTTCTTTGTGACGGTATTCTTCGCGGGTGACAAATTTCAGGTTCATTCCATTTCTTTTGGCAAAAAGTAAAGTTGGATTGTCCCGCCATTTATGCTGCAGTTCTTCTCCTCTGATGATTCCTAGTGTTGGAATGCCAGCCATACTGCCTACTGCGGAAACCGCTGCAATGTGATTGGAAAAAGCACCTCCAAAAGTGATGATATAAGGATTATCTGGATTTCTTCCCAGATAATGATTAACATTGTGAAAGAGTTTCCAGTATTTATTCCCTGAAATTAACGGATGAATCTGATCTTCCCTTTTAATGAAAAGCTTTACGTTTTTATGAATTGGAATTTCCTTGATGGAAACAGGTTCTGTGGGAAGTTTTAATAGCATTTCAGTTTTACGAATCAGAGTTTATTCTTTACAAAAGTAGGAAAAGATTTAGTGTTGTGACAATTTGTTGTTTTTATTGTTTTTTTACCACAGATAACACGGATTTCTACAGATGGTTGTTTGATACTTTTTTAAGTTTTGGCTAAAGCCAGATGAATTTTGATTTTTTTGATAAAAGGGCTAAAGCTCATTCCTATTGAATTATACAGTACTGCAATGCCAAAATATTCCGGTTATCTTGATGTGAAAGATCTTAATACTTCTGTCATTACAAAGAATAAATCGGAAGCCAGAAGCCAGAAGCCTGAACCCGAATCTCGTAACCCGGAACTCCAATGCATCATGCCCTTATTCTAAAGATATTTCCTGAAGTTCCAGAATTTTCTTTTTTTGAGATAATTCAGGTTGTTTTCATTAGCATAGGCTTCTCTTTCAAAGGAAATTCTTCTGTAGGCCAGATATCCGTCTTTGAGTTTAAAAAACCAGTAATAGTATTCAATACCATAGAAAATATAGAAGAAAATGATGAGCATTTCCAGTTGCTGGCGTAAATGAATTTTTTCGTGATTGATCAATACATTATTTTCCTTATCTTCGGGTTTCCTAATGAAGATAAAGGGAAAGAGAGCGATGCCATTAATTTTTAATTTTTTTAAAGGCTTTTGGCATACAATTATCATAGTAACAAATATAAAAAGTTTTTTGACTAGCATTTAACTTATGGCCCATTATGACATCAAAGAAGGTGAAGACTTCTACTATAATGAACAGGGGTACAAGGTTTTTACAGAAAAATTCCATCTGAAAAGAGGATACTGCTGTAAAAGCGGCTGCAGACACTGTCCTTACGGGTACGATAAAAAGACTGATACATTCATTAAAAGTGATAAAAAAAATAAATAAAATGAAAAAATATATTTTTATTTTGTTGGCATCTGCTACATTAGGTTTAACTTCTTGTAGCCCTTTTCAGGTACGTTCAGATTATGCTGAAACCGCCAATTTCAATTCTTATAAAACATATAAAATAAGAATTGATGATCTGAAACTGAATGATATTGATAAAGACAGAGTCCTGAATGAACTGTCGAGACAGCTTCAGAGCAAAGGACTTCAGTCCGGAGAAAACCCTGATCTGATTATCAACGTAAAAGCAAATCATAAAAAAATCACGGATATCAATTCCTCTTCTCCTTACGGAATGTGGGGATGGGGCGGACCATTCGGATGGGGTGTCGGCATGAGCAGAACATGGACAACCAATTATAATGAAGGTGCACTGATTGTTGACCTTATTGATGCAAAAAGCAACAAATTGGTTTGGCAGGGTATCGGAAGCGGAATTTCTGTAGATTCTCCAAAAGCGAAACAGAGACAAATCCCGGAGATTATGGCTGAGATTATGAAAAATTATCCGCCACAAAGAAAATAACATTAATGTCATCCATTATATAGCCGGTACGTTTTGTATCGGCTTTTTTTATGGATAAAATTATTAAGTTTTAAGTTTTGGATAAAGCCCACCTCTATTGAATACAGATACAGATATTTAACCACAACATCATTCATCATTCATCATTCATCATTTATCACTTATCACTTATTATTCATCACTCATTATGTATCGCATACAGTGCATTTAAAATTAACAATTTTGTAATTTTTTATTCACAAAAATTGTGGTATTCTTGCTGAAACTTTAAACTAAATATTAATTATGAAAAAAATCATTTTATTTTCTGTATTTGCGGGACTTGCCCACGCCCAGGCTCCTGCAGGATACTACAATTCTGCCAACGGACTGAGTGGTGCAGCACTGAAAACTGAATTAAGCAGCATTATCACCAACGGACATATGGATAAAGGGTACAGTGGGCTTTGGACAGCTTATAAAACCACTGATATCGATAAGGACTATGAAAATGACGGAACCATCCTTGATATTTATTCTGAAAGACCAGCAGGTAGTGATCCTTATACTTATACTCCGGGATCTGATCAGTGTGGAACGTATTCTACTGAAGGAAATTGTTATAACAGAGAGCATATTGTTCCTCAAAGCCTATTCAATCAAGCTTCGCCAATGGTTGCGGATATTCACTTTATCAGAGCTACAGACGGGAAAGTAAATGGAATGAGAAGTAATTATCCTTTCGGAAAGGTGGGAAGTGCTTCATTTACTTCACTGAATGGCTCGAAGCTTGGAACTTCTGCTTCTTCAGGATATTCAGGAACTGTATTTGAACCGATTGATGAGTTTAAAGGAGATGTGGCCCGTATGATTTTCTATTTTGTAACCCGTTACCAAAGCAAACTTTCAACATTTTCATCAGGAAATATGTTAGGAAGCTCTACTTTTCCGGGACTACAGACCTGGGAACTTAATGTTCTACTGGCATGGCATAATCAGGATCCTGTTTCTCAGGCTGAGATCAAAAGAAATAATGCTTCATATACTTTCCAGGGAAACAGAAACCCGTTTATCGACAATCCAAATTATGTTAACCTTATCTGGGGTTCTCAACAGCCCTCAGGTGACACTCAGGCACCTACTGCGGCAACAGGTCTGAATGTTTCAGGAACAACTTCCAGCAGTATTTCTCTTGCATGGAATGCTTCTACCGATAACGTAGGCGTAAAAGCTTATAATGTTTATATGAACGGAAGTCTGCAAACTACGACAAGTTCGACTTCAACAACCATTTCAGGGCTCACTCCTTCTACAACTTACAGTTTTTATGTAGTAGCGAAGGATGCCGCAGGAAATTCATCATCAAACAGCTCAACAATTTCCGGCACTACTAATTCTGGCGGTACTACTCCGGGTACCAGCTGTGCCAATGAAAATTTTGAAACCATTCCTGCAGCCAGCTCTACCTATACAACGAGAACGTGGAGCAACGGAGGTACTTCCTGGACAGCAACGGATGCAAGAACAGACCAAACTATTAACAATAAAGCGATTACGGTAAGAAACGGTTCTTTAACTTCCGGAAGCTCTGCAAACGGTATTGGATCTTTAACGGTAACTACGCAGCTTAAATTCTCAGGAACCAACGGTACTTTTGATGTAAAAGTAAACGGAACTACCGTAGGAACTATTCCTTACAGTACTTCAGTTACAACGACGACCATTAACAATATCAACATTTCAGGAAATGTAGTGGTAAGTCTGGTTAATACTTCATCAAGCAACAGAGTGGCTATTGATGATCTTGCATGGACATGTTATTCCGGATCAAGTGCAAGAATGGCTCAAAGTAAAGCTACTGAAACTACTTCTAACAGTTTTAAAATCTCTCCTAACCCTATCACCAATCAGGAAATCTTTGTAAAAGGAGATCTTCAGAAGGTAAGAAAAGCGGAGATTTATAACCTTCAGGGGAAAACTCTTCAGACGATTGATCAGCCTTTCAGAAATGGAAACTCTATTAAAACAAGAAATCTTGGTCAGGGAGTTTATATTTTGAAGCTGGATCAGGTAACGATGCAGTTCTTAGTAAAATAATTCAAATACTGATTTGATATAAAAATGCCGGTTCTTTTTGGACCGGCATTTATTTTTTTTAACTCTCGCAGATTTTACTGATTGAGCAGATCTTTGTAACGCAGAGATTTTATTTTTCTAATGTTTTATTTTAGAGGACAAAGAGGAATCAGCAAGCTGATCTGGCTAAGCAAATGGTTTAATTTCTTTGCTATATTCTTTTAGTTCAGGGAGATTTTATCCAGGTCAGGATATCCGGACCCTTTCAGAAGGTCTTTCCATTCTTTATTTTTGAATACGAAGAGATTACAACGGTATTCGTCCGGTTTATTATCTATTTTGGTTTCACAGTAGTAATAGAGCATATCTCTGTTTCTCCAGATGGCAACTTCCTGTCTGAATTTATTATGAGTCTGAATGATTTCATTGTCTTTAACCTCAGATTCAAAACCTTCGCGGATGGTATCAAAGCTAGGTTTCTGAAGTGTTTTATTCAGATTATCCAGAAGTGCTGTTTTTTCGTGTTCTGTATAGATATCAAGCTGATACATTCCCAATTCATCTTCTTTTTCATTAGCAAGCGGGCCGATTTCCTGATCTACTTTTCCAAAATGCAGAAGGACTTTATTGGTATTTTTATTATTTTTTCCTTCTAAATCTATCCCGTTGAAATGTAATAATTCTTTTGATGAAAAAGCCAGCTTTTCATTTCCGATCAGCGTAACGTCAGTGGTACGTACAGCATCCTTAGCCGTTGCTCCGGCAGATTTTAAAATTTCATTGATATTTTGTCCTACAGCAATTTTAGCAAGATTGAAGGGCTCTGTCTGAGTACTTCCCTGTGTTTCAACAAAAGACTCAGTCTCTTTATTTTTCTGATGTCCGCATGAAGCAATTGCCAAACAGACTATTGGTATTACTATATATTTCAATCTTTTCATAATGTTAGTGTTAGTATGCAGTTATCAATAATAGAACAGAAAAAAAGTAATTGAAGTATCCGGAGATGCTTTTTTATTTATTGCTTTCTATTTTTAAGCCCTATATTTAGTTCATATACTTATACCATGGAGACGCAGGAGGTGTTGGATATTTCAACCCAAAAACTGCGTTATTACGGTAAGCTTCTTTTGTCACAGAAATGTACTTATTTCTTATTTTCCCATCATCTTCAATGGAGATACTTAATATGGAATAATTTTTCCCGTCATCCCAGAAGAAAGAAGTAGGATATGTAAAGAAATTTTTTTCATTTTGATTCCATGACACTTTTTCCGGAGAAAGTTTTTTAAGCTTTTCAAAAATAGGTTTTACCAGTTTGGGATCTACCGTGGCTTTATCTGTAATAGAAGCAGTAGGATTACCATTCTTTTTTACTATTTTTTCTACAAATTCCAGAGAAGATTTTTCGGCAGCATTGGTGTCGAGAGCTCCTACTTCTCCTTTGTATACTGTAATCCTTGTACCCATGCTATTATCTAATGGTATATTTCCGTAGGTTATTCCTTTGTTTTCATCAGCATAATATTGAATGATATCAGCTTTTGCTCCATCTTTCAGAAATAAGTCTTTGTTTTCAAAATCATACTTCTTTGCATCCTCCCCTAATGAAACTGATGACAGGTCAAATGATTGATTTCCACAACAGATATTGATCAATACTACAAAAATCAATACCAGCACTCTTGCTTTTTTCATCATGCTATATTTTTCTAAAATTACTGATTTTGTCTTTCCTTAATTATTTTAGACCAATCACTAAACATTTTGGTAATAGTATTGGCATTGATTAAACTGAAAACAAACATTCCCGTAAGTATCGTAAGCCAGCAATAGGCCAGTTTCACTCCATTTTTATCGGTAATAAAGAAAAGGATAAATATGGTCAGTGTTCCTATTATAAATGTAAAAAGCAAAGTATACATCAATACATGAATGATGTACATATTGAATTTCAGTTTTCTAAAGATCCATCCTATCACTGCTATCGGAATGAGCAGCAAAATGGGTACTAACATCGCTCCGAAAATGGTTGCTTCCGGGTAAGCAGCTATTTTGCCTTCTAATCCGAAAAAAGTATTAAAACTGAACCCCGTCATACTGTTTTTCTTCGTTTGTAATTTCCAGTAACGTTTTGTCTTTATAGCCTAACATTTTTGCCAGCATCACATTGGGAAATTCATGAATTCCAATATTATAAAGGTTTACACTGTCATTGAAAAATTCTCTTCTGTCTGCTATTTTGTTCTCCAGATCGGAAATTCTTTTCTGCAGTTCAAGAAAATTATTATTAGATTTCAGTTCCGGATAGTTTTCTGAAACCGCAAAGAATGAAGAAAGCGCTTTTGAGGTTTCATTGGCAATCTCGGTTCTCTTATTGGCATCAGTACTGTTATTGTAAAAAGTTCTGAGCTCTGTAAGGCGGGTAAGCAGCTTTTCTTCGTAGTTCATAAAGTGTTTGGCAACGGTGACCAAATTGGGAATTTCATCCGCACGTTGTTTCAGCACCACATCAATATTGCCGTATGCTTTGTCAACGTTAAATTTGAGCATGACCAATTTGTTGTACAGATTGATCAGAAAACTTATAATAACTACCCCAAGCAGGATAAGTAATATGATAGCGACCGTCTGATTCATTATTGTGTTAGTATATAAATAATTATTAAAAGGATGATGGAACAGGTAAACATAAATGACCTCAGCAAGGGCTGGTATTTGTTCCAGACTGTGATTCCTGAGGAAGAAGTAATACCGAGTATTTTATAATAATCGTCTTTTCTGATGAAAGGTACTCCGTTTTTAGAATCGGCATAGCCTACCAGCAGCATCTTCTGACCATCTTTTAAAAGAGTTTCTTTGTACCTTTTACCGCCGTAGCTGCTTACATTGGTTTCTTCTAATAAAACCAGCTCTATTCCTTCCGGTTCTACTTCTATGATTCCTGTGTCATCTTTAACCCGGAAAATATTGCATTTCGTTTCCCTGTGAATGGTTCTGTAACTTTCTTTTCCGTCTGAATCTCTGTCAATATCTTCAATGGTATAATAATATCCGATGCAGGCTTCATTATTTACTGGTGAAAATAAAGGATTCATCATCTTTAAAGTTCCTTCAATCTCTGCCAGTCCTTTTGCTACAGAATGGATCTTAGAGGTAGGCAGTGAGGATTGCAGGCGTAAAAAACGTTTTGAAGCAGTAGGCTTCATTAAAACAATAAAGATGAAAACAAAAAAAAGTAAAGGAAAAAAAACGATCGCTTTCTCTGCGTAACTGTCATAGTTATTGGAAATTTCAGAAGCATATTCATGCAGCGGCATTCTATCTTTGAAAATAATCCACAGAATAAAGTAAATAAAGCCTGCAGCTATTATTCCTAAAATACTATATGCAATGTATGGTTTTCCTTTTTTTACTTCCATCTATTTTGTTCTAAAATCTGGTGGAAATATCTGAATTTTGCTTCAGTATTTCTTTCTTTTAAATATTGCTATATAATCTCAAACTCATCCTTCCCTTCTGGGATATAAAATGTTATGGGCAGAACTAATTCCTCCTCACTTTCCGGATTTTCAAGGCGTAATGCAGACATCATATCTGTACATTTTAACGCGGCCAACTTTCCAAATGCTGAATATTCTACCTGAATATCATCCGGAAGGCTCTGCGCTTTGTATCCATTCTGCATATCCGAAATGATACTCTGCATCCTGCCTTCTGCCTGGCTTTTGCTAAGATACATGGCTACAGCGTTATTATTTTCTCTTTTTTGATATTGTGCTATGAACGAACTGTAATTGCCGCCATTAATCAGCTTTATAATTTCGTTATACTTTCTGATTAGTTTTTGTTTAACGTCGAACTTAGCGTCTTTAAGGTTCATTCCGTTCTGCCATGCCTCCAATTTATAAGGTACATCTGCTTCAAATGTACTTGCGTGTCCTATAAAAGGTATGTTTTTATCGGGCTTTTTGGTAAAATATTCATCAAACTGTTTTACAAAAGCATATTCTCCGGAAGCCATATCATAGAGATTCACTCTGTATCTTATGTAAGAATCTTCGTGTAACTCCTGATGCCCGTCCATGGGAAGACCTTTCACTTCAATCGTTTGTTTACCTCCTTCCAGAATAAGATGATTGATGGGAAAATCTGATCTGGTCTGTCCCTCAATACTCAATGAAATTAATTCCACATCATTAATTTTGATCTGAAATGAACACATTACCGCACTAAAATCTATTTCGTAATAAGGTTTCATTTTTTATTTTTTAGGATAAGCAAGGGTAAAACTGTCTAAGATGGAGAAAGTGCCGGCATCTGAAGAATTCTCCACTCTGGTTCCTTTCTTTACTACAATCAGTTTGGTATTGGTATATTTTGTATTGTCCTGTGTCAGTTCCTGAGTTTGGGTTAAAAATATCCATTTATTTTTAGCTGATGCATCCCAGAAGTAAGCAGCTCCTGTTTTATCAGTGGATCTTTTTTCCGGGTTACCATATGTTTTAGTCAAATAATCAATCAGCTTTTTCCCTTCGTCTTCTTTAGCAAGGTTCAGTATAAATCCGAGGTATTGATTATTCTGGTAAGAGTTTACAAAAAGCGCAAGGTTGTTGTTGGAATAATCATATCCTTTGGGTACGGTATATTCAGAAAATGATACAGTTCCCAGCTTATAGTTTTTAACATCGGCCTGTTTATATGATAATAATCCGTAATTGGCTTCTGTTTCTTTTTCTCCCTTCGTAATATTATCCGATACTTTTTCATCAAATTTTAAAGATTCCAGATCGGTTTGTCCGTTGCAGGACACAATAGCCAAAAAGCTAAATAATAAGATAAGATTTTTCATTGTATGAATATTAATCATTTTTAATCAACGGAATATTTGCACTCATTCCAAATAAGGACTCTAATTCTTTTATCACATCAAAAGGAGGAATTACATTTTTAAAATCCCCTTTGGCAATTTCATATTTTCCATTTCTGCTTTCCTCCACTTTATGTTTATTTTTTGCAATTTTAATAGCAAGACCTACACTTATTGTAACTACATATTGGGCATCAAGGCCGTCAAATCCGAGAACAGGACGGTAATAAAGTCCTTTTTCATCATAGTTGATACCATGTCCATAGGTTATGGAAGCACTTCCGGATGCTGATGCTTCAAAATAAGCTTCTGCTTTTATAACAGCCAGTGAAACTTCTCCCTGAATTTTCACTCCTACTTTCAATTCCAATTTAAGTTTACTCTTACTTGAGACTTTAAATTCGGAATCTTTGAGTTTTCCTGCCGTATTAAATTTAAATTCGGATTCCACTTCTATCGTACTGGAAATAATAAGATCCATAAAGATATCAACAGATGCCTTGAAGCCTGCATTATCATTCCCTACATCTATTCCGGATTTCAGTTTTCCCTGAATTTCCTGATACAGCCTTGTGACTCCCGGCGCAGCTGTTCCTCCGCTTACCGCTCCGGAAATACCAAATACCAGGGCTCCCAGAAGATCAACTGTCATTTCCAGACCAATCAGCGGATTTGCTTTCAAACCTATAGCTACATCTGTACCAATAATGGCATTATTATCCTTAGGATGCTTTAAAAGCCAGTTACCTGACAATTCCATATTAGGAGGTTTCACAGCAAAGCTTACTGGAATCCCTTTAGGAGAAATGGAGCGTACTTTTCCTTTGGCCTGATTAAGAACTCCATCTGACAATGCTCCTATGGCAGCAAATGTATCATATATTTTTTTAAACTTGGTTTCGTACTGATATTTTAATTCTTTTTCCTGCTTATCATTGTTCCATTTTGCCTTTAAACTGAATGCAAGTGAGGCATCCTTTTGCTTCCATCTTTTTTCTGCTCCCATTTTACCTGCTCTTTTCTGCAGTTCTTTATGCTCATGGGGATCCATATTCATCCACTTTACACTGAGATCATTGGTAAGGTTCAGCGTAAAACTCAATGTCCAGTTGATATCCGGATAGGCTTTTATCAATACTGTCGTCCTTTTCTCATTGCTATAATATCTGCAGGTATGAACATGCAGATGAAACTGATTCGGATTTGTCCCTGCAGGCCAGATATATTGTATAGGAAGAGCATTAAATTGAGATAAATCTGAATATACTCCATAAGTAAAGGTAGGTGTGGTAAATGTTTTTACCGTATCTCCTTTATCGATTGCCTGTCCTACATCTACAACCTGAATCTGTTTTTTATGTTTTCCTTTACTATCCCTGAAACACTCATTGGTTTGAAAACCTGTGACATCAATGATGAGGTTTTTCTTTGTAGAGACATCTGGTGCTGTTACTTCATAATGAATAGTTTGTGCATCATGAGCATTGAAAACAAATGAGATATCTACTCTGCGGTTATTTTCATAGTCTTTCTCATTTTTGTATTTGATATTGTCTCTTCCCATTTTATCATCGGTAGGATCTACTTCTCCTTTTCCTACGGATATTATTCTTCTGGGATCTAATCCACCATCAGCAAAGAATTTTTTGACAACGTCTGCTCTTCTTTGGGAAAGTCCTTTATTATAATTTTCTTTTCCTATCACACAGGCATAGCCGCTGAGATTCATGGTGGCATCTTTATGTTCCAAAAGGAATTTGAGTACATTATTAAGAATAGCAACCCCATCTTTATCAATGACTGTGGAATCAAATTTATAATAGATTGTTCTCTGAATATGTTCCTGTAATGCAGCAGATTTTATCAGTTTAACACCATTCCCATTGTCAAAAACCTTAACAGTTGTATTGCTGGCTTTTCCGTCCTTAGTTTCATTTTCAGTAATCTTGATCACTTCAAATTTGCAGGGCTCAAGTCTGACAGAGTTTACATCCGGCTTATATACTTTGGTTGGTGTCTGGTTCTGAGCACCGTTGGTATTGGTAGTGGCTACTTTATTTTTAACATTCAGATAGATGGCATGAAGATCATCACCCAATTTATCTTTGATATATTGTTTGGAAGCAACATCTTTCACTTTAACATAGAATTCCTCTACATTCTGGATATTGTCTACAAAGGCCATCCAGGCAAAGGTGTTTTCTATTTTCAGATTGACTTCACCATCTATTACCTGTACATTGTTGTAGGTATGTACCAGTTTATCTGCCTTGGCTGTCTGCTGATTCCAGAGTTCGATACTGACTGTATTTCCATTAAGCCCTTCTGTCACGAGGTTCAGGTGAACAATATGTCCATAGGAAATGTAATCAACTTTTTTATTGTTTTTGATACTTTTGCTGTTTTTCTGCGTAGACCATTTGCTGCTCACAATTTTAGGGTCACACCAGCCTTTTACATATATTCCTGTATCATTTTTGGGATCTCTTACTCCTGAAAGACTGGCTTCAATATAAAACTGATAGCTTCCGCAGTACTGCTTACCAATTAAAAATTTATATCCGGTAGCAGAGGTGATCTGATTGATGATAATTTTTTTGCTGCTGTTCTGTCTCATCCAGGTCAGCGGTTTCTTTTTGTCTGCATCTGTAGTGCCCGGCAGCCATTCGTCCACACCGAACTGCACCCACTGATCCGGTTTTATGGTAATTCTTTGCCCTAATACAGACATTTTTGGGTAATACAATCCGCTTACAACTTTTATTTTTTTTACGCCTTTTGCCATTTTCTTATCATTTAGATTGCACCATCCTGCCCTCCTCCTGAAGGCTGTTCGTTATACATTTCTTCAGAATCTACCAACGGATTGATCTGCTGCTGAACATCTTTATCGGCATTTTTAAAGTTCTGCTGGCTGGCTTCCGCTCTTTGCCCGTGGTCTATAATCTCGATGCAAGGCGTTCCTGCAACAGCACATACGGCTTTGCTGTCTTCCACAATAATATATCCGCCATTGCTGAGTTGTACTTTATCATAAAATTTCTGCCATTCTGTAACCATAATTTTGCACGGCGGCGGCGGCACTCCCATTTTGGTACAGTTTCCGAATGTATTTTTTTCAAATGTGGCGGCTCCAATTTCTTTCGTGGTGACAATCAGTTTTTTGGAAGCGCTTTTATCATTGGCATATTCTTTTTGATGTGTAAGTACTTTCAGCTTGTCCGGAACCTGCCCGAACTGGCATTTGCATAGGGCGCCCTGTACTACAATATGTTTTTCTGCCATATTAATTTTATCTTTAGTGAAGTGGTAATTTAGTTTTCATCAATTCCTGAAACTGATACTGAAATCTTTTTCTCTTCCTGCAGCATGATACTGCATTCGAGGTAAAGAGATTCCGGGAGTGAAGTTTCTCCTTTCAGATAGCTTATGAGTCTGAAATGTCCTTCTTCATTCATCACAGGGTCGTCTTCTATAATCAATGAAAAAGGTGATCTTCTTATAAAATCATCAATATTTCTTTCTTCATATAATTTTCCTGACCCTTCTATGGTAATCAGGCCTGTTTCTCCTTTCACCGGATCTGTTTCCAGTGTCAATTTGTAGCTGGGTTCAATTGCATTGTCTACTACAGGAAAGGTTGTTGTCATCTCTGTTTTAAATTCCTTTCCAAAACTTTGATATATTCCAAAAAATAAAGCACGGACGAAGTAATCATTTTTCAGGTAAAGACTGATCGCCTCAGGCTGGCTGATTACTTTTTCAATCTTTTCACAGTAGTCGCTTACCGTTTTGCCTTCAAATTCTTTATAGAGCTCTTCTTTTATAGCTGGCCATCTTTTTGAAAAAGCCTCAGCATTTTCTACTCCTTCAAATTGACCATGTTCATCCGTACTGATGTGTAAAGGGTATAAAACTTTAGAAGTTCTGTAAGCCAGCAGATCTGCAATTTCATTCACTTCTTCTTCATTGAGATAAAGCTTTGATGTTCTGTCTATCTCAAAAAAATGATGTCCTTTTTCTGTTTTCAGCCACCGAACGGATACTTCATATTTTAATTCACTTTTATGTTCTCCTTTTTCAATGGTAATAACTACGCTATATCTTCGCACTGAAGTTTCCGGCTGAAGAGTAAGGCTGTTTCCTCTTCCAAATTTGACTAAAATGTTTTTATCTGCAACAGCAGTTCTCGGAACAAAAAGCTCTTTCTGCCCGTTAAGGTTAATCAGGATCATATCCTTAACAGCGCAGTGGTTATTATGGAAGAGTTTTAATGCATCTTTATCAAGCCCGTACAGTGAGGCTATACTTTTTAAAGTTTCATCTTTCTGAACGGTATGTATATTATATTTCTGCATAAAAATGTTCCTGCTTCAAATTCTTTTTTGGTATAATACTCTTATTTAAATGTTTAATGGATAACCCTTGTTCTGTTGGGTCTCGGATCCATTCCTATTTTTTCTCTTCTTGCAGACCAATGAAGGTACTCATGACGAAGCTTTCTTAAATCGTCCTGTTCCTTTACTTCTTTCTGATACGCTGCCTGACGGTGTTCCGGGATTTCATTTCCTCCATAGGCATCCCTAAGCTCTTTGTAATGTCTGAAAGAATAAGGTTTACCGTCTCCCATGACGTAAGTTCTAAGACGGTCTTTTATTCCTATTAAAAACTGATCATTCAAAATGGAATATTTATCATCTGTCATCTTTTTTAAGGTGATAGGAAGATTTTTATCAATGCCGTATTCTGCCATAAAATGCAAAGGGATATAACTAAAAGTCTTTACAAGATCACGTGAACCTCTTAACGACAAATAGAATCCGGGGGTAATGGTGAGCTCACCTTTATGATACCATCCTTCATTTTCAAGCTCTGTCTTTAGTGCTTCTAATTTGCTGCTGGTAGTCCATGATGTTTCAACTTCTTCCCATGTTTCATTTCCGTTTTCATAAGCTCCGCCTACGTCACAGTGTACACCAGGGAATGTTTTTTCAGTTCCGATATGTACTCTTGTCAGGTCAAAGTTTTCTCTGTGTTCATCGGCTGCAATGAAGTGAACTACAGTCTGGGCTTTTCCAATTTCATTCAGGCTTAATTCTTCTACGTCATTGCTGAAATTGGGTACTGGTGACAGATATTTTGAATAGGAAGAAACAGTATCGTAGATTCCCAGAAATCTTACTTTTAAGACATCTACCTTTAATCCTGCTTCTTCGAGCTTGAGGCCAAGGTGCCCCCATTTTGGAAGTTCTTCAGAATCAACACTTTTCCCGTCATCATCTGAATAGGTGGTTACTGAAACAGCTTCGTTTGCGACGGTGCGTGAACTGGCTTTATATTTTGCCTTTCCTATTTCGTATACAAAATTACGTGCGGCAGCAGCTCCACGGCTGAATCCGAATACATCGAAAGTAAGTACCGCAATTTTATCAGCTTTCTTTTCAGCTTTAAGGGTTTTCACCTTTTTTACAATCTCTTCACAGCCCTTTCTCACTTTTGATCTGATTCCGGTTTCCCCTGTTCCGAAAGCATATCCCAAGGTAGCATCTCCTTTCTTATCTTCTGTACCAATTCCTTCTATATAAATACCAAAGTTTTTATCATAGTTATCCCACATGCGGGCTACATTACTCCAGTCATTGTTATAACTGGTATTGTCTTTAGCTCCTCCTCCATGTTTTTTATGGGCATCTGTTCCCTTTTTTCTTTCGTCTGTATTGGTTTTATTATTCAGGGTTCCGTCAAAAAAAATCCCAATGGTAATATCCAGTACTTCCTCTTTGGATACAGATGGTGTATAACTTCCAAATTGATTGTTGTGCATCGTTCTTGTTTTTAAATTGACTGATTGAATGCTATTATTCTATCTTTCGGGATACCCTGATTTTTGCTTTGGTAACGGCCAGCTTTTCTTTTTCAGATTCTAAAGACACTAAAACTTTGGTATTATCTTCGTTGACTTTAATGGTCAGATCAATGTTTTTGTCTTTTCCTGATTTCTGAAACAGATCAAATATTTCTTTGTCATCAAAAGCGTCTATCCATACTGCATACCTGTTGTTATTTTTATCTTTCCAGTAAAAACCACAGAATTTTGGTATAGCTCTGCTTTTGTAAGTATTATCTTTTAAACTTTGGTCAAAAAGATTTTCCTGCTCTCCATTATAATTGGTAAAACCAAAATCGATCCATGTGGCTCCTTCAGGAAGAATCACAACAGGTTTCCAGTTGTATTTCTCTCTGTATACGTTATAAATATCTGCTGCAGGATAGCCTTCTTTTTCAATTTTCTCACGAACTTCCGGCTTGAATGTCTTATAAGACGGATCTTTCAACATTCTTTCTGCAAAGCCTTCCTTCAACATATACTGAGCATTATCGTATGCTTTTTCTTTGGTGATAATGGTATCATGAGCCTGAAAAGCACCTACTTCTTTCTGGTTTCCCGGGCCTTTCATCCAAAGCACTACTCTTCCCTGGGGAGCTAGTCCCACCACAAAGGAGTTGTAGGTAGCTTTCTTTTTCGTATCCTGATCTACAAATCCTTCATTAAAAAGGCTTTTAATCTTTTCTTTATCCAGATTCCATTTTCCGGTGTAGAATTTATTTTCTACCAGAGAATACCATGTGAATTCCAGTTCATGAGGCGCATCCATTCTTTCAGTATTGACGTTCATGGTGCCTCCTTCTTTTCCCCATCCTGTATTCTGTGTTCCCCAGATGGCGTCAAAGCCGTAAGTAAAATCATCGGCAACAATAGCACCTTCATACACTTCCATCGGGTATTCCTGCGGTGCAGAAACGGTTCCCAGCCAACTGTATTTTTCTTCCATTTTTTTATTCTGACAATTCGTTAATGAAAAACACCATATAAAAAGAATCAGCAGGTTGTACTTACTTATGGCCATGGGACATAATCTTCTTGTTACTTGCTAAAACCAGGTTATCTCTGTGTGCTTCCACATTGATTTTCTTTGCTATTTTCTCAACCTTTTTTCCTACACTCAGATGGTAAGAATCCTTAACTGTTATGCGCAGGTTGGTTGCTGTTTTGATGATCGCCATATCAGAAAAGTTTTGATTTTTCAGCACTGTTGAACTCTACAATCTTTCCGCTCTGCATGGTCATATTTTCCAGTTCGCTGAACATGGAAATTTCCCCTGCTATTTCATTGGATGTTTCAGATTGTCTCTTGAATTCTTTTTCAATCATTTCCGTTCTGGTGTCGGAGGTTTCCGTAATATCTCCCGAAGCGGTTAATTTCATATCTTTTCCTGCGATGGAAACAATATTATCGTTTGCTGTACTGGTAATACTTGCTCCTGCTCCTATTGAAATTTCTTTTCCTGCAGTGATATTGATATTGTCGCCTGCATTTAAAGTAAAGTTTTTAGGTGCTTTCATGCTGATATTACCCTGTCCGTCCATGTAATAGGTATTACCACTCGGATCAAGAATGGTTACACTGCCTTCTTCGTCATTCATGAGAATCCTGATTCCACTTCTGGTCTGTATAGACTTAAGATGATTGTTAACGCCACCTCCCAACGCTACGCCTCCATGGAACATTCCTCCCATTACGAAAGGTCTGTCCGGATGGCTGTGCACAAAGTTGACCATCACCTGATCCCCCACTTCCGGAATCGCTACATACCCACGGTTTTGGGTAATTTGATCGGTTCCTCCGGCATCTGGGCTCATCATACGGATAAAATGAGTGGTATCATTGGTCTGCCAGTCAAATCTTACCTGTATTCTTCCCTGTCCTTCGGGATCCGTATTGGAAATTACGGTGGCAGTTTGTGGCTCAGCTTTCGGAATGGTGTACTCAGGTTTTGGAAGAAATCCTGTATCTGCTGCTATTCCTACGAAGCTTCCTTTGTAATGACCTATTGTGTCAATCTCATGTTCTGATTCCGTAATCATTATCCTTGTGAAATAAGAGGTTTCATTAGAATCCTGTTTACGCATCTGGACATCTGCTACGCAACCCGGATGAAGGAAAGGAACTGTTGTATTTCCTGAAACAGAAAAAACATTTACCGCTTCGCTTCCAGCTGCACTTTTCTGAGAATACTCCACGTCTAAGTGTGTAGTTGCTTTGATGGGAGCTATCTGCAGAGCCGGAGTCTTATAAATAGTTTCGTTATGACTGTATGCTGTTTTTGCAAGATCACTTACATGTTTAATGGGTGTAGACCCGGACGTCAGCTTTTCATTTTTATTACTGTTGTAACCGTAAAATTGAGGTTTTGTATGTACTGCTTTCAGCTCAACTTTTATTTCATTGGCACTGCTTCCATAGGTAAGCGTAATGGGTTTATTCTGAGCAGGCAGTTTTCCGAAATGTAAAACTTCACCATCATAGTAAAACTGTTCACCATAAGCTTCTGCCATCCTTGCCAGATAGTTATAATGGGTTTCATCATACTGGCTGCTATAGATAATCTGAGAGAAGTTATTGGCATCTACTCTGACATCAAATCTGCTTTTATCAATTCCCTGCTTGATTACCTCTTCAGCAATGATTCCTACATTCACAGGCTGGTTTCCTCCAAAACTCTGAATATGCGGTGCACCGTCAAGAAGGATGGTAGGGCTGTAACCTGTAAGCACAATATTTCCTAAACTCATATGTTCCTGACTGAATCCCACTCCGGTAATTACTCCTACAAAGGTTCTTTCCGGACTGTTGTCAATATCTTTATAGGAAATAACGGCTGTAAGTCGCTTTCCAAGGAATTTATTGGCTTCTTCCAATGAATGGGTCTGTCTGTCTCCCAGAGTATCGTGTGCCAAAGTCAGCGTAAATTCGTGATGACGTCTGGTACTTTGCTTAAGCTTGAAATGCTTGTAGTACTTGATAATTTTCCCTTCTATGACAAGAGAAAGTTTTACCAGACGGTTGATACCTGTGTGATGGTTTTCGGAAATACCATCTGCATTCTGCGTCGGACGAAAAGACGTCGCTTGTGAGTTTCCAGGTGTATTTGACATATTTTTAGTGATTTGATTAGTTTTCTAAACGATTATTCAACAGAAAGAGAATTTAAAAATAAAAACAAAAGATCCTGCAGAATATAGTCTTAGGTAAAAAAAGACCGTCTTGTAAGGACAGTCTTTTATTTCTTGCTCATGAAAGACTTAGCTCATTGGCCAAAGTCCGTCATAAGATGAATTTCCATAGGTAATGCTTTCAGCACTTACTACGAAGCTGATCAGCATATTATTACTATCAATGGCATCGAAGTCTACTTCATGCTGGATTACATATCCGTTTTCCCACTTCAAAGAGATCAATGTTCCTTCTTCGTGAGATTTATTAAAGTTGATTTCTCCGCTTGTTGGTTTATATTTACTGTTTAATAAGCTTTCTAACACATCAGATTTTTCTGTTGCTTCAATTGTTACTTTGATCAATGCGTTTGACGGATCAGATGCTACACGTCCTGAAACATCTGTAGATCTTGACACGCTATAGTTAAGCTTTAACAACTTCTGACCTTCACCTCCATTGAATTTTAAGATTCCTCTTGAATTTCCTGCCATATTCTTAAATTTTAATCATTAACGACTCTTCCCTGATATAGGATTTATATAACAAAGATAGAGTTCATGTTCTAATTTAAAAAGTTTTTAGGCCACTGTTTAAGAAATTGTAGTAGTTCTACGACATTTTAAAATTCTATCCAACAAAATAATACAGGAATTTTAATCTATTAAATTATGCTTTATGTTAAAATTTTTCTACACAAACTCCCATTAATCAATACAAGGCAGAAGGATCAAAACAAAAAAAACACTCACAACCAAACACTTAAACTCTTATCTTTTCATGGTTAATAATGTTTATATATATACCCAACTACCATAATAATAAGATTAATGATCACTAAAATCATTAAAATATTACCATATTTTCTTTTTTTATCGATGAAACTCACGCCAAGGATCAAAAAGAATAACAATAAGGTGTATACCGCCGGATACATTTGAAAAGCTTCTGAAAATTTTCCTTCAAATACCAATACGATTGCTCTCTGCGCACCACAACCGAGACATTCTACCCCTAAAAACTTCTTACTGGGACAGATAAGCATAAAATCATTGATATCCATTTCTGTTGTTTTTACAGACTATTACGATCTTTAAGTA
This sequence comes from Chryseobacterium sp. AG363, assembly GCF_003610675.1. Taxonomy (NCBI): domain Bacteria; kingdom Pseudomonadati; phylum Bacteroidota; class Flavobacteriia; order Flavobacteriales; family Weeksellaceae; genus Chryseobacterium; species Chryseobacterium sp. AG363. The sequence continues at coordinate 2,498,372 of NZ_RAQF01000002.1, forward strand.
GAGATTTTGGCTCTGGTATACTGGTGTGGGAAAAAGCAGTCTTCTTTCATTTCAAAAGATCCCTGAACAGCAATATATGGATTTCTCAGAATCTCTCTTGCTACGAAAATAAGATCGGCATCCCCTTTCTGAAGAATTTCTTCGGCTTGTTCTACCTTGGTAATCAGTCCTACAGCTCCTGTCTTCACTTCAGCCTCATTTCTCACCTGCGAAGAAAAAGGAACCTGATACCCCTCGAAAACTGAAATTTTCGCTCCATGAATATTTCCACCACTGGATACATCTACAAGGTCTACGGAATGTTCTTTTAGAATTTTCGCCAGTTCTACACTGCTATGAATATCCCAGCCATTTTCAGCATATTCCGTTCCTGAAATTCTTACAAAAAGGGCTGTATTTTCATCCAGCTCTTCGTTAACAGCATCTACAATTTCGATCAGAAACCTGATTCTGTTTTCAAAGCTTCCCCCATATTCATCTGTTCTGATATTGGAAAGCGGTGATAAGAACTGGTGGATCAGATATCCGTGAGCTCCATGAATTTCGATAATATCAAAACCTGCTTTCACAGCTCTTCGGGCTGCTTTCTTAAAATTTTGAATGATATCCTTCACCTCATCCGTACTCAATACATGCGGAATTCTTTCTGTAGGGTGATAAGGAATAGGGCTTGGTGCCACCGTTTCCCAACCTTCTTCCACAGGAATCTGTATATTATTCCATGTTGACCCTTTTCGTCCGGCATGGGCCAGCTGAATTCCTATTTTACTTTCTGAATTTTTGTGTACAAAATCAACAATTCTCTGTAATTTGTCCGTCTGTTCATCATTCCAGATTCCCATGCAGTGATTGGTAATTCTTCCTTTGGGTTCTACTCCTGTAGCTTCTACCATCAAAAGACCTGTACCGCCCTGCGATCTGCTTCCGTAGTGTACAAAATGGAAATCGTTAGCTTCTCCGTTTTCACATGAATACATACACATAGGTGACATTACCCATCTGTTTTTTAACTCTATATTCCTAAATTTTATTGGTGTGTATAACATTTTTAGTCTTAAAAAAATTGAACTTTTCCCCAGGAGAATAAAATATTGCCCACTTCATTAAAAAGAACTAATTTTACCCCCCTTTTTTAGTTGACAATATATGAAAAAAGACATACAGATCAGTTACGAATATTTTAAAAATAGCAGTGAGCTGAGCGATATAGAAAATACATTATTTGAAAGGGCCAAAGTGGCTCGTGAGAATGCATATGCACCGTATTCTCAATTTTTGGTAGGATGTTCCGTATTACTGGAAAACGGAGAGATCTATTCCGGAAACAATCAGGAGAACGCAGCCTACCCATCCGGACTCTGTGCCGAAAGGACTACTCTTTTTTGGGTAGCAGCCAATTTTCCGGATGTGAAAATAAAAAAGATTTTCGTTGTGGGCGGACCGAAAGAATTCCATGAGAAAAACCCTCCAATTCCCCCTTGTGGAGCATGCCGTCAGAGTCTGATTGAATATGAGACCAAGCAGAATGAAAATATCGACCTTTATTTTTCGAGTATGAATGAAGAGGTTGTAAAAGTGCATGCAGTGAAGGATCTTCTTCCTTTCTATTTTGATTCTACGTTTTTGTAACCAAGTGAAACCTGATTTTTAGCTCCTTGCCAAGGTTTGAATCATTGACACTTCGCATTGATTAGTCGTAAATGAGGGTTACAGTTAAAGGATATAATAAACCTAACAGGTTTCCAAAACCTGTTAGGTTTGTACGGTAAAGAATAAAGAATTGAATACTATAGAAGCCAAGAATCAGCATAAAAAAGACTGTCTCCTGTAAGGAACAGCCTTTCTTTTTTTATTCTTCAGATTCTACATCGTCATCTTCGTCTTCGTACTGCTCCAGATAATAGCTGAAACTAAAATCTTCCACTTCTTCTTCAGCATCTTCCAAGGTAGTCAGCAAGTCTTCAAAAATCTCAAGCTGATCTACAGTCATGTTGACGAATTCTAAATGGAGCGGCATTTCCATATCTCCGGTGATCGTATCAAAAAGTGCATCAAGATTATCACCAAACTGCTCAGGAAGCTGAATTTTCTCCTTTAGCTGGGCGTAAAAATCTTCATAGTCACCTATGTCCGTAAAATCTATATATACTGTCTTCATATTGAATTAAATTTCCAATTTTTATTGATTAAAAAAGTTTTGCATTTTTTGCAAAAATCCGTTTCTTCATTGGTAGGATTCTTACCTTCTGCATCTCTCATAAAACACATTTTTTCCGGGCAATGTGGCAGCCCTTGTGTATGGCCCAACTCATGAATGGCTATTTTGTAAAACTGCTCATCCCGGTTTTCTTTACTCAGTCTGAAACTTGAAGCCACGCAAGCTTTTCCTGGTCTATACCCCAACCCCATGATTCCAAAGTCTCTGATCTTTCCTCTGGTAGCACTGATATCCTTCGCTGTCAGACCAATTGTGACAAAACCTTCTTTTGTTTCTTTATTCAAAAACTTAATGATTGAATCGGCTCTATATCGGTTTCTCTCTTTATAATAAGTATTTTCAGGAAATTCTATCGCATCCAGAACTTTAACATTCGGGTATATATTTCTTATTCCTTCGGCTACTTTTGCTACAGTTTCCGGTTTAATATCTTTAAATGGCTGTATGAGTATTGTTACGGCTGGTTTTGCTGCTTTTTCCGCTATCATATTTTTCTTTTCTGAACATGAGTAGGTCAGAATCAAAAGAATAATAAAGTAAAAAAGTCTATAATTTTTCAAAATTAAGATTTATAATAATTACAATGTAAATTATACAATGGTCATTGCTTTTCAAAACTTTTATAGTGGTTTTTGGTAAGATATACATCACCATTTTGAGTGTAGATGATACGGTCAGCATTTCTTCCACCACAATGATAGTTTACATCTGCTTCAAAGTATCGTTCTCCATCCGGCAAACGTCCTTCTCTGTTTCCGAAATGATCTCCGCCAATAGCTTTTCCGGGAAGTACATCACAAAGATTTCCTTGAGAAGGATTCCAACCCTTTTTTCTTGCTTCCTTTTTAGTGATATAATAATCCGGAAGCTTATGATTTTGCTTTACATAGCTGATTACCGTTTTCTCTTCTGTAAGCTGGTCTATAGAAACCTGGACAGAGGAATTACCATCCGAAGAAGTACTGCCATAACTCAGCGTTTCCTTTTTTGCAGAACCTGACTGTTCTTTTTTATCTTCAATAAAGTTCCTGTAGACGTACATCACAGACATTCCGAAAAGAAGCCCCAGACATATAAAAAATACAGATCTTATTTTACCGTTCATACCTGTTATTTATTGTAATGCTATTCTATGCTCTCCATTCTTCAGGAATATCGCAAACCGGAATAGGATCCATTTTATGTTTCGCAGCCTTATGCATTCTGTCGAAGATCTGGAAAACTTCCTTATCTCTGCCTTCGTAATCGTCAGCTGTTTTCGTTCCATATTCTTTCTGGATTTTTTCCAGTTCCGGATACGTAGCACCAATCTGCTGTTCATCTGTTCTTTCCGTATCCCAAAGGCCATCGGTAGGAATAGCCTCCTGAATGCTTTTGATAAGATTCAATCCTTTAGCAAGTTCGTATACTTCAGTTTTATAGAGATCTGCAATAGGTGAAACATCTACCCCGCCATCTCCATATTTCGTATAAAATCCAATTCCGAAATCTTCTACTTTATTTCCTGTTCCACAAACAAGAAGCCCGTTCAGCTGTCCGTAATAATAAAGTGTAAGCATTCTAAGACGTGCTCTTGTGTTGGCAAAAGTCAAATTCTCATTGGGATATACCTCATCGTTTACATGGAAGGTTTTATAGATCTCTTCAAAAGCCGGCGTAAGATTGACGGATATTGTTTCTACATTGGGAAATCTGGATTTAAGGTCATTCATATGATCCTGTGCACGATCTACCTGATCAGCTTTCTGGCGGATCGGCATTCCAATCAGTAGTGTTTTCATGCCTGTCATTGCTGCTAAAGTAGAAACTACTCCGGAATCTACTCCTCCGGAAACTCCAATTACATATCCGTTTACTTTAGCATTTGTAGCATAATCCTTTAACCAGCTTACAATGTGATCTATTACTTTTTGTGTCTGCATTGTTTATATTTTTTAGTCTATTCCAAATTCATGAGGGTATTTTACCACTCCTTTTCTATCTTTTAATCCGTCTTTTACCAATTCTACAGCCATTCCGTTTTCTTCCGGAATATCAAATGGAAAAGAAATTCCAAAATTACTTGTTTTTTTGTAACCAAAGCGAGGATAATATTTTTCGTGCCCGATCAATATCACCGATTCATATCCCAATTCTTCCGCAATACGATGTCCCTCAAGAATCAGTTTCGCTCCGATTCCCTGATTCTGAAACTCCGGTTTTACTGAAACAGGTGCCAAGGCAAGAGAAGCAAACGATTTTTCTTCGTTGACAATTTTAATTTTAGTAAACAGAATATGTCCGGCAATTGTACCCTTTTCATCTTCTGCCACCAAAGATAATTCAGGGATAAAAGCTTTAGACTCTCTTAGCTTTTCTACCAGAAACTGTTCCTGATGATCACTGTGTTCCATTTCTCTGAAAGCCTCTTCCGTAAGCTGAAAAACCTGTTGATGGTCTTTTTTTTCTTCCTGCCGTATTGTTATCATTTTTTACTGTATTTTTCACGCTTCAGTTCGTACCAGAAGCACAATATTCCATCTTCTTCAAACTTTCCCGTATTTTCAAAACCAAGCTTTTCAAGAATATACTTTGAGCCTGTATTTCCGAAATCAGCATAAGCATAAATCACATTGGCATTGAGTTCATTAAAACCATATTCCAGCATTCTTTTAGCTGCTTCAGTGGCATATCCTTTTCCCCAGAACTCGGGAATAAAACGGTATCCAAGATCAAGGGTATTAATGTAGCCATTGATAGGTTTTGTCATTAATTTTAAGCCACACCATCCTATCAGCAAGCCACTTACTTTTTCAATAACAGCAAGCCTTCCAACTCCATTTTCTTCATACTGCTTCTGAATCATCTTAATTACTTCTTTTGATTCTTCCTTTGTTGCCACAGGTTCACCCAGATATTTCATTACTTCAGGATCGGAATCCATCAGAAACATACGTTCAAAATCTGTTTCTTCAAGTTTTCTTAAAACCAGTCGTTCTGTTTCTATCATCATAATTATTAGTTTATTCTTCAGCTCCAAAAATGGTTACGTTAGTTTTAGCACCCTTCTTTATATCTGTTTCTCTTATCTTATTTCCCATTATATTAAGGGTTTGTAAGGCCAGGTTACCGGAAATATCAATTTTTTGAAGCTTGTTATGTTCCAGATTCAGTTTTCTTACTGTTTTCAACTGAAGCAGGTTTATTTCTTTTAATTGATTTAAAGATAATGTTAATTGGTCAATTTTTGGAATTCCTGCCAGCGAAATGTTTTGCAGTACATTATTATCCAGATATAACGCCGTTAAATTCTTAAGATTCTCTGCTTTGAATGAAGAGATTTTGCATCCTGTACACGAAAACAATTCTAGCTGATCTAGATCATTTATGACAATATTAGAAATCGTATTATCATCCAAAATAATCATTTTTACATTTTTAAAAAGGCGCAGATCTTCCGTGGAAGTAATTCCTTTCTGAACAAGGAACAGATTGGTGACCATTACGGCTTCCTGAGATTCAAGTATTCCGTTTTTATTCAGATCAAAATTTTCCAGTACTGCTTTTTCAAAGTTTTTGTCATTAAACTCAAACTTTTGTCCGAAGAGAAGAGAAAGTCCCAAAATAATAAAGATAACTGTAAATATTTTAATTTTCATCATGAATTGTGTATTTAATCCTTATTTTTGTCAACTTAAATTCCATGTAAAAATAATGAAGATTTTTAGATATATTGCACTTTCTTCTCTTCTGGCTGCCGGAATTATTTCCTGCAAAAAAGAACCTGAAAATCAATGGAAGGTAGAAGTTAAACAAACTGCCGAAAAAGTTGACATCACAGATATTTCCAAAGAATTCTACAATCCGAATATTCCATTGGATCAGTTTAAAACTCAATTTCCATGGTTTCAGGGAAGTGTTTCTGATGCCGATTTCGGAAAAAGAAGAGCTGATGCCGAAGAGATCAAAATCTACAAGGAAGCTATTGGAAAAATAGATCAGGCAAAGCTGCAAAAAGAGCTACAAAGCCTATTTTCGCATATTAAATATTACTTTCCGCAGTTTAAAAATCCCAAAGTATATTTATTCTCATCTGCCTTACAGATGGTTCAGGACCCCATATTTTATGATGAAAAGGGTAATCTTTTATTCATAGATGTTACCGGTTTTATGGGAGACGGAAATGCTAATTATAAAGGATTGGAATTATATTTCCAAAAGTCGATGAACCCACAGAATATTGTTCCGAAAGTATCACAGCTTTTTGCAGAAAATATTGTCACCGAATCTCCTGATCACCAGAAATTTATTGATCAGATTATTCTGAACGGAAAAGTAATGATTCTTCAGGATGCTTTTCTTCCGGATATACCTGATTATCTGAAAATGAATTATACTCAAAAGCAGTATGAGTGGGCAACAAGTAATGAGGCCAATATCTGGAATTATTTTGTAGAAAGTAATCTGATCTTCGGAGATGATCCGAGACTGGGAGAACGTTTTATTTCCCCAGGCCCATTCTCGAAGTTTTATACAGAAATAGACAATGAATCTTCCCCACAAATCGGAATTTTTACGGGATGGCAGATCTGCAAGGCATATCTTAAGGAAAAACCTGAAACAAAATTAACGGAGTTCCTGAAAATGGATGCTACCACGATTTTTAATCAATCAGGATATAAACCAAAGTTAAAATAATTCTATAAAATCAAATATTTAAATCCTTTAGTGTAAGCTAAAGGATTTTTTTAAGTAGAATTTAATTATAAATACTACTTTGTATTGCATACTACTATTTTATTGCATACTTTTGTTTCAAATACAATCACATATGAAAAACATTATTGAAATTCGAAACTTAAATTATGGATTTTCAAAGGATAAGAAAATTCTGAAAAATCTCAGCATTTCTATACCCAAGGGTAGCATCTTTGGTTTCCTGGGTGCCAACGGAGCAGGAAAATCCACAACAATGAAGTTGCTTATTGGAGGGATACCCGATGAAACAAACAGTATACAGATTTTTGGTAAAAACCTTTCCGGGTTTTATCCGAATGGGTTTGGTAAAATCGGAAGTCTTATTGACAGTGCAGCATTTTATGACCATTTGTCCGGCTGGGAAAATCTGATCATCATTTCTAAATTAAGAAATCTTCCGAAAACAGAATGTGAAAGGGTATTGCATCTGGTTGATTTATGGGAAAACAGAAATCTGAAAATGAAGAAATATTCTTTAGGAATGAAACAAAGGCTTTCCATTGCAATGACTCTTTTGGGGAAACCAGAACTCCTGATTCTGGATGAACCGGTAAATGGCCTGGACCCTAATGGAATGTTGGAAATCCGTGAATTATTGATAAAGCTTAACCAAGAAGAAGGTGTAACGATATTGATCTCAAGCCATTTATTGCAGGAAATTGAAAAAATGATTACTCATCTTGCTATTATTTCGCATGGAGAAATAAAATTTATAGGAAGCATAAAAGAATTGAATGAGTTGTACCGATACAATCACATCAAAATCGGATTGAATCATGCCCATAAGCATATGAATGAAATTCCGAAGAATTATTCCCCAAAATTAATTGATGAGAATACGATAGAAATTACGTCCAAATCAAAGGAGGATATTATTGACCTTGTGAAAAAACTGGTTTTAAACCATGCCGAGATTTTTGAAATCAAAAGCAGCGCAGGTTTGGAAGAATGGTTTATGGAAATTACAAAAAATTAAATTACACAAATGAAAAAATTAATCACAGCTATCAATATAGAATGGCTAAAAATAAAAGGTTTAGGGCTAATTTATACGGCTATTATCTTAGGAGCTTTAATACCTTTCATCAATTTTATTCCGTCTTTGTTAAGTCCGGATCCCATTGCTAAAGAATCACTTAAATATTCCATTTTTGAAGAATCCATAAGTGGAAGCCCTTTGAAATATTTTACATTTTTCATTCTGCTTTTATTTCTGATCATTGCAGCAAACAGAATTGCTCAAACGGATCATAAAAATAACGGATGGCAACTGATGGAGACACAGCCTGTCAATAAATTTCAGCTTTATATTTCGAAATATGTTATTTTACTATCCCTGAGCTTCATTTGTATTTTCTCCTATTTTAGTTTTAATATAATTTTATCACTCGCAGAATATTATATTCATCCAAATCCTGCAAAGTTATTAACCTTTGATGTATTATGGACGCTTAAGACCTGGATAAGAATTTTCGCTGCTATCCTGGGAATTGCGGCATTACAGTTATGCTTCTCTGTAGTTTTCCAGGGGTTTATATGGTCATTTCTTATTGGTATATTAGGATTGGGCTCCAATATATATTCAATAGTGGAAAAAAAGAGTTTTTTCTTTAATCCATACAGTTCGTTATATACATTCTGGAATGCTCCTGAAATAAGGGATCTGAATTATTTTATTTCTCACTCAGAGTATATAAGCTTTTTCTGGATGGCTGTTTTCCTGGTTATCGGATATTTCTGGTACAGTAAAAAAGGGTTTAAAAATGCTTTTCTTAAAAATAAAAAACAAATTGTCATTTCAACGGTTCTGTTAATTGCAGGAACAGGTCTACTCTATTTTATACAAAAACCAAAACCTTATACAAGCGTTGGATCAGAAACTTCTATTTCAGGAACACTGGAAACGGATCTTAAAATTGATTCTGTGAAAATTGTTTCAAAGGAATTTCATAAAAAAATTGGAGTGGTTGCTGTTAAAAATAATACTTTCAACTGGTCTACCTCTCAAAATCTTTCTTTAGATGAGTACATTCTTGAAATTGGCAATAAAAAACTTGAGGTTGTGATGGGAAATGGTGACTGGTTTGATTTTGACATTAAATTAAATAACACCAAAATAACATTTAACTTAAAATCTAACAGAAAATCTGATCAGGTTTATAATAAAACTGAGAGTTCTTTCGGAATAGACTTTTGGCTCGCACTGGAAAATCAGAATTTAAATAATAACCCTGAAAAATTTTATGAATTAGCCCTATCTGACTGGGATGACAATAAAAAAAAATTAGATCATTATGCAGATGCAGAAAACAATGGTCTTTCAGAAGATTATAAGGCATATAGAAAACAGCTGATGGCAGTTCAGTACCTTAATGAAATTAATAATTACAGAAGAATGACCTCATGGTCTGATCCTAAATTTGCTCCTCCAAAACTATTTCTGAATGAACTCAATGAAAATATTTTGAAACCCACTCCGCTTTTAAGTAAAAATGATGATTATCTGCAATATAAACTGGATCAGATGCTTACATATGATGATCAACGTTCTAATACGGACAGTATTTTATTTGCTAAAATCAATTTGCTTCCTCAAGGAAAAACTAAAGATCAGCTATTATCAAAACATCTATTAAAAAGTATTGAAATACAAACAGACAGTGCATTCAGAAACAAGCTTTTTGCAGCTGAGATTAGCAAAGTAAACGGTACTGATTATAAAAAAATGCTCTATTCAAAGCTTGAACAGATCAATATTTCACAGAAAGGATCACCTTTCCCAGAGCTGAAACTTCTGCAGGATAATGGAAGTTCTCAAAATCTTTCAAAATACAAAGGAAAATATATTGTAATAGATTTTTGGGCAAGTTGGTGTGGTCCATGCAAGCAAATTCGTCCTGTATTTGAAACAAGAAGTTATCAATATAGAAATGATAAAAATATCCAGTTTATTTCAATCAGCTTAGATCAGGAAAAATCAAAATGGCTGAATTATCTCAAGACAAAACCATCCAATATTCCACAATACTGGCTTGAAAATGCAGAGCAGTTTATGAATAAGTACAAAATACAATCTATTCCAAGATTTATCATTATAGATCCTGAAGGTAAAATTTTTAACTTTAATAGTCCATTTCCTGATGAAGATAATTTTGTAGAAGCCTTAGATAAGCTGAAGAAGTATTAACTTTGCACAAAATTAGAAACAAAAGAAAGTTATGAGAAAGACTCAGATTACGATAGATGTAGAGCTTGATGAAAATCACGTACCGGAAAATATTACTTGGAACGCTCAGGATGGAGGTATTGACAAACAAGATACAAAAGCAACCATGATTTCTGTATGGGATGATAAGACAAGAGAAGCGTTAAGAATTGATCTTTGGACCAAAGAAATGCCTGTAGACCAGATGAAGATGTTTATCCACCAGATTTTAATATCTTTAGGAAGCACATACCAGAGAGCGACAGGTGAAGAGGATGTAGCGCAGTGGATGGAAGAAATTGCCGAAGAATTTGCGGTAAAATCTGCCATTAAGTAAAAAAATACAATTGCAATAAGCTGAAGGCAGTAAGCGGTAAGCTTTTTGTACTCAGCTAGAGCAACTTTTAATAAAAAACAATGAACATTAAACTCATATGCTTAATGTTCCAGCTTAAAGCAAAAAATTATGAATTTTAATACAAAAGTAATTCACGGAGGGCAGCACCACGAGTCTGCAACAGGTTCTGTAAATGTACCTGTATTTTTAACCTCTACATTTGCACAGAAAAGCCCGGGAGTACATTCCGGATATGAATATTCAAGAGCCGCTAACCCTACAAGACAGGCATTAGAGGATTCTTTGGCAAGTATTGAAAACGGAGCGAGAGGTTTAGCTTTCGGTTCTGGTCTTGCTGCCATCGACTGTGTTTTAAAATTATTAAACCCAGGTGATGAAGTAATTGCTGTAGATGATCTTTACGGAGGTACTTACAGAATGTTTACAAGACTTTTCGAAAAATATCAACTGAAGTTTACTTTCGTGAATTTTGATGATGCTTCTAAAATTGCTGATGTTATTACGGATAAAACAAAACTGATCTGGGTAGAAACTCCAACTAACCCATTGATGAAGTTAGTTGATATCAAAGCTGTTGTAGACATTGCTAAAGGGAAAGATATTCTAGTGGCGGTAGACAATACTTTTGCAACACCTTATATCCAGAGACCCATTGATTTGGGAGCTGATATTGTAATGCACTCTGCTACAAAATATTTAGGAGGACACTCTGATGTGATTGCCGGAGCGCTTATTGCTAAAGATGCTGAGTTAGGAGATAAGCTTCACTTCATTCAGTTTGCGAGTGGTGGTATTTTAGGACCACACGATTCTTACCTGGTATTGAGAGGAATCAAAACATTGGCATTAAGAATGCAGAGACACTCTGATAACGGTCTTGCAGTAGCAAAATATTTGGAAACTCATCCGGCGGTAGATAAAGTAATTTATCCAGGATTGGAATCTCACCCTCAATATGCACTGGCAAAATCTCAGATGAAGGAATCGGGAGGAATGGTTTCATTCACCTTTAAATCTGGAAAGAAAGAAGATGCTATCAAATTCTTAGAAAAAGTAAGAGTTTTCACGCTCGCAGAATCTTTAGGAGGAGTAGAATCTTTGGCTAACCACCCTGCTTTGATGACACACGCTTCAATTCCTGCAGAAAAACGTGCTGAATTGGGAATCACTGACGATCTTGTTCGTTTAAGTGTAGGTATTGAGGATGCTGAAGATCTTATTGCAGATTTAGAGAAAGCTTTTTCTTAATTTTAATAAGTATAAAATGAGAAGGATTATCTAATCTTTCTCATTTTATTATAACACCACTAATACTATGAAAAATACAAGAAAAGCAGTTCTTTCCGACTTACCGCAATTGGCGGAATTGTTTGATCAGTACAGGATATTTTACCATAAAGCATCAGATATTCCTGCAGCAACAAATTTTCTTTCTGAAAGGATTGAAAATCAAGATTCTGAAATTTTTGTTGCGGAAGAAAATGGAAAACTGACAGGCTTCGTACAATTATACCCCATATTTTCATCAACAAGAATGCAGCGCTACTGGCTGCTAAATGATCTGTATGTTAATGACAACCATAGAGGAAAAGGCTTTTCTAAAGAATTAATTGAAGAATCCAAAGAACACTGCCGTTCCTCAAAAGCATGTGGTATCCTCTTAGAAACAGGAAAAAGCAATGACATCGGAAATCAACTCTATCCTGCCTGTGGCTTTAAGCTGTATGACTCTGTGAATTTCTACGAGTGGACTAATCATGAGCAATGAGCAATGGGTACTGAGTAATTAATACATTACACTCACTATCTCAAATCCCGAATCCCGTAACCCAAACAAAAAATAATATGACCGATTTTCAAAAATACATTCAAAGATATTTAGATCAGATTCCATCAGGAAACTGGATCAACGAGCTGCAGATATCAGCAGACAAAACCATCGGAATTTATTCCAATCTTACTGAAGAACAATCAAATTTCGCTTATGCCGAAGGAAAATGGACTTTGAAAGGTCTTCTACTCCACTTATCTGATACCGAAAGAGTTTTCCAATACAGAATATTGGCTTTCGCCAGAGGAGAGAAAAACAACCTTCCCGGATTTGATGAAAACGGATATGCAGACCAATCTTTTGCAAACGAAAGAACACTTGAATCCCTTTTGGAAGAATACAAACTGGTAAGGAAGTCTTCCCAGATTCTATTAGAAACACTTCACCCTTCAGCTTTACAGAATACAGGTACCGCCAATGGTCATGAAATTACTGTAGAAACCATCGGAAAACTAATTGTAGGCCACAATTACCACCATCTGAATATTATTGAGGAAAGGTATTTATCAAAATTAGGATGGATGTAGTAGAAAGAAATTAAAAAATACGTTTGAATTAGGTTTTGGCTAAAGCCAGATGATTTTCATCTCAGGATTAAATGGGCTAAAGCTCATTTCTATTGAATAATATCCCTAAAATTCATCACATTATCTTTAATAACGCTATAAGAATCAATAGGAACGGGCTTTAGCCCGTTTTGATATTATATACCATTCCTTTGGCTTTAGCCGAAACCTAAAAAATATTATTTTTGATAAAACAACACAAATGGCTTTTATCAAAATCTACATTCACCTTGTCTTCTCTACAAAAAACAGAGATTCTTTTCTCAATACATTCGACATACCTCTCAAAGTCCGGAAACATATTAAAGAATATGCTATAGAAAAAGGTATATTCTTAGATATGATTAATGGATATTCTGACCATTGTCATTGTCTTATTTCTCTGGGATCTGATCAGAATATAGAAAAAATTGTACAATTATTAAAAGGTGAATCTTCACATTGGATCAATAAAAATAAACTTACTTTAGGAAAATTCTCATGGCAAGATGAATATTTTGCTGTATCAGTTTCTGAGTCTATGGTAGAAAGCGTAAGAAATTATATTAAAAATCAGGAAAAGCATCATCAGAAAAAAGCTTTGGAGAGGAATATAAGGAATTTATTGAAAGATATAATTTTAAATACTAAGTAGGTTTTGGCTAAAGCCGAAGGATTTATTTCTTTTATTTAAATGGGCTAAAGCCCATTTCTATTGAATTAGATCTCTAAAATTCATCGTATTATTTTTTTAATTAAATCAATAATCCTATTTAACTCTAAACATACTACAATCAATAATAGTAATCGGCTTTAGCCCGTTTTCAAATTATATAAATTCCATTGGCTTTAGCCAAAACCGATCAACAAGACCATATTTACACCCCATTTTTTTGCCCAAAATCCTTATATTTTTTACCTTTATCCACTCTTTGAACTCACATACAATTATGGAACATATTATCGAAATATTAAAATCCGGCGGAACAATTCTTTACCCTACAGATACTATCTGGGGAATTGGTTGTGATGCCACCAATATAGAAGCGGTCAATAAAATTTTTGACATTAAAAAGCGCGAGAAAAACAAATCCATGATCATTCTTGTGGAATCTGAGAAAAGGCTTCAGGATCTTGTGGATGTTCCTGAAATGGCGTGGGAAATTATTGATCTTAGCGAAAAACCGGTAACAATTGTTTATGAAAACCCAAGAGGTTTGCCTAAAGAACTTCTTGCAGAAGACGGAAGCATCGGAATTCGTCTTGTAAAAAATGATTTCTGTAAAAAACTTATAACAAAGCTGAACAGACCTCTGGTATCTACCTCTGCCAACTTCAGTGGTGAAAAAAGTCCGTTAAAATTCTCTGATATTTCTGAGGAGATGATCAGCCTTGTAGATTATGCAGTGGAAGAAGACAGAGAAAAAGTTTCAAAATACTCAGGTTCTTCGGTGATCAAAATATGGAATGACAACAGAATAAAAGTTCTTAGAGAATAAGAATTCTGAACTTTTATGTTTACTTTTTAGAGTCTTGTCAGTTCATATCGGCAGGATTTCTTTTTTTTAATTCTATCTTTGCAAACTCAACTCATAAACTATTTGCTATGAATCATCACGAATTTGCTCAAATGTGGATCAATGCGTGGAATTCTCATGATCTGGAGGATATACTTTCTCATTATTCGGATGATATTGAGATCACCACTCCTATGATCGCTCTGGCTACTGAAGGTAAAGAAAGTTCTTTAAAAGGAAAAGAATCTGTCCGTGAATACTGGAAAAAGGCATTGGATAAGTTTCCGGACCTTCATTTTGATCTGAAACATTCCACAGCAGGAGTAGATTCTGTAGCATTATTTTATAAGTCGATTATGGATAAACATGCTGTTGAAGTTATGTTTTTTAATGAAGAGGAAAAAATTAGTAGAATGTATGCTCATTATGACTAATGGGTAACATACGTAGAAATTGTCACTATTATCAACGATGAAAATTAATCTTAATCAAAATAAGAATTTAAAACTATTTAAAATCATTTCTGAAGCAGCAGAAAGGAATAACCAGTCCATATACATTGTGGGCGGTTATGTACGAGATCTGCTGATGAACAGAAAAGCTTCTACAGATATAGACTTTGTAACGGAACAAAGCGGTATTGAGCTTGCTCAGAATGTAGCTCAGGATATAGATCCTAAATTAAAGGTTTCTGTATTCAAAACGTATGGAACCGCGATGATCAAGTACAAAGAACTTGAACTTGAATTTGTGGGAGCAAGAAAGGAAAGCTATACAGAAAACAGCCGAAAGCCGGAAGTGGAGGGCGGAAGCCTGGAAGATGACCAGAAAAGAAGAGATTTTACCATCAATGCGATGGCTATTTCTTTAAATAAAGAAAACTTCGGAGAACTGATTGATCCGTTCAATGGAATCGAAGATCTTGAAAAAGGAATTTTAAGAACACCGTTAGAACCTGCTCAAACTTATTCTGATGACCCATTAAGAATGATGAGGGCAGTACGTTTTGCTTCAACTTTAAATTTTAAAATTGAGGAAAACTCTTTGAAAGCGATCCAGCAGGAAGCAGAAAGAATCAAGATCGTTTCTATGGAAAGAATCATGGTAGAGTTCAACAAAATAATGTTGTCTGAAAAACCGTCTATCGGATTAAGACTAATGGAACAAACCGGTCTTATGAAGCTGATTATTCCAGAGCTGATCGAACTGAAAGGAGTGGAAGAAGTGGAAGGACAAACTCACAAAGATAATTTTTATCATACGCTGGAAGTAGTGGATAATATTTCGGTGAATACCGATAATCTTTGGCTTCGCTGGTCTGCCCTTCTTCATGACATTGGAAAAGCTCCAACAAAAAAGTTTGTAGAAGGAACAGGATGGACATTTCACGGACATGAATTTTTGGGCTCAAAAATGGTAAAAACACTTTTTCAAAGATTAAAACTGCCTTTGGGAAGTGACATGAAATATGTTCAGAAGATGGTGAAACTTTCGTCAAGACCTATCGCGCTGATCACGGATGATGCTTCAGATTCTGCATTGAGAAGACTTTTATTTGATGCCGGAGAAAATCTTGAAGATCTTTTCACGCTTTGCAAGGCAGACATTACCACTAAAAACTCTAAAAAGCAGGAGAAATTCAAAAGAAACTTTGAATATGTAGCCGTAAAGATCAAAGAAGTAGAGGAAAAAGATCAGGTAAGAAACTTTCAACCTCCTATTACCGGTGAAGAGATTATGGAAATGTTTCACCTTAAGCCAGGCCGTGAAATCGGAATTCTAAAAGAGAAGGTGAAAGAGGCTATTCTTGAGGGTGAAATTCCTAATGAAAAAGAAGAAGCAACAAAATTTGTGATTGCTGAGGCTGAAAAACTGGGGTTAACCCTATAATTCAACTGATATAAAATATAAAACCTGCGGGATGTTCCATCCCGCAGGTTTTTTTGTTTTCCTAGGAAAACAAAGCCGGCCGGTTTCTTCGAAACCGGCCGGAAAAAAACACAAATGATGAAAAAATAAAAAATTATTTCTTTATATGTTATCACACATTATGGATTCAGGTATGTTCCACTAGCACCGATACCTCCTGTTTTAAAAGAACTGATCTGAGCACCTGTAACTGCTGAATATACTACCATTTCACTATCCTGTGTGAACTGCTTAACGTCTGATGCAAAAATCCTTCCATCAATAACATTAAATCCATACAGTGTAAAGTAAGGACCGCCATCTGCAGCTGTTAATAATGGAGTTGCAGGAATTGCAGGTATAGCCAAACTCGTTGTATATACTTTATTGGCAGAGCTGAAGTAGATTTTATCGTTATCAATCTGAAGGTTCGTAGCATTAGGAATTCCTGTCAAAGTAATTACCGGTGTAAGCGCTCCGGTACTTGAAATTTTATAGATATAAGAATCTGTAGCTGTTGAAGAAATTGTATAAACATTAGATTTGTACGATACTGTATTTCCAATCTGACCATTTGGAACGGTAATTTCAGTTTTAGCATCGTTAGAAGTATTGATATAAGTAATCTTATTTCCGTACCCTGATGAAGCATTCTGTACAAAAACATTTCCTCCTGCCTCTACTGTTTTATCAGAAACTTCAGTCATATTGATTTTACTTACAAATGAATAGTCAGAAGCTTTATATTTCGTTATACTTTGAGTATGTGCAGTAAAGTTGGTATTAGCAACATAGATGAAGTTGTTAGCAAAAGTAATTCCTCTTGGGTTATCAAGCTGATCTGTAATTACTCCTAACTTTTTGAATGTATAACGGTCTACTACTACAATTTTATTAGAGTTATTCAAAACAAGATAAGCTTTGTTTTCGTTAAGACCAATCGTCTGAAGAACATCACCAAGAATCTCTTTGTTGTTGTTATAACCATATACATCGTCTTGCTTCAGGCTTAAATTTCTTGTCACAAATGTTACCTTAGCTCCCTGACTGTTATAGTTTCCTTCATTAGAGATAAAATATCCGTTCTGATAAGTGATTGGAGAAACTTCAATCTCGTCAGAACTACTTGAACATGAAGAAATGTTAAACAATAACACTACTGCAAATAATACAGTTAAAAGTTTAGTTATTTTCATATTTACTCAATTTTAATTTTTAAAAATTTATTGCTGCATACACACTATAATTTCTTTTGGGTAAAGGATAGAAAGAAACCGTTTTGTAGTATGTATTGGTTAGATTATTCACTTTGAACCCTAAGGTATATTTTTTGGCTAAAGTTGCAGAGATTCCCATATTTAAAAGAAAATAAGGATCTATGGCATCTGACCTTTTTTCGTCACTTGTAGTATACGTAACGCCATTCAGCTGCCCCTGTGCGAAAAGTTTAAAGAAACCATATTCGTAATCTATATTGGCATTTCCTCTGTGCATAGGAACGTAAGGTCTCTGCATTTTCGTTTCTTTATCAATAGACTTTGCATAATAGTATCCTGCATTGGCCCGGATTTTATGATTACCCCATTGTTTGCTAAAGGACAGCTGGGATTCTAATCCATAGGATTCAACTTTATTGACATTGAATGCCTGCCAGTATCCTTTAGCCGTTGGAAGCCATGCAATAAGATCTGTGATGTTCATATAGTATGGAGACAAAGTAAGTCTGAAATCTCCTGCTTTAAACACATTCGTCATATCGAGCTGGGTAGAGGTTTCCGGTCTCAGGTCTTTATTTCCTCCCGGTTCATAATAAATATCATTAAAGGATGGAAATCTGAAGTTTTTTGATACATTAAGGCTTACATCATACCATTTTGCTGCACTCCATTTTCCGGAGAACGAATACATCAACGGTGACTTCACATCTTCCACGAAATCTTTCTTGAATCCACCCTCAAAACGCAGATCTTTTGTTGCAAAATATCTTAACAATCCTGAAACAGAACCAATATTTCTGCTGACGCTGGATATTCCGTTTTGGTATCCTTCTCCTTTATTAACCTGAAACTCTCCTATGATATTAAAATTCCACTTTGAATTCAGGAAATAATTAAAGTCATTTTTAAAGATATAATTTTTCCCGGTTCCACTACTTGATTTAGGCTGATTTAACGAACCAAAAAATTGAAAATTCTCTTCCGTATAAGCTGCTTTAAGGGAATTACTGAACTTTGTTTTGTTCCAGTCCCAGGAAAGAAGGCTTCTTACACTTTGAGTTTTATATTTCGTTTTTGTTCCCGTTTCTTCATATACAGGAAAGCGTTGTGAAGAATCAAAAAACTGGCTCTGCCACGAAATTTTATGATCGTTTGTGATTTTATAGGATGCTCCTACATTGAACGTTGTATTGTAATAACTTCCGTTTCTGTTGATATAGTTCAGGTCACTTACCTTATAATCATTTTCACTTACAGAATAATTTCCAGAAGCCTTAAAACTGAACTTATCATTGCTGTAAGAACCTTTTATAAAGTTATTATAGGTATTAAAAGAAGCCACTTCAGAAAATAAAGAACCATGGAAGCCTTTATTAAAATCCAGGGTATTATTCAGGTGAATACTTCCCCCGATGGCACCACTCCCATATACTACACTTCCACCACCAGCTTTTATACCAATCTGATCATAGCCGAACAAAGCAATATTATTAATATCTCCCTGTCCCAGAAAATTAGAATTGATATTAATTCCATTCCACACAAAAGCAGTCTGCTGAGCGGTAGTTCCCCTGAAAGAAGGTGAAGAAACGGCACCACGGCCATTTTCTTTGATAAAAACCTGTGACTGAAATCTCAGAAGTTCAGAAAGATTACTGGAGTTTTTCTCAGCATCTTCTGCCGAAATTATTTTTACGGGATGAAAAAGTTTCACCCTAATCATCTGATTGTCGAAGACATAAACAGTATCGATGGCTTTCTCTTGTGCAAAAAGAAAACAGCCATAAGATGAAAAAAGCAGTACTAAAGATCTTTTTATATCCATACTTTTTTACTTTTCCTCCGAAAGCAATATGTTTTTTAATTATAATTCCGGCAGGTCTCCTGACTTTCGCATTCTGCACCTTCCCGTTATTAAACAGTGGTTTTTTGCAGAAACTTGAGTTGCGATTTACAGTTGCGGGGACAGTCCGGGAGTTACACCCGATTCCCTTTTCATTCCAAAATACTGGAAACCAAAATTTTTGCAAAGATAGTTTTTTATATGTATTCACCAAAAACCAGACTTTTCTATACACAACATGCTATCCTTTTGCTATATACACAAAAAAGAACGGCCGCTTTCAATATTGAAAACAGCCATTCATCCCACTACTTTACTATTTATATATGTTATTTTTTAATGAATTTATAAGTCTCTTGTTTTCCTCCCTTCATAGAGTATTGCAAAATATAATCTCCTTTTGACAGGGATGAAACATCAATCTGCCCTTCTACCGAATCAAATGATTTTACCTTTTGTCCCACCATATTATAAATTTCGGCTTTCTCTATTTTTCCTGTTCCTTTAAAATATAGAATATCAGTCACAGGATTAGGATAGACACCCATATTATTTTTCTCTTTCACTGCATCATTCACCGATAAAAATTGAGAAGTATCCAGATAAAAAGCGATCATCTGCCCTGAAGCATTCGTCCCTGATCCGGCAATTTTCTTTCCGTCCTGTGAAATGGCCAAAGGAAGCCCCATGGTTACTCCATTCGTTGCAATTCCCAAAGAGGCTGCATAATCATTCAGATTGATCCTTCCGGTAGCAGAAGTCCAGATAAAACCTTCCCCTGACATAGGAGGTGCTCCAAATGCTCTATAATATCCAATTACTTTTTTCCCATCAGCAGAAATCCCGGTGGCACCTCCTTTGAAGCTGAAAGAAGCATTAGGATGCGTTATATAAGTAAGTCCGCTCACAGCATTCCAGACATAGGGATTAGGATTTGCTGAGCCTATGATTGTATTTCCATCTGCAGAAATTCCTCCTGCTTCCCCTACATTATTTCCATTATTATCAGTAATAAAAGTTTCTACTCCATCCTGCCATTTAGCCCCACTTCTTGTTCCGGTTGGCTCATCCTGCCAACCTACAATTACTGTTCCTGCCGCATTGATTGCGTTTGCTCTGGAGCTGCGTCCTGCAACGATACTTCCCAGATCTACCATTCCGTTTGCTTCATCCCATTTCACAGCATGTGCATTTGCAGCAGTAAGAAAACCTAAACCTACAATCGTGCTTCCATTGGTAGTCATCCCCCAGGTTGAACTTACACTACCGTCCCATCCTGTAGGAACAAGCCCGCCTCTGTTTACCCAGGTCGAAGTAGCTACATCATAGGTTGATATCTCATTAAATCCCGTTGCTGCATTTGTTATAGAGGACGAAATTTTGGTTCCGTCATTCGAAACAACAGTTCTACCCGCTGCCGGATAACCGTTTGATATAGAACCTATCTGTACAAGTCCTCCTGCTGCATTCCATTTATATATTCCTCCTGCGCTTGTATGCATGCTTACCACTCCATTGTCAGAGACTGCCCCTACATTATAATTTCCCAAACCTATTACAGTAAGCTGAGCTTCTGCAAAACCAAATTTCAGAAAAAGACAAGCTGTCAACATTTTCATTGATACTTTGTAAAAATTTTTCATATTTTATTATATTTAGCGTTTCGAATTGGTGAAAACAATATTAATACAATATTCACCTTGCCAAAAGAAATTGGCTTTCATAATTCGTGAATTTTAAAAGAACTTATTTTTTACAAGACTGATAACCAAGCAGATACAAAACAATATTTTGAATATGGATTTTACCAGAATTATTCAAAAAAACACAAAAAGCAAATTAACGAGACAAAAATTATTTCAAACTTTACTGTTTATTTTTATTTTCTGCTCCCTCACCACCAAAGGACAGTCCGGTCCCGACTTCAATATGTTAGCAGATAAAGCATTTCTGAAATTATATCAGAATCCTGACGAATGCATAAGTTATACCCAGGGAATTCTTGTGAGTGATCAAAACGCAGAACACAAAATTGTACTTCAAAATATTATTTCACAAGCTTTTGCCATGAAGGGGGAATATGTACAATCTGTCAATATTTTCGCTCAAAAAGAAGAGCCTGATCAGAAAAACGATCTTTCTTATTGTATGCAGGTCTTCAGTGATTATAACCTTGCCGATCAGTATCAGAATCTGGGTTTGTACAATCAATCGAAAAGAATTATTTCTCATCTCTTGTCTGATCAGAAGCTTCTTAAAAGCAATAGTCCGGCATTAAGAATTACCACTTCAAAATTATATCAGCTTCAGGCATTGAACTCGGGAATCAACAGAAACTATCCTGAAGCCTTAAAAATTCTAGATCAGAGTAATCAATACCTTGGCGATTATAATGAAGAGAATAGAATTTTAACAATTGAAAACAGAATTTTCAGATCTTCCTATCTGCTGAAACTAAATAAACTACCTGAATATAAAACCCTTATAGACAGTATTATTACAGATCTTGAACATCAGAAAAACCAACCTTTTCTTTTAGCTCTGGCCTATGAAAACCTCTCCCAATATTATTTTCTGAGACAAGATTATGCAACAGCTATTGAAAAACTGGAAGCAGGTCTTCAATTGATTGAAAATCTTCCTTTTAATAATTTAAAAATTAAAATCTACGAATCACTTTCCCGTAATTACTACGCACTACATAATGATGCAAAATACCATCAGTACAATAAACTTTACAATGATGTAAAAACAAAAACAGATTCCAGCTCAAAAGAAGGAATACGATACCTTGTGAAGCTTGTGGAAACCAATCAAAATAAAAATATTGAATTTCAGAAACATCTGCTTCTAAGATCTTTCTGGTTTCTAATCCTGATTTTATCTTTGATCATTCTGGTTTTGCTTACTTATTTTTTACTCATAAAAAGTAAAAATAAAGACTTAAAAAAACAGTTTGATTTCTTTGAAAAACAGATCAGTCGAAAATCTCAACCCATCATTTTACACAAAACAACTCCAGCGACAAAAGATCCTGGCACAACAAAAATATCCAGGGAAAAAGAAGATGAAATTCTCCAAAAGCTGGAAGAATTTGAAAAATCCGACCGGTTTCTGAATAAAAACATGTCTCTGTCTCTGCTTTCCTCTCAAATGGAAATCAATACAAAATACCTTTCAGAAATTATTAATAATAAGGAAAAAAACTTCAACGGATATATTAACAAGCTTAGAATCAATCATATTGTACAGTTATTAAGAACTGATTCTACTTTTCTTAATTATAAAGTAAGTTATCTGGCAGAATATTCAGGATTCTCATCACACAGTGCATTCACTACTGTTTTCAAATCCGTTACCGGAATGTCTCCCAATGCCTATATTCAGGAAATCAGTAAAACAAAAGTCTTATGAAATTAATTTTTAAAATAATAGTGTTGCTGGTTGCCTTTTGTAATGGTATGAAGGCACAAAAGACACCTGATAGTATCTTACTAAGAAAGGCCAAACTTGAAATTTACGACAACCCCGATAATACCATCAAAATCGGAGAACAATTATTAAAAAAATCTCATGATATCAAAACTTCAATTAATCTTTATATGCTGCTTTCAACAGCCAATATTGCTAAAAGAAATTTTGAAGAGTCTTTACAATATATTTTAAAAGCAAAAGAACTGTCTCAGAAAACCAATGATGCCAGAAGCCAGGCAGGTGTTCTCATTTCAGTGGCGATCCAATATCAGCAAATGGAACTTTTCAACAAATGCTTAGAAACACTGAATGAGGCAGAACAGTATATTGCAAAAATTCCTGAAAAAAATCCGGAGAAATATATTGAAACGGCTGCAAGCTACGCAATAAGAGGAATGGTATATAAAAGTCAGTCTAATTCAGAAATTGCTCTGGAAAAATTCCTGATTTCTATACGAAATTATGAAAAGGTTCCCATAAAGAAAACCACTTACTCCAATATGAGTGTGGTATACTACAATATTGGGTACTGTTATCTGAACCTTAATGAGATTGACAAAGCACAAGAGTCATTTTTACAGTCTGTCAGCTATGCCCGGAAGAATTATGGTAAAAGTTTGGAAGCATTCGCTTTGAAAGGAATTGCTGAAATACACAAACAAAGACATGAAAATCAAACAGCGATAAACCTTTTACTAAAAGCTGAGGATCTTTCTAAAAATACCGGAGATGTTATCCTGAACGAAGGACTTTATAAAGAATTGGCTGAGAATTATCTTGCTATGGGACAACAGAATCTCTATCAGCAGTTTAACAAAAAACACATGGAAATGAGATTTAAAAGAAAGCAGAATGAACTGAAATCTATTAATCAGGTGATCGACAACCACAACAAGGAAACAGCTTTGAAAAGTGAGAAACTGAAATCTCATTATCGTTATATTAAAATGGCTTCAGTTCTTCTGGGATGCATTTTGATCGTTTTGCTTCTATATTCTATTATAAAAATCAGAAAACAGAATAAGAAGTTTCATAAACAGATACAGCAAATGATAAGAACATCGTAAGCTATGAAAGCAAAAAACATCCCAAATTGGGATGTTTTTTTATGATCTGAAATTTTCAATTTATTTACCAATAACTTCGGTAATCGGATTTCCTACATTTCCACTTGGAAACTGGATTTTCAATAAGGAAGATACCGTAGGAGCAATATCTGTCATGTGATATTCTTTGTTGCTTTCTCCCTGCTTCACTCCCCAACCCATAAAGATTAATGGAATGTGAGAATCGTAAGAATTCCATACACTGTGTGTAGTTCCTGTTTTAGAATATGGTGGAAGCATAGAATCATGAGAAATTAACTGGATATCCCCACTTCTCTGTCTGTTGATCCCGTTAATAATTCTTTGTTTAATTGGCTCCGGAATGCTTGACTCCTGAACTTTGTCCACAGAAACAGCATATAAAACGGTAGGATCCTTCTCAATTTCTTTTACAGCAAAGTTTCTAACATCATCCAATTCAAGCTTGTTGTCTGCCAATACTTTTCTGTCGAAATAAACCTGATAGTTATCAATGGCGTTGACCAGTTTATCGGCTCCGAATTTTTCTTTCAGTTTCTGGTTCAGATTCTTTTCCGCATCTTCTCCAAAGAAACCTGTCGGGATTTTATGTTCTTTAAGGAATCCTACAGAATGTGCTCCACCATGGTCAGCAGAAAGGAAAACGGTGTACTCTCCTTTTCCTACCTTTGAATCAAGATATTTGAAGAATTCTGCCAAATCCTGATCTAGTCTGATATAAACATCTTCTACTTCAATAGAATTCGGTCCGAATTTATGTCCTGCATAATCTGTAGATGCGAGGTTGATGGCTAAAAAGTCTGTGATATTATCTCCACCTAGTTTTTCACCTTCTACAGAAGCTTCAGCCAATTTTAAAGTCAGAGTATTTCCGAAAGGTGTATAACGGATATTGTCTTTTTTAGTCTGGTAGTCTTTTGCTAGATTACTGTAAGGGAAAGTAGGTGTTTTTGCACTTCCCAACAAACCTTCCCAAGGAGAATTGTCCGGTGCGCTTTCTGTATATTCGTTGATTGGAAGTAAAGTATTCCAGCCATTCGCTACTAATTTCTCAGGAAGATTCTGAGAGTTGAATGATTTTACCCACTGTGGAAGATCATTCATATACCATGTACTGGTAATGAAATTTCCTGTACTGTCATCAAACCAGAAAGCTCCGTTTGGAGTATGGCCTGCAGGAAGAATGGAAGCACGGTCTTTCAAAGAGACACCGACCACTTTTCCCTGGAAATTTGTTGCCAGTCTCAATTCGTCAGTTACTGTGGTAGACCAAAGGTTTTTCGGAGAGTGGCTTCCTGTTTTTGTATTGGTAGTTCCTACCGGCTGAACGCTCTCATCCGCGGTACAATAAACTCCTTTACCTGTTTCTTTATCCGTCCAGTCGTTTCCGGCAATACCATGAATAGCCGGTACAGATCCTGTATAGATACATGTATGCCCCAAAGCCGTAATGGTAGGAACATAAGGAATATGTACATTATTCAAAGAATATCCTGTATTCAAAAGTCTTTTAAAACCATCATTCCCATACTTACCGTAGAAACGGTACAAATAGTCCCAACGCATCTGGTCTACTACCAGACCAACAACTAATTTGGGTCTTTCCAGTTGAGTATTTCTGTTCTTCTGTGCATTGATTGTAACTACGGACAATAAAGTAGCTGCCGCAATTGAAATGTTCCTAAGCATCCAAGTAAATTTTTATTGACAACAAATTTAAGGGTTTTGAAAGTTTTGGAGTGTGAAATTTTATTTAAATTTGATTATTGTACAATTATCAATAATCTTCTATGATTTTAGGTGTATACTGGTATTTCAAATTTCCAGATCAATTATATGACTTTCAATTTTTCAATTTTTATCCTGGATATGGAGGACATGCCGATAATCCTGCTGAACTGGCAGCAAGAATCCAGGTTAAAAATACAGATGATTTTATTCCTAAACTGGAAGCACTAAAATCAGATTTCAAGAAAACATATTTACACTTGAATATCGATGGAAATCAAATCATCATCAATATTGGAGACCATATGCTTTTTGATTTTCATTTTCAGTTTGCTAAAGAGGTTGAAGAATTATTGATCCGTGAAAATGCAGTATTATTGGATGCAAGTCTTCCTTTTGCCATTCAATCCAGCAAAAACTATCCTCCGGAAAGAGAGGAATTCAAAAATATAGAGCACCGTTTCATTCAGATGGTGGGTTCTGACTTCAAAAAAAGTAATGCTGAACATTATGCTGCCAGAATTGATTGTAATCTGCCTTTGCAGTATAAGCAAGATCTTATTAATGATTTGTCGCAGATATCCACGGAAGAAAACCTTCATGTATTTTATTATAATGATTTTGATTTTAAAGATCATTGTAATCTGATGCTCTTTTTCACCAATGGCAGACAGAAAAAAGAAACCATTCAAAAGGTTGACATCAATTCATTTGGACGTAAAGTGCGGCAGCTTAGCCAGAAATACCCTCTTCATTTCGGTCATTTTGGAAGTTTTAAAGAGTATCCTTTACATGGGCCTCATATAAAACTGATGATAGATGAAGAATATATTATCAACAAGAAATAAAAACATTTAAATTCAATCATATGATCAAATTCAAGTATGTCATTCTCTATGTAGAAGATGTAGAAATGTCTATGAGCTTTTATAAAAACACCTTTGGCTTTGAAATAAAATTCATCACTCCCGAAAAAGATTATGGTGAGCTCCTGAGCGGAGAAACAAGTCTCTCATTCGCTTCTGTGAGCCTGGCTCAGTCCAATATTAAAAAAGGATTTATAACGGCAAAAACTGAAGACCAACCTTTCGGAATGGAACTTGGGTTTACGACAGATAATGTAGAGGCTTTGGTAGAAAAGGCAATACAAAACGGCGCTGTTCTTTATGAAGATATTGCTTTAAAACCATGGGGACAAAAAACAGCTTATATTAAAGATCCCAACAATTATCTAATAGAAATCTGTACTGAAATTCACTAAAATAAAAATATGGAAGGGTGGAAATAAAAAAATTACAAAAACTAACCTCTAATCCAAGTATGGATTGGGGACATAACGGGTATACAACGGATGTAAGATATGTGGTTTCCTCTATTGAGTTTGGAGGTTCTTTTGAGTTTATTTTAAAAGAGAAGTCTTTGCCTTACCACAAAATATGGGAAACGACTTCTGAAGATCTTGAAGAATTGAATACCATCATTGAACAGGGAAATTCTTTCGGTGCTTTTGTTAATGAAGAATTGGCAGGCTGGATTATCTGTGAACAAAGAACATGGAACAATAGTTTTTATATTGAAAATATCCTGGTCAACGAAAAATACAGACGACAGGGAATCGGAATTAAATTGATTAAAAGCGCCATTAAAGAAGCCAGAAAATTGAACTCCAGAGTGATTGAACTGGAAACACAGAATACCAATTATCCTGCAATACAATTTTATAGAAGAATGGGATTCAATATTACCGGACTGAATACAAGATTGTATGAAAATCCAGAGGAAATTGCACTTTTCATGACTTTAGATATAGAGTAATTTTACCACATTCATTAAAACACTTGCTGGTGTGTTAATTTTTTTTTACATTAGTAATCAACAAATTAAAAATGATTACTATGAAAAATTTAAAAAAATTAAAGAGAAATCAGCTTGTGTTGATCAGTGGTGGAGACACTCCTTATGCATTGTGTGATATGGATGGCAATTGTCCGCCAACTATAGGTTCATACTATTGCAGTGGTGGTACATGCTACAGAGTTTCTGAGGGCGGCGGCGGTGACCCTGGCTGTACTGAACCTATGCGCCTGTGCCAGGAATGGGAAACAGGATGCGGATGTGTTTATATGTAAAAAATATTTGTTAGATAAAATTTTGTTGAGGGCGGTTTTTACCGCTCTTTTTTGTAATCAGCCCTGACATTCGTTAATTTGCATCTTGTAATAGTACATCAAAGAATATCATTATGAAAACATTGATCTGGAAAGGAATCTATTATCAGTCACTTGAATATTTCAATCTATTATCCAATGATAAAAATTACACTGTTGAATCAAAAATCATCGGTTGTCACGAAGATAAAATATACAATGTAGAGTATAAAATCCATACTGATAAAAACTGGATCGTTCAGGATTTTCTGATCGAATCCGAGGTCAATACAATTAAAAGAACTTCTTCGGGTAAAAGAAATCAGGGCCAATGGGAAATTAATGGTGTTGTAAATCCTGAATTTGATCATTTCAAGTTCATAGACATTTCTCTTACTCCTTCCACCAACACTCTACCAATCAATAATTTAAAACTTTCAGAGAGCGGTTCTCAAAAGATTAATGTTATATATATTGACGTGTTAAAACATAATATCAAACCTGTTCAACAACATTATACCCGGACAGCTGTTAATAAATACCTGTATGAAAATATCGAAACCGATTTTAAAGCTGAAATTTCGGTGGATGAAGGTGGATTAGTCACCAACTACCCTGAATTGTTTGAAAAGATTGCAGACTCTGAAAGATATAAATAATTGAAATATCGAGAGAGGCTGATAACGGCAATGATCTTTACTCCATCATTTCATTAATTTCATTAATTTCGCAGAAACCTAATTACCATAATGGATACTAAAAAAAATGTGCTGGCAAAAATGTCCAGTCAGGAACTTGAAAAATACATTAACCCTAATAGTAAATTTGTTCCACAGGCAGTACAATATGCCTATGAAATATTGCAGTCAAGAGGAAGAAAATTTACTGATGAGGAATCAGCACTCATTGCTTCCAGAACGGTGGATCTTGGCAAAAAACAGGAAATAACAATACACCCCAACCACACTAAAGCTTCTAATATTATGTATTTGTGTGGGGCATTAGGCATTGCAGGATTTATCTGGACTTATGATCCTTTCAATTCCGGATTATCTATTTTTGTCGGGATAGCGACTTTAGCTTTTATTTTTGGAATGGGCTACCTGATAGGCAAAGGGAATGAAGTGGCAAAATACGTTCTCATAGTGACTTTTATATTAGGTCTTTTTGGATTTTCTTCTATTCTGAAAAATCTGTTCGTCAATCCTGTACTGGGAATCATCAGTATAGTACAGACCATTCTTCAAATCTGGGTCATTATCCTTCTGGTAAGAATTCCTAAGAACAGCGTATCATAATTTTCATTATGGAAAACCCTTCTCAAAATATAATTTTCTGACATATAACCAATACCTAAGGTAAGTTGACAGCAACAGTAGTCTGACGCTGACGCGAGCGTAGGAATTTTAAGGTTGTTAAACGCCTTACGTAAACTAGAAGCGATAACAGATTTATTTTTGTAATCAGGGGTTTCGGCGCGGCCGGAGGCCGCGCCGAAACCTTTCCACCATTCAAATGTTCATAAAAACAACCCCGGCTGTTTCAAAGAAACAGCCGGGGTTTATTATTTTAATTCGTGCTTAAAGCAGGTACTTATTAAAATTTAAGATCTCCATTCACTTCTCTTACTGCATTAGCAGCTTCAGCGAATTTCAATTGCTCTTCAGCAGTCAAAGTTACGTTTACAATTGATTCTACTCCGTTTGCTCCGATAATAGCAGGAACACCAAGACAGATATCGTTTTGTCCGTATTCTCCTTCAAGCATTAAAGAACAAGGGATCATTTTCTTCTGGTCACATGCAATCGCCTGAACCATTACAGAAACTGCTGCACCTGGAGCATACCAAGCTGAAGTTCCTAATAATTTCGTAAGTGTAGCTCCTCCTACTTTAGTTTCTTCGATGACATATTTCTGTTGTTCATCACTTAAGAATTCAGTTACAGGAACACCGTTTCTTGTCGCTTTGCTCAATAATGGAAGCATACCTGTATCACTGTGAGCAGCGATTACCATTCCGTCAACATCAGAAATTGGAGCTTCTAATGCTTCAGCTAATCTGTATTTGAATCTTGCAGAGTCTAAAGCACCACCCATTCCGATGATTTTGTGCTTAGGAAGACCTGAAGTTTTGTGAACAAGGTAAGCCATAGTATCCATTGGGTTAGAAACCACGATGATGATTACTTCCGGAGAATGTTTTACTAAGTTTTCAGTAACTTCTTTCACGATACCAGCATTGATACCGATCAATTCTTCTCTTGTCATTCCAGGTTTTCTTGGAATCCCTGAAGTGATTACTGCTACATGAGAACCTGCAGTTTTGCTATAATCTCCTGTTGTACCCGTAATTTTCGTATCAAATCCGTTAAGAGATGCTGTCTGCATCAAATCCATTGCTTTCCCTTCAGCAAACCCTTCTTTAATGTCTACCAAAACTACTTCTGAACAGAAGTTCTTCATTGCGATGTATTCTGCACAGCTTGCTCCTACAGCGCCTGCACCTACTACAGTTACTTTCATATTGTTACTTTTTAAAAATTATTTTTTGTTAGTTAAGTTTAAATTTGAAACTCCCCAAATTTAACAATTCCTGAAAAATTGAGCAATTTTTCAGGAATTTAATTAGAATTAAAATAAATTAGTTAACGTTCAGTAAAAACATATATAGTTTTTTCGCCCCGGAAAGCACTTCACTATAGTTTTCTTCCGCGATTTCTGTATCCAGAACTTCCTTGAAGTTTTTCCACATTGGCCCCGTATTTTCCTGATAGCATCCGAAAAAGTTGAAAGTTACCTCATCAAAACCCTCCGTTTTGGAAAGTTGCTTTGCAATTACATTTCCACCAAGCGTAGAACCTTCAATCACATACATCGCTCCAAGTGCTTCATGTTCGTTATTGAACTCTAGGGGATAAGAAACTTCCTGATTTTTCAGGGAAAGACTTTGCAGGTCTTTTTCAATAAGTGAAAGCTTCTTTCTCGCATCAAGCTGAAGTCTTTCTGCATACTTATCAAAAAGGCTTCTGAATATTTTATCTTCGCTGTGAAGAAGCATCAGGTAATTGGTATGAATGATTTTTTTATAGTCTTCTAAAGTGAAAGTTTTGTTGAAAATCTTTTCAGAATTAAAAAGTTTTTCCGCTGCACCGTGATACTCTGCTGTATTCTGTTTTAGATATTCTGATACCATAAGTACGTTTTAAAAGTTTCTCAAATATAAGGCTTTTTGAACGTTAAAATAAAGGAAGTCCCTTCACTATTACTTTCAAAATCTACATCTCCTCCTAATCTTTTCATGATGCGGTGTACTATAGACAGTCCTACTCCGTTTCCTTTAAACTTTTTGGCATTATCCATCCGGTTGAAGATTTTAAACATTTTATGCTTCTCTTCCACAGGGATACCGATACCGTTGTCTGAGATTCTGTAAATAATGGTCTGCCCGTCCTCTGCCCCTTCAATTTCCACTTTCGGAAGCTCTTTATGGGAAGAATATTTTACAGCATTGTTGATGATATTCAGAAATACCTGATGAAGCATGGTTTTATCAGCCAGTACATCAGGACATTCTTTAATGATAATTTCACTGTTCGGGCTACCATAGGTCATCTTGGCATTTTCGGAAATTTTCTCAATTGTATGAGCTGTTTTCAGGCTTTCAAGCTGTATTTCGCTGTGTTTGGCTCGGCTGAGCTGCAACACATCATGCATCATTTCCGCCATATTGTCGATTTCCTCAATAATTGAATTGATCTTGGTTTTACTTTTTTCAGCATCAGCAGCAAGATTTCCCAACAGCATCTGTGCATTTAGTTTCATTACGGTCAGAGGAGTACCAAGGTCATGTGAGATGGTGTAAGAAAAACTGTCAAGTTCTTCATTTACTTTTTTAAGCTCATCATTAAGCCTTTTGATAGCGTTGTAATTTTTATGGGAAGTTTCTAAAATCAAATCCCTTACAGCCTGTACAGCACTTACATTTCTGGAATTCCATCTTTTAGAATACCCTTTGATATTTTCTGTGAAAATCCGGAATGAAGTTCTTGGTGATATCATATGTTTTTCCTCTCCATTCTGAGAAAACACTTCTATTTTTTTCTCCGGATTTCCAGCCCAGTTGATATGTTCATCAAACTCTTTTCTGAACCAGATCAGCATTTCATTCTTATCTCTTTCAATAAAATAGATGGTAATTCCTGCCGCATTATCCGTCAATTCAAGTTCTTTACCGTGATCTTTAAGAAAGCTTCTGCTCACGTAGATACGCTCATCAGTATTCCCAAGAGCCCATTCTGCAATTCTTCCTAATGTTTCAACATCAGGTGTGCTGCCGTCTGTAATTATATTTTCATCCGAAATAATAGCAAGTCCGTCTGCTTCAGGTAAATTTCTGATCTCTTTTTTACATTCAATAAGAGAATCAAAGAGATGATTATGTTTCAAAAATTCCGTTTTCAGCTGAGATATTTTCTCATTCAGCTCCAAACGGTAATTCAGTTCGCTTTTTGATTTAAAAGATGAATAAGCATTGGCAGCAAGTGTTGTAAAAATTCCGGCCTGCACCCTGTCTTCAAGATCAATATGTTTGGGTTCCACATTCTGGCAGGTAACCAATCCCCAAAGATGGTCATCGATAATAATGGAAACACTGAAGCTTGAAGCTGCTCCCGAATTTTTAAGATACTGCCCGTGGACCGGTGACATCCCTCTTGATGCTGAAAAAGTGAGATCAATGCTCTCTGCGCTTTTGCTTAAAATAGGAACGGTATCCGCATACACATTGCTGAAGATTCTTTTTCTTTTTTTAAGATAAAGATCCCTTGCCTGTTTTGGAATATCAGACTCCGGGTAATGAAGCCCAAGGAAACTTTCCATGTTTTCATTCTTCTTTTCGGCAATTACTTTTCCGGAACCATCCATCATGAATTTATAGACCATCATCCGATCATAGTTGATCACCTTCGAAAGCGTTTCAAGAAGATGATTCCAGAGTTCCTTTTCATTATCAATGATGTAAAAGTTATCATATTTATTGGAGATCCGTTTATTGGGATTAATGATTACTTCTTCAAACTCCAGAAAGATATAAAGTTCACTTCTGAAAACAGAAAAATGATACTCTTTATCATTGATAAAAATTTTATCGAAATAGGTTTCATTTTTACGTCTGGTAAACTTGTCCAGTGACATATAGATTTCTGAATCAATAATGCTCTGAAAACTTTCAGGAAAGTCAGTAATTTTTCTTCCGAACAGCTCTTTTGAACTTCCGACTTTAAATAAATCCGCAATATTCCTACTAAAAAAAGTAATGGTATGGGATTCTGCATCAATGCCAATCAAATAACCAAAACTCTGAATAGAACCCGGAATATGGATAGGTTCTTCATGGCACTCTATAAAATTCATATATCTTTTCAGTCTATATATCAAATATACTGTTTTTTCAAACAGCTTTCTTCTTTGTGGTATCTAAATTTAAAGTCTGCTCCACCAAGTATTTATGAGAAATTTACAGCAAAAAAAGAATCAAAAACACATTCAAACATTCTTCATTTTTCCCCCTTTTTCATGTCAAATATCTAAAATATACGAAAAAAAATCCAATAATCAGGTTATGCACTCTTTAATCATGATTCATAACATGGATTACATATTATTAACCTTAATAATTGTTTTATTTAAACAAATTTTGCTAAATTTATATCACCAAATAATGAATATGATAAAAATCCATTGAATTATTCTCAATGAATTCTATATAAAATTTAAATTCAAATAATACTATTATGAAAAAGTTCCCATTAATTTTATTTTCTCTGATCCTCTCTATAGGATTATGGAATCCTTCAGAAGCCTGTACAAGGGTAGTTTACAAAGGCCCCCAGAATACTGTTATTACAGCTCGTTCTATGGACTGGCGTGACGAAATCCCCGCTAACTTATGGGTTCTCCCGAAAGGAATAGACCGCAACGGACTTGTAGGCCCAAAATCTGTAAAATGGACCGCCAAATACGGCAGCCTCATCAGCTCTTCATGGGATATTGCTTCAGCAGACGGAATGAATGAAAAGGGACTGGTAGCTAACCTGCTCTGGCTAGGAGAATCCCAATACCCAAAATTCGATGGAAAAGGAAGTAAAAAGGGAATTGCCATTTCATTATGGGCACAATATTATCTTGATAATTTTGCTACAGTAAAAGAGGCCGTAGAATTCTCCCGAAAAGAACCTTTCGTTATTGTAAGTGATTATATTCCTGGAACAGAAAGATTTACAACGGTTCACCTTTCCATTTCCGATGCTTCAGGAGACAATGCTGTTTTTGAATATATTGACGGAAAATTGGTTATTCATCATGATCCATCTTATACGGTAATGACCAACTCTCCGGTTTTTGAAGAGCAGCTTGCTCTTAACAACTACTGGAAGGGCATTCCGGGAACGGTTATGCTTCCGGGAACAAACCGTGCTGCAGACCGCTTTGTAAGAGCTTCTTATTATATTAATGCGATTCCTCAGACTGCAGATACCCGCACAGCAGTAGCCAGTGTTTTCAGTGTGATCAGAAACTGTTCTGTTCCTTATGGAATCACTTCTGCAACAGAACCTAATATTTCGTCAACAAGATGGCGTTCTGTTTCGGATCAGAAAAACCTGGTGTATTATTTTGAAACGGTTTTCACTCCCAACACTTTTTGGGTAGATCTTAAAGATTTTGATCTAAGCCCTAAAGGAAAAGTGATGAAACTTGACCTCAGCAATAACCGCACTTATAACGGAAAATCCAATGCAGAATTTAAAGAGTCTGCACCGTTCACGTTCTTAGGATTAAAATAGATTTTAACCACAAAAAATACTCGTGCTTAGTAGATATTGAACTAAGTATGCCCCATTATGATTAGACGAAATACTAAAAATCAAAAATTTGAGGGGATAAGTAAGCAGTTGTGGTAAAATAGAGTTCACAATAAAAAAACAAAAATAGATATGGCCTTTTTTTCGATTAAAAAGAAAAGCCTGATCCTGTGTATGCTGGCCTGTGGGTTATCAGCTTATGCACAAAATCAGGATTCTCTGAAGACCACACCTCCTCCACAGGAAGAAGACAATGTAAAATATCCGCAACTGCAGATCAAAGGCCTTTTTCAGGCACGTTACCTTGTAGGAATGAGTAAAGATGTAGATGTTAACGGACTTCATCACACCGACGGTTCCGGAACTGATAATAATTTCATGCTCAAATACATGAGGGTTCAGGTTCGGGCACAGATCAGTAAACGTACGGAAGTTGTTGTTTTGGCCAACCTTGCCGATTTTAAAAATGATCCCAAAAGCAGAGTTCTTGAAAATGCTTACCTGAAGTATACTTTCAATCCCAAATTAGCAATTACTGTAGGACAGTTCAGACCTTGGTTCGGTATCGAAGAGACCTATCCTATTGATATTATCAAGTCTTTAGACTGGTCCAATCAATACACAGAATTCGGAAAACTGGGCTGGACAAGCTTCCAGATCGGGATGTCTGCTACAGGGCAACTTCAACTGGGAGAAATTCCTTTCCAATATGCTGTTTCAGTAGTGAATGGAAATGGAAAAAACCAGATCAATGATAATGACAACGGAAAACAGTATTCTACCCGTCTGGTTTTCGGATTATCAAAAAAATACCACTTCAATGTAGGTCTGAATGGAGGTACCGGAGAAGTTTTCAGCAAAAAAGTATATGCGCTGGGCGTAGATCTAAGTTCACTGATCCAGTTTGATCCAAAATGGAGCCTTGATATGCAGCTGGAAGCCAAACAGGCAACCAATCACGTTCTATACAACTCCATTGCACCTGAATTACGTCCTGATAATCCTGACCAATATCTTATCCGCGGTGCTTATTTTCTTCCGAATCTAAGATATGAGATCAACCACAAAAATCTCAGCGCCTTCGAATTATCCTGCCGTTACGAATACCTTGATACCAATTTCAGAATGGCTTCCAACCCAAGACAAACAATCACTCCGATGGTCGGATTGGAATTCCTAAAAAATTATGGAGCAAGAATTCAGCTGGGAGTACAGTTTGACCGCTACAAACATCAGGTGGAAAACACATCACAATACAACAATAATCTATTCATTGTACAGGTACAGAGTAGGTTTTAAACGATTAAATAGTTAGTATCATGAAAGAAATTAATATTAAAAACGTAGCGATCACATTTGTTGTTGCGTTGATCATATGGTTCATTCCTGCTCCGGAAGGTGTTGCAGAGAATGCCTGGCATCTGTTTGCCATCTTTGCGGCAACCATTTTAGGAATTATTCTAAAAGCTGCTCCAATGGGAACAATGTGTATGATGGCCATTGGATTTACAGCCCTTACGCAGGTAGTTGCTCCGGGAGATGCGGGGAAATCTATTACCAAAGCGCTTTCCGGTTTTGGAGATAAAGTAATCTGGCTGATCGGGATTTCATTCTTTATTGCCAGAGGATTTATCAAAACAGGATTAGGAAATCGTATCGCCTTTTTATTCATTCGAGTTTTTGGGAAAAGCTCACTGGGATTGGCTTACGGATTAGGACTTGCCGATGTTTGTCTTGCTCCTGCTATTCCTAGTAACACTGCAAGAGGAGGTGGAATTATCTACCCGATCATGAAGTCTATGGCCATAAGCTTTGATTCTGTTCCTGAAAAGCCAGAAACCCATAGAAAGCTAGGGTCATTCCTGACTTTGAACAGTTATTACATGAACCTGATCGCTTCCTCTATGTTTCTTACCGGGACAGCCAGTAACCCGATGTGTCAGAAATTTGCCGCTAACCTTGGTATTGATATTACCTGGATGTCATGGGCAGCAGCAGGTTTTATTCCGGGTGCAGTAGCATTCTTTATCGTTCCTTTGGTATTGTATAAATTATATCCACCAGAATTGAAAAAAACAGGGGATGCTCCGAAAATGGCAGCTCAGAAATTAAAAGAAATGGGGCCTATCTCAAGAAATGAATGGCTGATGCTGCTGGCATTCTTCATTCTGTTAGCCCTTTGGATATTTGGAGGAGCACTCTCTATTGATGCTACTACTACAGCCTTTATCGGATTAACATTATTACTACTAACCTCAGTATTAACCTGGGAAGATGTAAAAGGTGAAAAAGGAGCTTGGGATACGATCGTTTGGTTCGCTGTACTGGTGATGATGGCAAGTTCTTTAAATGAATTAGGTTTCATTGGATGGTTCAGTAATCTTATCAAAGTACAGATTGGAGGTTTGAGCTGGCAGGTAGCTTTCCCGGTTATTATTGTAGTATATTTCTTCAGTCACT
The DNA here is from genome assembly GCF_003610675.1 of Chryseobacterium sp. AG363. Classification (NCBI taxonomy): domain Bacteria; kingdom Pseudomonadati; phylum Bacteroidota; class Flavobacteriia; order Flavobacteriales; family Weeksellaceae; genus Chryseobacterium; species Chryseobacterium sp. AG363. The sequence goes on from NZ_RAQF01000002.1 coordinate 2,535,505, forward strand.
ATATTTTTGCCAGTGCTACTGCTCACGTAGCGGCCATGTATGCTGCCTTGCTGGGTGTCGGTGTTTCTTTAGGAATCCCACCAATGCTGCTGGCAATGATGCTTGGTTTCATGGGTTCAATTTACGGGGTACTTACTCATTACGGCCACGGTCCGGCACCGGTATTCTTCGGAAGCGGATATGTTGACCTGAAAGTCTGGTGGCTCAGAGGTCTTGAAATTGGAATCGTTCTATTGATCATTTATATGGTTGTAGGAGGATTGTGGATGAAAGTCTTAGGATATTATTAACCAATAAATCAAAAATATGTTATCAACACTGTCAAGAAAAATGCTGATGTGCCTTACAGGACTCTTTTTGGGATTCTTCCTGTTGATTCATTTCCTTGGAAATCTTCAGCTTTTTCTTCCACAAGAACAAGCGCACCTGCAGTTTAATGCTTATTCGCATTTTTTATCAGGAAATATCATTATCAAAATAGTCTCTTACGTTTTATATGCCAGTATTATTCTGCACGCAGTAGACGGACTGATGATTACTTTAAAAAATAAAAAATCAGGAGGCGGTTATCAAACGGACAGACGTGGAAGAGCTAGCAAGTGGGCTTCCAGAAATATGGGAATCCTGGGAACATTAATTCTGATTTTCCTGGTGATCCATTTCCAGAACTTCTGGTATATCTATAAATTCGGAAATCCTCCTTTGGATGAAAACGGAAATAAAGACCTCTACATTCTGGTAGTGAATGTCTTTAAAGAATGGTGGTACGTTATCATTTATGTTGTATCAATGATCGCTTTATGCTATCACCTGATTCATGGGATCCATAGTGCTGTAAGAACTCTGGGATTATATCATCCTAAGTTTGTACAATGGTTCAAAACTATCGGGATTGCGTATTCAATCATTATCTGTGTAGGTTTTGCATTGATGCCTGTGTATGTATTCTTCACTTATCATTAAAAGGAACGATTATGATTTTAGATTCAAAAATACCACAAGGCCCATTGGAACATAAATGGGAAAATTATAAAAAGAAAGCAAAACTCGTAAACCCTGCCAACCGTAAAAAACTGGATGTGATTGTTGTAGGAACAGGATTGGCGGGAAGTTCAATCGCAGCTTCTTTAGGGGAAATGGGATATAATGTCAAATCATTCTGTTTTCAGGACAGCCCGAGAAGAGCACACTCTGTGGCAGCACAGGGAGGTGTGAATGCCGCCAAAAACTATAAAAATGATGGTGATAGTGTCTACAGAATGTTTGTAGATACCTTAAAAGGAGGAGACTTCAGAGCCCGTGAAGCCAATGTCTACAGAATGGCAGAATGTTCTTTGAACCTCATCGACCAGGCTGTTGCACAAGGTGTACCTTTCGGGCGGGAATATGGCGGATATCTGAACAACCGATCCTTCGGAGGAGTTCAGGTAAGCCGTACTTTCTATGCGCGAGGACAAACGGGGCAGCAACTTCTTCTGGGAGCTTATCAGGCTTTAATGCGACAGGTTGGAAAAGGTTCCGTGCAATTATTTTCAAGACATGAAATGCTGGATCTGGTTACTGTTGATGGGAAAGCCAGAGGAATTATCGTAAGGAATTTAGACACAGGAGATATTGAAAGACATGCCGCCCACGCTGTAATATTGGCAACCGGAGGTTACGGAAAAATTTATTATCTGTCAACCCTTGCCATGGGATGTAACGGTTCTGCCATCTGGAGAGCCCATAAAAAAGGTGCTTTAATGGCTTCCCCAAGCTGGATTCAGGTACACCCTACTTCCCTTCCGCAATCCGGAGATTATCAGTCCAAACTGACTTTAATGTCTGAATCATTACGTAATGACGGCCGAATCTGGGTTCCATTAAAAGAAGGGGAAACAAGACAACCCAATGACATTCCGGAAAATGAAAGGGATTATTATCTTGAAAGAAGATATCCGGCTTTCGGAAACCTTGCTCCAAGGGATATTTCTTCCCGTGCTGCTAAGGAAAGAATTGATGCCGGTTTCGGAATCGGGCCTTTGAAAAATGCAGTATATCTTGATTTTTCCAAAGCAATACAGGAACAGGGAAAAGATAAGATTAAAGAAAAATATGGAAACTTATTCGATATGTATCTTAAAATAACAGGATATGATGCGTATAAAGAACCTATGATGATCTCTCCTTCTGCCCACTTTTCAATGGGTGGACTTTGGGTAGATTATGAACTGATGACTACTGTTCCCGGACTGTTTGCTTTAGGTGAAGCTAATTTTGCCGATCACGGAGCCAACAGATTAGGAGCCAACTCTCTTTTACAGGCGTCTGTAGACGGATATTTCATTGCGCCTTACACGATTGCCAATTATCTGGCAGATGAAATTCACACCGGAAAAATTTCACCGGATACTCCTGAATTTGAACAGGCTGAAAAGGCTGTTAAAGATCAGATCAACAATTTCATTAATATTAAAGGAACCAAAACCGTTGATTATTTCCACAAAACTTTAGGAAAGCTCCTCTATGATTATTGCGGACTGGCCAGAAATGAAGAAGGGTTGAAATATGCCATTCAGGAAATCCGAAAACTGAAACAGGAATTTTACAAAGACGTAAGGGTTTCCGGACAGGGAGATAAAATGAATACCGAACTGGAAAAAGCAGGCCGTGTAGCCGATTATTTCGAAATCGGAGAACTGATGTGCTACGATGCCTTAACCCGTAACGAATCCTGTGGAGCTCATTTCAGAGAAGAATATCAGACTCCGGACGGAGAAGCTATGAGAAATGATGCGGAATACCAATTTATTTCTGCCTGGGCATGGAAAGGTGAAAATGGTGAACCTGAAATTATTAAGGAACCTTTAATCTTTGAAGAAATTCAGCCAACGGTAAGAAGTTACAAATAAAAACAGAAAATTATGGATTTACATCTTAAGATATGGAGACAGAAAGACAGAAAAAGTGAAGGAAAACTGGTAGGTTACGACCTGAAAGGATTGAATTCTCACATGTCTTTCTTAGAAATGCTGGACACTTTAAATGAAAAACTGATTATTGAGGGTGATGAACCTGTTGAGTTTGATCATGACTGTCGTGAAGGCATCTGCGGACAATGCGGGATGATGATTAATGGTATTGCCCATGGTCCTTTGAAAAATACAACCACCTGCCAGCTTCACTTAAGGTCCTTTAAAGATGGGGAAACGATTCTGATAGAGCCATTCCGTGCTGAAGCATTTCCGGTGAAGAAAGATTTAAAAGTAGACCGTTCTGCTTTTGACAGAATTATATCTTCAGGAGGTTTTGTATCTGTAAATACGGGCCAGGCTCCTGATGCTACAACCATTCCGGTGACTCACCAGACGGCTGAGGAAGCTTTTGATTCTGCTGCGTGTATCGGATGTGGAGCCTGTGTTGCCACTTGTAAAAATGGAAGTGCAGCTTTATTTACCTCTGCAAAAATCACTCACATGGCACTCCTTCCTCAGGGAAAAGAAGAACGTAGCAAGAGAGTGCTGGATATGGTGACTCAAATGGATACGGAATTATTCGGGCACTGCTCCAATACGGAAGCCTGTGAAGTAGAATGTCCACAAGGAATTTCTGTCCTGAATATTGCCAGAATGAATTTTGAATACAACAGAGCTTTGTTTTTCAGAAAGAAAAATTAATCTGAGAAAGCAAAGATGATCATAAGTAAAGGACGAATTTGTAAATTCAAATTCGTCCTTTTATTTCTTATTCTATCATCGCCACTACTCTGGCGGGAGCAGCAGAACCGCCAACAATTTTAAGGGGAAATACACAGATTTTAAATCCGGATGGAGGTAGTGCGCCCAGATTTGTAAGCTGCTCGATGTGTAAATATTCTTTTTCGATGCCTACGCGGTGGCCTTCCCAGAAAAATTCAGGATCATTGAGTTCTTTGGCTTTCTGAGCCATATATTTCAAAGGAAGATCCCAGCCCCATTGGTCGATTCCCATTACTTTTACGCCCTGATCAATCAGCCATTCTGTAGCTTCTTTACTCATTCCGGTGCCTTTTTCCACAAAATCTGGAGTTCCCATCATTTTGTCACGATCCGTTCTGATCAGAACAATATTTCCTTCCTGAATGGTAATTCCGTTTTTATAGAGATCTTTTTTCAAATCCTCAACAGTGATAGCAACAAAATCTTCTTTATGCGTACAATCAATCACAATTCCGTCTCCATAGCACCATTCCAACGGAATCTGGTCTATGGTTTTGGCAGGCTTCCCTTCCACTACAGGGCCATAATGCCAGGGAGCATCAATATGTGTTGTTGCATGAAGTCCCATATTTTTGATAGTGTCATCTGCCCAGCCTATCCAGTTTTTAGGAAAAAGCCTTGATGGAAGCCTCAATGCCAGACGAATCAGCCAATGTGATTTTCTATGGGCTTTATGTTTAATTTTCACCCGCATGAACCACGGATCTCCTGCATTGTATTGGATAGGTTTTGTCAGATCGACAAGTGTTGTTTTCATATGATTTAGCTAAGAAAACAAAGATAATGAATAAGGCAAAAAAACGAATAGATATTAGCAAATGAAAAAAGATCAGCCATTACTAATCTTTTTCTAATTCTATCGGGTTTTCATATTTTTTGTTTTCTTCTCGTTCTTTTTGTCTTTGTCTTATCATTTCTTGACCTTGTATAATAGTGGTTTCAGAGCTTTGAAGTACACCAATTAAATTTGCATTAGCATCTTTTAACGCTTTTTCAAATTTCGGTCGAGTCGTTTCAAAAGCTTCATTATATCTATTTTCGTTTATCTTTATTAATTTACCTTTTAATTTAAATGCAGGTGTAGACTTTACTAGCTCAAAATCATATTCTCCTTTATCATCTGTTATTTTAACAATCAATCCAGGCAATCCGCTAAATTTATATGGCCCATAGGGTAATGGAATTTCGGGAGAGTACCAAGCGATCCAATTTCTCCCCTTAAAGGTAACTTCCGCTTTTTTACAATTAATTGTGTTTATTATTTTTGTATCATTACTCAAATTCCAATTTTTAATGATCGGTTCTTTATAGGTAAGTATTGACATTCCAACTAAGTTAAAATACTGTATATTTTCATTTGATTGTATTATAGTAAAGGAAAATTTTGTTTTTGGGATAGACATTCCCTTCGAACTTAACAGTTTTGCTCCATTTTCTAAAGTTTTTATTGGAAGTGCTTGGAATACAGAATCTCTTTTCAGTGACTGAATACTCGCAAAAAAAGCACGTTCATCGCCTATCTGTAATGAAAAAAATTCTTCATGTCTATAATCAGGAGTTGATGTATTCAATTTAGCTTTTAATAAATAGGTAAATTCACCACGCAGACTATCTTTTTTATGTAATTGAGAAAAAAATAAGACACTAAAAAATAAGGCTAATAATTGAAATAATTTTTTATAGTAATACATAGAATTATTTTTGATTGCAAAAAAAATGCACTTATAACATAATAAAGCCATAAGTGCAATAATTAATATGAAACAAATATTAATTACAGTAATTTGCTTCAAGATTAGCAAGCCATTGATTTGCTTGTTCTGCAGTCCAATCTTGAGTTGTAGTAGCAGTCTGGCCACAAAATTCTGCAATCCAAACTTGTTTAACACCTCCTTTTACAGTTTTAAGATCTTCACGAGTCATTTTTTTAAATTTTTTCATAAATATGTTTTTAGTAAGTATCAAATATATACAACTAATTCACATATGAAGGATATTTTTCATTATGTTAAGTAATTGTTTATCTGATACAAACATATTTTTTACTTAAAAATTTCCGTATAAAATTAAATTGATTTTTATCCTGTTACTTAAACAAAATGCATTCATTAAAAAAAATTCATTTGGATATTTTTTTATATGTTAAATAGTCAATGTCAAACAGAGACTTTACATCTAAAGTCTGAAAATATGTAATTTTTCTGATGTCATATTATCAGATTTAGTGGTTTTGCCTTTTTGCTATTTCGCCTTTTTACTCCCTAAACTCCTCTGGGAATCATAATCTTCTTCGGATCATCCTCATCATACATAATCTCAATAGTTCCCTGTTTAGGAATGGAAGAGAGCTTTAGAAAGCTGACAATTTTCTTATATACCGCAATATGTTCAGTTCCTCTGAAATCTTTAAAACTTACCTGAAACATGATTTGTGGCTGATTATTAACAAGAAGACCTGTCTCACTTACACTGATGATATTGGCTTCAGCATTTCTTCCTGAAAAAAGAATGCGTTCTTCTTTTGTATTTTTTAAAAGCCTGCCAAAAATCAACTGAAAAACCAAGACATACATAATGGTCATCACCCCGCTGAAAAGAATTGGATGCATGAATGTCAGAAACCTCCAGCCGAAATCAAAGGATTCTCTCCAATAGAAATAAGAGTATAAGCCAATAACATAAGCAATCAATAATACAAGAAATACAATTCTTAAAATCATTCCTGATGTATTGAATCCCACTTTCTGATCGCTTAAAATAAAGTAAGGCTCCTTTGATGCCTGAGGATTCAGCAGTACTTTTACTTTGTTTCCTGCGTCAAATCTTTTTTTGTATGGTTTAGAATCATGAAACATCGTTTTATGTTCTATCACCGTATTGCTGAGATTAGGAAATGAAAGCGTAACCTGAATGAGGTTCATGTTTTTCTTAGCAATGTATTTGAGGAGTTTATAATCAATGATTTTGGCTTCTCTTGGTATTCCGTTCCTAAGAATAGACTTTATCGTATTTTTCTCTTTAAAAGTTGTAATGAAAAGCTTATTGATAAAGAAAATAATCACATATCCCCATATTAACAAAGAAAAACCGAGATACCCATAGCTCACCGCTAATGAATTTCTCGGTTCTGTTGCCAGCTCTTCACTCATCATATAAATGAAAATCGGAAAAGGAACGCAGAAAAAAAAGAGAAAAATTCCCCAGAAAATGATCATCAATTTCATAGCTGTTATTTTGTAATCAGCAATAAAGTTATGATATTATTATGGAACCGGAGATTTCTTTTTATACCTCTTTTTCGAAATAAAGTCTGTAATATTTTCCTTTATCATCCTCACCCATCTCGATTTTTTGTCGGTCTCCGTGGATGTAGATATGGAAGTTTTTATCTAATTTAATAATACTTTTAAAGTGTCTCTGTGTCTTTTTCACCGCAGCTTCACTGATTGGAAATTCCTCGGCAATATTCACCTGCATATCCTGTTCGTAATCTGTTTTAAAGTTCACAAAACTTTCAATTACATGCTCATCACCCAGTACTTCATTGGCAAATTCATCCAGCTTAAATTCTTCTTTTTCCTTGAAGAAATTGATAGACTTATTCAGGAAATCTGCCTGGTCTGCTTTGGAAACTTCAAATTCCTGAGGAAGTTGTTTGGTGATATAATCTTTATACACCATCAGGGCTTCCTGCGTGTGGAAATATTCGTCATCACGCTGTTTTACTTTCAGAAAATCTTCGAACCAGTAGTACATATCCCCGTTTTTGTTGTTATCAACTACAGAAAGTACATATCCTGTTTCTTTATTGTTGTTGTAGATCAAAGCTGCTTTATCAATTTTGGATAAACCAATACCCTGGTCTTTTTCAATATCAAATGTCTCTTCAGCAGGATTGATTTTCAGGAAAGATTCTCTCTTCTCCGTTTTAAAAATCCCGATTTTATCCACTCTGTCCGGACGGTCGCTTTCATCTTCGAAAAGTACGATGAAAAGCTCTCCACTCTGAACTCTCGGGTTCTCAGCAGCCTCGAAAAGATGTTTGGCAATATTCTCAGATTCCCAGATAAACTTGGATTTATCATCAAAAATTTCAGATACTGCACTGTAAACCGGATTATTCACCAGATAAGTGTCACTGTAAAAATGGAAGGTTTCTTCCGATTTGAAGGATCCTAAAAAGTAATCTTCAAGCATTTCTGCCATTCCTTCTTCCAGCTTCAATTCCTCCTGGGAAAGTGTCAGCGAATCTCCGTTGATCTTATTTCCGACTCTGTGTACTATTATTTTTGAAAACATTTTCTGAATATTTGGACTGCAAAGATATTCATTCTTATCCTTACTGCGAAACTTAAAAAATGTCATTTTATACTACTCTCTTTTAACCACCCCGTCAAAAATTCTTTGAATTTTCGCCACCCCTCCAAAGGATGGGAATTATCAGTCCTCAGATTAATAAGAAGGTGTGATAGCAGCAATTTTTGTCTTTTTATTTTTTCCAAATTGATAAAACCCTTATCATTTTGACAGGCTTTTTTGTTTAAAAAACTCAACTATAAAATCATAATTTATTAATTACCAACATATTAATTACATTCTATTTTCATCGGAATACCATTGGCATCATGATTTGAAAACATAGAAAAATGGACTTAAAGACTTTAAACAGAATCGACAAGCTCAGAAGGTTAAAAAGCAAAGGACCTGCAACTCCAAAATGGCTTAAGCCCTATCATATGCTCTTTTTTGCTTTTTTAACCATTTTCATTTTTGGAGCCTTCATCAAAATGCTCGAACACTATCACCATTAAAATATAATACGATGAACTATTTACAAGCCGTAAAGGAAATCACTGATGTGGTTCCCGATTTTGAAAACGAAGTAAAAGAAATTAAAATTCAAAACTCATACAGCATTATCCGGACGTTTACGGAACGTATTAAAAATATGATCCGCCAGAATGACAGAAATCTGCTGTTCAGAAGTTTACAAAAAATGGACAAAATTTATACTGACGGAGACACGGTACTGAAGAATGCTATTGAAACTACTTTTATTTATTCTCTGGACAATTGTACCGCTTTCTGCAGTGAAGAATACAGAAAAGTGATTTTTAGTCACATTTCTGCCAACCTTCAGAAAGTATATTCAAGACAAATTTACACTCACGGCATATAACCGTTTTGTTACATTTTTTATCCGTTTCATTACAAAGTGTTTAAATTAAACAAAAATAAAAATAACTCACAATCAATAGATTATGAAAAATAAAATCAGAAGAATTTCAGACTGGAAAACCTGGAAAACCACTACTAACAGGCACAATGCAGAAATATTACTCACTCACATCGCTGTGATCGTCGGAGTATTTATTTTTGCTGCCTGTCTTTAAATTTTGGTATACATTTCGCTGCAATATAAAGTGTTTGAAAAATTCTTAATTATGATGAAAGTACAAATGCAAACTATTAATCAAAAAATAGCTGTTGAATACTTAAAATTTTTCTATCCGCCACTTCGCAATGAAATCACCCAGCTGTCTGTACAGGACAATTTCGCCGGGATCATGCAGGCTACCGTGAATTATCTGAAGCACCTGCTGCAGGAATCGAAGATCAATATCATTGCCCATCACATCAAGCTGATGGACTGGATCTACAGAAACGGGAATTCTTATGTAAGAACCATGATTGAAAACCTTTTTGTAAGATCTTTCGAAAGCTTCAAGAAACACGCAAAGATCCAACATTGGAAACTTCTTTACCAATATATGCCTGTAAGCTTTCAGATCATTTATAATGAACAACAGAAGCAGGATCAGATGTATTTTGGAAAATAAATGAAATTAAAAGACGAAAAGGTGAATCCATACATTTGCTCTTTCGTCTTTTTACTTTTGGTGCCTATTACAGGGAATTTTCACCCTATTCTATTTCACAAGTCCGTGTAAAAGGCCTATTTTTGCAAAAAGTACCGATGAAATACCCATTTTACATTGCGATGCTGTCGTTATCGATGATCTCATGTGAGAATAATGACAATACGATTGATGATCCGAGACCTGTTGATAAAAATGTTTACCAGTTTCAATTTAAAAGCTATGCTGTAAAAAATACCGTGTTGTACCAGGGGGCAAAAGGAGAAAAATCTACTCCGGATGAATCTTATCTCAACAAGTATTGGAGTCTGTATCAGGAACCCGCTTGGGAAAAAATAAGCCTTGATCTTAAAAACAAGACTATCAAGTTGCTGTCAGAAACCTCAACTACAGATTTTACTTACAGTTTTACCATGGTGAATGATTCTGTAATGATCAAAGAGAATAACAATAATAAGCCAACTTACATTGGTGATTTCCATAAAGACACTTCTTCGTTCACTTTAAAAAGAACGTACAGATATGTTAAAAAAGTCCCCCGAGATAATCATGACGCCCTATTGATTACTAAAAGCGCTCATTTTGGGACCACCCAATACGAAAATATTTTTGTCAATATATTTTCTACTCCTGCTGAAATGATCAAAACAGGAGATCAGGTTTTATGGAGCAATATTGAATATTCTTATAAATAATTGTAGTTACCCCTCATTTCTTAATTATTAAACTAAAAAAACTTCCTGTCTTATTAAGGAAGTTTTCATTGATAAACCATACCATGAAAATAAAATTTTCACTATTCTTTCTGTTTTCATTATACTTATTCAATGCCCAGATTTCCGACCAGCTAAAACAACTTATCGACCCTATAGATAAAGAATATTTTGACTTAACGATTAAAGAGGATTATGATACAGACAAGTATTCCAAATTATCCGAAATGTATAATGAAATTGATAAAACAGCAACCAATGATGAACTGTTTTATTTGGCGGTTAACGGAAGTACTTTTATAAGAATCAATGCAATATCTTCTCTTATAGATAGAAATGACAAAAGGATTGTAGATTTATACCGTTATTATTCTAAGTTTACCTTAATCTATTATCAGAAAATGGGATGCGTGGTCACGGCTCAGGATATGGCATTAAGCAGTATACGGGGAAAGATTATGAATAAAATTAAATTTTATGAACTGTATAAGCATATGAAAACACAAAAAAATTGGGAACTTCTATTTTCTAATGAAGACATTGAATATTATGAAAAATTCAATGTGGGTGATTTTAAATTGTATGTAAAAGCATTTGATGAAATCGACAAAAAATTTATTCCAGAAAGAATAGAAACCAATGATTCCATCAAAGAAATATGGAAAGATAATAAACTTCATGTACCTTCATTATAAAAATAAATCCCAGGTAATATTCCCGGGATTTTATTTTTATTTCTTTACAAAGACTTTCTCTATAATCTGTGACTCTTCATTACTTAGTTTTGAGGCTTTCCCCAGCTTGGCAATGAAAGTGACTACTTCTTCCTGTGTCGCAGGTGATCCCAGATTTTCTCCTTTAGCATCAAAAGAATCTGCCAATACTTCTCCTTTTGGATTTAGAATCAGCCAGAAAGGAAGCCCCGCATTTCCGCCTTTATATTTATTCATAAGTTCCTGCCCGCCTGGATTTTCAAGGCTCTTCTTATCACCTCTTTCCTGAACGTCTACATATGCGGTGACAAATCTTTTATCAAAAATAGGTTTGGTTTCAGGGAGATCCATATTCTTTTCCATCATTTTGCACCACTTGCACCATGAAGCATGGAACACCAGTAAAACATTTTTCTTTCCTGCTTTAGCTTCTGTGAAAGCTTTATTTAATACAACATCTGCATTTTCCTGTGCTGCTCCCAACTGGAACAGTAACAAGGTTGCAACGATAATAATTTTAGAGTATTTCATTTTGAATTTTTATTTAAAACTTAAACGAATTTAGGTATTTAATCGTTCAGTTATTTTATTTAACTTTAATTATTATTATAAATAATGAGCTATAAATATTTCTACTGTTTTCTATTCACGTTTAGTCTTACAATATCTAATGCTCAGGTCTCTGAAGCAGTAAAAAAACTGGCACAGCCTTTAGACAATGTCTCATATGCAGAGTCTCCTAATATTGGAGTTGGAGGTGAAAAAAGCAAAATTTATAATCAATTTAAAAAAGTTGCCAAAATAGCCAGTAACGATGAACTCTATTATTTCGCAATGAATGGAAGCAATTCTTTAAGGGTTTATGCTGGTCAGGAACTATTTAAAAGAAATGATAAAAGATTTTTAGATATCTATACATTTTATTCCGCCAATCCTTTGATTATGAAATATACTCAAGGCTGTGTTGGAAAAAATAAAAATATTTCAGAATTTTTAAAAGATGAAGTATACTCTACCCAGTATTATATTTCGCTGCAGGATCAGTTATTAAAAAATAAAGATAAGCAAGATGAAATATCAAAATTACAATTAGACCAAATCAAAGAGCTGGGTTATGGGAAACTTACGGAAGAAAATATCAATGCAGTTAAAAAGCAGTTAGAAAAAATTGATAATAAAAAATCAAACTAAAATTTATCTGCTCAATATAATCGGCAAAACCAAAAGTATAAAAAATATTACTATACCCGCCGAATTTTCGTTGGATAATAGTTTTATTTTAAAGAGTATTTAAAGGAGCTTTAAACAAGACTTAAAATCTTTTTAATATCCTTACGGTTTTCCACATTTGGTGATTAGAAAAATAATTTTATATTTAAATTGTTAAATATTTAAAAAATATAATTATGAAAAAAGTATTATTACTTTCAGCATTTATGGTTGCTGGACTTGTTTGTGCTAAAGAAAGCACTTCTAACAAATTAGAGTCAAAAAAGGAAAAACAGCAAATTGCAGCCTTTACAAGGTATTTGGTGACTATCAAAACTATTTGTGGAACTACTTATCAAACAGTTTTTGATTCTGAATTTGATTCAAGTGATTGCCTTTACAACGAATGGGAAATGTATAACAATCAAGATTGTGGACATTCCAGTTATGAAAATCCAATGACGTAATGAAAAAAATAATGGGCTGTCTTTTAACAGCCTATTTAATTATAATATTTTGAGTACCTATGAAACCACTTTTTAGAATTTTTTTGTTATTTCTTTGTTTTAACTATGTGAGAGGTCAAGAAAAAAAAGATTATTCGGAAATCGAAGTAAAGTATAAATATACTTTTGTACAAGATACTTTGGATAAATTATCTACAATTAATGAGCCTATGGTATTACTCACTAATGGGAAAAAATCTATATATTATAGTGAAAATTATAAGGCTGCAGTGGATGGTTTTGGGAAAAAACTGGAAGATGCAATGAAGACCGGAAATATTGTTGATCCCGGCTCTCTTCCAAAATCTAAGGTAAAGCATAATGTATATAAGGATGAAAACAAAACCTATATATCAAATTATTTAGGAAGAAATTATTACACCTATGAGAGTCCTGATAAACTTGACTGGCAAATTGATAATAAAAGCACTTCTACTATTGGCGGCTATAAATGTAATAAAGCAGTTGTAAGTGCAGGAGGAAAAAATTTTATAGCTTGGTTTACTTATGATATTCCGATAAGTGATGGTCCATACAAATTTAGAGGACTTCCTGGATTAATATTAAAGATCAATGAGGTGAATAATTATATAGGTTTTGAACTTATATCAATAAATAAAACGAGTTTACCCATTGAGCAAAAAAAAGGGTTAATTGTATCCAAAGATCAATTTATAACAAAGAGAAAAGAATATATGAATGACCCCTATCAAGGTAAAATTAATAACCCTGAGTATAGAAAAATGATTGAGGACAATAAAAGGAAATATAACAATTCTTTAGAATAAAAAAATAAAACACCTGAATTTACAGGTGTTTTATTTTTCACTCATTATTTCTATACATCATTATAGCTAGCATTATGAGTGAGCTGTGTACCTGTAATTACAGTTGTAGCTTCATCAAAAGGATTTTTACAATATCCGTTTTGTTCCATCCAGTTACATCAATTTGATATTCACCTTTTAACAGATCTGAAATGATTGAAATAAGAAAATACTCCAACCAGGCAGGATATACTGAACCGCGACGGGTCATCAGATACACCTTATTCTGGTGCCAGTCCGGAAATGCAGAAATTCTGATTGATGAAAATATTTTCATCATGGCAGCCGGGCAAGTTGTAACGATTACCTCAGGGCAGTTTCATCAGTTAAAATCGGTGAAAGGAGAAGTGACTGCTCTGGAATTCACGCTGGATTATTTCTGTAAAAGCGACAATGATATTGAGCTTATTTTCCACAACGGACTTTTCTGTCATTTTGGAATGAATGAAATGATTGCTATACAAAACCCTTCATTTTTTACTGAAACGCTGAATGTTATTGAAAAAGAAATTCAGGAACAGCCTTACCAGTATCTGATCTCTACGCATTCTATGGTTGAATTGCTATTGGTGGAAATCAACCGCAATAAAATTGCCAATGGTGATGAAATCTGGAAACCGGATGCTTTATTTTTAAAATTCCTTGAAAGTGTAAGAGATCATTTCCAAGACAATTATCAGGTCTCTCATTTTGCAAATCTTCTTGGAACTACTGAAGCCAAACTGAATGAGATTTCAAAACTTCATACCAACAAAACGGCTCAGAATGTGATCTACAGTCTTACCATCTCCGAAGCCAAAAGACTTTTACTCTACGAAAAACTTACCGTAAAAGAAATCGCCTACCAGCTAGGCTTTAATGATCCTTTCTATTTTTCAAACTTCTTTAAAAAACATACCTCACGTTCTCCAAAAGAGTATCAGAAAGCGGTAAAGGAAATGTAAAAAAAGGAGTTTCAGTCTGAAGAAAAAAAATTAACAGCCTCTTATTAACTTCCCTCTTCCCTCAGATATTATATGCTTTTTCCAGAATTGTCTATTCTTTAGGCAACGGCTTTCGCTGAACTTTGTACTGTAATTAAAACCTAAAAATTATACGTATGAAAACGCAACAGGATGCCGCCGTTTTTTTATTAAGAATTGCTCTGGCTGTCGGATTTTTATCTGCTGTGGCAAGCAGAATGAATCTTTGGGGAGCACAATCTTCCGGCTGGAAAAATTTTGTTCATTATACCGCGGAAACCAATTCATTTTTACCACAATCTTGGGCAGCCATTATTGCAATATTATCTACCATTGCTGAACTGTCAATCGGAATCCTGCTTCTTTTAGGTTTTCAGATAAAAAGAACAGCAACGTACGCCTCTATTCTCTCTTTATTTTTCGCAATAGCCATGAGCATTTCTTTTGGAATTAAAGAGCCTCTGGACTATTCAGTCTTCGCATTCAGTGCCGGAGCGTTTCTTCTGCGTACTTTTCCCCGTTACGTATGGAGTTTAGACCAACTTTTACATCAATAACAATTAAAATTTACATATTATGAACACCAACATCCACGATTATATCGTAAAAACAGAACATAAAGAATGGCAGCCTTTAATTGAGAAAGGGATTCATTATGAAGGCATTTTTGTAAAATCTTTGAAATTTGATCCTGAAAAAAATCGTTCTACCAGTATTCTTTTAAAATTTGAACCGGGAGCCAGCTATCCTTATCACAATCATCCTGCAGGAGAAGAATTGTTTATTATGGAAGGTGATGCAACGATTGCAGGAGCACAGCTTGAAAGTGGTGATTATTTATACACTCCTCCAAATTTTAAACATGCTGTGAAGTCAGAACAGGGCTGTATTATTCTTTTTATTGTACCGGAAGAAGTGGAAATTCTTTAGGCTGATAGCTACATAAAACCACAGTAAAACTTTTTTACTGTGGTTTATTATAATTCAAAAAAATAGGGTTGGATTTATTATTTCGAAGCTGTTTTGTCAGGTGATATTGGGTTGAAATTTATTAATGTTTTTTCCTTTCTTATGATATCTACCAAAGTCTGTACTGAAAAGGTCAGAATAATATATAAGATGATAAGGACAGATACATATCCAATTTCATGTTGTCTGTATCCGAAAATTCCTTTTCCCCATGAGATCAGTATCCATTGGATCATATACATTGAGGTTAAGTTTTTACTGCAGTATTTTAAGACACGCATAAAACCATTTTCTTTAACGTTGCTAGTAATGGTATTGATTAACCATAAAAACAGTAAAGTCCAGCCTGCAAAATAAATAACACCTCCAGGGCCCATATGATAAAAACCATTGTAATGATAATCTCCATACAGAAAAACCAGCGGTGCCCCTATAGCAATGAATAACAAGCCTATATAGAGCATATTTCTAAATATCTGTTGCGTATCGTAGTTCAATTCCTTAAACCATTTTCCAAAAAACATTCCGATGATGATAAAAGCCATCCATGGGAAAACAGGAAAATAGACATAGGCAGGATAATCGGTATTGAAAAGAAGATCCAGGACATAATTGATCACAGGATAATCAAGAGTAAGCCCGCTTACCTTCCTGGAGATCAATGCAACGAATACACCTATTGCCAGCATAATGTATTTATTTTTCACATATTCTCTGATAAATCCGACAAACAATAAAGACATTCCTGCCAGCTGTAAAATATCACCCAACTGCACCAGATATACATACTGCTGCTCTATAGGCGCATGCCATCCATATTTTTGCATAAAATTATCGGGAGCAAAATTAAAAATCACAGGAATCATAAATTTCATAAAGTTCATAAAAAGACCAGCAAACACCAATAAAACACCTCGTTTTAAAGCACTTTTAAGACTTTGATGGGTGGAAGTCATGAAAGTAATTCCCATACAGATCAGAAAAATGGAAGTTCCCCTTCCAAGAAAAACAATAAAACTGCCGACAGCTGTTTCATATTGTGATTTTACATTGGCATACACCAATAAGGTATGTATAATGATCATTCCGATGACACTTATACCCTTTATTATATCCAGAGTAAGGATTCTTTTGTTTTGTGATTCCATAGTTTTTAATGAGAATTTGGATTAGATGGACAAAATTGTATTCATTAATGATTTTCTTAAATTATATTTTTATTTATTCTAAATAAAAATCAAATATACAAATTAAAACCACTTCTCATAATTCATGAATCAATTTTCATAAAACAGTAATACTTAAATACTTAATCCACTATTAATTAGAATAATATTTCCAACGTTCAAGTATGTAATTTTCCCTTGAATTGTCCGAAAGTGAAACGATTAATACTCCCTATCTTTTAATAAAAAAACTCTTCCGGACGGAAGAGTTCTTATCATATCTAAACTTATAACTCGGAACCATAATGTGATCTTTTAGAAATCATAGCCCTGAACCAAGCATTTTTATCCAGATCGGTTTATACACCGGATTTTTAATACCTTCCGTATGGTAGGGATTACCATGAACAGGCTTATTGGATTGCTGACTAATAGGCTGATCTAAAGCAAAAACATTCTCTGCAGGAATATGAAGTTCTTTACAAATTTTCGCTAGCTCTGTTGCAGCAGCTTCTTTCACATGGTAGGTTGCAAAAACATTTTGGGGTGATGTCACTAGTTTTTGAGAGTACCAGCCTGCAATTTTTTTTGTTTTAGAATCACTGTAATCCCAGCCACCAGAAAAGCTGATAATTCTTGCTACAGACTCATGCTGGGCAATAAATTCAGCCATTCCTCCACCCTGGGATTGACCAGCGATGGCAATTTTGCTCCAAAGAGGTTTACCTGTGTTCTGATCCAGATATTGAGACCAGACACCCTCTTTATCATTTTTCGACAAATACTGTAAAAGTTTTGTCAGGCGAGGTACAATGGCATCCTGATACTGATCCGGAATAGGCAAAAAAGTATTATCACCATAAATACGTTTCCTACGAAACTCAGCAGCACAGTCAACATTTTGACTCAAATAATCACCTTTACAGACCTGCGAAACTCCAGGTGCACTCATAAAAGAGAGTGCAATAATTCTGTATCCCTGGTCCAATGCTGTTTTAAAAAAGCTCTGAGGAACATGATCCGTTGATCCTCCGGTTCCCGTAAGCCATAACAACACTTTATTGTTTTTAATGGCCTTGTCATAAATTACACGATGCGCACTGTCCCAATTCTTTACTGAAGGGTCAGCTTCACTGGGTTTCACCTTGAGTCTTTTATATGCTGAAAAATCAATAGTCGGACTTACCTTTTGCGCTGTCAAATTTGCGGACAAACTTACCATGACAAGTAAAATAAATGTCGCAATAGCAGATAACGAAATCTTTTTCTCCATAATATATATAATTAAATTAAACAGTTCAAAACTCTTTAAACAAATATTAAAACTCAGATCTCAGGATAAAATCTACTCCCATTTGAGCATGTAGCAATGTGGTATTGAATATCGGTATATTCAGATCATTTTGCCCTATAATAAGGGGAAATTCAGTACATCCTAATATAATACCCTCCGCACCCTTTGATTCCAGAATTGCAATCTGATCCAATATGTATTTTTTTGTTTCAGGCTTTAAAATACCAAGAGACAGTTCTTTTTGTATAATGGTATGAAGCTTTTCTCGGTCTTTCTCTTGGTCGGGTACCATTATATCAATATCATATTTATCTTTTAGGATTTTTGCAATAAATGGCTCCTCCATGGTAAATATTGTTCCAATAAGCCCAACCTTACAGAGCCCTTTTTTCCGGACTGCAGCGCCTATTGCATCTCCAATGTGCAGTATGGGAATCATGCTATGCCGTTGCACATCATGATACACTTTATGAGGTGTATTGGCACAAAACATTGCGGCAGATGCTCCGGCTTTATACAACTGATCACAAGCCTCAATCAGCATTCTTGCTATTGCATCCCATTGATCCGACTTTTGTAACTGATGCATACAATACTGATCAAGATTTACTAATACAAGAGGAGGATTTGTATTATTACCGAAATGATCATTGATGGTTTGATTCAGGTACATGTAATATTCCAGCGTTGAATGCCAGGAAAGACCTCCGATAAGACCTAATTTTCGTAACATAGGATGCTGCATATTTTGATGATTTTCTATAGAACTTGTATTGTAATTAAACATAAATTAATTGAAGTATTTTTTATTTTTATCTTAATAATATTTCATATAATCTTTAAATTATTCATTCCTAATTTCAAGTACCTTAAAATTAGGCTATGATCCATTGCAGATTATATTCGTAATGAAAATAAGCTATACCAAAAAGCATAGCTTATTTTTATATCTTGAAAATGGTCTCATATCAAAAACCTATATTGCAGATTTTCAACAAATAAGAAATCCTTATCTTTCTATTTACTAAATTACAGATCTTACATTTCTATATTTTATTGATAAGATATGCTACTTATTTCCCTAAATAAACAAACATATTCACACTTAAGCTTTGAGGCTGTATATTGATGGACTGCTGCGCTACACCACCGTTTACACTATTTGTGTTAAATGAATGGGAGTGCGGATTCTGGTATAATACATTAGTATTAACATGATCAAGATTTCTCGTACCTGTACCAATTTTTCCAGCTAAGAAGGTATATGAATAAGTATCAGTTGCTGGTCTACCATTGTTATTGATAATATCATACTTTATAGTAGGCTCAGCAGAACTGGTTGTACCGGATAACTGAAAATCAGGCAATTGATTCCTTGCTATTATACGGGAGTTGTTACTGTTAATACTTCCCAATCTTGTACCATCCTGTACTAAGTAAGAGTTACTGGCATTAGGAATATATGATGCAAAACCTAAAGAATTTGCCGCAGCTCTTTGAGTAGTAGTCAGACCACCTGTTGGTCTTCCATCTAGTTTTACCCATCCGTTATGATCAGAAACTGAAAAACTTGCCTTAATATCTCCAATATTAGCTGAGCTTACTCCAACAGTACTCCCATCGGTAGATCTCCAGTAAGAATTACTGAAAACATATTCCAGTGCTTTACCATTGGGAACGGTAACGCCATCCAGTGTAGCTCCAAATCCTCCTGTAGTATTATTATAAACGATCAGTCTCTGGCCCGCATTTGGAGCTGCTGGAGCCGAAATAGCCACATTTGCTGTAGCAGCACCAGTGAGCTGTACCTGGCTTACGTTAGGCGGAACGGTAACATTATTACCAGAAACAGTTAGTACAGTTTCACGATTGGTAATCGCTCCATTCACATCCATTGCTGTACCCGGGGTTGTGTTAACACCTACATTCCCCCCCGCTGGATTTAACACCAGAGGAAGTCCTGTAGTAGCTGTTTTGTTCTGGCTTGAAATATAAGATCCATAAGGAGAGTTTGCATAGGTTCCAAAATCAAGAGCATGATTACTGTTTCCATCAACCCGAAGTGTGGCATTGGTAGTTGCTGTACCCAGTGCAGAAGGCTGGGCATTGCTCCCAGCTATCACCAGTTTATTAGTGGGGGTCACAGTCCCTACTCCAACATTTCCGTCTGAGGTAATACTCACTTTCTGAGTATTATTGGTAGTAAATCTCAGATCATTAGCTGTAGTGGTCCCCACAGAAACTACACCTCCTCCGATATATGTTTTCAGATTAACTGTACCATTGGTATGATTCAATCCAAAGCTATTATCTGGTGTACTGATGGTAAGTTTGGTATCGGGTGTTGTAGTACCGAGACCTACACGGTCATTAGCCGCATCCACAGAAAAGGTACTTCCATCCACAGAAAAGGCATTGGTCTTTGTACCTGTAAATGTTAAGGTATTGGCTCCCTGTATTACTTTTCTGTGACCAGTAATAGTTCCATCCGCATTATAGATATTGACAGAAGAAACTCCCCCTGAACCACCATCAATAGATCTCCATCCAGAGTTACTGTATATATATTCTAAAGCTTTACCATTGGGAACAGTAACGCCATTCAAAATAGCTCCAAACCCACCTGTGGTATTATTGTAGACAATAAGGCGCTGACCTGCATTAGGAGCTGCAGGGGCTACAACAGCTACGTCAGCGGTAGCTGACCCTGTAAGTTGTACCTGACTTACATTAGCTGGAATAGTAACAGAATTACCTGTAACGTCCAATGTTGTTTCACGATTGGTAATCGCTCCGTTCACATCCAATGTTGTACCGGGAGTAATTGTACCAATCCCCAGATTACCATTGGGGGACATCATCAAATCATCTTTAGCCTGAGCTGCGGTAGGTACTCCTGTGGGTGGGTTATTTTTTAGCCCATCAACGCTAAGTATTCCCTGAGGATTCGCTGTATTAATCCCCACTTGTGACTTGGCCAACAGGGAAAAGATAACAAACATACTTGTTAGTAATAAATTTTTTTTCATCATTTGTGAATTAATTTTAAAAAATTAGTTAATATTAAAAAAAATCATTTGTGTGTGAATAATGTTATAAATAACATCAACAATATTAGAACACTTAAAATGAAGCTCAAAATAGAACCATACAACACACATGCATTTCGCATACATCAATAGTACATCATATCTCAAATACTATAAAACTCATATAAAAGCATTACTAATTCACAAAAACAATATATTTAATATACCTGCTATATTTTTATAAAAATTACAATAAATTACTTGTTTATACTTAACAAAAAGTAAATTGAAAACGTCTGTATTCAGAGTTAATAATATAACAAACAGTTATTTATTTTTTTCAATCATAGAAATAAGGAGTATTGCTCCCCAATAATAAATGATCAAATTAACTGGTTAATATGCCTGAAGTAAAAGCAGACAGCAAAGTTCCGAAATGATATTGAACATCTATTAACATTCAAAAAAGAAACATTTTGATTAATTAAGAGAATTATCCTTAAGCTGCTTATTAATCGGTATGAAAAAGCTAACCGGAAAGCTCAGCAGCTCCATTCTTTTTATGATAAATTTATTAAAAACTCAAAATTCTAATATCATAAGAAAAGTATTAAATTCCTTGACGATAACTCAGAAGAGGAAATAATATGATGACAGAATCGCAAGTACCTGAAAAAAAAGCATTATACCCCATTATCCCCTTAATCAGATAATAGATTATTTATGACATAATAAAAACACATTTTCTTAAAGCTGGTATACAGCTCATTTCTTAATTAAATTAATAAATATAAAATGAAAATCTATATAATACAAGGCTGAATGTTTCATTATGCTATTCAAAATTTCTATGGCTCCGTTATAGATCTGAAAAAAAGATACAGATCTGTCTCGCTTTCCAGATTCAGTTTTTTCCGTATCCTGTATTTTTTTGTCTGTACAGATCTGTGCTCCATAGAGATACAATGTGCAATTTCCTTTGAAGAAAAGCCTAGCCATATCAAAGCACAAAAAGCTAAATCCGACTTGGAAAGATTAGAATTTATTTTTAACAATTCCTTATATAGCTCCGGATAGGTTTCCTGAAATTTTGGAAAAAAATCAACCTTTTTTTCTTTGGCGAGTTGAATAATATGCTCATAATTTTCACTGAGTTTTCTTTTTAAGTCTTTTGTTTCCTTTCCTATTTCAATAATTATTTTTTCGCTTTCCGCAAGCTTTTTTTTCTTTTTTCTTATACGCAAATAAAAATAAACAGCAATTAAAATGACTAAAAACATGGAGATACCACTATACCACAAAGCGGTATTATTTTCATTTTTAAGTTGAGCCTTTTCATTTTCCCTTTCTTTATTCAATATGTTAATGGAAAGATCTATGGCTTGGTTTTGGTTGGCATCCAAGCTGTCTTGCAATAAGATCGATTTGTTCAGATATTCATTTTCTTTATCAGAATTACCTTCTTTTTTATAAAGTGCAGACAATTCCTTATAATTGTCAAGAATAAGCTTGGGTCTGTTGACCTGTTTTGCAAGCCCGATCGACTTCTTAATTGAATCGATGGCCTCGCTGATTTTTCCCTGACTGTGCAGAAATACCCCATAGTTCTGTAAAACAACAGCTCTCTGGTATTTGTTATGTTTGAAGTTCCTGGTTTCTAAAATCGCAAAAGCTTTTTGAAAGTAATACCAAGCAGAATCAGGCTTCGATTCAAATAAAGTATAGTGTTGTGCAATATTAGCTATATCGAGAGGATTTGCATCTATTTTCATAGATTTATGGAGATAAATAATGGCAGAATCAGGGTGTTTTATCTTATACATGTATACAGATCTGGTTGAATAGACATAGCGTAAAAACAGGCGGCAGTCCCGGTTATCTTTTCGCAGCTTCAAACCATAATTCATCGCTTTTGAATTGTATTCCAAAGCCAACCTGCTCACATCCATTTTACTATAAACCTGGCCATACTCCTGATTAATTTTACCAAAAAGAAAATTATTATTGCTTTTCCTGGATATATCTTCAGCCTTCTTTAAATATTCCAGCCCCTTCTTTACATCACCTCCAAATATAAACCGGTTGGCAATATTGGTATACCCTATTGCCTCTCCTTCACGGTAGCCAATCCGGATTGCTTCTTTTATGATGCGTTTATTCCAACGGATAAGATCATCGTCGGATATTCTTGTCCGAAGTACTTCGTTTGTTTTTATCAATAAAGTATCAATATTACTTTCTGTATAGTGTTGGGACAATAATTCTGAACAGCATAGTAGTAAGGAAAGCAAAATTATTTTATTGATTTTTTTTAAAAAGAACATAATAATAAATAGTTAATTGAAGATAAAAAACTACTGATAATGACCTAATAGAACTATTATTCAGATCAATAATTACAAATTTGGAAGGCATAATCATTACAGAAAAAAACAGGGCAATACTTCCCTATCCATCATAATTTTCCGTTCCATGTAATACAGTTATTATAAAATTCACCCTTTTCCGGATGATATTAATTTTTATGCAAAATTCAGAATCTCACGAGGAGATCAGTGGGTAACTTTTCTTATACACGTATCTATTTTATTTTTCACAAGGTTAAAAAAAGTAATAAAAAATACATAAAAACAACATACATCACACATACATCATACATCTAAATACCCATTAATAAAGACTCAGAACACATGATATAACTTCACGACATCTGCTATAAAAGCACCTATTTCCACCTGGCAGCAAAAAAAATTCCGTACAGAATCAACATATTTATCTGTCTCTTTATTAATGTAAATCAATAACACATTCATTTCTCCTCTATAAACCGTGATTTGAAATTATATTGATAAACCAATCCTCATTTTCAACCTCTTTTAGTAAGCTGATAAAAAGCAACCAAGACAAAAAGTAAAGATAGCACCCTCTTTTTTAATTCACTACGAAGAGGTTTAATTTATTAATAATTTTTCCTCTTATCACTTATTTTTTCAATAAAAACACGCAAATGATGTACCTATGATATACCAATGCTGTATCTATGATAAGCATATAATACGCTTTACAAACTTCACCAAACATTACCTTTGCAAAATAAATAGTAAGTAAACATTTAGATAGTTCAGTAATATCTTCATTGCTATTATAATTGTTGATATAAGAAATGATTAATTAACATATATTATGAAAAAAAATTTATTCGTAGTGGGGATGCTTGCTACTTTTTCATTGGTAAAATCACAGGTTGGAATTAATACAACCAATCCTCAGGGAGTATTTAATATTGATGGATTAAAAAATAATCCAACAACCGGGACACCTACTGCTGCTCAGGCTAAAGATGACCTGGTGACAACTTCCAATGGTAATCTGGGGCTGGGTGTTATCACTCCCGGCACCACATTGGATGTGAACGGAGCAATTACCAACCGTGAAACGCCATTGGCTGTCACAGGTAATGCCGTTACGATCCCAGCTAATGTAAGTTTGGTACAGCTTACAGGAGCAGCTACTACAAACATAACTGTTACAGCACCTGTTGCTCCTAATGCAGGTCAGCGCCTTATTGTCTACAATAATACCACAGGTGGATTTGGGGCTACTTTGAATGGCGTTACTGTTCCTAATGGTAAAGCACAGGAATTTATTTTCAGCAATTCATCCTGGAAGTCTATTGATGGTAGTTCCGGAGGAGGCTCTTCTGTCAATATTTATAACACAGATGGCACCCTTACGGGAAATAGAACGGTAACACAGGGAGCCAATACCTTGGCATTCACAGGGACACAAACTAATGCATTTTCTGTAGATGGAACTACCTTATCCGTGGATGCAGCCAATGGCCGTGTAGGAATAGGTACCACTACTCCTGATACCAAACTTACCATCAGTACTCCTGATAATAGCTTCGGTTTGAATCACACTAATGGTAGCGTTAATTTTAAATCCTATATCGGAGGAGGTGTAGTATCTGTAGGAACCACTACAGCTAATGATCTGAGATTTACTACCAACAATACCCAAAAAATGACAATCACTCCAGCTGGAGATGTAGGGATAGGTACTACTACACCTGATGCTAAACTTACCATCACTGCTCCTGATAACAGTTTCGGATTACATCAAACTAATGGCGCAGTGAGTCTGAAATCTTATATCGGAGGAGGTGTAGTATCTGTAGGAACCACTACAGCTAATGATCTGAGATTTACAACCAACAATACCCAAAAAATGACGATAACTTCAGCTGGAAATGTTGGAGTAGGGACTGTGACCCCCACTAATAAACTGGTGGTAGCTGGGAGCAATGGCCAGCCTTCTGCACTAGGAACAGCAACTACCAATGCCACGCTTCGGGTTGATGGAAACAGTAATCATGCTCTTGATTTCGGAACCTATGCAAACTTTCCTTATGGATCTTATATTTCAAGCCAGAATAAAACCTCTGCTGCAGGTCTTCCTTTAGTACTCAATCCAGTGGGTGGAAATGTTGGCGTAGGCACCAATGCTCCTGATAATTCAGCTTTACTTGAGCTCAATACAACCAATAGAGGTTTTTTACTGCCCAGGGTATCATTAACATCTATGACGGATGGATCTACAATTCCTTCTCCTGCAAAAGCGCTTATGGTTTATAATTCCAACACAGGATTAGCTCCTTATGGAGAGGGGGTTTATTATAATTCTGGAACTTCTACAGCTCCTAGCTGGAGTAAATTAGCTCCCCAGACAACTGATTATCAGCTTTTAGGGGTTTTTACTGATACAGCAACCTTTCCGGTAGATCAGCTAGCAACGGGAAATGGTGTTATTATAAATAATCTAGATCTGGGATTGTCTGTTTCCGTTACAGTTCCTGCCAATAGCACTGCTAAAATTGTTGTCGATTATAATGTTCCGGTCGGCACCACAAATACAGCTTCAAATGAATTAGGCTATTATGGTGTACGCTTTATCAGAAACGGCGGAGAAGAGCCAGCAGGCTCGAGAAAATATACTATTCCTGAAGGTAATAATGGTTCTCAAATGGTTTCTACCGTTGGAAAATATGCTGAGACCTATAACAATACCAGCGCTTCTCCTGTTATAATAACCTACACTTTAAATGGATATGTTGAAAGTACAAATCATCCAGTTAGGTTTAATATGTGGGCAGCTTCAGGACAAAACTTCAACTGGGGTGTAGGCTCAATATCTGCGACAGCTTTTGCTAAAGATAATTAATAAAAAAAAAAGATTTAATAATTACTATAAAGGTCTTTTGGAGGAAACTTCAAGAGGCCTTTTTTATTTTCCTGAATCAATAAAATAAATATCAGATTTTAACTTTATTAACTAATCCTTTTAATTAATACCCGAGATTAATGATTAACAAAGTTTTTTTATTGAGATGATTTAAGAATTACTGATTACAAAATATGTAAAACAGATATAAAATTTCGTTAATTATCTACCAGAGACTTAAGGAATTGATAAAGATCCACATCTGATCCGAGGTTGAGTTTTTTTCTCAATCTGCTTTTCTTTATCTGTACAGATCTGTGTTGCATAAAAGTAAACTCAGCAATGTCTTTGGAAGAGAATCCTAACCAGATTAAAGCACAGAATGCCAGATTATCCTTAGTTAAATCCGGATTGATCGCCAATAGCTTTTGAGAAACATTAGGATAAACTTCATGAAACTTTTCCAAAAAACTAATATCATTATTTTTAGCCAATTGAATTAAATCTTCATGTACTCCTGAAATTCTTCTCTCCAATACTTTGGTTTCATCTTCTTTTCTGGAAATTATTTCTTTGCTTTCTAAGATTACTTTCTTTTTTTTATGATTCTGATAATATAAATAAGCCAATACTAACAAAATTAAAAAAATTATAATGCTGCTATAAATAAATATCTTTTTTTTGAGTGTTTTATTTTCTTCTGTTTTTTCTTTTTCTATTGTTTTTATAGATAACTCTACACCTTTGGCTTGTGAGTTTTCCAGGCTGTCTTTTAATTTTATATAATACTCCAGATATTGTTTCTCCTTTTCTAAATTACCCGAATTTTTATAACATGATATTAAAAGCTTGTATATATTTTCAGAATGCCCAATATTTGTTAATTTTTTATTGTATTCAAGAGCTTTATTTAAATATACTATTGCCTTTTCATAATTTTTTTCTTTAAAAAAATATTGTGCATAGTAATAGTAAAAGACAGATATCTGATAACTATTAGGTTCATGTTTCTTTTTGCTTATGATATCCATTCCCTGCTCCAGATAGATTTTAGCGGCATTCTGGCTGGGATGATATTCGATATAATGATTAGCAATTTGAGAGGTCGTGCTTAAGCTTTCATACAATAGAGAGGATTGTTTTAAATAATAGAGCGCAGAATCCAGATCTTTTTTTTCATAAAGAAAATTTGCTCTTGTAGTATACACGTAAGATAAAAATTTACCCCTTCTATCCTTATCTTCAATTTTATTTCCGTAATATCCCCCTTTAGAATTATACTTCAGACCTGTATCATACAGCTTCATGACATAATAGGCCTGCGAATATTCCTGATAAAGCTTAGCAATTGTAAAAAAATCAATCTCGCTTTCGTTTTTATGTAATATGCTCTCTGCTGCATTCAGATTTTTTATACTTTCTTCTCCATTTCCTAAATTCCAGCATTGATTGGCAATATTGATATGAGCCCAAATTATTCCTCTCACATAATTTTCTTTTTTCATTTTTTCTAACATCTCCTTATTCCAAAGAATAATTTTTTCTCTGGGAATATTTTTTTTCCCCATTTCTTTAGGCGTATTCAAAAGAATTGAATCATACTCTTTATATTTAAGATCTTGGGAAAACAGGAGTCCAGATGAGAAAAGAAACCCAACTGTAAATAAAAATTGAAATATGTGTTGAAAGTATTTCATTACATGCTAAAATAAAAATATTTTTAGAAAATAGCATTAAATTAATTAAATAGGAAACATATTTTATATATCATATATTTTTCTTAAACCATATTGCTTTTTATCTACATCTTTTTAATTGCTATTCGGTAAAATAATAATCTAATTCAAACTAAGAAATCTTCTGAAGAGTTATAAATAATATAAATATTAGAAAGGGTACAAAAAGATGAATGGAAAAATAGATGCATAAAAAACCCGCTCTAAAGTTTAAAGCGGGTTTAAATTATTTATTATTTATTATTTATTAAATCAATAATTATTTTACTTCTTCGAAGTCAGCATCCTGTACATCCTCAGCTCCGGCGTTTCCACCTGCATTCTGAGCACCTGCTGCATCAGCACCTGGCTGTTGACCTGCTGCATATAATTCTTCAGAAGCGGCCATCCAAGCTGCATCTAACGCTTCAGTTTTAGCTTTTACGTCATCAGCATTTTTAGCTTCAAAAGCTGTTTTTAATTCTGCATGAGCTGCTTCGATTGCTGCTTTTTTGTCAGCAGAAAGTTTCTCACCGAATTCTTTCAATTGTTTTTCAGTCTGGAAAATCAATCCATCAGCCTTGTTGAAGATTTCAACTTCTTCTTTTCTCTTAGCATCCGCTGCAGAGTTTTCCTGAGCTTCCTTCTTCATTCTTTCGATTTCTTCGTCAGAAAGACCTGAAGAAGCCTGGATTTTAATAGACTGCTCTTTACCAGTTCCTTTATCTTTAGCAGATACACTTAGAATACCGTTAGCATCAATATCGAATGTTACTTCAATTTGAGGAACTCCTCTTGGTGCTGGTGGGATATCCTGAAGATCAAATCTACCGATTTCTTTGTTATCGTTGAACATTGGTCTTTCCCCCTGTCCTACTCTGATGCTTACAGCCGGCTGGTTGTCAGAAGCTGTAGAGAATACTTCAGATTTTTTAGTTGGGATCGTAGTATTCGCTTCAATTAATTTTGTGAATACAGAACCCATTGTTTCGATACCTAAAGAAAGTGGAGTAACGTCAAGTAATAATACATCTTTTACATCACCTGTCAATACACCTCCCTGGATTGCTGCACCAATAGCTACAACTTCATCCGGGTTTACTCCTTTAGATGGTTTTTTACCGAAGAATTTTTCTACTTCTTCCTGGATGATTGGGATTCTTGTAGAACCACCTACCAGGATCACTTCGTCGATATCAGAAGTGGATAAACCAGCATCTTTTAATGCTTTAGCCACAGGCTCCATAGATCTTCTTACAAGATCAGCAGATAATTGCTCGAATTTAGCTTTTGTTAAAGTCTTCACTAAGTGTTTAGGACCTGTAGCAGTAGCTGTGATATATGGTAAGTTGATTTCAGTCTGAGGAGAAGAAGATAATTCAATTTTCGCTTTTTCAGCAGCTTCTTTCAATCTTTGAAGAGCAATGGCATCAGCTTTTAAATCTACACCTTCTTCAGCTTTGAACTCATCAGCCATCCAGTTGATGATCACATCATCAAAGTCATCACCTCCCAAGTGCGTATCACCGTTTGTAGACAATACTTCAAATACACCGTCTCCTAAATCAAGGATAGAGATATCGAAAGTACCACCACCAAGGTCATATACTGCGATTTTCTGATCTTTATGGTTTTTATCAAGACCATACGCTAACGCTGCAGCGGTAGGTTCGTTGATAATTCTTTCTACTTTAAGACCTGCAATTTCACCTGCTTCTTTAGTAGCTTGTCTTTGTGCATCGTTGAAGTATGCAGGAACAGTAATTACCGCTCTTGTTACTTCCTGTCCAAGATAATCTTCAGCAGTCTTCTTCATTTTCTGAAGAGTCATTGCAGAAATTTCCTGTGGAGTATATTCTCTATCGTCGATTTTTACTTTTACTGTATCGTTTGGTCCGGCAACTACTTTATAAGGTACTCTTGTGATTTCAGAAGCATCATCTTTAAAGTGGGTTCCGATAAATCTTTTGATAGAGTAAACAGTTTTTGTTGGATTCGTTACAGCCTGTCTTTTTGCAGGATCACCTACTTTTCTCTCTCCGTCTTCCGTAAAAGCTACGATAGAAGGAGTAGTTCTCTTACCTTCTGCGTTAGGAATAACAACAGGGTCTTTACCCTCCATTACAGCAACACAAGAGTTGGTTGTTCCTAAGTCAATTCCAATTATTTTACTCATAATATTTTATATTTTTTCTATTTTTAATTTAATTTACACTCTCAATTTCTCAATATCTGTACCATTCAAAAAATTATGACAAAATGACACAATAAAAATAAAAGCCCCGATAAAATCGAGGTTTTGAAATTATATTCAGGAAAAAAAATCATTTTTTATGTATGAAGATATGTCAACTTCTCCTCTATGAGGTGAAAGATACTATTTACTTTCTTTTAAAACCCGGATTAAAAAATACCCAAGGTCAGGATCTACGGAATATATCCTTCCTGTATTAATGCCAACTCCCATTCCATTAGCTCCAAAACCTGCACCGTCTATTCCGATGCCTGAAAAGCTGTAGAATTTATTAAACTGCTCCGGCTTCCATTTTACCCATACTGCCATTCCAGTAATTCCTCCTTTGACTATTTTAACCTCTTCATTTTCCTTTATTACTACAGTTGCAAATGTATTGTCTTTTACTTCTTTTCTGGCTCCGTTTACTTTAAACTTTGACGTATTTTCACTATTTAAAACGGGTTCCCCAATAATATAAATTCTATTTTTTTCAATCAGCAGACTTTGATCTTTGATATCAGAATCCCGGATATGATAAGTATCCAATATCAGTTCAGACTCATTTTGTTTATCTCCTTCTTTGAAACTCACAATATAATAGGCATTGGCCCCTGCATTCTTTGCTTCATCGCTAATAGCTGTAAACAAATGTCCGAGGTAGGTACCGGGATAATGAGCTTTATATCGTCCTAAAAAAGCAGATTTATAGTTTTCCTGATTCTGTAAAGAAATCATAAATTTCTGAGGAGATAGGTTTTCCAAATTTCCTTTTTCCAAGACCTCTACATATTGACTGTATACCCAACCAAATAACTGTAGCAGAAGTATAATCGTAATTTTTTTCATGGTTACAAGTTTTTATAATTCTTTAAAGCATTTTCTCCAATGAATATATATCCTGATTAATGGCAAATAGTTCGTGATATAAATATATCAAAAACCACTGAAAACCAATTACTTTATAAGGAAAATCGAAAATCACAAAGAACAACTCACCAAACCTTTAAAAATTAATCAAAGTTTAACCTAAGAAATAGAGGCAGAATCTTTGTGAATTATTATTTTTGATAAAATATACACATTTAGAATGTCAATACACTTTAATCCACGAGATATCACATGGCTTGCCTTTAATGAAAGAGTTTTGCAGGAAGCTATGGATGAAAAAGTTCCCTTACATTTAAGAATACGTTTCCTTGGAATTTTCTCCAACAATTTAGATGAATTTTTCAGAGTACGTGTTGCCGGATTAAAGCGCGCCATGGATTTTAAGGAAAAGGTGATTGCTGAATCTTTCTACCAGCCGCCATCCAAGATCCTTCAGAGAATCAATGAAGTTGTGATGAGACAACAGCTGAATTTCGATAAAACCTGGAAAAAAATCCAGACCGAAATGGCTGATCATAAAGTTTTTATTAAGAATGCCAAAAACCTGACAGCCAACCAAAAAGAATTTGTGAGACAATATTTCGATGAAGTGGTAGAATCCAATGTGATCCCGATTCTCCTTCACGAAAATACTCCTATGCCTTATCTGAGAGACAAAAGTCTTTATCTGGGAGTGGCTATGAGAAAAAAAGACTGGCAGTATTCCAGCAATTATGCCATTATTGAAATTCCATCCCGCTTTGTGGGAAGATTCGTATTGCTGCCAACGGAAGATCCGGAAGAAAAAAATGTCATGTTACTGGAAGATGTGATTACCTTTAACCTTCCGCATATTTTCTCTTATTTCGGATATGATGAATTTGCAGCCAATGCATTCAAAGTAACAAAAGATGCAGAACTGGATCTGGATAATGATATCAGAACCAACTTTGCAGAAAAAATAGAAAAAGGTCTTAAAAACAGAAGAAAAGGGAAGCCCACCCGTTTTGTTTTTGATAAAGATATGGATAAAGCTTTGCTGGAACTTTTGATCAGGAAACTGAACTTAACGAAGAAAGACAGCATCATCCCTGGAGGAAAAATTCATAATTTCAAACATTTCATGGATTTCCCTGATGTTTTTGAAAAGTATGAAAGACCTGTAGAAAGAACTTCTTTTACGCATCAGGCATTTGAACATGGGGGAAGGGTGACTGACGTAATTTTAAAAGAAGATGTACTCCTTACCTTCCCTTATCACAAGTACAATCCGGTGATTGATCTTCTCCGTGAAGCCGCTATGGATCCGGATGTAAAATCCATACAAATTACAGCGTACCGTCTGGCAAGCAGTTCAAAAATTATCAATGCTCTGATTTACGCTGCCAGAAATGGTAAAGAAGTGACTGTGATGCTGGAGCTTCAGGCAAGATTTGATGAAGAATCCAACCTGGAATGGAAAGACATGCTGGAGCCTGAAGGAATTACTGTTCTTGTAGGAATTCCTAATAAAAAAGTACACGCCAAACTTTGTGTCATCAAAAAGAGAGCCCACAATAAAACCATTCAGTATGGCTTTGTAAGTACCGGAAATTTCAACGAAAAAACAGCTAGAATATATGGTGATCACCTGCTGTTGACCGCTGATCGTGGCATTATGGCGGATATCAATAAAGTATTCAATGTATTGAAAAAACCGAAAGATGACTTTATTCCTATTTTGAAAACTTGTAAAAATTTATTAGTTTGCCCTCAGTTTATGCGTGAAAAGATTGTTCACCATATTGATAAAGAAATCGAAGAGGCCAAGGCAGGAAGAAAAGCAGAAATCATCGTTAAAGTCAACTCAATGAGTGATCGTGCTCTGATTGAAAAAATATATGAAGCTGCCAAAGCCGGAGTGGTGACCAGAATGATCGTAAGAGGGATCTATTGTGCCGTCAATCAAAAGGAGTTCAGAGAAAAAATAAAAGCCATCAGTATTGTAGACGAATATCTTGAACATGCCAGAGTCATGTATTTTTACAATAAAGGGGCCGAGGATATGTACATTTCTTCCGCAGACTGGATGACCAGAAACCTGGATTACAGAATTGAAGCAGCCGCTAAAATCACTGATAAAAACCTTAAGAAGGAATTAAAAGACATTCTGGACATCCAACTTAAAGATAACGTAAAGGCAAGGATTTTAGACAAAAAACTGAGCAATGAATACGTAAGAAATGATAAACACGAATGCCGATCACAAATAGAAACCTATAAATATTTAAAAGCTAAAACAAGCAAGAAATGAAGATAGCAGCGATAGACATAGGGAGTAATGCAGCCCGCCTTCTTATCAATGAAGTAAAGATCAACAACAGAAAGCCTGAATTCATCAAGCTCAACCTTCTCAGAATTCCTCTGAGACTGGGAATGGATGTTTTTACCATCGGAAAAATTGGTCCGGAGAGAGAGAAAATGGTCATTGATTCCATGAAGATCTTTAGTGACCTGATGAAAATATACAAAGTAGATCATTACAGAGCCTGTGCTACCAGTGCCATGCGTGATGCTGCCAACGGTAATGATATCATCAATCTGGTAAAAGATACATCAGGAATCAATATTGAAATTATTTCCGGTGATGAGGAAGCTACCCTGATTTATGAAAATCATGTTGCAGAAGGTCTTGATAAAGAATTTGCCTATCTATATATTGACGTTGGTGGAGGTTCTACAGAGCTTACCTTCTATGAAAATGGTAAAATGGTCTATGAAAAATCTTTCAATATCGGAACGATCCGTCTTCTCAATAATCTTGTGACTATGGACAACTGGAAAGAAATGAAGGATGAGATCAAAAAAAATATTGTCAGCAAAAAACCAATTGTTGCTATCGGTTCCGGAGGAAATATCAACAAAGTATTCTCTATGAGTAAAACCAAAGACGGAAAACCGATGTCTTTGTCTCATCTGAAAAAGGTTTACAAAGAATTCAATGAGCTTTCCGTAGAAGAAAGAATGACCAACTACAATCTGAGAGAAGACCGTGCCGATGTACTGGTACACGCCCTGGGCGTCTTCAACAATGTGATGTCGTGGTCTGATATCAACAAAATTTTTGTTCCAAAAATTTCCGTAGCAGACGGATTGATCCATAATATTTACAGTCAGCTGCAACATAAAAAGTAACAACAAACAATACGATTGAAAGCCAGCTATTTTTGAGCTGGCTTTCTATTTTAAAAACATTTCCATGTCATTGCGAGGAACAATGTGACGAAGCAATTTCTATTATTAAGTTTTGGCTAAAGCCAAGAGAAGGTAGCTCATTTTTTAAGGCGGGCTAAAGCCCACCCCTATTGAATTATTGAATCCGGACATTTAAGACAACATCTTTTATCTTTTATCTTTTATCTTTTATCTTTTATCTTTTATCAAAAAAATTAAAGTAAAACCTCATCCTCATCCGTCATACCCATATCAATAGCAAAGCAATGAACCCAATCAAAATACTTCTTACAGGAGCAACAGGAATGGTAGGCGAAGGTGTTTTAATGGAATGTCTTGAAAATCCAAATGTTTCTGAAATCCTGAGTATAAGCCGAAAACCCTCCGGTAAAACACATCCCAAGCTGAAAGAATACCTTGTCTCTGACTTCCTTTCGATAGATCTTCATGATGAAAAACTGAAAGGTTATGATGCCTGTTTTTTCTGTGCCGGAATCAGCAGCGTTGGCATGAAGGAAGAAGAATATACCAAAATCACTTACGATACAACGCTTCACTTTGCCAAAGTTGTTTTGAACCAAAATCCTGAAATGGTGTTCAACTACGTATCCGGGGCAAGTACAGACAGTACGGAGAGTGGAAAACTGATGTGGGCGCGTGTAAAAGGCAGAACAGAAAATGATTTGAAAAGAATGGGTTTCAGAGGAGCTTATAATTTCCGTCCCGGATTCATGAAACCTGTTGAGGGTCAAACCAATGTAAAGTGGTTTTTTAAACCTTTTATTTGGATTTTTCCTATTTTTTTTCAGTCAAAATCATTAACTTTACACGAAGTGGGTAGAGCAATGATCAATGTGACACAAAAAGGATACCCTACATCTACTTTAGAAATTAGAGATATTAAAAATTTAGCGCTATGAGAGACATGTTAAAAAGAATTGTTCTGGTTATTTTTGTACTCTTGCTTGTGACTGCTGTTTCAGGATATTTTTATATGCAGAAACATCCTTTGGAAGGAAATAAATCAAGAACGATTTTAAATTTTTCGGGAAAATCAGGAAAATAATTTCACTATAAAGTTTCTTATTCACATAATTTTTATTTTTTATTGGAAATAAACCTATTTTTTAAACATTTCTTAAAGTTCCATTAAAATAATTGCAAGGTATAAAGTTCATTTTTGTATTTATCTAATTGAAATAAAAAATGATCAACAACTACCTATTAAAAGGGTCTGTGATTGCCGCATTCTTCTTTCAGAGCGGTCTTTTCGGACAGACACTGATTCATTACTGGAATTTTAACGATAATACTTCTGCAGCTACAGTTACTACCCCTGCTTCTACGATGGTGAACGGTTCTCTTGCACCTATAGCAGGAGGAACAAGTGTCATCGATTTTGCCGGAGGTACCGGACAAAATTTTAGTCTGCAAAATTTAAATGCAAGAAACGGTGATGTTTCCGGAACCCATTTAAGATTCAATAATCCGATTGGAGGGGCTTTACAGTTTAATCTTCCTACAACGGGCTATAATAACATCGTTGTTAAGTTCACCACCAGAAGATCCGGTCAGGGAGCAGGAACACAGACATGGTCTTATTCCACCGACGGAACCACTTTTATGCAGTTTCAGACGGTGAATCCTCAGGATGCCGATCCACAATTGGTTACATTGGATTTTTCCACTATACAGGGAGCCAACAACAACCCTAACTTTAAATTAAAGGTAGAATTTTCCGCAACGGGAGGCGGAACAGGAGGAAACAATCGTTTTGACAACTTTACGGTGGACGCCACTCCTGCAGGAAATGTTGATACTACTCCACCAACAGTCACTTACCTGCCTGCCCATAATACCAATAACGCTTCAACAACTGTAAATCCAACCCTATCTTTCAATGAAAATGTAAGATTAACTGATAATTCTGCACTCAACAATTCCAATGCACAAAATCTTATTGAATTCTGTCTTGGAAATGCTACAGGTACACAAGTTCCGTTCACTACAACTTTCAGCAACAATACCATCACTGTAATCCCAACTTCCGGACTAGTGCCAGGGCAGACTTATTATCTGGCTCTCAAGCCCAATATGGTAGAAGATTTCAATGATAATGGGCTTACTGCCGTTACTTCCAGTACTTTTACCACTGCCGGAACAGCAATTTCTTTAGAAAAGAATTTCATCAAAGTCAATGAAAATTCAGGAAATCTTGCATTTAAAATCAATATTACCAATCCTTCTACCTCTACAGTGAATCTGGTTGTAAAGCCAGCACCGTTCAGTACAGCTGACGGTAATGATTTTACTTTAACTAATCAAACTATTAATATCACTCCATCTACAACGAGTTATACCGTCAATATTCCGATTATTGATGACACAGTGGCAGAACAGCAGGCTGAATATTTTGTGGTAAGCCTTGAAAATCCTGTTGGAGCTACTATTTCAGGAGACAATTCTGCAACGGTTTATATTGTAGATAATGATAAAGCGGCTCCGGTTCCTTCCCATCAGATCCAACTGAATTATCTTCTAAGTTTTGATCCTTCAGGAAATAATAGCAGCTCTACGGAAATTGTAGTTCATGATCCGTCAACACAACGTTTATTTACGATCAGCTCCATTACGGATGTTTTTGATATTATTGATTTCAGTAATCCTTCAATACCCTCAGTCATAAAAACAGTGAATATGGCTCCTTACGGTGGGATCACAAGTATCGCTGTGAAAAACGGAATTATTGCAGCCGCCTCTCCCAATACTGATCCTCAGCAAAATGGATCTGTGGTATTTTTTGACATCAATGGAAATTTCCTTAAGCAGGTAACTGTAGGAGCTTTACCGGATATGATAACATTCTCCCCTGACGGAACAAAAGTAGTTACTGCCAACGAAGGAGAGCCTAATGACGCTTATACTGTAGATCCTGAAGGAACTATTAGTATCATTGACATTTCCGGAGGTGTTGGAAATCTTACCCAAAGTAATGTAACGACACTTAATTTTAATAGTTTTGATAATCAGGTAGCAGCATTAACCGCTACCGGTTTAAGAAAAGTAAGAACAAATAACACCCTTTCTCAGGATCTGGAACCTGAATATGTAACCATCAGTGCCGACAGTCAGAAAGCATGGGTAACCCTTCAGGAAAATAATGCCATTGCTGAAATTAATCTGGCTACCAAAACGATCACAGGTATCTGGGGATTGGGCAAAAAAGACATGAGTCTTCCGGGTAACGGATTTGATGCTTCAGACAATAATGGTGAGGTTCTAATCGCCAACTGGCCGGTAAAAGCGTATTATGTACCGGATGCAGTACAAAATTACAAAGTAGGAAACACCAACTATATTGTAACCGCTAATGAAGGTGATGAAAAGGATCTTTCAGGATTTAGCGAAAGAACGACTGTGGGAGCAAGCACTTATATTTTAGATCCTATATTGTTTCCGAATGCCAATGTTTTAAAAGCTTCTTATAACCTCGGCAGATTCAGGATTTCATCTGCTACAGGAAATATGGATGGAGATGCAGAGTTTGAAGAAATGGCAGCTTTAGGGGCCCGTTCATTCTCTATTTTCAATGCTGATACTAAACAGATTGTATATGACAGCGGAGATCAGTTTGAACGATATATTTCAGCTTATCATCCTTTGATTTTCAATGCGGATAATGAGTCTAACGCTACTAAAAACAGAAGCCGCGCCAAAGGTCCGGAACCGGAAGGAGTAGCATTAGGAAAAATCAATGACCAGACGTATGCTTTCATTACTTTAGAAAGAACTGGCGGTGTTATGGTTTATAATATTACAGATCCTAATACCCCTACGTTTACAGATTACAAAAATTCCCGTTCTACTTCAGCATACGGAGGTGATAATGGTCCTGAAGGAATTATCTACATCGCTCCTGAAAACACTACAACCAATAAAGGTTATGTGATTATCGCCAACGAAATCAGCGGAACTTTATCCATATATGAAGTGGCCACGCCTGCAACACTAGGAACAGGTGAAATAAAAACCGAACAGGCCACCTTTACTATATTCCCAAATCCTGTCAACAAAGGAAATACTCTTTATTTTAACAGAAAACAGGATTATGAATTATACGATATGTCCGGAAAATTGATCGGGAAAGAAAAGAATGCTTTAACCATAAGCACTGCTAACCTTTCTACGGGAGTTTATCTTGTAAAAACTTTGGAAGGACAGATCAAAAGAGTCATTGTAAGATAAAATATAATATTTAGTTGATTGAAAAAGCTTCGGAGATTCCGGGGCTTTTTTGTTACTGGAAAATTCATTAGTTTTAAACTTTTAATAACACAATGGAAAATCAATTAGAGAATATTATTCAACAAGTCTGGCATAAAGAAAAACGAAATCTCTTTACATTTCTTACCGGTGCAGGAATTTCATCAGACAGTGGTATTCCTACTTATCGTGGAATAGATGGAATTTGGGTAAAAGGAACTCAGTTTCACAAGCCTGAAGAATTTGGAACGTTACGTTATTTCAGACAGCATCCGGAAGAAGTTCTGCAGTATTCTCTTTTCAGAAAAAAAATGTTTGAAAATGCTTCTCCCAACGAAAGTCATTTTGCATTGGCAGATATTGAAACTCAACTTCAGGACAGATTTCATCTGCTTACCCAAAATATTGACAACCTTCACCGCCGTTCCGGAAGCCAAAGAATCTATGAAATCCATGGGAATAACAGGGAGATTAAATGCTCAAACGGATGTAAAGAAATTATGGATCTGCCTGTGGACATACAAAGCAAAGATCTGGATGAAGATCTTACCGCAAAAGATAAAGAACTTTTAACCTGTACTCATTGCGGGCATTGGATGCGCCCGAATATTTTATGGTTTGATGAATATTATGATGAAAAAACGAACAAAAAATTCAGTGCACTTAAAATTGCCAAAAACAGTGGTGTTCTTTTTATTGTTGGTACTTCCGGAGCAACGAGCCTTCCTATTGCCATTGCCGAAACCGCACTCAGGTATGGAGCTTTTATCGTAGACATTAATATGGAAGACAATAACTTCACTGAGCTGATCAAAAATAAAAAGAATGCATTAATCATCCGGGAAAAATCTACTGAAGTATTAAAGATAGTTAAAGAAATTATTACAAAAACCGTCTCCTGAAGCAACCTGATTATTTATGATGATTTAACTTTTAAAATTCTTGAAAAAAGCATTTTATATCTATATTTATCCTCAACAAAAACCCAATTCACAATGAAAAATATTAAAACTGCAGGAATTTTTTGTTTCCTGCTGCTGGGAACAGTTACTGCATTTTCACAATCAAGAAAAGTAGAATCTACAAAAGGAGTAGAAAAAACAGAAAGCGATAAGGTGGTACATATAGAAGGTGTGGGCCACAAGCTCAATTACGCTCTCAATGGATGCGTTGTTGAGGTAGAAGGTGGCGACAACACATTAACAGTCAAAGGAAGTGCTAAAAAAATTACGGTTTCAGGAACAGGTAATAAAGTATACATCGATAAAGTGGATAAAATTTCCATGGAAGGTGGCGGTAATATGGTCTACTACCGGACTTCCGGAACAAAATCAGGAAAGCCGGATGTTTCTATAGAAGGGGTAGGAAACAAAGTTGTAAAACAATAAAAACATTTTTTTTGAGTCTGAAAAATTTCATCATAAACCTGACGGGTTTGGTAGGCTTAGTGGACTCAATATGCAAATAAAAAGACAGGCCTTAAAAAAGCCTGTCTTTTTAAAAATATCTCAGATATATTTTACTCTACGTTGATTACCTTTTCGATTTCCGGAGCATGTTGTTTGATTGTATTTTCAACACCCAGTTTTAAGGTTGAAAAATTCAATGAACACCCGGAACAGTTACCTAAAAGTTTCACAAACACCTGATTATCTTTCACATCAATAAGCTCAATATCACCTCCGTCTTTATTCAAAAATGGTCTGATGCTTTCCAGAGCTTCCATTACTCTTGTTACGGTATCTTCGTGCGTTATGTTTGTTTCCATATTTTTTCAGTTCAATTCGGTTTTTTCAAATTTTATTGAAATTATTATTATTTTGCTTTTGGCGAGCATCCTGCCATCGTAGAAATCTTCACAGCTTCAGTAGGAGGAAGATTTTTATTTCTTTCCACTAAACTTTCTACCATTTTTCTGGCAGTTTCTGTGTAGATATCTGCAATTTTAGATCCTTCCTGAAGCGCAGCTGGTCTTCCAACGTCTCCTGCTTCTCTGATGCTTTGGATCAATGGAATCTCTCCTAACACCGGAATTCCAAGATCTTCCGCTAAATATTGTGCTCCCTGGTTTCCAAAGATATAATATTTATTGTCAGGAAGTTCTTCCGGTGTAAAATATGCCATATTTTCGATCAATCCAAGAACCGGAATGTTAATACTTTCCATCTGGAACATCGCAATTCCTTTTCTTACATCTGCTAATGCAACATGCTGAGGTGTACTTACGATGACCGCTCCTGTTACAGGCACTTCCTGGATAATTGACAAGTGAATATCCCCTGTTCCCGGAGGAAGGTCAATTAATAAGAAATCCAGCTCTCCCCATGCAGCATCTCTGATCATCTGGTTCAAAGCTTTTGAAGCCATAGGACCTCTCCACACTACAGCCTGATTAGCGCCGGAGAAATATCCTATTGAAAGCATTTTAACTCCATAATTTTCGATAGGCTTCATCAGATTTTTACCATTCACTTCTACAGAAATTGGTTTCTGTCCCTCTGTATCGAACATGGTAGGAACTGAAGGACCGTAGATATCTGCATCCAATAATCCTACTTTAAAGCCCATTTTAGCTAACGTTACTGCCATATTTGCAGAAACGGTAGACTTCCCTACTCCTCCTTTACCGGAAGCAATAGCGATAATATTTTGAATTCCCGGAATTTGTTTTCCTTTGATCTGACTTTGCTGAATTTCACTAGGCTCCGGAGAAACGATTTTAAGTTTTAAATGAATGTCTTCTCCAAACTCACTGGCAAAAGCCTGTTTCATGGCAGCCTCCAGTTTTTTCTTTTCGTGCATTGCAGGTGAATGAGCAGTCATGTCAATATAAACATCGTTACCCATAATCTGAAGATTATTCACCAAATCGTCTACTTCTATTTCTTTAAGGAATTCCTGAACCTTTTCTTTCGTCAACATATAAATATAAATTGTTTACAAATTTACGGATTTTTTCGGTAATTTAGAATCAATAAAATCTATAATATCAGGTGATAAATCAGATCGTTAAAAATTTCTTATTTGTGATTTTTATCCTGACATTACACCCAACCTCAGAAAGCAATTGATATGAGAACCAATACCTATCCTTCCAAATACGCACAGCCAAAAGGAATATTTACCATTGGAAAGACGAAATTCAAATGGTATGACCTCGCAAGTGATCCTTCGGAAGTTTCCCGGCAGGACATTGATAATGCACAATTGTGTATTGAAAATGCTGAAGAAAATTTTAAAAACATCGATGATCTGGGATTCGTCATCATGCATCGCTGTGGAGAAAATTATCTCCTGTTAGTCTGCACATGGCGCAGTGAAAATGAATTGTGGGAAAGCGTATATTATGATGGTTCCGGAAAATTTGAAGTATGGGAAAGAAACAAAACCCATCTTCCAACTTACTGTGTCTGGGAAATGGGCATTGTATATTATGAATCTCAGTCCTGGAAAAAATATCTGGGTTCCGGACGGGAAGAAAAAGACAAAGAGGACTATCTCAATGATTTCTTTGAGGGAGAAGTGTAGAAATTTTCTGTTTTGTCATTGACTATATCGAATCTTAGATTTCTGACGAATGAAGAACCTCATAAAATAAAAGATTCTTCATTCCACTCCGTTTCATTCAGAATGGCATGCATCAAAAACAATTTAAAGTCAGAGTATTAATTGGCTCTGTTCTTTTCATCAAACCTTACATTACGATCCATTCCTTTTACTTTTTTATTTCCAAAAGTATAGGTTGCTGATAAAGTAAGTCTTCTGGCGTCGTAGTAATTATTGTAAGAATGTGTTCCTGTTGTATAATAAATTTCTCCCAGACTTTTGCCTTGCTTTAATATATCTGAAACAAATATATTCAGCTGAAGGCTCTTTTCCATAAGATTCAGTTTCACCCCTGAAGTAAGATTTCCAGCAAACTTCATATAGGAATTTCCGGAATTGGAAGGCAGACGGAACCAGTAATTCATAATCAGCTGTATTGTTTTACTTTGATTGAGTGATATATTATTCTGAAAATCGAAATCATAACTATTCCCTTTTCTGGCAAGAGCATCGGTTGCAAAAACATCCGTATTCATATAAGAATAATTGGCCGAGTAATTCGCTTCCCATTTTTTGAAAAAAGTATCTGAATAGTTAAGGGAAACTCCCATGCTGTTCTGGTTGTAATAATTTTCAAAAGTACTCACCCTGTTTTCTCCTTTCAGGGTGGCAAGCTGACTAAATGCTTCCACGGTTCTCTGAAAATAAGCTGATGCCGATAATTTTCCTTTGTATACGTAGGAAAGTTCAAAATTATGATTGATAGAGGGCTTCAGGAAAGGATTTCCGGTAAAATAAGAATTGATATTGATGTACCAGCGGTAGGGATTGATCGCTCGGAATCCCGGTCTATTGATTCTTTTGGAATAATTCAGGTTGAAAGTATGGTTTTCATTACTTTTATAGCTGATATAGGCCGTTGGAAAAAATTTCCCATACGAATTTTCAGTCTGCTGTCCGGAAGTTAAAGAATTTCCGTTGACCACCGAATATTCGTAACGTAAACCTGCTTTTGCCGACCATTTTTCGTTGAATGACTTTTCAAAACTTATATAAGCTGCATAATTTTTCTCGTTATATTCAAATTCATTGCTTTTCAAAGGATCTGTAATATATTGTCCGTTCGTTAAGTTCTGATAAAATATACTGGAGTTATTATCAAAATTGGTAAATTTAACTCCAGCTTCTGTCTTTGCAAACTGATAAGGCAATGTAAGATCCGCCTGCCCGGAATAAATTTTATAATCCACCATAGAAGGCGATTTTACCACAAATCTGTCTGCCGAACTCTCTGTTGTAGTAAAATCAATAATTGTTTCCGGAGTATTGGAAAAATAATTCCCTGTGATACTCAGTTTATTATCCTGTTTCCCGAATTTCAGATCATAATACGCGCTGGCCGTATGTTGTCTTCCTGTAGCTCTGTGCTGTGCATCAGTCAGTAGTGTATTGGTATAAATCCCATTCTGGAAATAGTTTGAAGTATTTCTGATATCCATATTGGAATGTCCGAATCCGAAATCATAAATAAATCCGACATTGGACTTTTTACTTAACTGATAATCCAAACTTAAATTGGCCCCCAGTCCATCCCCGAAATCTCTTCTGTTATCGTTACTTTTAAGACCATCTTCACCTTCTATCCAATAGTTTTCATAGGAATGTTTTTCATTTTTATTCTGTCTTAGCTTTAAGGAAGAACGCAGTTTTTCGTTCTGATAATTTACGGTTACACTGTTTGAATTCCCGGTATAAGTCTGCTGTTGAAGACTGGAGGTCAAACTTCCACTCCATCCCAGATTTTGATTTTTCTTTAAAACAATATTGATCAATCCGCTGTTTCCCTGTGCTTCATATTTGGCAGGAGGTGCTGTGATGACTTCAATTTTTTCTATATTTTCAGATCTGAGACTTTTGAGATAGGTAACCAGTTCAGCATCTGACAAATTCAGAATTCTGTCGTTAATCATTACTGCCACCCCACTTTTCCCAACGATGGAAACTCCGGTGTTATCATCTACTTTAACCAGAGGAGTTGTCGCAAGAGCATCCACAGCATCCATCCCCTGTGAGGCAACAGAATTGGATACATTGAAAACCAATCTGTCTGCTTTTCTCTCAATCAGTTTTTTTCTGGCAGTAAGCGTAACCCCTTCGATTTGTTTTTCATTCTTTTTTTCAATAAAAAAGTCCTGTTTTACTTCTCCGTTGATGACAATATCTCTGTTGGAAATTTCTATACCATCCTGTAGAAGCTTAATGGTATAGTTTCCATTTTCTGAAAGTTTCAAAGAGTAATTTCCTTTTTCGTCTGAAATGGAGGTGTGTTTTTTCTGATCTTTTACGGCAATCACCTCAATGTAGGGAACAGCATTTCCAGCCTGAGAGATCTTTCCTTTTATACTTTGAGCTAAAGCAATAGCAGGCAACAGCATGATTACAGCTAGTACTATCTTCTTCATGAATTATATTGTTTTTAATAAGACAAATCGTAAATGCCTTTTATTACATCTCTTTTACTGTTTTTCAATATCTTCGTTCTTTAAAATCAAAACATGAAAAAAGGGCTTATTGCATTTTCCATATGTATTACTCAAATTATTTCCGCACAAAATTATTCCCAATATGTCAATCCCATGATAGGAA
Source organism: Chryseobacterium sp. AG363 (assembly GCF_003610675.1). Taxonomy (NCBI): domain Bacteria; kingdom Pseudomonadati; phylum Bacteroidota; class Flavobacteriia; order Flavobacteriales; family Weeksellaceae; genus Chryseobacterium; species Chryseobacterium sp. AG363. Next base: position 2,580,218 of record NZ_RAQF01000002.1, read on the forward strand.
CCGGAGGCCATGGCCACACTTTTCCAGGGGCAATTGTTCCTTTTGGAATGGTACAGCTTTCTCCCGATACCAGAATTGACGGAAGCTGGGACGGATGCAGCGGATACCATTATTCGGATTCTGTCATCTATGGTTTTTCTCATACGCATTTAAATGGTACAGGAGTTTCTGATTATGGAGACATTATGCTGATGCCTACTATGGGAAATCCAAGCCTGAACAGCAAAGACTATTCTTCAAAATTTTCGCATAAAAATGAAAAAGCAACAGCAGGATTCTATGCTGTAAAATTAGATAAAAATAATATTGATGTTCGCCTTACAACGACAAAAAGAGTCGGGTATCATGAATACACTTTCAACAATGCCGGAAATGCCAATATCATTTTAGACCTCAACCACAGAGATAAGCTTCTGGAAGGTGAAGTAAAGATTATTGATGATACAACCATTGAAGTTTTCAGAAGAAGTGAAGCATGGGCTACCAATCAGTACATCTATGCCAGAATTGAGTTTTCAAAACCTATGAAAATTTCAAAAAAAGACACCAATGGAAAAGAAGAAGACAATCTTTTTACGGGGACAAAACTTGCTCTGGCATTTTCAGCTAATGTTAAAAAAGGAGAAAAGATCAATGTAAAAGTCTCTGTTTCGCCTACAGGCTATGAAGGAGCAGTAAAAAATATGCTGGCAGAAGGAACATCTAATGATTTTGAAGCAGTAAAAAAACAGGCAGAAACGAATTGGGATAAAGAACTTTCCAAAATTGAGGTGAAATCTGATGATAAAAACAAATTAGCTGTTTTTTATACTGCACTCTACCATGTTTTCACACAACCGAACATCAATATGGATGTTGACGGAAAATACCGAGGCAGAGATAACAAGCTTTATACCGCCAATGGTTTTGATTATTACACTGTATTTTCACTTTGGGACACCTTCAGAGGCGCTCATCCGCTGATGACTTTAATTGACAGAAAAAGAACTGCTGATTTTATCAATACCTTCATTAAACAATACGAACAGGGAGGAAAACTTCCGGTATGGGAACTGGCTTCCAACGAAACAGAATGTATGATTGGCTATCACTCTGTTTCCGTCATTGCAGATGCTATGGCTAAGGGAATTCAGGGGTTTGATTATGAAAAGGCATTTCAGGCTGCAAAAGGTTCTGCCATGCAGGATATTTTTGGTTTGAATGCTTACAAACAGAATCATTATATCAGCATAGATGATGAGCATGAAAGTGTTTCCAAAACTGTAGAATATGCCTATGACGATTGGTGTATTGCTCAAATGGCGAAAATTTTAGGCAAGAAAGAAGACTATCAGTATTTCATGAAACGTTCTCAGAACTGGAAAAACCTTTACAATCCAAAAACAGGTTTTATGCAGCCAAGAAAAAACGGGAACTGGTATGAGCCTTTTGATCCGAGAGAAGTTAACAACAATTATACGGAAGGAAACTCGTGGCATTATTCATATTCTGTACAGCAGGATATTCCGGGGCTTATTGCAGCGCATGGCGGAAAAGAAAAATTTGAACAGTTCATTGATGCTATTTTTACAGCACCTGATAAAACAACGGGAAGAGAACAAGTGGATATCACAGGATTGATAGGACAATACGCCCAGGGAAATGAACCAAGCCATCACATTGCTTATTTATATAATTTCGTTGATAAACCAGAAAAAACAGATGCAAAAATCAAATACATCCTTGATAATTTTTATAAAAATACACCTGACGGCCTTATCGGAAATGAAGACTGTGGCCAGATGAGTGCATGGTATGTTTTAAGCTCAATGGGAATTTATTCTGTCACTCCGGGATTACCGGAATGGGAAACCACAACGCCTTATTTTGACGAAATTAAAATTCATCTTGAAGACGGTACTACCAGAACAATTACCAAAACTACCGGCAGAGCTGAACTTAAAAAACTGGGATTCGAAAATGTGAAATCGGCTAAAGATTTTAAATATGCTGAACAAACCGCTTCACCAGTAATTGCTGCAGACAGAATTTTTGATTTTTCTACCAAGGTAGAAATCACTCCACTTAATGCCAATGACAAAGTGTACTACATGACGATAGATGAAAGTGACAGCAATAAAAGAAAGACGTTCTCTACTTATAAAGGACCATTCTCCATCACCAAAACCACTCAGGTAATGGCTTATGCTGAAAGAAACGGAGAAAAAAGTTCTGTAACCACATCTCACTTCAACAGAAGACCTAATTACTGGGATATTAATATTTTATCAAAAGTGACTCCACAGTACAGTGCTACCGGAAGCTTGGCTCTTATTGATGGAATCAGAGGAGATGTTAACTGGAGAAAAGGGGAATGGCACGGATATCAGGGACAAAATTTTGAGGCAGTCATTGATTTTAAGTCCCCTAAGAACATAAAATCATTATCTTCCACTTACCTTCAGGACAGCAAAGCATGGATTATGATGCCTAAAAAAGTAGAATATTATGCCTCCATGAACGGAAAAGATTTTGTCCTTCTTAAGACGGTTGACAATACTATTGATCCTAAGGATGAAAAAGTACAGATCAAAGACTTTTCAACAGAAATTCTTCCTACCGAAGCCCGATATATTAAAGTAAAAGCTTACTACTTCGGAAAACTTCCGGAATGGCATCAGGGAGCAGGCGGTGATGCTTATATCTTTATTGATGAAATTGCTGTGAAGTAAAAAACAAAAAACAACACCTATGAAAAAATTATCATTACTACTCTTTTTACTTTTAAGTATTATAAAAGTTTCAGCTTGTAAATGTGTATATGAAACCTTAGCACACAATTATCAAAATTCTGAATTTGTAGGTATTATCAAAATTTTGAAAGTATATGACGAAAATACTGAGCAAAGATCCTATAAAGCAGATATTGAAATTGAAAAAGTATATAAGGGAGCTAAAACATTCAAAACAATGAATGTGAGAGGACTCATTGGAAATTCCTATTCCGGAGCTTGTGAAATTGATGTCCTGCCCAATGAAAGATATCTTATCTTTTTAAACCAATACAATAACACCTATTCCATTTCATCCTGTACTCCAAAATCAAAACTGGAAAATAAACCAACAAAAGTTGAAAATTCGTGGCTTAGAAATCTGGAAAAAGCCTTTACTTATTTAAATAATAATACATTCAGGTTTATAGGCTTACAGTTTACCCGTTGCTATGATGAAACCCGAACCGAATATAGATCTGATTTATCAAAGATCAGTGGATTCAAGCCTAAGCAGTCTTTTGCTATCTATAAAGTAAAAATAGATGATACATCAAAAATTCAGGAAATTACTCCTGTTACAACTTTTGGAAGTAAGGATAGTATGATTGAAAATATACTGAAAACAAAGATGAAAGTCTCCACACCAACATCTTTCTGGGATCCCAACCCTAAAGAAGGCCTGCTATTTCTCTCCTATCATAAAGAAAATATAGACAAGCCGTATGGTGAAATCATCTCCTGTGATTAATACTAAAATAAACCCTTCTTCAGAATTTTGAAGAAGGGTTTATTTTTCAATTCATTCTTTCCGACCATTGCAGGACTTCCGGAAGTTCCATATCAGAAAATTCGATGTGGATGACTCTTCTTTTCTTTCCGTTGGTGGTTCGGTTGGAACCATGAAGCGTTAAAGGTTTCATCAGCATAATTCCCCCTTTTTCTACGTTGCAGATTTCTTCGGTTTCAACTGTCCAGTCGATGGTTTCCGGTCTGTAAATGCCTTTTGCATGAGACTTTGGAACCACTTTCAGCGCTCCGTTGTTTTCATCGGTATCATCCAGATGGATTCTGATGGTGTAGATATTTTCCAAAACATTAAGTGGAGGCTGCACCGCAAACTGATTTTGTTTGGTGGTCCACGGTCCGAAATTTTCCAATTCCAGCTTTTTATCCACAGAAATAGTAAGATCCTGATGATAGGCCACGTACCAGTTGGAAGTTTCAGGCTTATCAAAATAGATGCTTTTAACTACAAAATATTTTTCTCCAAAAATTTCCTTTATCACTTTCCTGATGTTTTCATTAAACACAAGATCTTTGATTTCCGGAACTTCCTTTAAAAACTGTCTGATGGCAAAAAGGTCTTCAGACTTTCTAAAATTTTCTTTTGAAGTGTCTATATTTTGCAGCACAACATTGATGTCTTCCAGTTCTTTCTGCGAAAACACATCATTGATAACAGCAAAGCCATATTTTTCAATATGGCTTTTATGATTTTCTAAGTTGTTTAAACTCATTGATATTTAAATTTTGTCTAATGGTTCAGTTAACTGCCCTTCCCATTTTGAAACTGCTGTGGTTGCCAGCGTATTTCCAAGTACGTTGGTCATACTTCTACCCATATCACAGAAATGGTCAATTGGTAAAATCAAAGCAATACCTTCCGGCGGGATACCAAACATTGAACATGTTGCCACAATAATTACCAGAGAAGCTCTTGGAACTCCTGCAATCCCTTTTGACGTAAGCATTAGTACCAAAAGCATAGTGATCTGCTGTCCAAGGGTCATTTCGATTCCGTAGATCTGAGCAATAAAGATTGAAGCAAATGTCATGTACATCATACTTCCATCCAGGTTGAATGAATATCCTAATGGTAAAATAAAAGAAACTACTCTGCTGTTACACCCGAATTTCTCCAGTTCTTCCACCAATTTCGGGAATACTGCTTCTGAACTTGTTGTAGAGAAAGCAATTAGCAAAGGCTCTTTAATTCTTTTTAAAAGGTCAAAAAGACGGTTTCCTAGGATGAAATATCCTACCAGTAAAAGGACCAGCCAAAGAACTCCTATAGCAAAGAAGAAGTCTCTTAAATAAATAGCATATACTTTAAAAATTTCAAAACCATTGGTGGCCACTACCGCTGCAATAGCTCCCAATACTCCAAGCGGAGCAAACCACATGATATACCCTACCATTTTAAGAATGGCGTGAGCAATAATATCAAATAGTTTCACAACTGGTTTAGCATATTCTTCTCCCAGATTAGCCAAAGCAACTCCAAACATTACCGCAAATACAACAATCTGCAGTACTTCGTTGGTAGCGAAGGCTTCAAATAAACTTTTAGGAATCATGTGTTTTACGAAATCTTCCATGGAAAAACTTTTGCTGCTTTTAAGAAGTTCGTCAGCAGAAGCGACATCCTGAATTGGTAATTTGGTAACATGTCCCGGCTCCAGCCAGTTAACAAGGATCAACCCGATAAAAAGGGAAATCAGAGAAGCTGAAATAAACCAAAGCATGGCTTTTGTACCTACTCTTCCAATCATTTTGATATCACTCATTTTGGCAATCCCTACTACTAATGTCGTAAAAACCAATGGAGCAATAATCATCTGTACCAATCTGATAAAAACCGTTCCCAACAGTTTTATGTTTTTAGAAAAGGGTTCTGCACTATCCGGATAGCTCACGTGTACAATACCTCCGATTCCTACTCCCAGAAGAAGGGCAATGATAATTGCTATAAAAAGTTTATTCTGTCCTTTCATATATATAGTTCAATTTGCGCAAATATAATGGTTTTTCAATTGGCAGACGATTTTCTTCTATAGAGTTGAATTTTACATTAAGTTTTTAATCCCCAAAAATTAAAACCCTGGTTTAGAAAATATTGTAAAAAAATTAAGAAACATTTATTGACTTTTTATTCTTTTGGTACAAATTTTATTATTACATTTGAGTGTATAACAACATTAATAAATATACAATATGAAAAAAACTATTGCAATGGCTGCATTAGCTGTAGCTGTATCTTTCGGTGCTATTTCTTGTAAAAAGAAAGTTTCTGATGCCGACCTTCAGACTCAGGCTACAACTATAGTAACTTCTAATCCCAATGCTTCTGTTGAAGTAAAAGAAGGTGTAGCTCACTTAAGCGGTACTTTCGCAGATCAACAGTCTAAAGACGCAATGATTGCTAAATTAAAAGCCATCAGCGGAGTAAAAGACGTAATGGATATGTCTACCGTAGCAGCTCCTGCACCTGCAGCACCAGTTGAAACGGCATCTGCTGTAGATCCTGCTGTTCAGAAAAAAGTTCAGGATGCAGTGAAGGATTTCCCTTCTGTAAAAGTGGAAGTTGTTAACGGACAGCTTACTCTTACAGGAAATGTTTCTGCTTTACAGGCCAGAAAAATCAAGGAATCTGTAGATGCTTTGAAAATCGGAAAGTATAACAACAACCTAATCGTAAAATAATTTAAGATGAGCCAATTACAAGATAAATATTCAAGTGTAGTTTCAGCGGCACAGTCTGCAGGGATCTCCAATCTTCAGGTTCAGGAGCAGGACGGAATTCTTTATGTTTCCGGAAATGCTTCCAATACTGCAGCTAAAGATGCTGTATGGAATGCTCTGGGAGCTATTGATTCTACTTATTCTGCTTCAGATATCAATATTGATGTACAGGTTGCAGGTTTGGCTTCAGGTGCTTCTTTAACAGTGGCTACTGAAGAATCTAATCTTAACATCAGACAGGAACCTTCTACTGAAGCTGCCGTTGTAGGTAAAGCTGCAAAAGGTTCTTCTGTAACTCTTATTGAGCAAACTTCTGATGACTGGTGGAAAGTAAAAAATGCTGACGGCCAGGAAGGATATGCTTACTCAAGATATTTAAGAGCATAATTTTTATTAAAAAATAATAAATTTTCACAAAAAAAGCATAGAAACATCCCAACTTTGGGATGTTTTTATATTTTTACGGCTCTGAAAAAAAAACTAATGAAGAAAACTCTGTTGCTATTGACTTTGATGTTCACTGTCATTATTCTGCACGCCCAAAAGTTACACATTGACGGAAAAATATCCGATTCCGAAAAGAAAGCGATAGAAAATGCCACCGTCTATCTTTTGAAACAAAAAGATTCATCCATTATCAATTATACGGCAACCAATAGGGAAGGGAAATTCTCGCTGAAGATTGATGATATGAAAGAACCTTCCATTCTCAAAATTGATGCTGATAAATTATCTTCCTATTCAAAAAAATTCGAAAAAATAGATCAGTCGCTATCTCTGGGAGATATTCAGCTGGAGAAGCAAGGTATTGTAAATAAAATTGATGAAGTAAAAATCACCGTTTCACCCGTAAAAATTAAAAAAGACACTATTGAATTTAATGCAGCTGCTATCAAAGTACGCCCAGACAGTAAAATTGAAGAGCTTCTGAAGCAAATCCCCGGTGTAGAAATCAGCAATGAAGGAAAGATTACCGTGAATGGCAAAGAAGTAGACCAGATCATGATCAATGGAAAGCCTTTCTTTGATAAAGACGGTAAAATTGCTCTTCAGAATTTACCCGCAGATATTATTAAGAATATTCAGTTCACCACCACTAAAACCAAGGAGGAAGAACTCAGCGGAAAAGCAGCCAAATCTCAGAATACCACCATCAATTTTAATATTGATGAAAAGAAAAATAAAGGTTTACTGACAAGACTTACGGTTGGCTATGGATCAGATAAACGGTATGAAGCAAGTGGACTGGCGAGTTATTTTAAAGGGGATACCAAAATAAGCCTATTGGCTTCTTCCAATAATATCAACTCTCAGGGATTCTCCAGAGATGAGGTTTTTGACAGTATGGGAAATGGCCGGAATGCCTGGATGATGCAGGGAGGATCTGTCTCAACGGTAGGAAATATGACTTACTATAACCAGGGAGGCGGTACGAAAGGAATTCAAAGGTCTACAACAATTGGGTTAAACTACAGTGACAAGCTGGGAAAAGATGCCGATCTGGATTCCTTCAGCCTGATGCATTCCGATTCCAATACGGAAACAAGATCTAAAGTTTCAAGATCTACCCTTCTCCCTACTTACACGCTTCAAACCAATTCTGAAAGCAATGGTGAAAATGAGTCCAAACAATACAGCTTTGATACTTCGGCTAAAATCAAGCTGGATTCTATGACGAGTATCTATCTTTCTCCAAGATTTACGAAAAACAGCAGTTTCAATTTTAATAATTCACGTTCATCTACTTTAAATAATGGCAAACTTGTAAATGAAAGTAATGCTTATTCAAGTAATGATTCGGAAAGCAATTCATTCAATCCATACCTCTATTTTTCAAGAAAGTTCAGGAAAAAAGGACGTTCGGTTTCCGCTAATATGAACAGTTCCATTTCTGAATCTAAAAGAGATAACCTGAACCAATCTCAAAATACGTTCTATCAAACTAATGGAACCACAAAAGACAACAGGGATCAGTTAGCCAAAAATAAAAATCAGAACAGCAGTTTCAATTTTACTGCCGGATATACAGAACCTGTTTCCGATTCTTCAAGTGTAAGTTTTGAATTGAAATATGAAACCCGATCTTCCAGAGATTTGAGAAATGTAAATGATTTTGATAATACAACAGGAGATTATACTAAATACAATCAGCTTTTATCCAACAATATGAAGCAAAGAATCAATCAGATATCTCCTGAGTTGACTTACCAGATTAGCAAAAAGAAACTGAATTTCTGGGCTTCCATGAATCTTGATATTTCAGATATGAAAGTAAATTCAAACTATAACGGCCAGCAATATGACCTTCAGAAAAATTTTGTACTGCCCCAATATAATGTGAACCTTTACTATCAGCTGACTGAAGGAAAAACCTTAAGCTTTTACAACTATTCCAACTTCACCATTCCGACAGCAGAACAACTGACTCCTTATAAAGATGAATCCAATCCTTTGATTACCTATCAGGGAAACCCTGACTTAAAAAATACCTGGACTAACAATCTTTATTTATATTTCAATAATTATAATAAAGTGAAAGAGTTCAGCTACTATTTCAATATTGGTTTTACGTACAGAAATAATGATATCATCAATTTTTCCACCTATGATAATGCAGGAAAACAGGTGATCACTTATGACAACGTAAGCGGAAATAAAAGCATCAATGCCGGCGGAGGTTTCAGTAAAGTATTGAAATGGAAGAATAATAAACTTATTATCAATCCAAGATTCACCATGAATTATGCTTACAATAACGGTTTTATTGATGGACAATCTTTCACCAGCAATTCTTATAATCTAAACCCAGGTCTTAATCTTACTTATGAAATTAAAGATAAAATGACGATCAAGCCCTCTTACAGACTTGGATATAGTTTCTCCAATTATACCAATTATAATGTAACCAATGTAAATACAGCGAATCAGTCATTAAAACTTGAACTGACCAATTATATGCTGAAAGGCAATTTCGTATTTGGAAACGATTTTGAATACAATACCAATTCCAATATTGCTCCGGGCTTTAAAAAAGATTTCTACTTCTGGAATACCAGCCTTGGATATTCATTCTATAAAAAACAGTTTACAGCAAAAGTAAAGGTGTATGACGTTTTAAATCAAAATCAAAGCGTGAGAAGAACCATTACCGATTCTTATTTTGAAGACCGTGAAGATCTCATCCTGAAAAGATACATCATGTTCTCCATCAGCATGAAACTGAATAAATTTGCAGGTAAAAAGACGCAGTAAAGCAACATCATACTTCTGTATATATTTTGATAATGGCCGGATCTTTCCGGCTATTTCTATGGGGCAACCTGAAATATAATCCTGAGCTCCGTTACAACTGAAGATATAATATTCCCCTCCTCCGGAGGGGTGGCGAAAATTCAAAGAATTTTTGACGGGGTGGTTTTTACAACAACCTTTTAAACAAGATTATTAATAAACATGTTTTTATTTTTAAATTAGCGGTAAATTTTTTTTATGAAAATCCATATTTCAGTATTATGTATTCTTTTTTTCATTCTTGGAAAAGCTCAGAAAACGGAACAGAAAGATACCTTCGTTAAAGACAATTTCACCAAGAAAGAATTTTATATTCCAATGCGTGATGGCGTGAAACTTTTTACTGCGGTATATATTCCGAAAGATATATCGAACAAAAACAAATATCCGTTCCTGATGCAGAGAACCTGTTACAGCATTGCACCGTACGGAGAAAGTGAATATAAAGCAAAGGTAGGTCCCAACACGTATCTTATGAAAGACAAGTATATTTTCGTGTATCAGGACGTACGCGGAAGATATATGAGTGAAGGCACTTTTACCAATATGACTCCGCAGGTGGAGCGCAAAACCAAAAAAGATGTTGATGAAAGTACGGATACATATGACACCATCGAATGGCTTTTGAAAAATGTGAAAGATAACAATGGTAAAGTAGGCCAATTCGGAACATCATACCCGGGATTCTATACTGCTGTAGGAACGTTGTCACAGCATCCTGCTTTGGTAGCTTCTTCACCACAGGCACCGATTTCCGATTTCTGGAATGACGACTTCCTTCACAACGGAAGATTTATGCTAGGTTATTTCAGAACATTTCCTGTTTTTGGCGTTCAGAAAACACAACCGGAAAAGCAGGCATGGTATATGGATTCTTTCATCAAACAGACTTCTGAAGACGGTTTGAAATTCTACAGAGATATGGGTACGCTGAAAGATGGATATGAAAAATATTACAAGAATAATTTCTTCATGACAGAAATTATGAATCATACCAACTACGATGAATTCTGGCAGAAAAGAGGTCTTCTTCCTCACCTGAAGAATATTAACCACGCTGTAATGACTGTCGGAGGATGGTTTGATGCAGAAGATCTTTCTGGTCCTCTGAATATTTATAAAACTATTGAAAAGACAAGCCCTAAAGCTAAAAACACCATAGTAATGGGACCTTTTTCCCATGGCGGTTGGTCTCAGGAGCAGGGAAAACACTTCCACAGTGAAACGTATTTTGGAGATAGTATTGCTACTTACTACCAAAAAAATATTGAAACAAAATTTTTCAATCATTACCTGAAAGGCAATACCAAAGAAGATGCAGGACTTCCTGAAGCGCTGATGTATGATACCGGTGTTAAAGAATGGAAAGAATTTGCTTCTTACCCACCGAAAAATGCTCAGAAAGTGAATTTCTATCTTTCTGATAAAACCCTGAAGAAATCATCCGGACAAGGATATTCTGAATATTATAGTGATCCTAACAATCCTGTTCTAAGCTCAGATCATTTAAAAGACTTCAACGGTTTCACTCCCAAAAATTATATGTCGGAAGACCAGAGATTTGCTGTAGGAAGACCAGATGTATTAACATTCACTACCGATGTATTGACTGATGATATTACATTTGCCGGAGAGATTATGGCTAAACTGAATATTGCATCCACGTCCACAGATGCCGATTTTGCAGTAAAACTGATTGATGTTTATCCTGAAGATTTTAAGCCTGCAGAAAAGAAAGAAGGCGTTATCTATGGCAACTACCACCAGATGGTAAGAAGTGAGATCATGCCTGCAAGATTCAGAAATACCAAAGAAAAGGGAGAAGCTTTGGTTCCTAACCAGAAGACGGCTGTTAACTTCAGACTTCAGGATGTAGTTCATACGTTCAAAAAGGGACACAAAATCCAGATTCAGATCAGCAGTACGTGGTTCCCACTTTTCGCCATCAATCCACAAAAGTTTATGGATAACCCGAATTTTGCCAATAAAGAAGATTACACCAAGGCATTTATCAAAGTATATAACGACAGCTCTATTGAAGCTGATGTTTTAAAATAAATTGAAAGAGCTGTTCGTTTGAACAGCTCTTTTATTTTTGAGGAATTGAAGTTTTTGTTTTTAGGTTTTGGCTAAAGCCCGATGATTTTGTTCTTTTTGTTTAAGTGGGCTAAAGCCCACTTCTATTGATAAAGGTAATAAACAAAAATTGTGGATAAATATTCTTTTAAAAACTATTCTTCAATGGTTCTGAAGGTCAGGTTTACTCTGGGTGTTTTCACTTTTGTAGTGGGAGGAAGTCTATGAAGCCAGTGGTCCTGAGTGGTTCCTTTCATAATTAATAAGCTTCCGTTTTCGAGGAATATTTCTGCCTTTTCTTTGGTTGTTTTATGTTTGAATAAAAATTTTCTTTCCGCTCCAAAGGTTAAAGAAGCAATAGCTCCATGTTTCTTCAGATCTGTTTCCCCATCGCTGTGGTAAGCCATACCTTCGCTTCCGTCGTGATATAAATTGAGCAGACATGAATTGTAGGTTTCGCCCGAAACTTCTTCACATTTTTTCTTCAGTTCCAGTAATTCGGGAGTCCAGAATTGGGCATATTTTGTTCGTTTCGAATAGGTATATTCAAAAGCTTTTTCTCCAAACCAGGCTACTTTCCTTTTAGTTAAAATTAATTTTCCAAAAATCAGTGCTTCATCATTTTCCCACGGAATCTGGCTGAGCAGATAATCATAGTAAAAATCTGATTGTTCTTTGGAGAAAACCTTACCGTAATAATGAACAGTTCCATCATGGGGAAGGATATTCAGTGGATAATCTGATATTTCTTCGAAGAGACTCATCATAGTTTTCTAATTAAATGTTTTTATTATTAAACACAAATTACACCAATGTTTTTTCACAAATGACACGAATTTTATATCAATAGAAACAGACTTTAGTCGAAATTTAAATTTAATATTTTTCAACCGCAAAAGTCACAAAAGATTCTTTCATTAAACACAAATGGCACCAATGTTATTCACAAATGACACGAATTTTATATCAATCGGAAAGAACTTAAGCCCATTAAAAAAAATAATCTAATCCATTGGCTTTAGCCAAAACTTAATAATGTAGATTCCTTTTGTGCCTTTTGTGATAAAATATTTTAAGAGTAAATATGGGATCCTTCCCAACCTACAATAAGCTGCTTCCTATCACTTCCCCATCTGTAACCTCCCAGATGCCCTGTAGACTGAATCACGCGGTGACATGGAATAAGAAATGCAACCGGATTACTTCCGATAGCCGTTCCAACAGCTCTGGAAGCTTTAGGATTCCCAATTTTTTCTGCCAGGCTGCCATACGTAGAAAGCTTTCCCATCGGAATGGTCAATAGACTTTCCCATACTTTCAACTGAAAATCGGTACCTTTTAAGTGTAGTTTTATTGTGTTGAGTTTTGTCCAGTCTTTATCGAATATGGACAGTGCATTCTTTTGAAGAGTATCCTGTTTTTCAATAAAAGAAGCATTGGGAAACTTTTGCTTCAGTTCCCCGAATGCTTTTTCTTTATCGTCTTCAAAAGCCATATAGCAGATTCCTTTTTCTGTAGAAGCTACTAATAAATTCCCGAAAGGACTTTCGGAAAAACTGTAATGAATACTGAGGCTTTTTCCTCCGTTTTTATATTCTGCCGGAGACATTCCTTCAATCTTTACAAACAGGTCATGAAGCCTGCTGGTACTGGAAAGGCCTGTCTCATAAGCGGTATCAAATAAACTTGCTTTTTCTTCCTTCAATAAATTTTTAGCATGTTCAAGACTGATGAACTGTAAAAATTTTTTCGGACTTGTTCCTGCCCAATCTGTAAAGATCTTCTGAAAATGAGCCGGGCTCAAGTGAATATTCTCTGCCACTTCCTCCAAACTTGGCTGAAGCCTGAAATTGCTCTGGATATATTCTATCGCCTTGGCAATTCTGTTATAATCTATCTGACTTTGTGTGGATATCATATTATTGTTTTTACCTCACAAATTTCCAAAGAATATACGGCAGAAAAAATCCGATTCTTGCGGAATATTAGTTGTTGTTATAAATATCGTAGTAAGCAAGCATTTTGTAATATAACTTCGCAGAAAGGAAAGCCGTTGGCTTAGCCATTGGAGAATCCATCAATTCTACAATGTCAAATGCTACTACGTTACATTTTTCAAATACTTTTCTTAATAATTCCAGAGTTGGATACCATTGTAATCCACCTGGCTCAGGAGTTCCTGTAGATGGAGCAATAGAAGGATCAAAAGCATCTAAATCTATTGTGATATACACATTTCCTGATACTTTCTCCAATACATCATTGATCCAGTTTTCGTTGTTGGCAATTTCGTGAGCAAAGAATACTCTTCCTTCAGGTAAATATTGCGCTTCTTCAATATCCATAGAACGGATTCCCACCTGCACTAAGTTATGCTTCTGATTTGCTTCAAAAACTGCACAAGCATGGTTGGAAGTAGAACCGTGGAACTCAGGACGTAAATCTGTGTGAGCATCCAACTGAAGAACAGTAAGGTTTTCAAACTTCTCTCCTACCGCACGGATAGAACCGATAGAAACAGAGTGCTCTCCTCCAAAAAGAGTAAATAATTTACCATCATTGTTCAAAAGTTCTTTTGTTTTCTGATAAACCGCTTCCGTCATTGCTTCCGGTGAAGAATTTTCAGAAACTTCTCCTGCTAAGTAAACTCCCTGTAAGTAAGGTTCTGTTTGAGTTTCAATATCGTAAAGCTCCATGTTTTCGGAAGCGTTTAAGAATAATTCCGGACCTTTATCAGCTCCTTTCCCCCATGTTGAAGTTCCATCATAAGGAACAGTTACCAACATTACTTTCGAATTCTCTAACGTTGCGTTTTCCTCGGGAATTCCTGCGTATGTTCTCATGCTTTATTTAAAAATTTTAATGTTTTAAAATTGAAATATTGACCACAAAGATACAAAGAGTTTATGAGTTGGAGAGTAAGAGTGTAGGAGAGTTTATGAGGATCAGAATTTACCACTCATAGTATATTATCTTCTACCTAAAACCTATCATCTGTTACCTCTTCCCTTTCCACTCTCGACTCAAATAGCTATTTTTGTATAAAACTCATTATATGCCTTTAAAAGCTGTACTTTTCGATATGGATGGAGTCATTGTAGATACGGAACCATTACATAGAAAAGCTTATTTCAAAACTTTTGACGAACTGGAAATTGTAGTTTCCGAGGAGCTTTACACCTCTTTTACTGGTGCTTCCACCAAAAGAGTCTCTGAGACATTGATTAATGAATTTAATTTAGATCAGACTTATGAAGCCATTGCAGGAATCAAAAGATCTCATTTCAAAGATTATTTTGATAATGATGATGAGTTTGACTTAATTCCTGGAGTAAGAAAACTGATCGAGCATTATCACGAAAATGGAGTCAAGCTGATTCTGGCTTCTTCTGCAACGATGGTAACCATCAATATGGTTTTTGAAAAATTCGGACTGGAGCAATATTTCAGTGGAAAGATTAGCGGCGCCGATTTAAAAGAATCAAAACCTCATCCTGAAGTTTTCTTACTGGCGGCAGAAATGGCCGGAGAACCTGTTGAAAACTGTATGGTTATTGAGGATTCTACCAACGGAATTCTGGCAGCTCACAGAGCAAAAATTTTCTGTGCCGCATACAGAAGTCCACATTCTAAAAATCAGGATTACACGTTAGCAGATACAGTAGTTTCTGATTATGAAGATCTGGAACTGGACAAAATTTCAAAATATTTTTAGATAAAAAAGCTCTCAGAATCTGAGAGCTTTTGTTTTCTATAAGTTTTGGCTAAAGCCAATTGACTTTTCTATGATTGTAAAATTATTTATAACCAAGAAGTTTCAATACATCTTCAGGTTCCTGTTTTTCACGGAAAATTTCGTATTGCAATTCACCGTTTTCATCTTTCTGAATCAGGACGTGTCTTGGCTGAGGCATCAGACAGTGGTGTACTCCACCATATCCTCCGATGGTTTCCTGATACGCTCCAGTGTGGAAAAATCCGATATACAGAGGTTTTGTATCACTGAAGACCGGTAAATAAATTGCGTTAGTATGCTGTTCTGAGTTATAATAATCATCCGAGTCACAAGTCAGTCCTCCAAGGAATACTCTTTCATACGTATCTTCCCAACGGTTAAGCGGAAGCATGATAAAGTGTCTTGAAATTGCCCATGTATCAGGAAGAGTGGTCATGAAAGAAGAGTCAATCATATTCCATTTTTCTCTGTCGTTCTGACGTTTCTGAGAAATAATTTTATAAAGATTTGCTCCACTTTCCCCTACGGTAAAGCTTCCGAACTCAGTATAGATATTAGGTTCTTCCACCCCTTCTTCTTCACAGAATTTTTTGATCTGTGAAACGATTTCTTCTACCATATACTGATAGTCATAATCAAAGTTCAAAGAAGTTTTGATTGGAAAACCACCTCCGATGTTCAATGAATCTACTTCAGGAGCGATTTTCTTCAAACGTGCATATACACGAAGACATTTGTACAATTCATTCCAGTAGTAAGAAGTATCTTTAATCCCGGTATTGATGAAGAAGTGAAGCATTTTCAATCTTGCATTCGGATGTTCTGCGATCTTCTGACTATAGTAAGGAATGATATCTTTATATCCGATTCCTAGTCTTGAGGTATAGAATTCGAACTTCGGTTCTTCCTCTGATGCAATTCTGATTCCGATATTAAAGGTAGAATCGATGCTTTCCGTAAGTTTATCCAATTCTCTGTAATTATCAAGAATCGGAGTAATATTTTCAAAACCGCTGTTGATCATATCTGAAATCTTTGCCAGATAATCATCAGTTTTGAAACCATTACAGATAACTTCAATATTTTTATCTACTTTCTCTTTTTCATAAAGAGACTTTACAATATCCATATCATAAGCAGAAGAAGTTTCTATTGAAATATCATTTTTCAATGCTTCTTCCAATACAAAATTAAAATGACTGGATTTTGTGCAGTAGCAGTAGGTATAATTCTTTCTATATTCGGTTTTTTCAAAAGCTTCTTTAAACCAGCTTTTTGCTTTCTGAATATTTTGGGAAATTCTCGGCAGATAGCTAATCTTTAGCGGAGTGCCAAATTGTTCAACTACGTCCATGAGTGGAACGTCGTGAAACAACAAATTGTTCTCAGAAACATTAAATTCCTCCGTAGGAAAATATAATGTCTGATCAATAAGTTCCGAGTACTTTATTTTCATTTCTAAACAAGTGAATTAAGAAATGCAAAATTGCTAAAAAACTTTCATTTTTAGGTGTTAAAATTATTATAATTTTAAATAAACACCCAATATTGAATCTTGTAGAAATTTATCTCTGATAATCAATACGTAAACTTTTGAATATATTCATTCCTTTTGGCATCTGAAATCCCTAATACCTGCTGAATATAGCCATCTGTAGAACCATACTTTTTATTGATCTCCTCAAAAGCTGCATCAAGATATCTTTTTTCTACCCAACTCAATTTTTCCAGCACCTGTAAATCCATTTTAGGATAGAGGAAATGTAAGGTATTGGCAAGGCGTAATCTTTTTTGAACAAGATTTTTTCTGTAATTATTGGATAAAAGATATTCGTTGTAAATAGTCTCTTTATCAAATTTCAGAATGGTAAGAATTAATGCGGTGGTAATTCCGGTTCTGTCTTTTCCTGCGGTACAGTGGTAAAGAATCGGATCTTTGGACTCCAGAATTTCTGTAATAATCTTTTTTATCGTTTCCGGGTTTTCTGTCACATACTCACGATAGAAATCAATCATTCTTTTATCTGCGTCGGAAGCGTTTACTTTGCCTTTAAGAACGAGCTTCTTGGCCTGAGCCAGTTGATCTCCTTTATCTTCAAACGCTGAATATTTTTTGTAATCCGTTTCTGAAGGTAGCTGATCCGGTTTTTCAGCAATTTCCTTTGAGTTTCTAAGATCAATAATTTCTTTGATCCCGAGTTTTTCAAAATCGTCAAAAGATTTCTTTTTAAGCTTATGAAGATGGGCACTCCGGTAAAATTTTCCTTCTTTTAAAGTTCTTCCATCTGCATTTTTGATATTTCCTACCGTACGGAAATTAATTACTTTCTTGATATGAATTACTTTTTCAGTTTCATTTTTTCCATATTCGGGTGTTTCAAAATGCTGTGTTTTGCATGAGAAAATACAGCATAATGAAATGGTAAAAACTGATATTTTGATTAGTTTATTCAATGGTTTTTAATAAGTTTTGGCTGAAGCCAATGGATTCTTGTATTTTTATTATACGGACTGAAGCCCGTTCCGATTGATATAAAATTCGTGCCATTTGTGAAAAACATTGGTGTTATTTGTGTTTAATGACAGTCTTTTTTTACAATGGGTAAGGCCCATTTCTATTGATTATAATCACTCTAATAAATTGTCGGATATTCAATCTCCTTAATCCCTACAAAAAATAAGACATCCCCTGATTCATACTCTATAGAAACCTCATCTTCAACAGCGAAATTCCGGGTTCCTATTCTTGAAGTGATGCTTAGACTTTCATTGGTCAAAGGCCAATTGAGACCTTTTGTTGTGATATTATTTACTGATGGAAAAGGATATAGAGAGATCATTCTGTTTTTAACTCCTTTCAGTGTGAAATAATGGGGAATAAAATAATACTCTGAAAATTCATCGTAAAATTTTATTTTTATCTGCTCTTTGAATCCATAGGCAACAGTAAGATTTCCCAGAAAATGATCCTGTTCGCCTCCACTTCCTCCAAAAACATCAACTTCTGAAAAACCTCTTTCCTGAATGATTTCCAACGCTTTATGAAAATCTGTTTTTTCCTGATCTAACGTAAGGATAAATTTCCCTTCATACATATCTTCATCTGATCCGGAATGAGAATCAAAATCACCGGAAATAAAATCCAGCTTATTCAAAGGAAAGCTCATTCTTTTTAAATAATGGAAAGCCCCGTCTGTACAGGCAATCAAATCATAATTTTCCGGATCGGGTAATGATTTTGGAGCATCACCGTTGATGAAAAGTAATGCCTTATCTCTCATTCGGATTCCAGTATTCTTCCGGTTCATTGTTCAGTTTTGAAATATATCTGGCCAATACAAAAAGATAATCTGAAAGCCTGTTTAAATATTTAATCAATTCGGGACGAACTTCTTCTGATTCATTCAGAAATACCAGTGAACGTTCTGCTCTTCTGCAGATGGTTCTTGCTGCGTGTAAAAAAGTTGCCGGTTTTCCTCCACCTGGCAGGATAAAATACTGAAGCGGTTCCAGCTTTTCATCAAAAGCATCCATCCATTGTTCCAACTCTTCAATTTCTGTTTCTGAAATAATAATCGGAAGACGTGATTTCCCGTTGGCAAGCATCAGCTTATCCACAGGGGTTGCAGCCTCTGAACCTACAGTGAATAAATCAAACTGGATTTTCTTCAGCTGTCTCAACACTTCTTCATCTTCGATATGGCTTTTTGCAATTCCGATGAACGAATTCAGCTCATCTATATTTCCATAACTGTCTACTCTTGCACTGGCTTTGGAAACTCTTGTTCCGCCATACAATGCAGTCTGACCTTTATCTCCTGTCTTTGTATAAATTTTCATAGTACTAAAATACCTTTTTTTATACAATGTAAAAAGTAAAATGTAGTAATAACTTCCTGTTCTATCTTAAAAAATAAAACTGACATTAGAAATTAATGTCAGTTAGTATTTGCGTAGATGGCTTTTATATCTTTTGGGGTTACTTTCCCTATATTGAAGCACTAATTATTTATTTATACATTAAAAAGTGTAATTAACATTAAGCTGAAAAGTGGTTCCGTTAAATCCAAACTGGTTGACCTCCCACGGATATTTGAATCTTCCTCCAAGATCTGTCACTACATCTCCCTTGCTGTCTATCACATCCGGATAAATATTAAATAAATTATTTACCACTCCGGAAACTTTAAGATCATTCGTGATTTTATAGGTTAAAACTATGTCTGTAACTACTTTACCAGAGAATGTCTGATCTTTGGCAGGATCCGTGGCATGCTGCCATGTAACCGAACCAAAATATGTATTATTAAGGTTAAAATTAAACTTGGTAATGTCATACGAAAGACTCAGAATCGTTTTTGTTTTTGGTCTTGCAGAGATGATTCTGGATTGTTCTTTTCTATCAAAAAAGTTTTCTGAGTAACCATTTTGAGCCAAAATCGGTGGAACGGCAATATTATCTACTATTTTAGTTTCGTTATAATTGAAAGCAGCAATAATTCCCAGTTTTCCCTTGCCAATAGCAGAAGTATAATAATTAGCTACAAAATCTACCCCTTCAGTTACCGTATTCACAGCATTGGTGAAAAACTTCAGAGAGGTTATTTTGTTATTGTTTAATATTACTTCTACAGGGTTTGTTAGGTCCGGACTTCCCGGAGCACCGGTTTTGTATCCAATATCTCCAGAGAAAAGTACCCTGTCTTTAATTTTTATTCTATAATAATCTGCTGTAATAGTAAGGTTTTTAAAAGGTTTTACGGCCAATCCTCCTGTAATGTTAAAGGCTTTTTCAGCATTTAATTTAGGTACCCCAAGGTCAGATCTTATAATTTGAGAGTCGTTATTAAAAGTGCCCTGATTAGCAACCGTATTCCCTGTAATTTTGGTTTGAACATTAGAATAATAAATCTGGTGTAATGAAGGAGCACGGAATCCAGTAGAAACAGATCCACGGAAAACCAATTTATCATCTAGTAATTTATACCTTGCATTTCCTTTCCATGAAACATTATTTCCGAAATCACTGAAATTTTCATACCTCACCGTTCCTCCAACTAATAAGTTTTTCGTAACATCCCATTCCGCATTCAAATAAGCTCCGATATTCTGACGGTTTTTATTGACTTCATTTTGAGGCTGCAGTCCTGGAAAAGATTCTGCACCACTTCCTATATAAGATGCTTCTTCTCCTGCTTTTGCCTGATAATTTTCATTACGTACTTCAGCTCCGGCTCCTAAAACAAGCGCACCAAAATCCCGGCTGATATCTACGTTTCCTATAATGTTACTGAACTGGTGCCCACCTGCTTTAAAATAAGTTGGTGAACTTGCTCCTAAAGAAGTATTAATGGTATTTGCTACAGCATAATCTACGGCATTAGAACCAAAGGTTGCACTTCCATCAAAACTCCATTTTCCAAACATACCTTTCCATCCGGAAGTTAAATTATAATCATAAACATCTGTTTTAAATTCCGGTTGAAATCCGTTGTAAGGTTGTCCTTTTGGAGTTAATAAACCAAAATCTGAAGTTACCCAATAAGGTGTTCTATACAAAGCAAAACTGGTCCCATTTCTGTAAGTCGTACCCCCAAAAGCATAAAATTTGCCTGTTTCACCTGTTGGCAATTCAAAATTCACAAACATATTGCCCACTTTGGTCTCCGGCTGCCCTATAATCATTCCTAAACCGGGATTGGCCTGAGTCCAGGCATTATCCACGCCAAAAAGTTCATCTTTTGTAACAGAACCTGCGCGGTTTGTTTTATTTTGAGAGGAAAATCCGAATGTAAGATTCAGACTTCCGGTTTTTGCTACTTTGATTCCCGTATTAAAATCTGCTCCAATATTAAAACCGTCTCCTTTTGAAGTAATACCTGAAAAAACATTGACAGTGCTTTTCCCTACACTGTTCTTAAGAATAATATTAATGACTCCTGCAATAGCATCAGATCCGTATTGTGCAGACGCTCCATCCCTCAGGACCTCTACGTTTTGTAAGGCTGCTGAAGGAATACTTTTCAGATCTGTACCTACTTCACCTTTTCCCGGCGTATCGTTTACATAAATTAAAGCACTTTGATTTTTTCTTTTACCATTCACCAAAACCAAGGTTCTGGAAGGTCCTAATCCTCTTAAATCTGCCGGATCAAAGTGAGCTGTCGCATCAGAAACAGTTTGTTGTGATGAATTAAAAGAGGGAACAGCATAGGTTAAAGCTTTGTCAAAAGTAACCTGACCTGTGGATTTTAATTGTACGGCGGAAATATTATCAATAGGAATTGCTGAGGTAATGATGGTTCTGGGCTTTGTTCTACCCGTGGTAACCACCACTTCATCTATTTTATTTTGTTTTATGCTGTCCTGAGCATATCCCATAACACCAGCTCCGCTTAATACTAAGACATAGATTTTTCTATTAAATAAATTTTCCTTCATGTTAATTGTTAATTATTCAATAAAACTAATGAAAAAATTAACATTAAATACAAAAATAAAAAATACAATAATAATCTTATTTAATATTTGCGAAAACTATGCCATTTCATCAAATAACAAATTAATACACGAAACGTAAATTGATTTATTAATAACATGAAAAAAAATAAATCATTAATGTCACATTTGCATAAAAAAATCAATCCCTTAATATCAGAAAAATAAACATGATTTAATTCGTTCTGACATGTAGTTTTCAGACGGATTGAGATTGCTTTGACTATGACCGCAATGAATGAAATGACCAGGAATAAAAAATGGCCGGGAGAAACCGGCCATATCCAAATTATTTATTTACCTCTACGTATTGTATGATGGTCTGATTTTTTGGGTTGTAGATAATAGTACTACTGTTCGGAAATCTTTTCAGTTTATAATACTGAATGTTTTTATCAGATTTAATATCTTCCAGAATACGGGTATCAAAAGTATTGTCAGGAAGAAATTTCGATATAAAACTTATTTTATCAATGATATTCTGGCCATCGATCTTACGGGCAGTTTTATCAGATTTATTTTCATCAGAAGTAGGCTGGCTTTCTAAAAACGGAAGTAAAACTGCAATATCAGCTTTATATTTAAAAATATATCCTTCAGGCCTTCCGGGAATTTTGATTTTCTTTCCTTTTTCTTCAGAAACAATAGATGCTCCAGTACTTGGGAAAACAGTATTAAACTTAACATCCTCAGAGTTGGTTAAAGAATTGATAGATTCATTGACCGTCTTCTTTACGGTTTCTTCCACCACCTGTTGTGTTTTTTGCTGTACAGTTTCAGTTGTTTTATGAACGGTCTGATCTATTTTTTCCTCTATCTTATTGCATGATACTAATAAAAAAGCAGTAATAACAGGCAAAATATACTTCTTCATAATTCTAATAATGGCGGTTTTTTATTAATATACTTTTCTTCTAACGCAAAAGTAGGGATCAATATTTTAAGAAAAAAAAATATTTTTTTATTATACGAAATCCTACTGACAAACTGTTGTCATAACTCTCTCTTACCTTTGTATCAACAACAAACAAACCAAATACATTATGACAACTACAGCAACAGCTACGAAACAATTCATGACATCTGAACAGCTATTAGAAGATTGGCAAGGACACAGAAATCTTACAAGAAGAGTGATTGAATCTTTTCCTGAAAAAGAGCTATTTGAATTTTCTGTAGGCGGAATGAGACCATTTGCAAAACTGGCAGTAGAACTGATCAGCATTGGCGGGCCTGCTTTAAAAGGAATTGTGGAAGGAAATATGGAAGCTTACAGTGAAGAAGCTTTTAATCCGAAAACCAAGGAAGAAATTTTGAAAAAATGGGATGAAGAAACGGAAGTGATCAACCATTATTTCAATCAGATTTCTGAAGAACGTTTTCAGGAGACTTTCAATTTATTCGGACAATATGAATTTCCGGTATATCAGAACATTCTTTATTTTGTAGATAATGAAGTTCATCACCGTGGACAAGGATACGTTTATCTGAGAGCTTTAGGAATTGAACCCCCTTTCTTCTGGGAGAGATTTTAATGCACTGAGAAGGTAAAATTGCAGAAAGGGTAACCAAAACTTATATCTTTTTTTGCGACACAACAAATTGACTTTTTTGCAATTCTGCCTTTTCCTTAAACCATTTCATTTATTGCCTCAATTAAGTCTTTAAACCTCAACAGTCTTGTTGGGGTTTTATTATTGATGTCTTTCAACCATTTTTACAAGCAGTTCATTCAAACGGATGCGAAGACTTTCCGGCTCCAGAACGGTAGCATAATCTGCAAAAGTAATGAGCCAGCGGGGAAATCCATCACTGATCCATTCTGTTTCAAAAGTGAGTTCCATCCCCCGTTCGGTTTCTACTTCTTCTATCAATCCATAGTATTTTTTAGAATTTACCAAATGATTCATGATCTTTTTGTCAACCAGAAGTTTGGCTTTAACTTTATTTCCATTTGACTTTTTACGGTAATCATTTACCTGTCCGTATTCCTGCAGGAAAGGATTCTGTGTTTTTGAGATTTCCAGAATTCTGTCGATACGAAACTGTCTGAAATCTTTCCTCAGGGTACAGTATGCCATGATGTACCAGATATTAAATTCAAAAAACATCCCGACTGTTTCAATCGTTCTGTTATTCACTCTTCCATCTACCGTCTTATATCTGATATTGAGCTGGGTTTTCTCCGCAATACTTTCCAGGATAATAGGAATTACGTTTTTCAGTGAATCTCCCGAATCTGTATGAAAACTGAAAACATCTATTTGCTTTTCAATATTCTTAATCAGATTTTTATCAGAATATTTCAGTACAGAACGTACTTTTTCCATCGCAGCCTGATAATGATTCCCCAGACTTTGGTGGGAAAATTTCTGCATCAGCTTTTCAGCGGTAATGAAACTTAACACTTCTTCTTTGGTAAACATGATCGGAGGAAGCTTATAGCCTTCCATTAAAGAATAGCCGTTTCCAGCTTCTCCCACAATAGGAATACCGGCATTTTCCAGGGTTTTTACATCACGGTAAATAGTTCTGATACTTACATCAAACTTTTCAGCCAGATCCTGAGCGCGTACAACAGGTTTCGACTGTAACTGGGTAAGGATAGCTGTTACCCTATCGAGTTTTTTAAGATAGTGATCGTTCATGATGGAACAAAGCTAAAATTCTTTTTTGAGGTATTACTTATAAATGGGATGACTTTTTGATTTTAATTTTCTTTAAAAGTATTCACCAGTTTATCGAGATTAAGACTACGGGCAGAGGCATCAAAAATCTCACGGTATGTTCCTTCTTTATTGTACAATTCATCATGAGTTCCATTTTCAACCACTCTGCCTTTTTTCATCACATAAATGGTATCGGAATCCAGAATCTGTGAAAGAGAATGGGAAATAATGATCACCGTTCTTCCTTCTTTAATAGCATCCAGAGAATTTTTGATCTGTTCTGTAGCAATGGCATCCAGACTAGCTGTTGGTTCATCCAGAAAAATAATCGGTGGATTTTTAAGGAACAGTCTGGCAATGGCAATTCTCTGCTGCTGTCCTCCTGAAAGCTGGGTGGCATCATGCTGGTATTTTTCAGGAAGATCCATGATCTGATCGTGCAGATAAGCTTTTTTTGCAGCCTCCTGAATTTTTTCAAAACCGGCATTCATATCGCCGTAACGGATATTATCTTCTATGCTTCCCTGAAAGATATGATTTTTCTGAAGTACCAGCCCCAGATCACTTCTCAGGAAAGTATTTTCATATTCATTAAGGTTGACTCCATCCAAAAGAATCTCCCCGGAATCCGGAAGATAGAATTTACACAAAAGATTGATCACCGTTGATTTTCCTGCACCGCTCAACCCTACCAAAGCTGTCGTCTTTCCGTTTTCAATTTTCATGGAAACATTATGTAAAGCTTTCGTACCATTGGGATAGGTGAAATCAACATTTTTCAATTCAAAAGTTCCTTTGATTTCTTTTTCTACAAAGCTTCCGTTGGATTCTGTTTCATGACCTGCATTTAAAATATCGAAATACCCTTCAGCATAGATCATGGCATCGTTCATATCATCATAAATCCTGTGAAGCTGCCGGATCGGTGCCGAAACATTGTTGAAAAGCATAATATGAAGCATAATTGCTCCAATGGTCATTTGCTGGTCAAGTACAAGATAAACGGTTAAAAGGATAATCAAAACAACTCCAAATTGTTCAATGAACGTTTTTAAACCATCATAAATAAAATTGGTTCTCCTTGTGATCATCTGGCTTTCCATCAGCTCCATCTGAAGGTCATATTGTTTTTTCCCTTCAAATTTTTCACGGACAAAGCTTTTAATAACCATAATAGAATTGATCAGGTTCAAAAGTCCGGAGGTCTTTTTTTCTCTCTGATTCCTAAGCTGGCGTCTCACTCCGCCCAGTTTTTTGGCCTGCAGGGAGCTGATGTAGAAATAGATCGGAACAATAATCGTAGAAACCAGTCCCACATACACATTCTGCATATACATAATGATGAGGGCAATAATGGCATTGGAAAAAAGAGGAAGGATATCAATAAAAAAGTTCTGAACCAATCTGGTAAGACTTTCTATTCCGCGGTCTATTCTGATCTGTAATTTTCCGGATTCATGGTTTTCATCATTAAAATAAGCGACTCTGTAGGTTAAAATCTTATCAATGGCTGATTGTGCCAGCACGGAGCTCACATTAATCCTGATTTTTTCGCCATAAAATTTCTGGCCGAAGTTGATAAAGATGTTTAACAGTTCTTTTCCCAGTAAAATAATGGAAATAATAATGAGAATATGAATCCCCTCCGACATCGGATGTGGAAGATGTGTAAGTTTAGTCACCTCATCTACGGTATATTTCAAAACAATCGGGTTCACCTGTGCTGCAAGAGCTCCCAGAAAAGTAAGAAACAGTGTTCCGTAAATCATGGGACGATAAGGTCTGATGAATGGAACAAGTTGTTTATAGATTCCGAATAAGGTAACGGTTCTGTTAAAAGGTTTAGCCATAGAAATCATTTTAAATGAAAAACGTACCGCTTTCAAAAGAAAAAGGTACGTTTTATTATCATGTTCAGCAAATGAATGCTTATATTTTATCCTTCAAATACATAAGTTGTAAGGTAGTGCAGCTCTTTTCTGCTGGCTTCTTTAGACTCTGCTTCTGCCTGTTCCAGAGAATATTGGGAATTGATTTCCTTTTTCTGCAAAACAAATGAGTTGTTGGCATTTTTATCCACTACATCATTAAAAATATGTTCAATTTCAGAATTTGCTAAGGTAGCAAAGCTGACTTCTTCAAAGCCATGTAACAATCTAAGATCATCAAACTGACTGAAATTTTCATTGACAAATCCCTGCAGCTGTGCTTTGGAATCAAAGTTACCTGCCCAGATATTGTAAGCATATTTCTTCTTTTTAGGTTTATCTAAAATACTCTGATAAACGAAGTTTTCACCCAGATAGGCTTCTCTTACCTGCGGATCATTGGCAAGATCTTCCGGAAGTCCTTCTTTCAGGATCTTTCCTTCAAACATAATATAGGTTTTGTTTGTAATCGCCAGGGTTTGCTGCACGTTGTGGTCGGTAATCAGAATTCCGATATTTTTATCCACAAGACTTCTTACGATTTTCTGAATATCTTCTACGGCAATCGGGTCTACCCCTGCGAAAGGCTCATCCAGAAGAATGAAATTCGGGCTTGTGGCAAGACAGCGTGCAATCTCGGTTCTACGTCTTTCTCCCCCGGAAAGAAGGTCTCCTCTGTTTTTACGAACGTGCTGTAAAGAAAACTCTTCAATCAGTTCATCACATTTGATCTGCTGTTCACGTTTTGAAAGCTTCGTCAGCTGTAATACGCCCATGATATTTTCCTCTACAGATAGTTTTCTGAAAACCGAGGCTTCCTGAGCAAGATACCCGATTCCCTTCTGGGCTCTTCGGTACATAGCATCGGTGGTAATCTCCTGCTTATCCAGAAAAATTTTTCCTGAAGTGGGCTTAACCAACCCTACAATCATATAAAACGATGTGGTTTTCCCTGCTCCATTCGGACCCAGCAAACCAACAATTTCTCCCTGTTGAACCTGTACAGAAACGCCTTTTACAACTTTTTTAGGACCGTATTCCTTGATTAAGTTTTCTCCTCGTAAAATCATAGGGCAAATATATCAAAAATATAAACTTCACTTATAGGTTAATATCAACTTGTTTACGTTAAATGCAAACTTGTTCATTTACAACCCATTGTAACTTTTCACTACTTTAATCTACTTATCGTAAAACATCAATCAATTATAAATAGTAAGAAATGGAAAATTACGGTTATACAAAAACAGAAAATGTACAAAACCAGCAAAGCAATGTTCCCTACCGTTCAGAAAAGAAAATCCCTGCAGCTATATTGGGAATTCTTGTGGGATGGCTGGCTTTAAATAAATTTTATCTTGGATATACAAAGGAGGGAATTATTCAGTTGGTTCTGAATGTCGTTACTTTTGGTGCTGCCTCTGTTATTCCTTTTATCGAAGGTATTTTATATCTTTTTATGAGCGATAAACAATTCGATGATACGTATGTGTATGGGAAAAAAGGATGGTTGTAAAATTATTATTACTTCGTTAGAAATAAAAAGAGACTACCGATTGAGTAGTCTCTTTTTTATCTGAATGAATTTAATCATTATTTATTTAAAAGAATAGCTGCTTCTTTTGCAAAATAAGTAAAGATCATATCTGCTCCTGCTCTTTTAAAACAAGTCAAACTTTCAATGATCGTTTTGTCGTTATCCAGCCAGCCGTTTTGAGCAGCTGCTTTTACCATGGCATATTCTCCACTTACATTGTATACTGCAATCGGAAGATCAATGGCTTCACGTACTTTGGAAACAATATCCAGGTAAGGAAGTCCCGGTTTAATCATAATTACATCTGCTCCTTCATCTATATCTTTAAATACTTCATTCAAGGCTTCGCGTGAGTTGTGGAAATCCATCTGATATGTTTTTTTATCTTTCGGAATTTCCATATCATCTTTCGGAGCACTGTCTAAAGCACTTCTGAAAGGGCCATAGAAAGAACTTGCATATTTCGCAGCATAGCTTACAATTCCTACATCTGTAAATCCGCTTTCTTCCAAAGCTTCACGAATGACCATTACTCTGCCATCCATCATATCACTTGGCGCCACAAGATCGGCTCCTGCTTCTGCGTGAGATACTGACATTCTTGCGAGTGCATCATTGGTAGCGTCATTTACAACTTTTCCGTTTTCAATGATCCCGTCGTGTCCGTAGATTGAATAAGGATCTAAGGCTACATCCGGCATTACAATCATTCCAGGAACGGCATCTTTAATGGCTTTGATCGTATTCTGCATCAATCCGTCTTTGTTCCAGGCTTCTTTTCCTGTATTGTCTTTCAGATGTTCTGACACTTTCATATACAAATTGACAGCTTTTACCCCCAAAGAAAATAATTCCTTACATTCCTTCACCGTTAAATCTATACTGCGCCTGAAAATTCCCGGCATAGACGGGATTGCCTCCTGCTTGTTTTCGCCCTCCATTACGAAGATCGGCATTACAAAATCATCAGTTGTAAGCACATTTTCTCTTACCAGACTTCTGATAGATTCATTAACTCTAAGTCTTCTATTTCTTGAATGTATCATTTTGGAATACTTTTTGAATAAGTTTCTACAAATTTAATATAAGTTCTGTAAAAAACTATTGTACGAGATTGCAGAATGTATTACATTTGTTATATATATTCGAGAAATTATAAATTTGATGAAAAAACTTTTACTTTTATTTCTATTTGTAGGCACTTTTGTTGGATTTTCCAACAATTTTAAAGCTCAGCTTAGAGAGCCGGGTTCCATCACTCAAAAAGCAGATGATGGTGTATTGCTTGCCTATCCAAATCCTGCAAAGGATTTCCTTATCATTAAGGCAAAAGATTCTTCTTTAAGAATCAAAAGTGTGACTTTTTATTCTATTTTGGGTATGCAGGTTGCTAGTTATACCGTAAATATGAATTCCGGAGAGATTAATATTGAAAAATTAAAGCCCGGAAAATATATGATCCGGTATATTTTAAGTGACAACACACAGAAAGTTACTCAAATCGTGAAACAATAAATTAAAATCCTGATAATCATCAGGATTTTTTCTTTTTACATTAATTCTGTTTTAATATTTCCGTAACTTTCGGGACTTTTTCATACTAATAGTAAAAAGAACAACTTAATGCTAAAAGCTGAACATATTAAAAAGACCTATAATGCAGGAAAAAAGGTCGCCCTGGATGATTTCAGCATCCATGTTCCAAAAGGCAGTATTTATGGCCTTTTAGGTCCTAACGGAGCCGGAAAAACTTCTTTTATCCGTATCATTAACCAAATTACTAAGGCAGATTCTGGAGAAATCCATATCAATGGCCAAAAGCTTAATCCAGGTCATATTAAAGATATTGGCTATATGCCTGAAGAAAGAGGACTGTACAAAAATATGACTGTGGGTGACCAGATTCTCTATTTTGGGGAACTGAAGGGAATGAAGAAAAGTGATGCGTTGAATGAAGCCAAAAAGTGGTTTGAAAAACTGAACATCGATCAATGGTGGAAGAAAAAACTTTCTGAACTTTCTAAGGGAATGGCACAAAAAATACAGTTTGTGGTAACCGTTCTTCACAGACCTCATCTTTTAATTCTTGATGAGCCGTTTTCAGGTTTTGATCCGGTGAATGCCAATTTAATCAAAGATCAGATTATTGATCTTAAAAATAACGGAACAACCATCATTCTTTCTACCCACAGAATGGAGAGTGTAGAGGAAATGTGTGATTATGTTGCATTGATCAACAATTCAAAGAAGATTATTGACGGAAGAGTTTTTGATGTAAGAGAAAAATTTAAGAAAAATATTTTTGGAATTACGCTTTCTGAAGTAAGCAATGATCACTTTGAAAATTTCAGAAATAAATATGAGATCTTCAACCTATCCAATGAAAATAATCTTGTTTCTTTTGACCTAAAAAACGAAGAGAGCCAGAATAATGTTCTTCTGGATCTTGTACAGGTAGGTAAAGTGAGATCATTTGACGAAAGAATACCAAGTATGAATGAAGTGTTTATTAATGCTGTAAGTAACCATTCTTAATTTTATGAATAATATTTTTTTAATTACCAAGAGAGAGTTTCTTACCCAGGTTAAGAAAAAGTCTTTCATCATATTGACGCTGCTTGCCCCTGTTATGATTATTGCTTTCGGAGCAATTGTAGGATTAATGTTTAAAGCGAATGAGTCACATAGTATTATAGAAGTTGTTGATAAGAGTGGATTGTTTACCAATCAGCTTCGATCTAATGATAAATTAAATTACGTTTTTGTTTCTGCGGCTGATGAGAAGTCCAAGATTAACAATTTAAAAGGAAATGAATCTCTGGACGGCATCCTGATTCTTCCACCGTTGAAAAATGAGAATTTTGATGAGCTTGAAAAAGAAACCAGACTCATTATCAACAGTAAAATAGGGTTTGATACCAAACAACAAATTGTATCTGATATCAGCAATGTTGTTCGAAAAGAAAAAATAAAGCAACTGGGTATTCAGGAAATACAATTAAATAATCTTGATAAAAATTTTACCTTAAAGACCATCAACGTTACGGATAATAATAAAGAGGATTCTGATCTTGCTTTTGGGGTGAAATCCGGATTAAGTATGGTACTGATGTATGTTACTTTTATGTTCATTATTATTTATGGGGTAAGAGTAATGAGAAGTGTTCTTGAAGAGAAAAATAATCGTGTTGTAGAGATCATTATTTCTTCTGTAAAACCTTTTGAACTGATGATGGGTAAAATTCTGGGAGTAACCATGGTTGCACTGACCCAGTTTCTGATCTGGATTACCATGTCTGTTATTGGTGCACTGGTACTCAATACAGGCTTTTCTCCTCTTCAGAAAAATATTCCGGGAGGTAATGAAGAGATTACAAGCAAACTGGATATGGGGCAGCTTGCTACTCAGATTTCACATAGTCTACTGGAGCTGAATTTTCCGTTAATCATCTTTGTATTCATCGTATTTTTCCTTTTAGGATATATCTTCTATAGTTCTATTTATGCAGCCATTGGTTCAGCAGTGGATAACGAAACAGAAACACAGCAATTTACTTTATTTGCTATTTTACCATTAACATTAGGAATGTATGGGAGTTTCACATTGATGAATAATCCGGAAGGTCCTTTAGGTTTCTGGCTATCCATCATCCCGTTTACTTCACCAGTTGCAATGATTGCCAGAATTCCTTTTGGAGTTCCTGCATGGCAGATTGCATTGTCTATTACATTATTGCTGGTAACTACTATTTTTATGATTTTCCTAGCCGGAAAAATCTACCGTGTAGGTATTTTGATGTACGGAAATAAAGCTACATTAAAAGAGCTTTGGAAATGGATAAGAGGGTAAGAAGTAAAAGCCTATCAATAAAAAAATCCCGGAAACTGAGTTTCCGGGATTTTTTATATTCTGAAATATTCTATTTGAATATATAGCTTAAAGTAAGAGCAATTACCTGTTCTGATTTTTTCTTATCAGTACCCTTAGTTTCTTTAGCGAGACCAGGATAGGTATCACTTAGACCTAAGTCGTATTTTAATGCTACTTCAAGTTGTCTTTTGTAGCTATATCCTACTCCCAGTCCAAGTCCCCAGTTAAAGCTCTTCGCCTTACCATTTACACCTGCCGGCTGGTTAGGATCGGTAACATCCGGGTCATAATAAGGTCTGCTTACAGGAGCGTCTTTTACGTTCTGGTTCAGCAAGAAATTAAATCTAGGGCCTATTAATCCAAAGAATTCTGATTCTGCTTCAGAAAAATATCCTTTGAAATAAAGAGGCACACTCAGGTAGTTATTAGCATATAAAGCGTCATAACCGCTTACTCCTTTAGCATCTTTATCTTTTCCTGTTTCTCCTGCACCATAGTACAGTACTTCAGGTTGAATAAAGAATTGGTTTGCCTTTCCTACGGGAATCAATGCCAAAGCTCCAGCTTGGAAAGTATATCTTGGGCCTGAAGGGTTGTGGGCGTTAGATACTCTGGAGTAGTTTAAACCTCCTGTTACTCCAAATCTTGTATTTTTCCATTGCACCTGTGCAAAGGATAAAGCCGAAAGAGTTAAAGCTGAGGCTAATAAAAGTTTTTTCATATGTTGGGTTTTATATTATCCTAGAATCTTAGCTACAGTAGCACCAATATCAGCAGGAGAATCAACAACGTTGATACCGTTTTCTCTCATGATTTCCATTTTAGCCTGAGCTGTATCTTCAGCACCACCTACGATAGCACCTGCGTGTCCCATTGTTCTTCCTTTTGGAGCAGTCTGTCCAGCGATGAAACCTACAACCGGTTTAGTAGATCCGCTAGCTTTGTACCATCTTGCAGCTTCAGCTTCAAGACCTCCACCAATTTCACCGATCATTACAACAGCTTCAGTTTCAGGATCGTTGATGAAAAGTTCTAAAGCTTCTCTTGTAGTTGTTCCGATGATTGGATCACCACCGATACCGATTGCAGTAGAGATACCGTAACCTGCTCTTACTACCTGGTCAGCAGCTTCGTAAGTAAGAGTTCCTGATTTTGAAACGATACCTACTTTTCCTTTTTTGAAAACGAAACCTGGCATAATACCAATTTTAGCTTCTTCAGAAGTAATGATTCCAGGGCAGTTTGGTCCGATTAATCTGCAGTCTCTGTCAGCGATGTAAGATTTTACTTTTACCATATCAGCTACAGGAATACCTTCAGTAATACATACAATTACTTTGATTCCTGCTTCAGCAGCTTCCATGATAGCGTCTGCTGCGAATGCCGGTGGTACGAAAATGATACTTACGTTTGCTCCTGCTTTTTCAACAGCATCAGCTACAGTGTTAAATACCGGCTTTCCTAAATGCTCGCTACCTCCTTTTCCTGGAGTAACACCACCTACTACGTTTGTTCCGTATTCAATCATCTGACCAGCGTGGAAAGTTCCTTCGTTCCCTGTAAATCCTTGTACAATTACTTTAGAATCTTTGTTTACTAAAATTGACATTTTATTGTTGTTTTAATTTATTTATTATTTTATTAATGCTCACAAATTTACTCAAATTTCTTTGATTTTGGATAAAACCTTTGGAATTGTTTATTTGAGATTTCTCAGTTTTACTTCTTTTTTAAGATAAGTTTTAAAATCTTCTGCAAACATCCCGATATAGGTTCCTTTTTCAAGATCTCTGTTGACACCGGTTTTTCCCAGAAGCACCGATCCCGACTCAATTTTGTTACCGGAAGCAATTCCAACCTGTCCCCATAATGTCACCTCATCTCCGATGATACAGCATCCGGCAATTCCTACCTGAGAGGCGATCAGACATTTTTTTCCGATAACGGTATCATGTCCGATCTGAATCTGGTTATCCAAAACGGAACCTTCTCCAATAATGGTAGAGTCTGTAACTCCTCTGTCAATGGTACATCCGTTTCCGATCTCCACATTGTTTTCAATAACAACATTTCCAACAGAGATCAAACGGTCAAAGTTTCCATTTAATTTTCTGTAATAAAATGCATCACCCCCTAAAACGGTGTTAGACTGGATGATGACGTTATCTCCGATTTCCGTACGGTCACCAATGACAACATTAGGAAAGATTAAGGTATTTTTCCCGATTTTCACGTTGTTCCCGATTACTGCCGAAGAATGGATTTTTGTTCCCTCTCCTATTTCAACATCGTGAAGTTCTTCTGTGAAATTATAGATTCTGGTAAAATGGGTATTGATATTATTAAAGTCTCTGAAAGGATCATCAGAAACCAAAAGTGCTTTACCTTCCGGGCAATCTACTTCTTTATCAATTAAAATAATAGTGGCTGCAGAGTTTAATGCTTTGTCATAATATTTAGGGTGATTCACAAAAACGATGTCACCTGGTTTTACCATGTGAATTTCGTTAGTTCCCAATACTTCAAAATCTTCCGGCCCTACAAATGCTGAGCCTATTAAATCTGCAATCGTTTTAAGCTTTTGCGGAGAATGGAATCTCATAACAATAGATTTTCTTATAAAACAAAATTCGGAATGCTGATGCAAACCGAATTTATGTAAATTTTATTTATTCTTTTACTCTTTCTAAGTAGCTTCCGTCTTCAGTGCTTACTTTAATTCTGTCTCCCGGTTCAATGAACAAAGGAACCATTACTCTTGCTCCTGTTTCAACGATTGCGTTTTTAAGAGCATTGGTTGCAGTGTTTCCTTTTACTCCCGGATCAGCTTCGATAACATCAAGGTATACTGATTGCGGAAGTTCAGCAGAAAGTGGAGTTTCATCAGCTTCTTTTAAAATGATAGTCACTTCTTCACCCGCTTTCATAAACTGAGAGTTCTCAATCATTTCTTTGTTGATGTATAACTGAGAGAAATCATCATTGTTCATGAAATGGAATCCGTTCTCATCATCATACAGATACTGGAATTTTCTTGTGATTACTTTTACTTCATCAATTTTGTGTCCTGCAGAGAAAGTATTATCAATTACTTTACCGTTCGTCACTGACTTTAATTTTGTTCTTACGAAAGCAGGTCCTTTTCCCGGTTTTACGTGAAGGAACTCGATTACTTTATAAATATCATTGCTATATTCGATGCATAGCCCTTTTCTGATATCGTTACTTGTTGCCATTAATATATATTATCTTTTTTACTTAAATTGTATTGGCCGGCAAGCAAACAGGCAGATTTGCGAATTTGCTTTTTAGCATTTCTCTTAATTACTCTCTTTACCGGTTCCGTATCCTTTTACGATACCTCTTGGTGAATTTTGAATAAATTGTAAGATTTCATCTCTTTCAGCCGTTGGAAGCATTTCTTTTTCAATATGGGAAATAGCCTGGGAAACGTTCATCTTCATTTGGAAGATGGCTCTGTAGATCTTCTGAATTTCAAAGATCTTTTCATTCGTAAATCCTCTTCTTCTTAAACCAACAGAATTAATACCAGCATAAGACATAGGTTCTCTTGCTACTTTTACGTAAGGTGGAATATCTTTTCTTACCAAAGTACCTCCGGAAATCATTACATGTTTTCCGATTTTACCGAATTGGTGAACCGCTGATAAACCTCCCATTACTGTATAATCACCAATCTCGACGTGTCCTGCAATACCACAACCGTTTACGATGATAACGTGATCTCCGATAACACAATCATGTGCAATGTGTGAAGTCGCCATAATAAGACAGTGAGCACCTATTTTAGTATATCCTAAAGCCTTTGTCCCTCTGTTTACGGTAACACACTCTCTGATTGTCGTTTCGTCACCGATAATTACCTGGGTATCTTCACCATCAAATTTCAGATCCTGGGGAATTGCAGAGATTACAGTCCCAGGGAAAATCCTACAATTCTTCCCTATTCTTGCTCCATCCATGATGGTTACATTAGGACCAATCCATGTTCCTTCTCCGATTTCTACGTCCCCTGCAATGGTAGTGAAAGGTTCTACGATTACATTTTTGCTGATTTTCGCACGTTTATCTACGGCTGCTAATTGATGAATCATTTAATCAACTTTATTTTTTGCAACTTGAGCCATAAGCTCTGCTTCTACTGCTACAGTATCTCCCACATATCCATATCCCTGCATATGAACAATTCCTCTTCTGATAGGCTCTATCAATTCAATTTTGAATATAAGCGTATCTCCCGGAATTACTTTTCTTTTGAATTTCACCTTATCAATTTTAATGAAATATGTAGAATAGTTTTCAGGATCCGGAACGCTGGCTAATACAAGAATTCCTCCTGTCTGTGCCAATGCTTCTACCTGAAGAACTCCAGGCATTACAGGCTCTTTAGGGAAGTGTCCAACGAAGAAAGGTTCGTTCATTGTTACATTTTTCAACCCTACTACATGAGAGTCCGAAAGTTCAAGAACTTTGTCAATTAATAAGAACGGAGGTCTGTGAGGCATAAGCTTCATAATTCCGTTGATATCGAATACCGGTTCTTTTGTCAGGTCAAAATCCGGAACGTTTTTCTTTTTCTGCAATTTCCACTGGCGGTTTAGTTTTTTCGCAAACTGAGTATTCACAAAGTGTCCCGGTTTGTTAGCAATAACTTTACCTTTTATTTTTACACCTGCCAAAGCAAGGTCACCGATTACATCCAGTAATTTGTGTCTCGCTGCTTCGTTAGGATAGTTTAAATTAAGATTGTCCAGAATACCGTTTGGTCTGATAGATACATTATCTTTTCCAAAGGCTTTCTTTAATTTTTCTGTGGTATCAGGAGTAAGATCTTTATCTACATATACAATAGCATTGGAAATATCTCCACCTTTGATCAAACCGTGATCTAAAAGCATTTCCAATTCATGCAGGAAGCTGAATGTTCTTGCTGATGAGATTTCGTCTTTAAATTCTGAAATATTTTTAAGAGTAGCATTCTGAGTACCTAATACTTTAGTCCCAAAATCAACCATAGTAGTTACTTCATAAGTATCTGATGGAATGATCGTGATTTCCGAACCTGTAGCCGGATCACTGTAAGTAAGAACTTCTTTTACAACAAGATATTCTCTTGCAACCGTTTGTTCTGCGACTCCTACACTTTCGATGGCTTCCACAAAATATTTTGAAGACCCATCCAAAATAGGAGGTTCTGAAGCGTCCATTTCTAAAATTGCGTTATCAATATCACAACCAACAAGGGCTGCTAAAAGATGTTCGCAAGTGGTAATCTTTACCCCTAACTTTTCTAATGTAGTTCCTCTTTCAGTTGCTACAACATAATTTACATCAGCTTCTACCTGAGGATGTCCCTCCAAGTCTGTTCTTACAAATACAAAACCTGTATTTTCTTTAGCAGGTTTAATGGTAAGTTTTACTTCTTTACCAGTATGAAGGCCAATTCCAGAAAGAGTTACCTCTTGCTGAAGTGTTTTTTGCATATCACTCATTAGTATTATCTTTTGAGTTATTCTCAAGATTATTTATTCTATTTACTATTCCAGGCAAGTTCCTGAAATGAACATAACTCCTTAAATAGTCATTGTAACTGATTGCTGGTGAACCGTACAAAGTTTCTCTGTCATTAACACTGGAATTCACGCCACTCTGAGCCTGAATTTTCACTTGGTTTCCTATTTTGATATGTCCTACGACACCTACCTGGCCACCAATCTGATTCCAGTCTCCGATAGTAGTGGAACCTGCAATTCCTGCCTGTGCAGCAATTACGTTGTTCTGACCAATTTTCACGTTGTGGGCAATCTGAATCAGGTTATCAATCTTAGTTCCTTTTCCTATTATTGTAGAGCCTATTGTAGCTCTGTCGATACTACAGTTTGAACCAATTTCTACATCGTCTTCAATAATCACATTTCCAAGCTGTGGTATTTTTTTGAAGCCGTCAGCTGTTGGCTGGAAACCAAAACCGTCACCTCCGATTACCGTATTGGAATGAATCACGCAGTTATCTCCAATAATACAGTAGTCATAAATTCTGGCACCACTGTCTATTTTACAGTTTTTACCAATTTTTACACCTTTTCCTATATATACATGTGGATAGATTTGTGATCCTTCCCCGATCTTAGCTTTCTCGGAAACATAGGTAAATGCTCCGATATACGCTTTATCTCCTATGACAGCAGTATCATGAATAGACGAACCGTTTTCAATACCTTCTTTTCTTCCCTGCATTTCCTGATATAAATTCATCAGAATCTGAAAAGAAAGATAGGCATCTTTTACAACGATTAAGGTAGGGTTATAATGATTTTTCTCCAGAAGTTTTTCCGAAACGATGATAACAGAGCATTTTGAGCTATCCAAAAAATGAGAAAATCTATCTTGTGCTATAAAAGAAAGATGTCCTGATTCCCCATTTTCAATTGGTGAAACTCCTGTAATAAGTGCATTCTCGTCACCTATTATTTTTCCGTCAATAAAACTTGCAATTTGCGAAGCTGTAAATTCCATATTCTGCAAAGATAAGAAATTCTATAATTTGCAAACATGTTTTAGTTTCAGATCGTAAATTTTAATATTCTTTAAGAGTCCAGTTTGGATATATCTCTTGGAAACATAAGGATATAGCGGGTCGTCTTATTCACAATTAATCCCGATAAAAGCTGATCTTCCGACTCATGCAGCCTTGTTCTTCTCCCATTTTTATGCAGTAAATAAATCGGTTGTTTCTCTGCATGATATGGCAATAATTTTCTTTTAATTTCATGAACCAATTCATTACCATTATTGATTCCGAAAAGTTCATTACTCTTTTTTATTTTTTCCTCAATTATTTCCTGGCCAAAAGGATGTGATGAAATAATTGTTTTAGGCAAATTTCTCTGAATTACACATTTGCACCAGTATGACAATACAAAATCTTCTGAATTCTGCCATTCTTTCATGGCCTGAATTACATCATTATCATCAAGCTGAGTAAATCTTTCTATATCTTCATCTGTGGCACCGCTCTTTTCACGGTATAAAAAATATTTCAGATTGTCTGTTGCCGGAAGTTTTACACCTTGGGAAATCAAATACTTTGCCCTTTCAAGGATTTTAACTAAAAGAAACTCTGCCAAAGCTGAAGTTTTATGATAGTACACCTGCCAGTACATGAACATTCTGGCTGTCAGGAAATTTTCAATGGAATAAATCCCTTTTGCATCAATCACCAGTTCGCCTTCTTCACAGACATTCATCATAGAGATGATTCTCTGGGTATTAATATTTCCTTCTGAAACTCCTGTAAAAAAACTGTCCCTTTTTAGGTAGTCCAAACGGTCAACATCCAGTTGGGAAGAGATCAGCTGGTTAAAAAACTTTCTGTGATACTTCCCCTGAAACATTTCAATAGCCATGGATAGTTGGCCCTGGAATTTCTCATTAAGCTTATTCATGAGTAGCAAAGAAAGATTCTCATGATGCCAGTCATCCATCAGCATACTTTCCAATGCGTGTGAAAACGGACCATGACCGATATCATGCATCAAAATGGCCAGCATTGCTCCTTTTTCTTCTTCCTCAGAAATTTTCACTCCTTTCTGCTTCAATGTTTCTAACGCTGTAAACATCAAATGCATTGCTCCAAGAGCATGGTGAAACCTTGTATGGGTAGCACCCGGGAATATCAGATTCAAAAGTCCGGTCTGCCCGATTCTTCTTAATCTCTGAAAATAAGGATGCTCAATGATATCAAATAAAATTTCGTGTGGAATTTTGATAAACCCGTGAACAGGATCGTTGATGATTTTTAGCTTATTCTGCATTGAAACTTCAGTATTAGTAAACAAAGTTAGGCATTTTAAAATTTAGCCTCTTATTAAATTACTATTAAGATATTGGAATAAGACGATGACCTACCGAATATTTTTCATCAAAACATCATCATATCAACTTTAGAAATTCCTTGGCATCTATTTTTTATCAATTCAAGATTTTTTGAAAACCTTTTGCGTCTGTTATATTAAAGGATTATCTTTGAGAGAAAACACGACAACCTTTAATGAGACGCTTCTCACTTTTCCTATTTTTATTTTTAAGTTTAAACTTTTCCGCACAAATAATCACCGAGACCCAAAAGCTGGAATCTCTGTGCAGGGTTTGGGGATTCTTAAAATATTACCATCCTAACGTTGCAAAAGGAAATCTGAACTGGGACAAGCAGCTTTTTCAAAAAATCAATGAGCTTGAAAATATTAATGATAAGGAATCTCTCAATATTCTTTATTCTCAATGGATTGAAAGTCTCGGAGAAATTCCACAATGTAATGAATGTGCAGTACAAGATCAGAAAGTTTATTTTCTCAAAAACTTTGACCTACGCTGGATTGACAATTCGCAAATTTTCTCCGATGATGTATCTCAAAAACTTCGTTACATTGAAAAAAACAGAAATCTTGGAGACAATCATTATTTTGGAAAAGGAGGAAGAAAAATATATTTCAGGAATGAAAAATCCTATGGTTCTCAATTTACTTCCAAAAGAAATGGTTTACTGGAGCTATTCAGATATTGGAATTATGTAGAATATTTCTTTCCTTATAAATATGAAACTGATCAGAACTGGAATGATGTCCTTACAGAAATGATTCCCAAATTCCTAATGATTGATAATGACGAGAATTTTCACCTGGCATTAGCAGAACTGGTGGCTAAAACGGATGACTCACACGCTTATATTTCGTCAAAAGAAATTCAACTTAGTTTGTATGGTCAAAGAAAAGTTCCGGTAGAATATACTTATGCTGAAGGAAAACTAGTGATTACAAAAGTTAACGACACACGATCCAGACATAAAAGTACTCTGCATCCGGGAGATGTCATTTATGATATTGAAGGAAAAACCATCCCGCAAGTGATCAACAGTTTAACAAGATACACACCCGCTTCCAACTCATGGGGAAAGGTTAGCAAAATAAAAGATAAACTTCTCTTCAGCAAGAATGATTCTATTTCCATAAAGATTGAAAGGGATGGACAAAACATAGAAATAAAAACCCGAACGTATCTCATTAAGGATATTATTCACGAAAAAATACCTGTCTCAAAAAAATGGAAATTTATGGATGATGAAAAGAAAATCGGGTATGTGAATATGGGAATTATAGAAAAGGAAGATATTGACGAAATGTACAGTAGTTTAAAATCCGCAAAATCCATTATCTTTGATCTCAGGAATTATCCAAAACAAACGATCATTCCCTTAAGTTACCTTCTTCTTCCCAGCCCCTCAATCTATTATCAATTTACTTTTCCTGACACCACCTATCCCGGGAAATTTTACAGCAGAAAAAATGTCACCGGCAGAAAGAATCCTGAATACTATAAAGGAAATGTAATCGTTTTAGTAGATGAGAATACGCAAAGCCAGGCAGA
The DNA here is from genome assembly GCF_003610675.1 of Chryseobacterium sp. AG363. Taxonomy (NCBI): domain Bacteria; kingdom Pseudomonadati; phylum Bacteroidota; class Flavobacteriia; order Flavobacteriales; family Weeksellaceae; genus Chryseobacterium; species Chryseobacterium sp. AG363. Next base: position 2,621,543 of record NZ_RAQF01000002.1, read on the forward strand.
AACTACAACCATGATGTTCAAACAGCACCCGAAAGCGAAAATTATCGGAAGTAATACTTCGGGAGCCAACGGAGATGTGATTATGTTTAAAATTGCCAACCTTGATACACGGTTTACAGGTTTGGGTGCTTATTACCCGGATGGCAGAGAAACCCAAAGAATCGGAATTATTCCTGACATCTTCATAAAACCAAGTGTAGAAGGGATAAAAAACGGAAAAGACGAAGTATTGGAAAAGGCTTTGGAATATATAAAAACGACTGATTAAGTGAAGTGAAAATGTGAATTATTCTACGCTATTTTCATTTAACTTATATTTAACTTTTAATCTTTCGAATTTGTGAGATTTTAAAAGGATTTGGTCAACATTTTGATACAATAACCATGTAAAAAATAAATTATGTCAGAAAAGATATTATGGATAGATGATGAAATAGATTTACTTAAACCTCATATCGTATTTTTAGAAAAGAAGGGTTACCAGGTAACTCCTGTTAACAATGTGAATGAGGCTTTGGAACTTATGGATTCAGAGAAATTCGCTTTAACCCTCATTGATGAAAATATGCCAGGTATTTCCGGTCTGGAGGCCATTCCAATGATCAAGGAAAAAGATAACGCCTTAAAAATCGTCATGGTAACCAAAAGCGAAGAGGAACACATTATGGAAGAGGCTATCGGTTCCCAGATTGCCGATTATATATTAAAGCCTGTAAACCCTAATCAGATATTACTTTCCCTAAAGAAAAACCTTCAGCAGGATAATCTTGTTGAACAAAAAACGATTCTACAATACCAGCAGGAATTCAGAAATCTTTCCATGGAACTTTCTTACCTGAGAACGTATCAGGAATGGGCTGAATATTATAAAAAGATCCTTAGCTGGGAAATCAAATTTGATAAAGTAGCAGACAATGAATTCGCGGATCTGCTGCAGTCTCAGAAAGAGGAAGCTAACATTCAGTTTGCCAAGTTTATTGAGAAAAATTATGAAAACTGGCTTACAGATTCAGATAAACCGATGATGAGCCACACACTTTTTAAGGAAAAAGTAAAACCGGAAGTGGAAAAAGAAAAAGTTCTTTTACTGATGGTGGATAATCTTCGTTACGATCAGTGGAAAGTGATTGAACCTTTATTTACAAAATACTACAATAAAGTTTCAGAAGATTATTACTACAGTATTCTTCCTACGGCAACACAGTATGCGAGAAACTCTTTCTTTGCAGGATTAATGCCGTCTGAGATTGAGAAACGCTTCCCTGATAAATGGTTCAATGATAATGAAGAGGGAAACAAAAATGAATTTGAACGTGACTTTCTGGAAGATCAGATGAAGAGAATTGGTCTCGGTTCAAAATCTATGAAATACCTTAAAGTACTGAACGCTGATTTTGAAAGAAAGATTTATGATGATTTCAATCAGCATAAAAATAATGATCTTCTGGTCATTGTCTATAACTTTATTGATATCCTGTCACACGCGAAAACAGATAATCATATTGTAGACCAGCTGATTCGTGATGATAAGACTTTCCGTTCCCTTACCTTCAACTGGTTTGAAAACTCTTCTTTATTGAAGATCATTAAGGCAGCTGCAGAAAACGGATATAAGCTGGTGATCACAACAGATCACGGTACTGTATATGTTAAAAAGCCAAGTAAAGTGGTAGGAGACAGAGAAACTTCTACGAATATCAGATATAAAACAGGTAAAAGCTTAACGTATGATGACAGTGATGTATGGGCCATTACCAACCCGGAAAAGCTTTTCCTTCCAAAAGGAAACCTAAGCTCGAAATATATTTTTGCTAAAAACAATATATTCCTGGCGTATCCTAAAAATTACAATCATTTTGTTAATTACTATAAAGAAACTTACCAGCATGGAGGAATTTCACTTGAAGAGTGTATTATCCCTATCAGCGTATTAGAACCCAAGTAGTTTTTTTTCATAGTTTATTTAATTTTGGGTTAAAGGCGGAAAAAATCGAATGATTTTTTCCGCCTCTTTTTTTAAGGCATTCATTTTGCATACTAGAAGACAACCTTAAATAAATATAATCTTATGAAAAAACACATTTTTATTGCAGCAGCATTCTCAGCATTATTTTTAACTTCATGTAACAAAGAAAAGAAAACAACAGATTCCACTCCCGCTTCTGTAGACAGTGTTGCATCCAAGCCATCTGATTCAGCAGCTGTTTCAGGAACTCAGGATGAAATTGTAAAAAGTACTTCGAAAGACAGCAATGGAAAAACGTTGGATATGACTTTCAATAATACCAAAAATACAGCTACGGTGGTTTTCAACAATGAAACAATTGAACTACAGGGACAAAAGCCTGCATCAGGAATATGGTATAAGAATGATCATTATGAGCTAAGAGGTAAAGGTGAGGAAATAGAATTGACAAAAGACGGTAAAACTGTTTTCAAAAAATAAAAACCTTACTAACAATATAAAAAGTCGGCTTTGAAATTAAAGACCGGCTTTTTTATTTCCCTACATTTGAAAAAATTTATTTTGTTTATGAGATTAATCACTTACAATGTCAACGGAATCAGAGCTGCTTTCACAAAAGATTTTCTGGGCTGGCTGAAAATTGCAGATCCGGATATCATCTGTATTCAGGAGAGTAAAGCAGGAAACGATCAGATAGATATCGAAAGTCTTGAAAAATTAGGATATCACAGTTATTGGCATTCTGCAGTAAGAAAAGGTTACAGTGGAGTCGGAATTGCTTCAAAAATAAAGCCTAATCATGTAGAGTATGGTTGTGGTATAGAAAGCTATGATAATGAAGGAAGAATCATCCGTGCCGATTTTGACGGATTTTCTGTAATATCCGTATACGTTCCTTCTGCATCTAATATTGAAAGACTGGATTTTAAAATGCAGTTCTGCCATGACTTCCTTGAGTATATCAAGAATTTAAAAAAAGAAATTCCTAACCTTGTTATATCCGGTGATTTTAATATTTGCCATGAAGCTATCGATATTCACAACCCTGTCGGTTTAAAAAATGTTTCAGGATTTCTTCCCATGGAAAGAGAGTGGATGACCAGTTTTATCAATGAGTGTGAACTGATTGACAGTTTCAGATTCTTTAATAATGAACCGGATAATTATACATGGTGGAGCTACCGACAAAATTCAAGGGAAAGAAATAAAGGCTGGAGGTTAGATTATAACTTCACTTCCTACAGTTTAAAAGATAAGCTTACAAGGGCTGTTATTTTAAAGGAAGCTGTACATTCTGACCATTGTCCTGCTCTATTGGAATTAGATGTATAATCAATGCTATATTTATCCATACAAAAAGCCAGCTTATTCAGCTGGCTTTTTTTTAATTTAAATCATAAAATTAATCGACAATTTCATATTCGACCGGAATAGTACCATGGTTGATATCTCCGATCTCATCGAACGCAGCTTTAGACATGTCTAAAGATCTTGATGAATGGTAAGGCCCTCTGTCATTAATTCTCACTATTACCTCTTTACCATTTTTAAGGTTGGTTACCTTAACGTTTGTTCCAAATGGAAGCGTTCTGTTTGCCGCAGTGAATTTTGAGTTATCAAAGATTTCTCCGCTGGCAGTTTTTCTACCGTTAAATTTATCGTGGTAGTACGATGCATAACTTGTTTTTTTCGCATCTAAGGCATTACTTGTAAAAGAGTAAACACCTAGGGTTGAAATCATCATTATGATTACGAGAATGAATCTTTTCATCATTTTGAACTTTTATTGGTTTTGACGGAGCAAATGTATCAGGAATCTTTATAAAACCCTATTCAATATGTTAAAAATAGTTAATAAAAATACAACAAAATGTTAAAAATCACTGTAATTCCTTATGGATAGGGCATTTAGATCACCGTGTTAAAAAGTGTTAAAAAAATGGTTAAAAAGTTAACATAATTAACTAATTTACACATAATTTAAAATTTGAAAATACAAAACACTCTGAAAATCAATTTATTAAAAAATACCTATTGTTAAGATTTTAATCCAATAAAATAATTTTAAATTTAAAATTATTAAATCCAGGATTTGAAGAAAATGACTATCAGAAGATGGTAAGCCCTATCCTGTCAAATTTCTGAATTAGATTTTAACATCTATAGATAGTGTTAAAATTTCAAAGCTTGATCTTACTTAAAAAAAAATAGCCGGAAATTTTAAAAAATTATCTCCATATCATTTATCATCATCAAAAATAAAAGAACCTCTCATCTCTTAAAAGTAAAAAACCAATGATTTCTCATTGGTTTTTTGTTATGTAATTAATAAATTTCTTTATTTTAAGTATTCTAGTACATAATCATACGTTCCACTAGGATACACTACAGACATACTTGGAGATCCTGTAACAGCAGCTCCGGTAGATGTATCATATGAATACAATTCTCTGGAGTATACTGTGTTAGTTCCTGCTTTATAAATAGTAATTCCGTACATAGCAGTAATTCCGGAAGGAGCAGGAATTGTTACTGCAGTAGTTGTACCGTTTGCAGCAAAAGTTCCTTTTATACCATAAATCTGTGCATTATTTACTTGTCTGTTTGTAACAGTTTCAGTAGTAAGGATATTTTCTTTACCACTACCACCTAATGGCAACCATTGCCCGGAAGCAGAAGAGAATGCAGGTGTTGGAGTAGGATTACTGAAATAGTAAAAACCTACACTGACAGGTTGATTACCAATACCAGAACCTGTAGCAGGAGTAGTACCCGCAACAGAGTTATATACGATCATACCATCATATGCTGTAGGAAACTTTAATGCATTGGTTACCTGTGTAACAAATGTAAAAGTAGTTAAGTTTGTTCTAGGAACAGATAAACCTTTTCCTAAGTTGTTGGATGAAGGGAAACTTGAAGCATCTAAGTAAACTGACTCTCCACCTATGGTTGCATTAATTGTATTATTTGTTTTGATCTGTGCATTAGAAAAGATACCCACAGCTAACAATACAAGAGCAGAAATTTTTTTATTTGTGTTCATTTCACTATTATTTTAAATTATAAACTTGTGCAATACCATGCACCACTGATGAAAGTATACTCTAATGCCGAGCCTGATACTGCCGGCGAAGTAGTTGTACTAGAGTGAACACCAGTAACACTAAATCCAGCACCACCTGTAGCATCAACAATTCTGAATTTATCTCCGGCAACTGAAGTTGCTACTGGAGGAGCTGCAATAGTTACATTCGTAGTTACCAACATTGATTCATTCTTGTTAATAGAAGTCGATTGTGAAACGTTAGTATATCCAGTAGCTGTAACAGCACCAATGATAGGCTTCCATTCAGGAACTGAATTATCAAAATAATAGAATCCAGGGCCAGTAATTTTAACTTTTCTTGCACCTGTACCTGTTCCGGAAGTAATGTAAACAATAGCTCCGTTTTGAGGCGCAGCATATGTTCCACTAGTATCATCCTTAGCGGATAATTCTGCTGCTGTCATACGAGGGACTAGTAAGGCATCAGGTCTAGCATTGTCTGTAGTATTTGCTACTACGTCTAATGTTGCGGCAGGTGTGGTTGTGTTAATCCCCACTCGCCCCTGTTGAGCCTTAGAAACGGCCGAAAGGCCAACAAGCATAATTGCTGTTAATAAAAATTTTTTCATAAGTTTTTAAAGATTTTTAATTACATTTTTTTCATCAATATTTCCAAAAAAGAAGATACATCTCAACTTGTGAACACTGAATTAAAATAAAATATTCAAATAACTATTTCAATAATTTTAGGGTTTATTTCAATGATTAACTTGCTGAAATCACATGATTTAAAAATATTGCTTCTTGCGCAAATTTAAGACATAATTTTCGATTTTAAATACATTATAATGGAAAATTAAAAAATCTTAATTACACAAAATATTAACAAATTGATTATCAATTAAATAAAAACCTACTACCGAGAAAATTCTATGTTAATTTTCGTTAATGAGTCAGCTTGAAAAATGCTATTTTTAACTGATTAATAAGCGTTTAGCTAAACCAATTCTCCGTATAAGTCAAATTCTTCAGCGGAGGTAATTTTAACATCTGCAAATTCACCAATAGAAATATAAGTATCTTCTGCTGAAACCAAAACAGTATTATCAACATCCGGAGAATCATACTCTGTTCTTCCGATAAAATAATTTCCTTCTTTACGGTCAAAAATACATCTGAATACTTTACCTATTTTTTCCTGATTCTTTTCCCATGAAATCTGAGACTGAAGCTCCATTATTTCTTCTACTCTTGCTTCTTTTACTTCCTGTGGAATATTATCTTCCAAAACATGGGCAGTAGTGTTTTCTTCGTGAGAATAGGTAAAGCATCCTAATCTGTCAAACTTCTGCTCTCTTACCCAGTCTTTAAGCTCCTGAAATATCTCTTCTGTTTCTCCAGGATATCCAACGATAAGCGTTGTTCTGATCGCCATATCAGGAACTTTCTCTCTGAATTTTCCTAAAAGGGCATCTGTTTTCTCATGGGTAGTTCCTCTCTTCATAGATTTCAGTAAGTCTGAATTGATATGCTGAAGAGGAATATCGATATAGTTACATACTTTAGGTTCTTCGCGGATAATATCAAGAACATCTTCAGGGAAACCGCTAGGGAAAGCATAATGAAGACGAATCCATTCTATTCCTTCTACTTTTACCAATTCTTTTAAAAGATCACCCAATGCTCTCTTTTTATAAAGATCAAGACCATAGTAAGTAAGATCCTGAGCAATAAGAATTAACTCTTTTGTCCCTTTTTTGGCCAGTTTCTGAGCTTCTGAAACCAGTTTTTCGATGGGTGTCGAAATATGCCCTCCTCTCATCAATGGGATTGCACAGAAAGAACAAGGTCTGTCACAGCCTTCGGAAATTTTAAGGTATGCGTAATGTTTTGGAGTTGTTGTTAATCTTTCTCCTACCAGTTCGTGTTTATAATCTGCTCCAAGATGCTTTAAAAGTATCGGAAGATCTCTTGTTCCGAAATATTGGTCTACATCCGGAATCTCTTTTATCAAATCCGGTTTATATCTTTCAGATAAACATCCTGTAACGAATACTTTCTCGACCTCACCTCTGTTTTTAGCATCAACATAATCAAGGATGGTATTGATAGACTCTTCTTTCGCATTATCAATAAATCCGCAGGTATTGATGACCACAATGTCCCCACGGTCTTCGTGAACCACTTCTTTGCCATTGGCCTTCAGCTGGCTCATTAATACTTCAGAATCATATACATTCTTGGAGCATCCAAGAGTGACTACATTGATTTTCTTCTTCCCTACAGATTTTGTACGCATCGTTTTGATTTTGAGTCTGCAAAGATACAAAATATTGGAGAGTTAGGATTAAAAAATAAAAACCACTTTATAAAAGTGGTTTTCAGGGATATACTTTAAAAGTTTTTTTCTTTAAATCCAGGGGCATTCTGGTCTTTATCTGAAAGTATGGCATCTTTTTCATCTACTTTCCAATCGATATCAAGATCAGGATCATTGAATTTCACACTTCCTTCTGACTCTTTGTTATAAAAATTATCACACTTGTAAGAAAATACAGCATGGGTACTCAATACAGAAAAACCGTGTCCGAAACCTCTCGGTACATAAAGTTGTAATTTATTTTCAGCAGTAAGCTCTATTCCGAACCATTTTCCGAATGTAGGAGAATCCTCTCTAAGGTCTACAGCCACATCCCAAACGCTTCCTTCAAGGCAGGATACCAATTTTGCCTGGGCATGTTCTCCTTTCTGAAGATGCAGTCCTCTCAATACTCCATAGGAAGATTTAGAAATATTATCCTGCACAAAGTGCCCGTTCATTCCGGTAAGTTCCTCAAATTTTTTTTCGTTGAACTTTTCAAAGAAGTAGCCTCTTTCATCTTCAAATATGGTAGGCTCTATGATGTAGCAGTCTTTAAGCGGGGTTTCTTTAATTTTCATAATAGTTAAAAACTCTATTTCAATGTGGTTATTAATGTTTTAAACAAGATCTTTATATCGTTTTTGAAAGACATACTTTCAAAATACTCCAGATTCATTTTTACTTTGTTTGGAAATACTACTTCATCATTATAAGCTAAAGGATCTTCCTGATTTTTCAGAAGATATTCTTCATCTCTATATTTAATACTTGCTTCACAGGTAAGCCCAGGTTTGAGTTCCAAAACTTTCCTGTCTTCTCCGACAAGTTTATCATAATATCCTTCAATATCAGGTCTGGGACCTACAAAACTCATATCACCTTTTACAATATTAAACAATTGCGGAAATTCATCGAGCTTAAATTTTCTGAGAGCCTGCCCAACTTTTGAACATGTTCTCTTATGTTCATGAATTGTTTTAATCTTAAAAATGGTAAATGGTTTTCCATATTGCCCTATTCGGGTCTGAAAAAAAATCCCATTAGAAGATGTATCCAAACTTGCAATCACAAATAAAATAATCAGTACAGGCATAAGAAAAAGGATCAATATTGCCGCTAAGGCAAAATCAAAAACTTTTTTCCAATATTTATACTGATTCATTAAATTTAAATAATATTAAAGTCCAAAGTAAGAATGAACAACCTTTGCTATTCTTTCTCTGTCATCATCAGACAGATTAGAACCTGAAGGGAGACATAATCCGTTATCAAAAAGTTTTTCTGAAACATTCCCACCATAGTAAGGAGAAGTTTCAAAGACCGGCTGTAAATGCATTGGTTTCCAAAGTGGTCTTGATTCTATATTGTCTTCTAAAAATGCATGTCTCAGACCTTCTCTGTCCTTTCCTGTAATTTCCGGATCAACGATCACTGCGGATAACCAGTGGTTGGAATAAAAATCATCATTCGACTCTGAAAATACAGTTACCCCTTCAATATTGCTGAAAAGGTCAACATAGAAATTGTGCATTGCTCTGCGGGCAGCCACTCTGTCCTTAAGCACTTCCATCTGTCCTCTTCCTATTCCTGCCACAATATTGCTCATTCTATAGTTGAAACCAATGTGCGAATGCTGATAGTGAGGTGCATTGTCTCTGGCTTGTGTAGAAAGGAAAACCGCTTTATCTTTATCTTCCTGAGTATGACAAACCAAAGCTCCACCTCCTGAAGTGGTAATGATTTTATTTCCATTAAAACTTAAGATTCCAAAACGGCCGAATGTTCCGCAAGCCTGCCCTTTGTAAGTTGAGCCAAGGGCTTCAGCAGCATCTTCAATCACAGGTATCTGGAACTCCTGAGCAATGGCTGTTATTTCGTCCATTTTTGCCGGCATACCATACAGGTGTACTACAATGATTGCTTTAGGCTTTGTTCCTTTCTGAATTCTGTCTTCGATGGCTTCTCTTAGTGCTTTCGGGCACATATTCCATGTAACCGGTTCACTATCCACAAAAACAGGTGTTGCTCCACAATACGCGATGGGATTGGCTGAAGCAGAGAAAGTCATGGATTGGCAGATTACCTCATCACCATGTACAACTCCACACTCGATAAGAGCAAGGTGTAATGCTGCAGTACCCGCAGAAAGAGCAGCTACTTTTGCGTTTCCACCTAAAAACTGCTCCAGATCATTTTCAAATCCGTTAACATTAGGGCCTAACGGAGCTACCCAATTTTCTTCAAACGCTTCGTTGATATATTTTTGTTCATTCCCTCCCATATGTGGCGAGGACAGCCAGATTTTAGTATTCATATTTTTGATTCGTAACTTTTATATAATATTTTTCTTGATAATTCTACCCGGATTTCCTACAACCACTGAATAATCAGGAACATCGTTAATGATGACCGCTCCGGCACCTATTACACACCATTTTCCTATTTTAATTCCCTGGATTACCGAAGCTCCTATTCCAATCTGAGAACCTTCTCCTACTTCTACTCCTCCGGCAAGTGCTGAATTGGGTGAAATATGAACAAAGTCTTCAACCACACAATCATGATCTACAGATGCATTGGTATTGATGATACAGTGTTTTCCAATGGCAGTATCAGCATTGATTACGACTCCGCCCATGATTACTGTTCCCTCTTCTATATTCACAGAAGCAGAAATTATTGATTTTGGATGTATTAAAGTACCCATCTCACTCTTCATCTGTTCTGCAATCTTTTTACGGATAAGATTATTTCCAATTGAAATAATAAGTTTTTCCTTATCGTCTGGTAAATTATTCAAGACTGGAAATCCGTAGCATTCCTTTTTAGTAACATCCTGATCTATGAATGCCTTAATTTTTATATCATTAGCAGCAGCAATATCTGCTATTACTTTACCGTGTCCGCTTGCTCCGAATAAATACATTATTTTTATTTTCCTTTAAAAGGTTCTATGGTAACGTGTCCATCTGCTGAAATACCTTCTCTTATAAATACTTTCTTTATCGTAAGAAATATTATTCTCAGATCCAGCATAAAGGATACATGGTCCACATACCAGACATCTAAATTAAACTTTTCTTCCCAGGAAATAGCATTTCTACCGTTAATCTGTGCCCAGCCGGTAATTCCGGGTCTCACTTCATGTCTTCGTGCCTGATGTTCATCATATAGGGGCAGATACTGTACCAATAATGGCCTTGGGCCTATTAATGCCATATCTCCTATCAAAACATTAATCAGCTGAGGAATTTCATCTATGGATGTTTTACGGACAAATGATCCTACTGTCGTAAGTCTTTCTGCATCTGATAGCAGATTACCATCAGAGTCTGTTTTGTCATTCATCGTTTTGAATTTTATAATGGTAAAAATTTTACCGTTTTTCCCCGGTCTTCTCTGCAAGAAAAAGGGCTTCCCTTCATTTGCGATAGCCAAAGCAACAAAAAAAACAATAAATATAGGGCTAATTATAAGCAAACCGGTTAAAGCTAATATAAAATCAAAAACTCTTTTTACAAAAACACGATACATCTTTTTTTTCTCTTTATTTTTAAGCGTTAATAATTTTGTGATAGGATTGTTGTACCTGAAATTCTCTTTCCAGAAATCTTCTGCTATTTTCTCTCATTTCTTCAAAATCTTTCGTATCCATTTCTACAAATTTATCTATAGCTTTTATCATCTCCTGAAGATTTGCTGAATCCACAGCTATTCCACAATTATTCTTAACTACATCTGTTCCGATGTCTGTACAAGAGTCTGTAGCAGTAAGGACCGGCAATTTAAACTCAAGATATGAGAGTAAACGTGATGGATAATTCGGGATGGTAAAATCTTTATGCAGGAAAATCAGTCCAACATCACAGGACTGTACCAGCAGGTCATAATCAGTTTTTGGAATGGCAGATAAAAGTAATGCGTTTTTGGGACGGAAAGTATCAAACCATTTCCTCATTCTGCCAAATTCTGTTCCTGAACCCACTATCACAAAAAACAATCTGTCATCTTCAGCTTTAGCCTTTAAGGTTTCTATCACAAAATCAATACCCTGCGGTTTTCCCAGGTTTCCACCATAGATAAAGATTTTTCTGTTTTCCGGGATGCCATACCTGGCGTGAATTTCTTTATATTGGTATACAAATTCTTTATTTAAAGGCAGGAGCTCAATAGCATTTGGATTTACCTCCAGTTTTTCTTTAGGAATAAAAGGATTATGCTCCATCACAAATTTTAGATTGGCATCAGACATACACCCAATTTTATCTGAAATCAAATATAATTCTTTTTCTTTATTTCTAAAGTAGTTGTACAGTAATCCTTTTTTGGACATCAGCTGCATATCCACAGCATTTTGAGGAAAGATATCCTTTAGAAGCAGATATGTTTTAGCCTGATCTCTTTTTTTGATATATTTAATAAGGTTCGTAAAAGTAATAGGAGGTGTGGCATAAATAACCAAATCAAATTTTACATCTGACAAGTGTTTATTGATGGCTCTCAGAAAGAGTTTATCGATTGTTAAGGTAGAAATTCCCTTTTCAATAAAGTTCGTTTTCTGGATATTAAGTGTTTTTACATTCAGAAAAACAGTATTCCCTTCTTTTTTCACTTTTGTTTCTTGATTTTCACATCTTTCAACAGGGGAAACTATATACAGATAGTGCCCATGCTGGGAAAATTCCCGCATTAAATCTTGATAAATACCACGTTCTTTTAAGGTATTTATCTTCACTAAGGTAAGAAACATTATATTCATAATTTACTCCAGACTACTCTGTTAACGTAATCGGTATAGCTTACAATAATTCTAACCGTTTTTTCTGATACATTGGGCATAGAATAATCTGCCACAAGCCTGTAGTTTCTATTTTCTCCTGTTTGCTGCTGCTTAAGCTGTACCAACCCCTGTAAAATTCTCTCAGGAGATAATCCCACCATCATAACAGAAGCTTCTTCCATAGCTTCAGGTCTTTCATGTGCTTCTCTGATGTTAAGTGCTCTGAAATTAAGGATCGAAGATTCTTCTGAAATGGTACCGGAATCTGAAAGTACAGCATAACTTCTCATTTGAAGAGCATTATAATCATGGAAACCAAGTGGTTTCAGAAACTGGATTTCAGATCTCACCTGAACCTGCATTTTATCAATCATATTTCTTGTTCTGGGATGAGTTGAAAAAATGATTGGATATTGATATTCTTCTGCAATTGCATTAAGGCTGTCTATGAGCCCCTTGAAATTTTTATCTGAATTAATATTTTCTTCTCTATGGGATGATACTACAAAATACTTTCCTTCTTCAAGATTTAATCGAGTAAGAACATCGGAATTTTTAATTCTGGGAAGATAATGATTCAGAACCTCGTACATCGGGGATCCGGTTTTAATGATTCTGTCGGCAGGAAGACCTTCTCTTAAAAGATATTCTCTGGCAATATCAGAGTATGTTAAATTAACATCTGAAATATGATCAACAATTTTCCTGTTCGTTTCTTCGGGAACTCTTTGATCAAAACACCTGTTTCCAGCTTCCATGTGGAAGATCGGAATCTGTCTTTTTTTAGCGGGAATAGCGCATAAACACGAGTTTGTATCTCCCAGTACTAAAAACGCATCTGGTTTTACTTCCTCGAGAAGCGGATCTATTTTAACCAAAATGTTTCCAATTGTCTCTGCAGCAGTTTTTCCTGCTGCTTCCAGGAAATGGTCAGGTTTTCTTAAGCCTAAATCGTCGAAAAAGATCTGGTTAAGTTCATAGTCGTAATTTTGTCCTGTATGGACTACAATGTGTTCTATTGCTTCAGAAGTATCTAAAGCGGCTAACACTCTTGATAATCTAATGATTTCCGGCCGTGTGCCCACGACTGTCATTACTTTTAATTTCATCATATGGTTATAAAAAAGTTATTCTTATAAAATGGAGAACTACAAAGGTAAAAAACGCGAGTAAAGTTTGCGAGAACAACCTGTATTTGTTTCTCAATTTTTCATCGTTATTAATAAAAAAAGGATAAAAAATGATTAATGAAGCTAAAAACCAGGATAAATAGGCAAACCTATGAGCGTGATTTACTCTTACCAAAAATAAAAATATAGTATTTGTAAAAATAAAGACATTCACTATCCTATGATAAGTGATATCTTTTATCTTTTCAATGAATATAAAATAATAAGAAATTGCCATGATAACCGAACTATAGGCAATCAGATCCCAACGGAATACCTGCTCATCAATATTTTCTATAAAATATTGTGCTCTTTCATCCGGGATTAAGTTGGCAACAGTATGTTCAATTTCAATTCCAAAAAAATAAGAAGCAGGAATTGCCAATCCCCAAATCCAATAGAATTTTCTATCAACTTTGCTTATCAATCCTGAGAAGATATATACCAATACCGGAAGTCCCAAAGAAAAATGAGATCCAAATGCTAGTAACATGAGTAAAGACTTCCACCATTTGTTTTTAATAAAAACCGCATATAAAAACATGACAGATGCCATCCCTTGTCTGATACCATATACATTATAATTCCAGTAATAAAGGGAAGCTATATGACAGATAAAAAATAATATCCAGTGCTTTTTAGAAATATGTTTTGATACCAATACCAACAGTGCTACCGATACTAAACCACATAAGATAAAAAAACCTCTTTCATTGGTAATATATGAGGTAAACAAAATAAAATACCCGAAAAACAAATCCTTATTCGGCATTGGTGAAATTCCTTCTACACGTGCTATATCAAAGAATTCCCTATACATTTCGGAGTCTGTGAAACCTGTGATACCTACGGGTCTGAAACCAATAAGGATAACTAAAAACAGAGGAATAAGATAGAAATAGCCTGTATTTCCATCTATACTGAGTAACCGTTTTTTTGAATAACTATCTATCACAACTGCTGTAACCAGCAATGATGTAAACAGATAGAATACAATTGAAAAAGCAACCGGTGTATACATTTATTTATACTTTTACGAAATATGTATCAGGGTCTTCCGGGTTGAATGCTTCGTTAATCCAAAAAATGGTATAAAGATCTTCATTTCCTATATTCTTAATATTATGGGTATACCAGATAGGCATATCTACATAAGCGGGCTCATCCCCTTTCAAATAAAAATCGAAGACTTCTTCAGTATCAATTTTTCGCAACTGAATAAGTGCTTCTCCTTTTATTACTGCAAACCTTTCAATTTTTCTGGTATGAAAATGGTCTCCTCTCGTAATTCCGGGAACTGTTGTAGAGAATGAACACTGACCGCCTATTCCAAGTCTGATTACCTCTACAAAAGCTCCTCTCGGATCTGTATGTTGTGTGAATTTGACAGGATAATGGTTTTTAATATCAAAATAACAACGGAAAGTATTAAACAGGTTCAGATCAAAAGCTGATGTAAGCTGTGGAACCTCACCATTATCAAAATATAATTTTTTATAATTTTCAAGTTTTAACAATACTTCAGAGACTTTATTTACTGAAGTATGCTCTACTTCGTAAAACTCTTTAGAATCTGACGCTTCTATCTGGCCGATGATTTCCTGTACGAGCTCTCCTACGTAGATTAGCTTCACTTCGCCGTCATTATCAATAACAGGGGTTTCACCATGTGTAAGCTTGTAACAGAAGGTGGCAACGAAAGAATTATAGTTTGGCTTTCCAAAAGGTCCAAAAACATTAGGAATAATCATTCCTGTAAATTTTCCGCCAGCTTTTTTTGCCCAGTCTGCCAAAAGCATTCTTCCTTCTTTTTTCGATTTTCCATATAGGTTGTCTCTTTCTTCCTGAGAAGATGATGAAAATAAAACATGAGCCTTTGATTCTGTTCGTTCCAAAGAATCTATTAATTTCCTTACGAGTTCAATATTGTTACTGAAAATCACTTCAGGATCCGGATGACGGTTCATTGCTGCAAGATGTACAATGACATCACATTGTTTTGCAAATGCATCCAGCTGATCCGGATGATCAAAAAAAGATCTGTCAAACTCAATCCTTTTGTACTGCTCAGGTTTTAGCCCCAGTGTATTGTACAGATATGATCCTACAAAACCGTTTTGTCCGGTTATTCCTATTTTTATCATCATTACATATTTTCAAAATAATCCAAAGGGAAACGATGGTCATCATCAATTTCACCTAAAGAATAGTTTACCATTACTAAAAGTTTCGATCCCTTTTCTTTTGCCTGAATTGCGGAGGCGTACCCTGCCGGCATATGAAGTACATCCAATTTTTCGTCATTCAACTCAAAAGTAAGAATCTGAAGATCTTTTGAGGGTTCTCCCCAGTGATCAATTTTCACCAATTTAATAATAAAAGCTCCCTGGATGGCTGTAAGCCAACGTTGTTCTGTCTTATGTCCAGCCCATCCTCTTATATAGTCGATATTATTATTCTCAATGCAATATATTCTTTTTATTGAAGAAGCATTATAATTATTATTGAAAAACAGATTTCCTCTTTCATCAGCATATTTTCCGCCCTCAATAATTTCCGGATTATTCATTTTTTTAGTCCGGATATTGCATTACATCTTCTCCTAATACTTCTTTTCTGATCAAAGGAAGCTTCAAAAGAAGTTTTTTCATTCCTTCTACATCTTGCTGATTCGTATTATGAGAATGATAATCTTCTATTTTTGAAATGTCTTTCATACCCTCTGAAAAATACTTATCATAATTAAGATCTCTGTTATCTGCAGGAATTCTATAGAAATCTCCCATATCTTCTGCCTTCAGCATTTCTTCACGTGTACAAAGAGTTTCATAAAGCTTTTCCCCATGTCTTGTTCCAATTACTTTTATCGGACTGTCTGCTTTAAACAATTCTTTAAGAGCCTGAGCCAGATCACCGATAGTTCCTGCCGGTGCTTTATTGACAAACAGGTCTCCAGTATTTCCATTTTCGAAAGCAAATAAAACAAGTTCAACAGCTTCCTCCAATGACATTAAAAATCTCGTCATCTTTGGATCTGTAATAGTAATAGGTTCACCGTTTTTAATCTGTTTAACAAATAATGGAATCACAGAACCTCTGGATGCCATAACGTTTCCGTATCTCGTAAGACAAACTGTTGTATTTTTCAGATTTCTGGAGGCTGCTACTACTACTTTTTCCATCATTGCTTTGGAAATCCCCATGGCATTGATAGGATAGGCTGCCTTATCCGTACTCAAACAAATCATTTTCTGAACATGATTTGCTTCAGCTGCATCAATTACATTCTGTGTTCCTTCTACATTGGTTTTTAATGCCTGCATAGGGAAAAACTCACACGAAGGTACCTGCTTCAGGGCTGCAGCATGAAAAACATAGTCTACTCCTCTCATAGCCAGCTCAATACTTCTGTAATCTCTTACATCTCCGATATAAAATTTCAGTTTATCATTTTTAAATTGATTTCTCATATCGTCCTGTTTCTTTTCATCACGGGAAAAAATACGGATTTCTTTAAAATGATCGGTATTGATAAATTTTCTTAGAACGGCTGTTCCGAAAGAACCTGTTCCTCCAGTAATTAGTAATACTTTATTATGAATATTCATAGAAAATTTTTATTATATTATTATAATGACTGATAAAAGAATAGCTGTTCTTAAAATGTTTCTGAGCATTCAGACTCATTCTTTTAAAGTCTTGTTCATTCACGTTACTGATCATTTCTGCAATAGCCTCAGGATCGTTATAATTTACAAAAAAACCTGTTTCTTTATCCAAATTCATATACTGAATGTCTCTGTATTGGGTTGTAATCAACACACAGCCATTCTTTAATCCTTCTATCAGAGATATAGGCTGCCCTTCTGCATTATAATTGGTAGGTAGAATCAAAAAGTCAGCATTCTTTAAAATCTGATCTTTGGCTTCTCCCTGAACCAATCCTTTATAGACAACATTGTCTTCCAGCTTATTTTCTTTCACAAAATTATGAAAGTAATCTTTTGCTTTTTCAACGCTGTCAAAAGTCACATCATCCGAGTTACTTAAAAAGTTTCCACAGAAATAAACCTGCGGAAAAATATTATATTTTTCTTTAAGGATCAGGGACGAATGTAAAACATCCAAATAGCCTTTACTCTCAATAAGATTAGAAAGATACAGGATCACCGGTCTGGTCGGATTATATTTTTTTTCTATTGACTCGTCGTTATCAAATTCCGGAATTCCATTAGGAACTACCTTTACTTTTTCTTTATAGTTATCTACAAAATCAAAAAGATCAGTATATACTCTGGACAAAACAATAATACAGTCACATTGGTCGTATGTTTTTTTGATTATTTTCTGAAGGAAAGGAGACTGTTCAAGATAGAATGTTTTAAAATTGCCTCCATGCAGGTGGGCTACGATTTTCTTTCCGAATAATGCAGAAATCCAGACAAACATAAAATCTCTGTAAAAGCCCAGTCTGGACTGTGCTACTGCAATGTAGATCATCTTTGACTTACCTATTGTCGTTATATAAAAGTAAATCAGTTTGATGCACGCTGTAAGATATTCCAGTATCTTCTGAAAATTACTGTCGGTATCTACGCTTACTGTGATATACTTGAACGGAATCATTTGCTTTTTCAGTTCGTCCAAAAGCATATCAAAACATATAGACTGACCACTTATATTTTTAGGGGAGGATTTTACTCCCATTAAAACAAATTTCATCTTTGTAGTTTTATATTACCCGGGCTAAAAATTCTGATAATAACAAATACAATTACCAGGGTAATAGAGTTAATAATAATATTAAGAAGACCAATATTCGAAAAGGCAACAGATCCCGAAATAAAGAGCGTATAAAAATAAATATATTTAAATCTTCCTTTTTTACATCCCTGATAGAGAGTATTAGCAATTCCTCCAAGAAAAAAGTAAGCCAATAACAGTCCTATAATTCCAAAGTTCATATAGGCTGCATAATTACCTACAGGAAAGGAAGTCATATAATCATCATCTACACGGTAAGGTTTATCAATAAACCGTTTTTCGTTTGACATTACTGCCAGGTAAAGTCCATCATCTCCTTTTGGTAGCTTACTTACATCGCTTCTTATAATGGGATGCAGTAAAATTTTTACTACATCTACATATCCTTCTCCATACCAGAAGCCATGTCTGTCAAACATATCTATGATAAATAAATACCTATCCAGTCCACTCATATCAGAAAGCAACTGATAAGACTGATAAGAGTTTTCATCTTTAGTTGTCATCACGGATACCAATCCTTCATTATTCCATGCTGCCGTTCCTCTGAATTTTGGGATGATATACATAACTCCGAAGAAAAGTGCCATCAATAAGATGTACTTGGGCTTAAAGAATTGTTTAATAGATGCTGGCCTTTTTATTTGTATAACAATAAAACAGAATATAAGCATGTACAATATCTGAGTACGTCCGCCGGTAAGCAGGGAAGATAACAGGAAGGTAATAAAAAACACTCCCAGGTTGATCTTTTGTACCAAGTTTAACCGGTCTCTTAAAAGATAGAGATATAATATATAATATCCGATAATCTGTTGAGTGAAATAGATATATCCCAGTTTACTTATATTTTCATTTCTATTGATAAAAATTTGAAAAAGATTGTCAAGCTGTAAGGATTTAAAGTTATAAACAGAAAGTAAGTAAAATATAATACTTAATAAAAATAACAAATTCTTACTTTGTCCCACCGTAATAATATCCAGCTTACTAATCAAAGAACTTAACATTTTTTTCAGAAAAGATACAGTCCCTACAATAAAAAAAATAATACAGCCTACATGCAAAAGAATATACTTGAACAGCAAGTTATTTAAATTATCAGTATCAACAGGTGTATAGATAATATCAGGATGCTTCACTATATAGAACATATACGGAGTAGCCAATACCGAAAAAAACAATATAATATTTATGGGTAAAAGAAAATCGTACTTTTCATACCCAAAAAATCTGTAATTCTTCCTAAAAAAGAAAAATACCAGAGTAAGAAATATTATATATAATATTATAAAAAAAGTCATCTAAGCTGTTTTAGAATTTTCTCATTGATAGAAAGAAATGCGGGCCATGAATATTTTTCTGCTGCCAGTTTTCTACATCTTGCAGGCATTCCATCCTTTTCAGAAATATTTAATATTTCCAACACTTTTAAAGCTATATTTTTAGGATCTGTAGTAGATATTCCACCTACATTTTCGTTACAATAGGTATCAAGGATCATAAATCTTTCTTCCTCATTATCAGCAAGCATAATGACTGGGACTCCTGAACTGAAAGCTTCAAGTGTTACCAGTCCTAAGTTGGGACCGTCCACAGTTTGTAAGTAAAGATCAAACATTGGAATAATTTCATTAACATTATCTATAAATGGTCGCAAAAAGACTTTATCCGATAATTGAAAATCTTTTATCATACCCAGTAGTCTTTCTTTTTCAGGACCTTCTCCATAGATAACACCTATTGTATCTTCATCCTCAATATGCCTGAAGGCTTCTACAAAAAGATCAACCCTTTTTATAGGATAGAGTCTGCAACATATTCCAACAATCCTCTTATTTAGAGGTAAATTAAACTGCTCTCTGTCTTTTTTATCGGCAACATTAAATTTATTAATATCTACAGGGAGCCTGTTGATTATTACTTTCGAAGGATCTACCTTATTTTTTTGCTTTAGCTGTAAAGATAGGTATTCACTCAACCCGATAAAAATGTCCGTACTTCTATTAGGCAGTTTAGTTTTCCAGATAAATTTTTCTTTGGCATCTGCATTTTCATATACATGCATGGTTATATATATGATTTTAATTTTTTTATTAAAAATTTTTAATAACCAAAAAACCAGTGCAGAATCAGGCTGGCTACAGTATATTGTATCAATATTATGATCCTTAAGGTATTTTTTTACTTTAAAGATCTTTGAAAGCATTTTAAAAGTATTGGTTCTATCAGAATCATCAAACTGATGTATTTTTTTTCTATCAATAGCAGGGAAACGTTCCAGTAAATCCATATTGCGTGAAAAAACAGCATAATGCAGATTATCATACTGCTGCTCCAAATTTTCGAATAACTGTGCAGAAAAACTTTCTGCCCCTCCAAAACACAGTGTATTAGAAACAATCAATATGTTATTCATTTCCTTTTAAAATTTGTTTGTTAATAATATACATAGAAATACCAAATAAGCTACCACACCAAAGTATATTATATCCCAAAAAAGCAATTACAGACCCCGTAAGACCAAAATAAAACGTAAACGGATAATATAATAATGCTGCAACAACAATCATGAATACTGAAAAATACAAGGCCACTTTATTTTTATCCATCACTGTAAATAGGTAATTGTAAGGTATCTGGATGAAATAAACCAAAATTGAAATTAAAGATAGTTTCAATAACCACAAGTGGTTCATATCAAAATTCTTGAAGAGATAATTGATGTAGTCTGAAACAAAATAAGAAATCAATAAAATAATAAGTCCTGCAGCAAATAATGGAACTGCAAGTTTTATTGAATTTATTTTTAGCCTTTGAAGTGACACTTTATACCATTCTACCTGCTTATTAATCAAAAAACTACTGATTGCACTTGTAAAAATAGAAAATATCCCCAGAATAGTAATAATTATACTAAACAGACCAAAATCCTCTGGGCTGCATATCTTTTTTACAATAAATAAATTCAGCCTTGCAGATAATAAGTATATGGTGCTGCTCATTAACAGGGGCAATGTTCTTTTAAAAAGATCAGTCTGATAAGTATCAAGAAATATGATTTTTTTAACAATTCCCTTTTCAAAAAAAAGAAGAATAAAATTGACCAAACACCAGATTATACTGTTGAATAAAAATATATAGCTGATCTGATGGAGATCAAACCCCTTATAAATCCCAAGAATGACAAAGGATATAAGGCTTATATAGTGCATGCTTTTTAATATTGAAAATTTTAAAATTTCCTCCTTAGAAAGCAATGTATAATAATAAGTTTCAGACAAAGAATCGATTCCTCTGGAAACTATCATTAACAGTACTATTTCGCTGAAAAGGTTTAGTTCCAATAGTACAAATGAAATAATAAATACAGATAATGAAATCAGGATTCTAATGATATATAAAGATATGGCATATTTATCCCTAAGTGCTGTCTTCAGTACAAAATCACGCCGCATAGTTGTTAACAAGGCAACAGCTAAAACACTGGAAACCAACTGCCCCACAGTATTAGCAAATGTAAGTTCTCCAATTTCTGCTAGAGATGCTTTCTTGGAAAAAGAGATCAGGATAACAAAAACTGAAAATCCGGCAATATACTCCGGTGCAGACATCAACAGCATATTTTTGAAAGCTCTAACTTTATGTTTCATAAATCTCCTATTTAGTCTGATTTCTCAGAATATTCCTTTGCAGGATTACCTTTTACCATTTTATTATCTCCAATGTTACCAACCACATTGCTTCCTATACCAATAAGACTTCCATTGCCTATCTTTACTCCATTTCTGAAATTTGAAGAAGCTCCTAAATAGCAGTTCTCTCCGATGATGACATCTCCACAAATAGTATTATTCGCTGCAACCAAGGTATAATCCCCGATTTTAGAATCATGATGAACAACAGTATTAGGGAGAATACAAATATGATTTCCTATTTCTGCGTTTGCAGTAGCTACAACTCCGGCCATAATAAGGACGTTTTTTCCTACCTTTACATTCTTTCCGATAACAGCTTTAGGATGGATAAGTGTTGTAAATCTGTCAGTCTTTATTTCAAGTCCATCAATTATTTGCTTTCTTTTTTTATAAGAATCAGGACTGCCATTGACAGCCAGGACTTTAGCTTCAGGAAATTCCTGAAATGCCTCTCTGCTATAAATTTTAATGCCATACTGTTCCGTTCCGATCATCGAAGGATTATCAGAAATAAAACCTATACAACACTGTTCTTCAGACAGACAGTCTAATGCCTCAATACCAGTCCCGCTATAAGGAAATATTAATATTTCTTCTTTAGTTTTCAATAGATTTAAAGTATTCAGCTGTTCTTAAAATACCTTCTTCAAGATCTACTTTTGCTTCAAAGCCTAAAATTTCTTTTGATTTTGCTACACTTGGGATTCTCATTTCAATGTCTGCACTAAGAGCATCTTTGAAGATGATTTTACTGTTGCTCTTCAGTACTCTGCATACAGATTCAGCCAGTCCCAGTGTTGTAATAACCGTTCTCTGGTTACCCAAATTGAAGCTTTCTCCGATAGCTTTCGGGTCTTCAATACATCTGATCAGGCAGTCTACAAAGTCATCAACAAAGCACCAGGCTCTGATTGCCGTACCGTCTCCATAGATATAGATATCTTCATTTTTAAGCGCTTTTTTGATGAAAATCTGTAAAGCACCTTCCCCGGTTTGTCCAGGACCATATACGTTGAAAGGTCTTACAGTAACCACCGGAAGTTTATGCTGCTTGTAATACGCGTGAGCCAAATGTTCTCCGGCAAGCTTACTTACTGCATATACCCATCTTGCTTCTCCTACGCTTCCTGCAACCGCAGTGTCTTCTTCTCTACTTTTGAAAGCGTGGCTACCAAAAATTTCAGAAGTACTGAAGTCTACAAATCTGTCTTTTATTCCGTTTATTTTTGCTGCTTCCAACGCATTCGCAGTTCCGATCATGTTTACGCTCATTGTTCTTACCGGATCTTTGATTACAGTATCAATACCTGCAATACCTGCTGCGTGAACAACAACGTCAGCACCTTTCATGCTTTCTGTTAAAAATGCTAAGTCTAAAACATCTCCTTTGATGACCGTCAAATTCTGGTGATTTGCTAACCCGCTTGAACTTAATGTATCTCTGTGAAAGTTATCATACACCACAATTTTATTATTCTCTATGTAATGTTTAATCAGAGTATTGGCAATAAATCCTGCACCTCCGGTGATAAAAATCGTTTTGTTAGTTATCATTTTAAATAAATTTTTTTTGATTCGTTATATTGTTATATTCTGTTGACTATTTGCGAAATTTTGAAGACTGTATCTTCTGTCAGTTTTTCATACAATGGTAAGGCAATTCCCTTAGAATATGCCCTGTAAGCATTCGGGAACTTTTCTCTATAATCCAGATTGTATTTGTCTGCATAGTATTTCATAGCAGGAATACATTGAGCTCCGTAGTTTGCCCCAATTTTATTACTTCTTAAAAATTCAAGCACTTCATTTTGCTGTAAACTGTCGTCGATTAAGACGTGAAAAGTCTGCCATGTATGGTTTCTTCCTTCAGGCACTACAGGTAATGTGATCTTTGGGTTATTAATTTCCGATAGATACACCTCTGCCAAAGTTTGTTTCATCGCAAGGATATTATCCAGTCTCTGGATCTGGCTGTGAGCCAGTGCTGCCTGAAAGTCCGTCATTCTATAGTTGTATCCTGCTTCTACAAATTCCATTCTGCCATCCTGCATTTCAATACCATGATTTCTAAGTATTCTTACCTTAGCTGAATACCCGGGATTATTCGTTGTCAGAATTCCTCCTTCACCGCTGGTAATACTTTTACGTGGATGTAATGAGAATGAACCGAAATCACCAAATGTCCCTACTTTTTTGTTATTCTGAGTTGCTCCCAAAGCACATGCAGCATCTTCAATAACATACAGATTATGCTCGCGGGCAATATCCATTACACTTTCTATGTTGCAGGCTAAACCAAACTCATGAACCGGGATAATAGCCTTTGTATTCGGAGTAATAGCCTCCTTTATTTTATTGACATCAATATTAAATGTATTCTCATCAATATCCACAAAAATACATTTTGCACCTACCAGTTCCACTACATTAGCTGTAGCTACATAACTGAATGCAGGTACGATGACTTCATCACCAGCACCAATTCCTAATGTAATTAATGCCAGGTGCAAAGTAGAAGTTCCGTTACTCAGAGCTGAAGCATATTCTGCTCCCAAATAATCAGAGAAGAAAGTTTCTAATAAACCTACATTCTCTCCCTGCACCAGCATTCCTGATTTTAAAACCCCCACAACACGGTTAATATCTGTTTCATTAATATCCGGACTTGCCAGCGGAACAAAATTTGACAACATAATTATTTTTTTAATTGATAAATCCTTTCAATAATATCTACTACTTTCAACCCTTCCAAAGCATTGGTTGTAATAGTATTTCGTCCTTTTAACACGTCCACTACATTTTCAATAATATAGTGATGGTTGGCTGCAGAACCTTTATATGCGCCATAGTCATTTCCGGGATTAGTAGGAGGAAGTTCCGGCATTACATAATCTTTCACATTGCATAACTCTACTTTATCCATATACTGACCACCAATTTTAATAGAACCGTTTTCAGCAATGATAATCATAGAACTTTCAAGATTCTGATTCCATACGGAAGTAGAATAATTTAATGCTCCCATACCTCCGTTTACGAAATCGAAACTAATAAATCCTGAGTCTTCAAAATCTGTAAGAGTCTGGTGATTAAAATCAGCAAATTTTGCCTGTATATTAGTAATGTCGCCGAACAACCAGTACATAATATCTATAAAATGAGAAAACTGGGTAAATAATGTTCCACCATCCAGATTTTTCTTTCCGTGCCATGATTCCGGTTTGTAATATCGGTCATCACGATTCCAGTAGCAGTTAAGCTGCACCATGTATATTTCACCTAATTTTCCGTTTTCTACCATCTCTTTTACCCAGGCAGAAGGTGGAGAATATCGGTTTTGCATTACAGCAAAAACCTGTTTGTGTTTGTGCAGAGCCTGAAAAATAAGTTTTTCCGCATCTTGCTTGTTTAAAGTCATTGGTTTTTCCACAACAATATGCTTTCCGGCATCAATTGCTTTATAAGATTGTTCAAAGTGGAATCCGTTGGGAGTAGCGATATTGATAACATCTACTTCTATTCCTGATTTCAAAAATTCATCTAATGACTCAAAAAAAGGAACATCATAGCTTTCAATTCCTAAAGCAGATTTATCCTTTATGTCTATAAGAGCTACAAGCTCACATTCAGAATTTCTTGTGATCATTTCGGCATGTCTCTTTCCGATATGCCCGCAGCCCACTACTGCAAATTTTATTTTTTCACTCATTTGCATATTTAAATTTTTGAAACTTTATTATTTTCTAATTTGTATTTTTCTCCACTTTCTTCACAAATGGCCATATTTTCTGCGTCAAACTGAAGTCTATGCCCAAATTCACTCATCCATCCCATTTGTCTGGCAGGGTTTCCTACTACCAATGCATAATCCGGTACTTCTTTTGTAACTACAGCTCCTGCTCCGATAAAAGAATACTGACCAATATTATGGCCACAAACAATCGTTGCATTAGCTCCTATGGAAGCTCCTTTTCCTACATGTGTTTTCAGATATTCATTCTTTCTGTTTACAGCACTTCTTGGATTGATTACATTGGTAAAAACCATTGAAGGACCTAAGAAAACGTCATCATCACATGTTACTCCTTCATAGATCGAAACATTATTCTGAACTTTTACATTCTTTCCCAAAACGACTTTAGGTGAAATGACAACATTCTGTCCAATATTGCATTTTTCGCCCAAAATGCAACCTGTCATAAGATGTGAAAAGTGCCAAATTTTGGTTCCGTTTCCTATTTGACATCCATCGTCAATAACGGCCGTTTCGTGTGCAAAAAAATCCGACATATCTGCTTTATATTAATTAAAATAATTCTTAATTTCTGTAATAATAATATCCAGTACTTCCTGGTCAAATTCTGTATGTACAGGAAGAGAGATCACTTCTTTGCAAAGCTGCTCTGTAACCGGAAGACTAAAACCTTCTTTCGCATATTGAAGAAAAGCTTCCTGTTTGTAAAGAGGCAAAGGATAATATATCATACTTGGAATATTCTTTTCTGCCAGATATTTTTGTAATCCATCTCTTTTTCCATTTTTCACTCTAAGGGTATACTGATGAAATACATGGGTAGAATTCGCAGCTCTTTTAGGAGTTTGAATTTCTGATATACCAGCAAGATTTGTATCATAATAATCCGCCATTCTGTTTCTGGAAGCTGAATACTCATCCAAATGCTTAAGCTTAACTTTCAATACAGCAGCCTGTATGGTATCCAATCTTGAGTTACAACCTAAAACTTTGTGGTAGTATTTCTTTTCCTGGCCGTGATTGGCAATCATTCTGATTTTGAAAGCCAGTTCATCATCATTCGTCATCAAAGCACCTCCATCACCATAACATCCCAGATTTTTTGACGGAAAAAATGACGTACATCCAATATGTCCGATAGTTCCTGTTTTTTTAACAGTTCCATCAGAAAATGTATAATCAGAGCCGATTGCTTGAGCATTATCTTCTATAACAAAAAGGTTGTGTTTTTCTGCAAATTTAAGAATTTGTTCCATATCAGCACTTTGACCATATAAATGAACAGGAACAATTGCTTTGGTATTGGGGGTAAGATATTTTTCAAGACCTTCCAGCTGTATATCAAAAGTATCTTCGTTTACGTCTACCATTACAGGTTTTAACCCTAAAAGACCAATAACTTCCGCAGTTGCTACGTAAGTGAAAGCAGGACAGATTATCTCATCACCAGGCTGCAGATTAAGGGCCATCATGGCTATTTGAAGAGCATCTGTTCCATTGGCACATGGAATAACATGTTTTACTCCAAGATATTTTTCGAAATCGTATTGAAATTCTTTTACAGCAGGGCCATTAATGAATGCTGTATTGTCTATGCATTCCTGGATACCGGCGTCTATATCTTCCTTTATTTTCAGGTACTGACCTTTAAGATCTACCATTTGAATTTTCATATTTTAGTTTTTTGAGTGCGTATAGGGGTACGTTTTTAACTTATGATAAGTTCACTGATTTTATTTCCTATCGAAAGGCAAGATGTAGCTGCAGGAGAGGGAGCATTTCTAACGTGAATAATATTTCCATTTTTCACGATATCAAAATCATCAATCAATCCTCCATTTCTGTCGCAAGCCTGTGCTCGTACTCCTGAACCTCCTGGCACAAGGTCATTTTCCTGTATTTCCGGTAAAAGTTTCTGAAGGGCTTTTGTAAAGGCGGATTTGGATAGTGAACGGTGCATTTCCCCCATTCCTGTTTTTCCGTATTTCGCTACAATTTTTCTAAATCCCGGCCATAGCATCGTCTGCAGAGCTTCATTGAAGTTGAAATCGAAAAAATGGTATCCTTCTTTTTTGAAAGCCAGCACTGCATTAGGACCGGCTTCAATATTACCATCAATCATTCTGGTAAAGTGGACTCCAAGAAATGGAAAACTAGGGTCTGGTACCGGGTAAATGAGATGTTTTACCAGATATTTTTTTTCATCTTTGATTTTAAAATATTCTCCCCTGAAAGGAATAATGACCACATCATTTTTTTCGTTGGTCATTTTGGTGATCTTATCAGAATACAATCCTGCACAGGAAATAAGTTTTTGGGTCTTAAATTCAGAAATATTGGTGTTTACAATAATTTCAGATCCTTTATCAATAATGTTTTTTACTTCATTATTAAATCTTACTTCACCACCTGCTTCTTCAAAAAGTTCTTTTATTTTTTTGGCGATTCCCGGATAATCAATAATTCCGGTTTGTGGTACTTTGATTGCTCTTATTCCTTCACAGTGGGGTTCAATTTCACGAAATTCTTCTCTGGAAAGATATTTTAAATTCTGAAGTCCGTTTTCAACTCCTCTTTTATAAATATTATCTAAAAGCGGTAATTCTTTCTGTGAGGTGGCTACAATTATTTTTCCGCAAAGATCATATTGTATGCCATGTTTCTCGGCAAAGTTAATGACCGAGTTATAGCCTTCAATACAATTTTTAGCTTTAAGGCTTCCAGGTTTATAATAAATCCCGCTATGGATTACTCCACTGTTATGTCCCGATTGGTGCAATGCCACATCATTTTCTTTTTCCAAAATGAGAATCTTAGAATCAGGATTTTTCAGTTGAGTCTGATAGGCTGTAGCCAATCCTACCAAACCCGCACCAATG
Organism: Chryseobacterium sp. AG363; assembly: GCF_003610675.1. Lineage (NCBI taxonomy): Bacteria > Pseudomonadati > Bacteroidota > Flavobacteriia > Flavobacteriales > Weeksellaceae > Chryseobacterium > Chryseobacterium sp. AG363. Next base: position 2,649,964 of record NZ_RAQF01000002.1, read on the forward strand.
ATTATGATATCATAGTTCATGATCTATTATAATCTTGCATCAACCAGATTTCTGTCTAAACATGCTTTGGTATCAAAAACCACAGCATTTTCTTTTTTAAGCAGATCCAGATCCATTTCCAGAAACTCATTATGAGATACTGCAATCACTAAAGAATCATACTTTTTACCTTCCTGAAGAGCATCCAGAATATCAATTCCATATTCATGTTTCACTTCTTCCTTGCTTGCCCACGGATCATAAATATCAACATTTACTCCATAATCAGCAAGTTCTCGGTAGATATCTACGACTTTAGTATTTCTAACATCCGGACAGTTTTCTTTGAATGTAACTCCTAAAATTAGAGCATTCGAATTCTTGATCACTCCTCCCTTTGCAATTAGAAGTTTCACTACTTTAGCTGCAACAAACTTTGCAATAGAATCGTTTACACGTCTTCCAGACAAGATAACATCTGGGTGATATCCCAGCTGTTCCGCTTTGTGTGCAAGATAATAAGGATCTACAGAGATACAGTGTCCTCCCACCAATCCTGGTTTATACTTAAGAAAATTATATTTTGTTCCTGCAGCTTCCAATACATCATTCGTATCGATACCTACCCTATCAAAGATTAATGCTAATTCATTAACAAAAGAAATATTAACATCTCTCTGTGCATTTTCGATAGCTTTTGAAGCTTCTGCAACTTTAATGCTAGGTGCTTTATGAGTTCCGGCTGTAATGATTTTCTTATATAGATTATCTACTTCTTCGGCAATCTTTTCTGTAGAACCTGAAGTTACTTTTTTAACACTGGTAAGTGTATTTACCTTATCTCCCGGATTAATTCTTTCCGGAGAGTAGCCTACAAAAAAGTCTTCATTAAACTTAAATCCTGAATTTTTTTCAAGAACCGGTACGCATTCTTCTTCTGTACACCCCGGGAAAACTGTAGATTCATAAATAACAATATCTCCTTTTTTGATAATTTCTCCTAACATTTTTGAAGCAGAAATTAAAGGATTCAAATCTGGAGCATTATATTTATCAATAGGTGTAGGAACTGTTACAATAAATACATTAGCTTCGGCAATATCAGATAACTGACTAGTTGCTTTATAGCCTAAAGAGCCATTAGATTCCCTGTATTTTTTCAGTCCGTTATTTAATTTATCAACATCAGCTTCAAGCGTTATATCCTTTCCGTTATTAAGCTGATCAACACGCTGTGTATTGATATCAAATCCAAAGACAGGATAATGATCTGCAAATTCAAGAGATAAAGGAAGACCTACATAACCCTGGCCTATAACCGCTATTTTATATGTTGTTGCCATTAACTAAATTTATTTTTTATTTTTTGAAACCAAGATTGTTCTGTATGCTGGTTATAGCCATAACCGTATTTGTTACTGTATCCTAAATTTTCTCTGCTTACATCATTAAGAACAAATCCTACATTTCTGATTTTTTTCTGATCAATATTTCGATTGGCAAATTCCAATAATGCCTTTTCTGTGTATTTAGATCTGGAAACATAAATGGTTACATCAGAAAGTTCGGCAATAAGGAAAGTATCTGTTACAAGAAGCAATGGTGCAGTATCAAGAATAATATATTCATATTTTTCTTTCAATTCCGTCAGAAGAATTTCATAACGGCCGTTAGATAGCAATTCTGTCGGGTTCGGTGGAATCATTCCTGAATAGATTACATCCAGATAAGGATTAAAAGATGATACATGAATAATGTCTTCAAGTTTAGTCTCGTCATTGTAAAGATACTCCGTAAGCCCGGCAAGTCCTTTTCTGGCAGGATTATATCTCTGGAGCTGGGGGTTTCTGATATCAGACCCTATGATAATTGCTTTTTTCTTAGGATTGGCCAATGTTAAAGCCAAGTTTACAGATGTGAATGTTTTCCCTTCTCCTTTTACCGTCGAAGTAACGAATACTATTTTTCCTTTTTTCTCTTTTGAAAGCATGAAATTCATATTGGTAATAAGAATTCTGAATGCTTCCGCCATAGGAGTAATATCATTCATTTTAACAATCTCAGAATCTCCTTTTTCAAGACTTGGCAGTTCTGCAATAATAGGTGCATGCACCAGCTTTTCAAGATCGTGTTTTGTAACAACCTTGTTGTTGAAAATAGTAGATAAATAAATAATCAAAAATGGAATTAAAAGTCCCAAAAACAATGCTGAAATAAGGACAATCTTTCTGTTAGGTGCAATAGGGCTTGCTGATGCGTACGCTTTATCTATTATTCTTGCTTTAGGAGCAGTAATAGACTCAGCAATTGCTGTTTCTTCTCTCTTTTGAAGTAATAACAAGTATAAATTCTCCTTAATCTGCTGCTGTCTTTCAATACTTCTGAACATTTTTTCAATAGAAGGAAGTTTAGATATTTTATCTGAAACTTTATTCTGCTCACCAAGATATTCATTTCTTGCCAGCTCAAGACCTGTTTTATTTCTCTGCAAACTCTGCTCAATAGACTGGCGCATTGTGTTGATCTGTTTGGTAATATCTACCACTGTAGGGTTTTCTACAGTTGCAGACTCTAAAAACCTGTTTCTCTGAAGAACCAGCTGGTTGTAAGTAGCAATTCCTGCAATAGCTTCAGGGTTTTTCAATCCTACATTGGAAGGTAAAGCCTGATACTGGCCCTGTTTATTTACAAAACTGATCAAAGCATTAGTAAGTTCCAGCTGTGCATCCACATCAAGCTGTTTTTCTCTTGCAGCGGCAGAACTTTCCAGGCTTATTTTTGCCTCTGTTTCAAGGTCGGTAAGGTTATTTTTGGATTTAAATATTTCTTTTTGACTTTCTACATCCCCAAGCTCTCCAGTAAGTCTTTTAATTCTGTCTTCAATAAAGTCCAATGTCTTTTTAGATTCAGAATTCTTATCTAAAATAGCGTCATTGTTATATGCTACAACCAAAGCATTAAGTACATCTTCCGCTTTTGTAATTTGTGGATAGCTCATATCCAGTTTTAATACGGTAGCATCCTTATTAACTAAGCTTACCGCAAGCATACTTTGCAGCATGTCTACTTTTGTATCTACTGTTGAAATATAAAGTTCAAGATCATTCAGATTTACTTCTTTTAAAGCAGCCGGATTATATTTATCGTTTTTAGTGATGATAATATTGGCAAAGGGAAGTCCTATTGTCTTACCATAACCAGTAACAATTTCTTTTTTAGATTTATCTGTACTTACTATAAGTTTCTCTCCTTCTATTTTTAGAAGAACAGGAGTAGAAATTTCACCCGGTTTTTCATTAATTACCCTTACTTCAATCGGTGAGGTATCTTTATAGAGCTCAATTTTTCTAAGTTTAGACTTTGCAAAAATATCGGTCTGAAGGTTTTTATTAATGACTACTTCTTTCATTAGTCTTTTTGACTGCAACATCTCGATTTCATTAGCAATACTGTTTGTTTTCAGACCGCCTAAATTCGAAAAATCTGGTAAAACACCTAAATCATTATTTATAGGAGACGAGGAGTTTTTGGCATCTTTTACAAGTACTGTTGTCTGTACATTGTAAATGGGAGTCATAAATTTCAATGCAACATAACCTATTACTAAAGCAATAAAGGCGCTTAGAGCAAACCATGGCCATTTTCTTAAATAGGGCTTTACTATTTCATTAATATCAATATTACTTGAACTATTTTCTACTTCTAAAGATGGTGAAGACTGTTGGGTGTTCATTAATTTTTTTATTTCTTAAATAAACTGATTACTACTGCTACTGCTGTAATAGCAATAGAAGCTGCCGTAAGGTAAAGAGTCGTATTGGGATTTTGTTTTGCTAAAACATCTTTGGTATTGCTTGAGGAAACAATAATAGCATCACCTTGCTTCAGGTTGTAATAAGGAGAATTAATGAGATTAGCATCCTGAAGATTAATACGCCCATGAGAAACAATACCATTTTCTGTTCTGATCACCAATATATCTTCTCTTTTCCCATATTGCGTCAGGTCACCAGCCATTCCTAATGCATTTAAAACAGTTGCCTGTCCGTTTGCTATGGTATAGTCTCCTTGTCTGTTGACTTCTCCAAGTACTGTAACTTTAAAATTCGAGAGCCTGATATTAATTGTTGGGTTAATAACATACCTCGTCATTTTTTCTCTAAGTTCGTCTTTAAAAGCGGTCAGACTTTTATCCGATGTATTCAGTTTACCTAATATAGGAAAGTCAATATCTCCATTTGCATCTACAATATAAGTTGGTCCTGAAAGTACTGTTGATCCCTGATTAGGAGTATTTCCGCCGGCCATTGCATTTGTCTGGATAAGTTCTGAGGAAGAATAATTCTGATTAAAAGGTTTTACAACATCCATATCTTTTGCAGTGATCAGAATAACCAACTGATCCCCAACCTGGATTGTATTTGCTGAATTTTTCGCAGATGCGTTAATTGCAACCTGTTCTATATTCTGCATGTAATTTAAATCATTCTTAGCATTGGGGTTCACTTTGCAGGAAATCGCTAAAGAGGACACCAATACTAATGCTAATATTTTTCCTTTCATTATCTTGTTAAATTGTGCAAATATACATTTATATTTTTTCCTATTTATCCAAAGCCTCATAAATTGAATTATTGCTTCGGAATTCCGGCACTATTGTTTTAAGAATCCTTACAACTTCCACCTTATCTCTTCTCAGCGAAGCTTTAGTAATTTGCTTGGTAAGTGCATCTATATCTTCAAATCCCATTGAAGGATCTTTAGAAATCATAATTTTGTCATTATGAGTAGGAAGTGTTTTCGCATCATCACTCAGGAGTTCTTCATACAATTTTTCCCCCGGTCTCAATCCCGTATAGATGATCTTGATATCAATATTAGGTTCGAATCCTGATAACTTTATCATTCTTTTCGCAAGATCAATAATTTTTACAGGCTCACCCATATCAAAGACAAAGATCTCACCTCCTTCTCCCATTGTTCCTGCCTGAAGAACCAGTTCACAAGCTTCAGGAATAGTCATGAAATATCTTACAATTTCCGGATGGGTAATCGTTACCGGTCCCCCGGCTTCAATCTGCTTTTTAAAATGAGGAATTACAGAACCGTTGGATCCTAATACATTTCCAAATCTTGTTGTAATAAATTTGGTAACGTTTCCTTCTACATTCTGAAGAGACTGCACAAAAAGTTCGGCAGCACGTTTTGAAGCTCCCATTACATTGGTTGGATTTACAGCTTTATCTGTAGATACCATTACGAACCTGTTTACTTTATACTTGCTGGATAGTTTCGCAACAATTTTTGAACCTAATATATTAACGAAGATAGCTTCATGAGGATTTTCCTCTACCAAAGGTACATGCTTATAAGCAGCTGCATGATATACCATTGAGAAATTGTACGTTTGGAACAGAGATTCCATTCTATGATGATTGGAAACATCTCCTAAAACAAATTTGAAAGGAATATGAGGAAATTTCTCTCTCATTTCAAGTTCAATTTCATAAAGCGGTGTTTCTGCCTGATCTAAAACGACAATCAATGAAGGATTAAAGAGAGCAACCTGTCTTACGATCTCACTTCCAATGGAACCTGCTCCACCGGTTACTAATACTGTTTTATCAAAATGTCTGCTTTTAACTTTTTCGTTCTGAATTTTGATAGGCTTTCTATTTAATAAATCTTCAATCTGGAGATTTCTGATAGATCCACCCAGATCACTGTCTCTAAGCTTTTGTACAGATGGCGCTTTAAAGACGTTAAGATCTTTCTCTAAAAATAGATTTACCCATGAATTCATCTCATCTCTGGCCATCATTTCTTTAACAACAAGAACGCCATCAATAATAAGATCTTCTTTGGTATTTTCTTCTATTTTTTCTTTTTCATAAATGGGCTTTCCCAGCAGGGACGCTCTTTTAGAATCTGTTCTTTGTGTCAGAAAACCTACTACCTGATAAGGTAAACTCGGGTTATCAAGAATTGCACGTGCAATAGCAATAGACTGCTCATCAATTCCCAATACTAAAATTCTTTTTTTCAGTGCGCTTCTTCTGTATTCCCTCACAATATGGAAAAATTCCTTCACATAGAGTCTGAAAAGAAATAATCCCATAAATGAAATTACGAAATAAAGCATCAGATAAGGAGTAAGGATAAATTTGCTTCCTGTAATCCAGAAATAGCAGATATTTACAGTTCCGATAGCCAGCATTGTGCAAAAGCAGGAGATCAGGAGTTTAAATAAATCTATAAAGGTGGAATGGCGGATTATCCCGGCATAGGTCTTGAAGATATACATAAAAGCAGCATTCACCAGAATAATAAAAGCGAAAATTAGGCTTTTATCATCATGATATATGAATTCCTGTTTTGTAATTTTTGCGATAATGTAAGTAGAAAGAAATAAAGATATTACCAGAATAATAATGTCTATTACAAGAATTATCCATCTAGGAAGATATCTTACGTCTGAGAGATTGACAACATTATCCCCTCCAAATATTGTTTTTCTAAGAGAATTGTACATTGTCTATATTGGTGTTCATATTTAATTAAGGTATAATATCTAATTATCCAATCAAAGATAGTTTTGATACAATCATGCAAAAGTAAAATAAATTTATTTCAATATGCTGAAATCAAAAATAAATTTGATGTTACATTTATAAAATCTAACAATTTCATTGTGGTACAGCTAAACCCACAGACAAAAATCATACCATAGAAACTGTTTATGACTACGACATTTATCTATGTAAATTTTTTATTTCAGCTGTTTTTTCTTTAAAAGAATTATTAAATCTTTATATATCAATCTTTTTCAATGAACTGATTGTTTTTTTTCCTAAAAGTCATACGTCAAGTTTTTTTTTATTTATTAATATTTAGCCAAAAATATCAATTATTTTCTCATACTCAAAACCTTTACTCATCAAATATTTTATAGTTTTGGTTTTTTTTTGATATTCTTTCAAGCCAGTTTGTTTGGTATAATAATCATCAAAAATTTTTCTGATGGTTTTCTCATAATCTGAGTCATCAATCTCATCAAAACAAGAGCTTATCAACCTCTCTGAAATCTGTTTTTGTTTCAGATTGATCTTAATTTTGGTCTTTCCCCAGTGTTTAATGTAAAATTTCCCTCGGATATAGCTCCTGGTAAATCTTTCTTCGTTCAGAAAGTTTTCTTTCAGCAGAAATAAAATAATTTCTTCTTTTGCTTCATCAATAAGCAGAAACTCTCTCATCTTCTGTTCCACTTCCGCATGGCAGCGGTCCTGGTAAACACAATAGTTAACAAGCTTCTGTTTAATTTCGTCGAAAGTATAAGATTTCTTTTCCATTGTAATAAAAAAAGAATGAGCAGTTTGCCCATTCTTTATATGATATTGGAATGTCTGTTAGTAATTGAACAGAGCTTTACCTTCCATTAATTCGTTAACTTTCTTTCTTACAGATCCAAGAACTTCTTCATTCTTGATATTATCTACCACTTCAGAAATTAACCCTGCAATAGTATCCATATCATTTTCTTTAAGTCCTCTGGTTGTAATAGCAGCAGTTCCTAATCTGATACCAGATGTTGTAAATGGTGATTTATCATCAAAAGGAACCATATTTTTATTACAAGTAATATCAGCAAGTACTAATGCTTTTTCTGTTTCTTTACCGTTTACTCCTTTATTTCTAAGATCTACTAACATCAGGTGATTATCTGTACCACCGCTTACGATATCAAAACCTCTGTCGATCATTGCTTTTGATAATGCCTGAGCGTTAGATTTAACCTGTTTTGCATAAGTTTCGAACTGTACGTCCAATGCTTCACCGAACGCTACCGCTTTACCAGCAATTACGTGCTCAAGAGGACCACCCTGAATACCTGGGAATACAGCTCCGTCCAGCACCTGGCTCATCATTTTAATTTCTCCTTTTGGGGTTTTGTGACCGTAAGTATTTTCAAAATCTTTACCCATCATAATCATCCCTCCTCTTGGTCCTCTAAGGGTTTTGTGAGTAGTAGTCGTTACTACATGACAGTGTTCGAATGGAGAGTTTAACAATCCTTTTGCCACTAGACCTGCCGGGTGAGCAATATCTGCCCAAAGCGTTGCTCCAACTTCGTCTGCTACTTCTCTGAACTTAGCATAGTCTAAATCTCTTGAATACGCTGAGAAACCTGCGATAAGCATTTTTGGTTTTTCTCTCAATGCCACTTCTCTCATTTGGTCATAATCGATAAGACCTGTTTCCTGCTGAACTCCGTAAGAAACTACGTTATATTGAATCCCTGAGAAATTCACTGCAGAACCGTGAGTAAGGTGTCCTCCCATTGAAAGGTCCATCCCCATGATTTTGTCACCTGGTTTCAAAACTGCAAGATAAATGGCTGCATTCGCCTGAGAACCGGAATGCGGCTGAACATTCACGTAGTCTACTCCAAAAAGTTCTTTAGCTCTGTTAATCGCTAAAGTTTCAACCTCATCTACTACTTCACATCCTCCGTAATATCTTTTTCCGGGATATCCTTCAGCATATTTATTTGTCAGTACACTTCCCATTGCTTTCATCACGTTTTCAGAAACAAAGTTTTCTGATGCAATAAGTTCTAAACCATGGGTTTGTCTTTGTCTTTCCTTTTCAATCAGGTCGAAAATAATATCCATTTTACTTTTAGTTTTTGAAATTTTCACCCCAAATGTACGGAATTTTCGTCGAGATTTCTCTATTGAAAAAATGATTTTTAAACACTAAAAAATGAATATATATATCCACAAATCCTACATTATGGTTCTTTTAAATGTGTCAAAAAGCCTTTAAAATTCATCATCAGAAAGTTCTTTATTCACCATAGCTCCGGCAAAATTCCCTTGGGCAACTGCATTGGCTACGGAACGCATCATGGTTACAGTATCTCCACAGGCAAAAAGTCCGGAAACGGTTGTTTTCTGCATTATATCCACTTTAATAAATCCCTGTTCTGTTATTTCACAGCCCAGATCATCAACATTGATATTTTGCTCAAAAGGAATTTTCGCATACAAAGCCTGCAATGGAACTTCCTTTCCGTTTTTAAAAATTATTTTTTGAATGAAACCATTTTCATGTTTTACTTCTTTGATTTCATCTTCGTTAAGGATGATATTATTATTCTTTAGTTTTTCAAGTTGTTCGTCACTAAGAACAGCTTTTCCATTGGTAAATAAAGTAAGGTTTTTAGTCAGATTAAAAATCAGTTTTGAAAACTCGTAGGCCATATCTCCGTTGGAAAGAATTCCGGTAATTTCATTTTTTACTTCATAGCCATGACAGTATGGGCAATGAATAACAGAAATTCCCCAACATTCTGCAAATCCGGGAATATCCGGCATAATATCCTTCACTCCTGAGGCAAGGATCAATTTTTTAGCGTAAAATTTTTCACCTGTTGAAGTTTCAATCACAAAACCTTTATTTGCTTTCGAAGTTTTTACCACTGTTCCATTATAAAATCGTACGGTATCATACTTTCCTACATCTTGTTTTGCCAGCTTTGCAATTTCCGCAGGTGTTTTTCCGTCATGAGTAACAAAATTATGGGAATGTGGAGTTTGTCTGTTGCAAGGTTTTCCGTTATCGATAACCAGGACATTTCTTAATGATCTTCCCAAAGCCATTGCTGCAGATAATCCTGAATAGCTTCCTCCTGTTATGATGACATCAAAGTTTTTGTTTTCCATAGTTTAGTTGATAATTGATAATTGATAATTGATAATTGATAATTGATAATACAAAGTTAACCTAAAATCAATTAACGCAATAAAGTTGCAATAATATTTATCTATTAGCTTTATCCTATCTGCAAATCATCATTTCCAACGTTATTGAAAACTATTTCCATTCATTTTTAACTTCGATAATTTCATCCTGAATTCTCTTGTTGATATTTATTTTTGCTCCCTGCAAACTGAAAATTGCAGTTCCTCTTTCTCTCGCGTAAGGATTGGTAATGGAATCTTTTAATGTTGCAATTTCAAAAAAGGAACCGGATTCTTTAAGTTCTTTTCCTGCTTCAGATACCTCTTTAATCCTGATCACATTTTTATATTTTTTGTTTACATCTATCCAATTGATATAATCTGCATTAAATGACACTGCCACGACTCCGGCTTTTGAGTAATAATTAATAGCTCCGGTCTGTCCGTAATTATCACACAGTACCATGGTTTTTCCGGTTTTTGACAATCTGGAATATTCTTTATCTACTTTTTGAGCCAGCTCTTTCCAACCCTGCATATCAGCAAAATCCTGTGGCAGCGGATGATCTTTTCCATCTTCCCAGCGAAGCAACCCTAATTTTTTGTATTGACTTTGGTGGGACACGATGTATTCAGGACTTTTATTTGGAAAAGCCACATTATACAAAGGCAGAAATAAAAGTATTGGAATAAGTATGCTAACCGGCTTCAAAAATCTTTTCCGGCCTTTTTCAAATAAATTTCCGAGAAAAACAGCACCAAAAGCAATATACACAGGATAGAGTCCGATTGCGTAGTAATCTTTTGCTTTAAAAAACAAAAACAGAATGATCGTGAAGATATAGCTCCAAAAGAAAAACCTGTATTTTTCAAAAGGTTTGTATAACAGCAATGCTCCCCAGCCTGCAATAATCACAAAAATAACTCCGGCAAAAAATAAAATCTGGGATTTCATAAAATCCATTCTGTCTACATGTACAAGCTGCCGTTCAGAAAGTTCTTTCATATGATGAACAACCGGGAACTGGTTCTGGTACTGCCAGAGAAGGTTGGGAAAAATAATAATCAAAGCTAAAAGTGCAGCCCAGTACACATGAGGCAGCATAAAAATCTTCCTTTGCTCTGTCAGCAATAATGCAGGAATAAGCCCTAACAATGAAAAAGCAATATTGTATTTATTTAATATTCCTATTCCGACAATGATGGCACCTATATACAACCATTTTACTTGTTGGGAATTGAAATATTTAATCAGACTGTAGTAAATAAACAACCATAGGAAGATCTCCAGAGAGGTTGGCTGGAATAACATATTTACCCGAAGAAGTACTGAAAATAATAGCCCTAAAGAAGCCAGTACTTTAGCAAACAGGTTTCCATTGAGCTCTTCCACAACTTTCCATGTCAGTACTATCGTCAAAGCTCCGAACAGCGCTGGAAAGAATTTAACCCAAAAGATGGAATTTCCCAACATTTTAATTATCCAGGCCAACCAGGAATTAACGGGAGGAACGGAGAGATATCCCCAGGCAAGGTGATTAGCCTGATCAAGATGCAGGTATTCATCTCTGTGAAGTTCATACTCAGGGCTTATCAGCGAGTATTGGAGTGCAAACTTTGCAATGATAAAAAGTAACAGAATCCAATAGTCTTTTTTCATGGAGATATAGTTTGGAATTTAAAATTAAGACATTTTAAAATTACTTTTTGTTACACCTTTCCGAATTTATTATCAGCAATTTCAGTTTTTACTTTTTGAATCTTGTCTGACCAATAATTAATTTCCTCATTTTTATCCGGGAATTCTTCTATAGATTTATTCTGACATGAAATCAATGATTCCTGATAAGACTGCAAGATGGTTTTTAAATACATTTCATAGTCATTAGGATTTTTGGGAATATATCCAATTCCATCACAGCCGCATGTATGAAAGCATTTTCCTGTTTTTAAAAGACTTTCTATAATTTTCCATTCTTTGACTGCTGTTTTTTTTGGAGCTTTGAAATCTTTCCCCAGATCAGCCATTACGTTGCTGCACTCAGGACATTTTATAGTTCTGTTTTCAATCTCTGAAACAATTTTTTGTAATTCTTCTGTTTCTCTTTTTGTGAAAACATATCCCACTTTACGAATTACCTTCCCATTAGGCTCATGGTATACTTTTTCTTTTTCTACTCTTTTTATAATATCGTATACATTCTGTTGTTTAAATGATTTTCTGCATTTGAAGCATACGTAATGTGATTTATAGGTTTTCCCAGCGTATCTGCACATTTTTCATAGATTATCCAATTCAAATATAGGAATTTACACTTGCAAAAGTTTTGATCTAAAAAAAGAATCCCGGACGAAAAAAATTCCTCCGGGATTCACAGTTTAAAAGTGTATAGTGTAGTTTATTATTTTTTATTTGCTTTTTCTTTAAGCTCTTCTTTGTCTTTATCAGAAGGGTTCCAAACTTTCACTTCGGTATCTTTTGTGATATTTGATCCCGGAAGAATCTGAACGTTGATCCCGTCACTAGCTCCCAGTTTCACATATACTTTTTTGAATTTCCCATCTTTTTGTTTTGCTTCTACGAAAGGTACATCTTTTCCTTGTTTCTTTTCGTACTGAACTAAAGACTCATCCAATAATAATGCATTTTTCTGAGAACTCAACACAATTTCACCATTCGCAGAAAAACCTGCTCTAATATACTCATTATTAGGATTAGTTACGTTTCCTTCTACCGGAAATTTAATTGTTCCTGCATTATCTTTTCCTTTTGGAGCAATCATCGTTAGTTTTCCAGGGAAAGTTTTATTTTGAAGAGCACCGATCACGATGTTCATATCCATCCCTTCACTTAGCTTTCCTGCTTGTGCTTCATCAATTTCACCTTTAAAAATCAAAACATTTAAATCAGCCACTGAGCAGATTGTAGTTCCGGCATTAAAGTTATTGGCTTCAATCACCTGGCTTCCTGCTTTTACAGGAACTTCCAGTACAGTACCTGAAGCTTTGGACCGAATTTCTGTAGTCGCTAACCCTTGTCCTTTAAGTTCAGGAGTGGCACCTGTTTTAGCAATCTGTAATCTTTTTTGAGCGGTATTCAATTGCTGCTGGGCATTTTTTAAAGTCTGTTGCTGAGAGTACAATTGCTGCTGGGCGTTCAGATACTCCTGTTTAGAAGCTACTCCTTGTTTGTATAGCTTATCCTGCATTTCAAACTGTTTCTGCATATTCCCTACATTCATCTGAGCATTGCTGATCTGGATCTGCGCATTCTGAACTTCCTGCTGAGCAGCGTTTACTTCGGAGATACTTGGAACAATTTTTACGGTAGCAATCAGCTGTCCTACTTCTACTTTATCTCCTTCTTTTACTAAAATCTTATCGATAATCCCAGCAATATTGGGTTTGATTTCAATTTCTTCCTTGGGAACAATTTTCCCTGTAGCCATTACTTTATCATCCATATTCTGGATAGTAGGTTTGCGGGTAAGGAAAGCCTCACTTTCTTTGGAGTTTGATTTGATAAAATAGCCAAGCCCTGAGAACAATGCCACTGCAAATAAAAGCCCCAAGACTATATAAATGGCTTTTTTCCAGGTGAATTTCTTTTTCATATGTATAGTTTATTTTTTTTAAATTGAATGATGTGAAAATTAATTATTCTGTTCTTAATGCTTCAATAGGTCTGATCTTTACCGCTCTCTGCGCAGGAATCATCCCGATTATCAATCCTAAAACCACCATTACAGCCATCGCCGCAAATACGTTTCCATAGTTAACGGTCGGATTATAAAAAGGAAATGAATCCTGACCCTGGGTAGCCGCATTGAGAATCATGAGTACAAAAATTCCAGACATAAAACCTATTAATCCTGAGGAGAGTGTAATCACAACACTTTCCAGCAAAATCTGATTTCTTACTTCAGCAGGCTTTGCTCCCAATGCTCTTCTGATTCCGATTTCTTTGGTTCTCTCTTTTACTGTAATCAAAAGAATATTGGAGATAGCGATTACTCCTGCAAGAATCGTCAGTGTACCAACAATAATGGTCAGTAGCTGCATCCCAGTAAGAAAACCGGTTAGTTTTTTAAACTCTTTTCCAAGATTGAAACTTCCGAAAGCATTGGTGTCTTCAGGTGAAACTTTATTTTTGGTTTTTAAAACCTGTTTTACATCTTCTTCCACGGAATTAACGTTAGCATTAGGCTTACTTACAATCGCAAACAGGTCTATCTGGTCTCCTGCATTATACATTTTCGTATAAGTGGAAAGTGGAATGAAAGCGGTCTGATCATTTTCAAAGCCGCCTCCTTTTTTCACACGAAAAACTCCAATGACATTAAAGAAGAGACCTTTAATATTGATTGATTTTCCTATTGGATTTTCTTTTTTCTTGGAATCAAAGAAGTTTTTATAAATCTCTTCTCCAATAACTACTACATTTTTATTTCCGGAAACATCGGCATCATTGATATAGCGTCCGTAGATCAGTTTCTTTTCTGAAATTTTATTTCCTACAGAGTAATCTCCCGTTAATGAATAAGTACCGTTTTTCCCGTTTCTTGACATTGATTCTCCCGGTGTTCCGGTAAAGCTTCCTCTGGCATTTTGTGGCGATATATAATCTATGGCTGTTACTTTCCTTTTCAGCATATCCATATCGGTTAAGTTCAAGTGAACTTCTCTTCCTTTAGGAAATCCCTCATATGGAATGGATGTTTTCTGTGCCCATAAGAAGATTGAATTGGTGGCAAAACCGGAAAATAATTTATCAAAACCATTCTCCATCCCTTTTGCGGCTCCAAGAAGGCTTACATACAAAAACATTCCCCATCCTACGCCAATCATGGTAAGAAATGTTCGGAGTTTATTATTCCTCAATGAATAATAAATTTCCTGCCAAGTATCTTTTTTAAATATGATATTCACCTTTTTGAATTATAAGTTATAAATATGATTTATGAATTCCATTCATTCTTTTAACTAAAAATTTGCTTTTGTTTTTTAGTTTATATTATTCTGTTCTCAATGCTTCAATAGGTTTGATTCTTGAAGCTCTGTATGCAGGTACAAATCCAGCAATCAATCCTGAAAAAATCAGGGCAATAAATGCCATAATAATAGCCCCCCAACCTACACTTGGACTTTTAATGAAGAATTCTTCAAGACTGTCACCAATAAGGCTTAATGTCAAAACACCTACTCCTACTCCTACAAGTCCGGATACCACTGTAATCACAACGCTTTCCTGAACAATCAGTCCTACGATTCCACTTGGTTTTGCCCCAATAGCTTTTCGTACTCCGATTTCTTTGGTTCTTTCTTTCACGATATACACCATGATATTACTGATCCCGATAATTCCCGCAAGCAATGTTCCCAGACCAATAAATCCAACAATAGCGGTAAGAACTGCCATAAACGTAAATGTATCATTCATATTTTTGGCGTTATTCCAGACACGAACTCCATTTTCATCATCAGGAGAAACATTTTTTCTGGCTTTCAGTTTATCTTGTAACTCATCACCATATTTTATGGCCTGATCCGGAGTCAACTTATCATTATAGGTGATATAAGCTATATTCACTGTGTCAGAACCCTTTTTCATCTGCTGTAAAGTGGTAATAGGCACTGTAATATGTCTTTCATCCCGGTCTCCTCCATCATCTGAAAAGACTCCGATCACCTTGTACATCGTTCCATTAATATCCAGCTCTTTTCCAATAGGATTTCCATTTTTGATCAAATCCCGCTGAACCATTCTTCCGATTACGGCAACATTTAATTTCCTTGTCAAATCCATAGATGTCAGATAACGACCATCAATAATTTTTCTATTCTCAATAACCTGCTCTCCCGGCTCAGCACCATTGATCTGATAGAGACCACTCTCTTTCCCATATTTCACCATTAAATTGGCGCTATACCTGGGACTTGAAGGACCCGCTTTTTTCTTATCTGCATTTATCAAAAAATCATAGTCTGCGTTATTCATTGAAACATTTCTATCAGACTGTAATCCCTTATACGCTAAAGTGGCTTTCCCTGTTGAAATAATAATAAGGTTCTTAGCATCTCCGGCAAATCCTTCTGAGAAAGCATTCTGAAGTCCTTTTCCAATTCCAAAAAGTACGATGAAAATAAACAGCCCCAGGGCTACCGTAAACCCTGAAAGTACCGTCCTGAGCACATTGCTCCGGATAGAACTGAATATTTCCTGCCAACGATCTAGGTCAAACATAGTTTTTATTTTTTTACTTTGTAAAAAAGTCAATTAGCTGCGCTCTCAATTTTCTTCGAAGTCAATTAACTTTGTTGTCAATTTATTCTTCGCAAAACTTTAGTTACGAACCTGACTAATTTTCACATTTCTAATCTTTTTTTAACATTTCACTTAACAAGATAAATGCTGTTTTTATTAAATTTCCAATTTTTGTTAATTCCTCTATTTTAATATAATTACATTCTATAACGATATCAAAACAAGAATCCAACTCAATAACCGAACCTCTGGCAATTTCAAAATACCTCTTTCTTTCCAGTTCAGATTTTCTTGAACATCCTTCAGTAATATTTAGTACAACTGAAGTAGAAGCTCTTCGTATCTGATCGATTATGTTAAACTTTTCATGATCAGGGATTTTAGATAAAATTTTATAACATTCTATTCTTAATTCTCTGGCTGACCGATATACGTCAAGCTTATAATGGTTCAGATTTAAAAACATTTTTATTTTTTTTCATATTCATTCGTGTGTGTTATTAATTATTTTCCCTCTTCATTATCAATTCACTTGTAAAGCAAAATTGACCATTCACGATTCACTTATAATACAATCTGCTTAATAAACTCATCACTTTCAATAATCCCGTCCTTCAGTACTACATTTCTTTTAGTTTGTGCAGCTACATCAGGTTCATGGGTTACAACGATGATTGTTTTCCCCTCATTATTGATATCCTGAAGCAGTTTCATAATATCATGAGTAGTTTTGGAATCCAATGCTCCTGTAGGCTCATCTGCCAGTACTACTTTTGGATCTGTAATCAAAGCTCTTGCAATAGCGACTCTTTGTTTCTGTCCTCCGGAAAGTTCACTCGGAAGGTGGTTGGCCCATTGTGCCAATCCTACTTTCTCCAGATATTCCATCGCTTTCTGATTTCGCTCTTTTCTCGGTACATTCTGATAGTACAGAGGAAGTGCTACATTTTCTAAAGCCGTTTTATAATTGATAAGGTTAAAAGACTGGAAAATAAAT
Organism: Chryseobacterium sp. AG363; assembly: GCF_003610675.1. NCBI lineage: Bacteria > Pseudomonadati > Bacteroidota > Flavobacteriia > Flavobacteriales > Weeksellaceae > Chryseobacterium > Chryseobacterium sp. AG363. Next base: position 2,666,948 of record NZ_RAQF01000002.1, read on the forward strand.
CCTAAAAACCTGCTTCTGTATTCCGCAGCTTTTACTTCAGATAAATGTTCGATAGGAACTCCATCCAATTCATAGATACCTGAATCTTTTTCATCCAGAATCCCAATAATATTAAGAAGCGTAGATTTTCCGGAACCGGAACTTCCCATAATAGAAACAAACTCCCCTTCAGAAATATTCAGATTAATTCCTTTGAGAACATGAAGTTTGCTTTTCCCTGTATCGTATGACTTATTTAAATCCTGAATTACTAACATTAAGTGATGTATGTTTTATACCCAATAAGTAGATGATATTTTCAAATTGTTACAAGAATAAAAATTTATTCAAATTTTTTTTTGTTTAACACAATAGACCTTTATTTATAATACTTTACAAAATATTGTTTAACTGTAACTCTGTATTTGTATCTATTTATCCTCAAGATTGCTGTCTAGCCTATTATCCGAGCCAGTTTCATGTAAATGTGGAAAACTTTTCAGGCTAAAAGTCAGCCTATTAGTATTTACCTCTTTCAAAATCAGTTCTTTTTTTCGAACTTTGCTATTAGTTCTTTACAAGAAATATGAATTTGCGGAAGTGAATAACTTTAATCCACAACTTGCAGATAAACAAAAAGTTAAGTATTTCCTGAACGTTATCCACAGAGATCTAAATTATTTAATTATAAAGATATTTAATATGGGAATTTTTGATAAAAGAGTAAGTTATAAGCCATTTGAATACCCGGAGGTTCTTCAATTTGTAGAGGCAATCAACAAATCGTTCTGGGTACATTCGGAAGTGGACTTTACTGCAGATGTTCAGGATTTTCATTCGCAGTTGGAACCACATGAAAAACATGCTGTGAAAAATGCGCTGTTAGCCATTGCACAGATCGAGGTGTCTGTAAAGACATTCTGGGGGAATTTATACAACCACCTACCAAAGCCGGAATTCAATGGATTAGGATCTACTTTTGCAGAATGCGAGTTTCGTCATTCTGAAGCATATTCCCGTTTATTAGAGGTATTAGGATACAATGACGAATTCCTTAATGTTATCGAAATTCCTGCTGTAAAAGGAAGAATCGAGTTCCTGGGAAATGCTTTAAAACACGCTAATTCTGCAACCCCTAAAGAGTATGTTTCTGCTTTACTATTATTCAGTATTTTAGTAGAAAATGTTTCTCTTTTCTCGCAGTTTGCCATCATCCTTTCTTTCACAAGATTCAAAGGATTCATGAAAAACGTTTCCAATATTATTGCATGGACTTCCGTAGATGAGCAGATTCACGCTAATGCAGGAATTTACCTGATCAACAAAATCCGTGAGGAGCAGCCTGACTTATTAACAGACAGCGATATCGAAGACATTTACACTTTGGTAGATGAGTCTATCGCAAGAGAAGGTGATATCCTTAGCTGGATCTTTGAACTGGGAGAAATCGACAACGTTTCTAAAGAAGATCTGTTAAACTTCATGAAATACCGTGTGGATGACAGCTTGAAGAAAATCAACATGAAAACAAAATACAACATTACTCCTGAACAATACAGACCAATGGTATGGTTCGAGGAAGAAGTTTTCGCCAATTCATTAGATGATTTCTTTGCTAAAAGACCTGTTGATTATACAAAACACGATAAAAGTATTACAGCAAACGACTTGTTCTAATATTGACGAGCGAGCGTCAAAGCGGTCAGTATCAGGACTACCCTTTTCTGATTAATAAGTGAAATTGTTGTTCATCAGTAAAGCACAAATACAAAAGAAATGATTAATGTAATAGTAACCTATACGGTAAACCCCGAATTTGTTCCAAACAATAAAACGAATATCCAAAAGTTTCTGGAAGATTTCAAAAATTTAGATCCTTCCACCTTTGAATATAAAGTTTTTGTAAAGGAAGATGGTGTTACTTTTGTACATTATTCAAACTACATCAATGAAGAAGTTCAGCATGAGGTTTTGAATGTTCCGTCTTTTAAAGAATTTCAGAGATTAAGAGACGAAAGCGGGCTGAACGGTTCCCACAAAGTAGAAATTTTACAATCAATATTATAAAAAAACAAAATTCCGGAGTGATTCTCTCATTCCGGAATTCGAAAATATAACATCTATGGAAGAGCAAAATTCAAATATATGGTGGCTCAATGAAGAGTCTGAGCAAATGCTGAACAGAGGATATCTGTTGAAAGGTGAAACGGTAGACGGAGCTATCGACAGAATTACCACTGCTGCTGCAAAAAGGTTATACAAACCTGAACTTCAACCGGCATTCAAAGAAATGATCACGAAAGGATGGATCAGCTTCTCTTCTCCTGTATGGGCTAATATGGGAACAGAAAGAGGTCTTCCTATCTCCTGTTTCAACGTTCACATTCCGGACAGCATTGAAGGAATTACTCATAAAATGGGTGAAGTCATCATGCAGACTAAAATCGGAGGTGGTACTTCAGGATATTTTGGAGAATTGAGAAACAGAGGAACTGCTGTAACAGATAACGGAAAATCTTCAGGAGCAGTTTCATTCATGAAGCTTTTCGATACGGCTATGGATGTGGTTTCTCAGGGAGGAGTAAGAAGAGGTGCTTTTGCTGCTTACTTAGATATTGACCACGGGGATATTGAAGAATTTTTATCCATTAAAGATATCGGCAGCCCGATTCAGAACCTGTTTACCGGAGTATGTGTACCGGATTACTGGATGCAGGATATGATTGACGGTGATATGGAAAAACGTAAAGTTTGGGCAAGAGTATTGGAAAGCCGCCAGCAAAAAGGTCTTCCGTATATTTTCTTCACAGACAACGTGAACAGAAATAAACCTCAGGTTTATAAAGACCTGGGAATGACAGTGAATGCAAGTAACCTTTGTTCTGAAATCATGCTTCCATCAACAATGGAAGAATCTTTCATCTGCTGTCTGTCTTCCATGAACCTGGAATTGTATGATGAGTGGAAAGATACCGATGCTGTAAAACTGGCAGTATACTTCCTTGATGCTGTATTATCAGAGTTCATTGACAAAACTGAAGGAAACTATTACCTACAGGGAGCAAGAAACTTCGCGATGCGTCACAGAGCTCTTGGATTAGGCGTTTTAGGATACCACTCTTATTTACAGAAAAATATGATTCCGTTTGAAAGCTTTGAGGCGACTCAGTTCAATGCAAGAGCATTCAGACATATCAAAGAACAGGCTGAGCAGGCTTCAAGAGAACTTGCCAACATCTATGGAGAACCAGAAGTATTGAAAGGATACGGATTGAGAAATACCACAACAATGGCTATTGCTCCTACCACTTCAAGTTCTGCCATCTTAGGACAGACTTCTCCTGGAATTGAGCCTTTCTCTTCCAACTATTATAAAGCAGGTCTTGCGAAAGGAAACTTTATGCGTAAGAATAAATACCTTGCACAACTATTGAAAGAAAAAGGACTGGATAACGAAGAAACATGGAGAACAATCATGCTGAACCACGGATCGGTACAGCACCTGAACGAGCTTACTCCTGAAGAAAAGGCAGTATTCAAAACGTTCAAAGAAATTTCTCCAATGGAGATTATTTCTCAGGCAGCACAGAGACAGCAATATATTGATCAGGCACAGTCACTGAATCTTCAGATTCCTTCTACAATGCCTGTAAAAGATGTCAACTACCTTTATATTGAAGCTTGGAAAAAAGGAGTAAAAACCCTTTACTACCAAAGAAGTTCATCTGTTTCAAAAGAAATGATGGTTAACTTCGTATCATGTTCAAGCTGCGAAGCATAAGACCAAGTAATAAACACGCTATATTTACAAAAGCATACCGAAAGGTGTGCTTTTGTCGTTTTCAATGCTGATTCTGTCTAATTACTTTCCGTAAGAATCATGAAATGCTCTGAGATTTTTGGTTTATATTTGTGTTTATTGTTTAACACCCAAAACTACAGATATGAAATTCGGACAAGTAGAAGACCCATCAAAAATAGATTTCACATTACCTAAAGACCATCCCAAAACCAAAGAAATACTGTCTCTTAATAAAAAAGGGCTGGAAAATATTTCTATCGGGTGTGCAAAATGGAATAAAACAGACCTTAAGGGATTCTATCCTAAAGGAACTAAGGATGAGTTGACTTATTATGCTACTCAGTTTAATTCTATCGAATTGAATGCTACTTTCTATGGAATGCCCACTCCTGATCAGGTAAAAACCTGGAAAGAAAAAACTCCGGAAAATTTTAAATTCTTCCCTAAGATCACCAATACGGTTTCCCATTTCAGAAGGCTGATTGATGTGACAGATCCCGTGACTCATTTTGCTTCTGCTATTATCAATTTTGATGAGAAACTGGGAATGGCTTTTCTTCAGCTTCACGATAATTTTAAGCCTAAGGACTATGACAGGCTGGAAAAATTCGTAAAAGAATGGCCTAAAGAAGTTCCATTAGCCATAGAACTCCGAAATACGGAATGGTTTACCGATGAAGAAATTCTGAATACAACCTGTGAACTTTTTGAAGCCCATAACATCACCAATATCATTGTAGATACCGCCGGAAGAAGAGATATGCTTCATATGCGACTTACTACCCCTAATGCATTTATCCGCTATGTAGGAGCCAATGCTGAAAGTGACTATGAAAGACTGGATGATTGGTTGAAACATCTTACCCAATGGAAAAAAGCAGGTCTTCAGAATCTTTATTTCTTCGTACACCAGAACATTGAAAAAGCTTCTCCTTTATTATCCGCTTATTTTATCAGGAAGATGAATGAAGAATGGAAAACTGATATTCATATTCCGCAAATGGCAACAGAAAGTACCGGAACACTTTTTTAGTACAAAGGATTGCTGAGATAAAATTAAATAGGCTACATTCAGTTAATTTCTTACACCCGATTCATTCCTCTCTGTAACAAAAAAATTTGTATATTAGAGTATAATGTATTTCACTAAACATTATGCTTTAAAACATAAATTATGGAAAAGGAAATTTGTACAATCAGCATTGCTAGCAACTGGCTTGGTGATGAATATATTTTTTATGAAAATCATACCATAAAAAGAGTATATGACAGCCACAGTTTGAATTCCAATAAGAGCGAATGGCTTGAGCCTAAAGAAATCAGTAAACAAAATAAGGATAAACTTATCAAAGCCTGTCCTGAAGAATTCAAGGAACGGATTATGCAGATTCTGGATTATCCTTGACAGAAACTAAAAAGGTAATGAGTATTGGAAACTCATTACCTTTTTTATTTATTTTTTCTAATCAGCAGCACAAGATTGAGAAACAGAAGCAGAAAGTCCAGCGTAATCCAGATTCCCAGTTTGGTATTCTCATAATTATAAGCGTCTACCTGCTTTTTGGCCGCATCAGACAGCTTCATACTTTGATTGATGTAGTTCTGTACTTCTACAATCTGATCAATATTTTTATTAGGTACAGAATGTTGAGAAAAATAGACTAAGTTTTTCTTTCCAAGATAGCCTGCAATCCAGTATTCATCAGACTTATCCATTTTCAGGTATTCTATTCTGTAATATTCCGGGCGTATTTTTCCAATATGTTTAGGCTCAAGGGTTGTATTTTGATCTGTTTTATCTACTTTGATTAAGTAAAAATCCAATGCCTGTGGAAGTTTATTAACCACCTGAAGCCCCACAGAATTATCAACAAATGCCACAGCACTTTTCTTGATAAACCAGTACGTAAATACAGAAATTGAAAAAACAACTGTTACAATACGAAACAGCTTTGCCCACTTGGCCATACTTCCTGATTTAATCTTAAACAGGACCAATGAAAGGACACAAGCCAGAAATATGATAAAAATAATGAGTGTCATATTTTACAAAGATACTCCTTCTCTCTATTTTATCCATGTCCGAGGCCAATTTTTAATTTTAACCAGCCTAAAAAATAGTTTTCTATCTTTATTACCCTCTGAACTGAACTGGTATATCTGTTCATAAAAAATATCCGAACTAATAATGTCACATACAATATTTGTTCGGATAGTTAATTTTTGACAAGCAGAAGCAGAATCAGATTCAATTCATTCTGATCCTATTTTCTACTCTACATTCCATTCTTTATAAAACTGGTCCAGGAAATTCAGCATATAATTGTGTCTTTCTTCTGCCATTTGTTTTCCTTTTTCAGTGTTCATCATATCTTTCAGGAGAAGGAGCTTTTCATAGAAATGATTGATCGTTGTCCCGTTAGATTTTTTATACTCTTCTTTTGACATCCCTAATTTGGGTTTCATATCGGGATGATACATCAGGTTATTTTTAAAACCTCCAAAATTGAATGTTCTGGCAATTCCAATAGCACCTATGGCATCAATACGATCGGCATCCTGCACAATCTGGAGTTCAATGGGTGGATTTACCGGAGCCTGATCTCTGTTCTTGAACGAAATATTTTCAATGACAAATAAGACCTTCTGGATGATTTCTTCAGATACGTTCTGTTCTTCAAGAAAGATTCTTGATATTTTGGGAGCAATGGTTTCATCTCCGTTATGAAATTTAGGATCGGCAATATCGTGAAGAAGTGCGGACAATTCTACTACTTCTTTGTCACAATCCTCTGTTTCTGCTATCTGAGCGGCCAGCTTCCAGACTCTTTCAATATGGAACCAGTCATGCCCGGCTTCTGCTCCTTCTAATTTTTCTTTTACAAATGCTACTGTGTTGTCAATCGTACTTTTCATTTATCTATCAGTTCATTTAAAATAATATCCCATAGTTTGCTGTTGTAACTTCTAAAAAAATTGATATGCCCGATTTCATTTTTATCTGATTCTGAAGCAGCGATCAGCCTGTATGTAGGTTTGAGATTTGAATAGGTATTATTTAATAAACTTAATACTCCTTTTTCTGTAAGCCATATATCATCTTCAGCCCGGATTACAAATACTTTCTGGGTTAAATTTTTAGAAAAGTCATCAATTTTTTCCAACAACTTATTGGTTGATTTCTTGTTTAAAATTAAGGTTCTCCAGTCATATGCGCAATTTTTTGGAAGACTTTCTCCCAATCCAAACCAATGTGCGGGGAAATATCCTAGCAATGAAGTTGTTAATGGCTGGGCAATTCCAAAACCTAAATACGCTTCAACTTTTGTTCTTCCTTTAAGGTTTCCTACAAAAGCATTTTGTGTTCCTACAAAAACAAATTCTTCAAAAATGTTGGAATCTTCATTCATTCCCAGAATGAGTGCACCTACAGAATGGCCTAAACAATACTTTTTGTATTCTTTAAATGCTGACTTGATATATTGAGTTATCGTTTTATAATCTTTTGAGCCCCAAAGCCTCATAGAACCTTGAAACCCTCTCATATTTTTCGGCTTGGAAAGTCCTATTCCTCTGTAATCATAGGTAATAACTGTAAATCCCTGTTCACAAAAGTAGCTGGCAAAAGAAAAATAGACCTGCTGCTTTACCCCTGTTGCTGAGTTAATCAGTAATAGTTTACCATTATCTCTTTCCGGCTTAAATAAATGGGCAACAAGATTAATATGGTCTTCTGTGGTCAATATTAGTTTTTCCATAATATAAAAAAGAAAAAAATCCACTATAAAAGTGGACATTTTACTTATATCTTTATGTTAAGTTTCAAACTTTTGATATGTTGTAAATAGCTTTAAGAAAAGAAATCTGAGATTCTCGGAAGTCCTGTCTGAGATCCTTTACCCCCTGAAACTCTTGATGAAACTTCATTTCCGAATTTCACACATTCTTCGATAGAGTTCCCATGGCATAATGCAATGGCAAATCCTGATGTAAAGGCATCACCCATTCCCATTTTATATACTTTTTCGTCCTTATCGTTTCTGTAATATTTCATTTCGGTACCATCAAAATAAATGGTAGAATTGGTATCATCTCTTACAAATACTTTATTGAAATATTTTTTAAGAACTTCTTCCCTTTTCTCTTCTCCAAAAATAACATACAGTTCATTACTTTTAGCCACAATAAAATCAACCATTTCCAAAATCTCTTCGTTAACTCTCATTGCCGGAGATGCATATAATCCTACTTTCTTTCCATATTTCTTAGCTTTTCTAACAGTATGTTCTACAACATCCATAGAAACTTCAAGCTGAACCAGCACAAGATCGGTGGTATGAAAATATTTATCCGCTTCGTCTATATGTGATTTGCTAAGATGCTTATTGGCTGCGGGTACAACCACAATAGCAGCATTTCCATGAGAAGTTGTTACATAAGCAGTTCCTGTAGCTTCTTTATCTGTTTCATGAACAAATCCTACATTTACATTTTCGCTTACCAGATTCCTCATGATCTGTTGTCCAAGAGGATCCATCCCAACGCATCCTATAAAGTATACACTGGCACCCAACCTGGCCGTACCTACTGACTGGTTAGCACCTTTACCACCAAAGTAACTATCTGATTTGATAGCTAAGACGGTTTCATTAGGCAAAGGAAGTTTTTCGGTTTCAAGAACCAAATCAATCGATGAGCTGCCCACAACAATAATACGAGGTTGTTCTGATGAGAAATTCATTGTGTTTTGTATTAGCTTTAATATTAATAACTGACAAAATTGTGTCTCAAAAATAACTAATTTATAATTAACTTATTTCAATAAATTCAGTAATTATTTTCACGGGTTGTTGATCTTTATCATAAGCGATATAGCTGGCATAAAATCCTTCTCCATATCCGGTTTCAAAAGCAAAGATGGTTCCAGGATGTTCTTTTGCCGGTTTAAGAAAGGCATATTGATCTATGGCACCGTTTTCATCAAAGAAATAATCATGGAAAAATTCTTCATAGATTCCCATAAAGTCACCTCCTTTATTTTGATATAATCTTTGTTCCAGTTCATTAAGGCTGTTTTGGGTATCAACATCCATCAGACATCCCATGCCGCTTTCTACAGGATATCCGAAAACTTCTCCTTCTTCAAGATCTTTTAATTTTTGTCCTGCTGTGGTAGCCAGTTTCCATTCTTTAACTTCAGAATTACTGAATATAATCTCTGCATAGGCCACACAGTTACTTTCTCTTTCTTTATGAAGCATTACCGAAAAATCTCCTTTTGGAAATTCTGTAGTAAAAGGTAACATATCATTGGTGATCAAGGGATCACAGGCAACCAGTTTCCCGCTGGAAAGGTAAATCTTTCCTACTTCAAAACTTTCAAGTAACGGGCTCTCTACAAAGTCTTTCGAGAATAGTTTTTGTATGTTTTCTATATGTGTCATTGTATTTATTCTTTTAAACCATCAGGCTGGATACAATTTTCATCTGTACCCAGCCTGAGATTTTGACAAAATTTATTGTCTATACTTTATAAACTTTTCAGTTTTTCTTCAAGGATCGCAATCTTATCCTGAGCATCTTTTTGCTTTTGACGCTCTACTTCTACGATTTCCGGTTTTGCATTCGCAACAAATTTTTCATTTGAAAGCTTCTTCTCTACTGAAACCAGGAATCCCTTCAAATATTTCAGTTCTTCCTCAGTCTTAGCTTTTTCTTCTCCTAAATCTAAGTTTTCACTTAATGGGATAGAAACTTCAGTTGCTCCTACCAGGAAAGTAAAGCTAGGCTTATCTGTTTTCTGTCCAAAATGAATTTCAGAAACATTAGCTAATTTTCTTACTACCGCTTCATTAGCAAATTCAGATGCATTGGTATAAACCTCTACAGCCTCTCTTGGAGAAATACCTTTTGTCTGACGATAGTTTCTAACTCCTGAAATCAATTCAGCTGTGATTTCAAAGTTTTTAATAACTTCTTCATTAAAGCTATCCGCCTTCTTCTGCTGAGCAATAACAAGCGCTTCATCAATGCTTCTTTCAGAAATCAACTGCCAGATCTCTTCAGATTGGAATGGCATAAACGGATGAAGCAGCTTCATCAGCTCTTCAAAGAAATAGATGGTTTTATTATATACTTCTTTAGAAATTCCCTCTCCATAGTTAGGCTTGATCGCTTCAAGATACCAACCGCAAAAATCATCCCAAATTAATTTATAGATCAAATGCAATGCATCAGAAATTCTGAATTTTTCGAATTGATCATTAATCTCAACGATGGTTTTGTCTAATTTATTTTCAAACCATTCAATTGCCTGGTTATCGGTTTCAATAGCTGGCTTATCTTCATGGTTCCACATATTGATCAGACGGAATGCATTCCAGATCTTCGTCATGAAGTTTCTTCCCTGAAGCATTAAATCTTCATCAAAAAGAAGGTCATTACCCGCTGCGGAACTCAATAGAATACCTACACGTACTCCATCTGCTCCATACTTGTCCATTAATTCAAGAGGGTCCGGAGAATTTCCTAAAGATTTTGACATCTTTCTTCTCTGCTTATCTCTTACAATTCCTGTAAAATAAACATTTTTAAACGGAACTTCTTTTCTGTATTCCAATCCGGCCATAATCATTCTGGCTACCCAGAAGAAAATAATATCCGGACCTGTAACCAAATCAGAGGTTGGATAATAATAATTGATATCTTTATTTTCAGGATCAAGTAATCCGTCAAACACAGACATTGGCCATAGCCATGAGGAGAACCATGTGTCTAATGCATCGTCGTCTTGTCTTAAATCTTCAAGATTAGCAATAATTCCTTTTTGTTCTTCTAATACTACAAGAGCCTGATGCTTATCTTCAGCCACTACAAAATCATTCTCTCCTTCTCCATAGTAATATGCAGGAATCTGCTGTCCCCACCACAGCTGACGGGAAATATTCCAGTCACGGATGTTCTCCATCCAGTGTTTGTAGGTATTTTTAAACTTCTCTGGATAGAACTTAACCTCGTCATCCATTACTACATCCAAAGCTGGCTTGGCAATTTCAGACATTTTAAGGAACCATTGTACTGAAACTTTAGGTTCAATAACAGCACCTGTTCTCTCAGAAGTTCCTACTTTATTTACATAATCTTCAGCTTTCAGCAAAAGATCTTTCTCTTCAAGTTCTTTAGCGATCTGCTTTCTTACGTCAAATCTGTTTTTCCCTGCGTAATGTAAACCATGCTCATTAAGATTTCCGTCATCATCCAGCGCATCAATCATTTTTAATTGATGTTTCTGTCCGATTTCGTAGTCATTAATATCGTGAGCAGGAGTAATTTTCAAAGCTCCAGTTCCGAATTCAATATCCACATATTCATCTTCAATAATCGGAATCACTCTGTCAACGATAGGTACGATTACATTTTTACCTTTCAGGTGTGCATATCTTTCATCATTCGGATTGATACATACTGCTGTATCCCCAAAAATAGTTTCAGGACGCGTAGTAGCAACTGAAAGAAACTCTTCTGAACCTTCAATCTTATATTTAAGGAAATACAATTTTCCGTTTTGCTCTTTAAAGATTACTTCTTCATCAGAGATATTGGTTTTCGCTTCCGGATCCCAGTTGACCATTCTATAGCCTCTGTAGATCAATCCTTTATTATAAAGGTCTACGAAACTTTTGATAACTTGTTGAGAAAGTTTATCTTCCATGGTGAAACGGGTTCTGTCCCAATCGCAAGAACATCCTAGTTTTTTCAACTGCTCAAGGATAGTTCCTCCATATTTATTAGTCCAGTCCCATGCGTGGGTTAAAAACTCCTCACGGGTAATATCTGACTTATTGACTCCTTCAGACTTCAGTTTAGCAACAACTTTAGCTTCAGTAGCAATTGAAGCGTGATCTGTTCCCGGAATCCAACAAGCATTAAACCCGCGCATTCTTGCACGGCGGACCAGAACATCTTGAATGGTATTGTTCAACATATGTCCCATGTGTAGTATCCCCGTCACGTTTGGTGGAGGAATGACTATGGTATATGGTGGTTTGTCATTAGGTTCTGAGTGGAAAAATTTGTTTTCCAACCAGTAATTGTACCATTTTTGTTCTGTTTCCTGTGGATTGTACTTTTCTGAAATCTGCATAAATTCTATTTCTTTGGCTTGCAATTTGCAAAAATAGTCTAAAGAAAAAAATTTTTAAGCATGAATTAAAATAATTTTTAACTTTGTTTCACAAAATTTATCTAACAAACGTATTAACATTCAAGAATATGAAAAAATTAATTGCAGGAATTGCACTATTCGGGACATTTGCTCTTGCATCTGCACAAACTATTACATTTGATAAAACAACTTTCGATTACGGAACTATTAAGCCTAGTGCTGATGGTACAAGATTCTTTACTGTAACGAATTCAGGTGATAAGCCTTTGATTCTTTCAAATGTAAAGCCTTCTTGTGGATGTACGACTCCTGAATTCAGCCAAGATCCTATCATGCCTGGAAAGTCTGCAAAGATCAAGGTTGGATACAATACAGCAATCCCTGGCCCTTTCAACAAAATGATTGAGGTTTTCTCTAATGACCCTGCAAACAGCAGAAGTGTAATCTACATCAAAGGTAACGTAGATGCTAACGCTCCTGAGCCAAAAGTATTGACTCCTGCTGAACAAAAAGAAGCTGCTAAAGCTGAGAAAAAAGCTGCGAAACTTGCAAAAAAGGCTGCTGCGAAGTAATCTCTACTCAAAAAAATAAAAGAACCGTCTCCATTGAGGCGGTTTTTTTATTACATTTATGTTTGATTAGGTGGAAGATGATAGGTAATAGATGGCAGTAAATGTATTGACGTTTATCAAATTTATTATTTAGGTTTCGACGGATTTTTTTTTTAATGGCTGGGCAAAGGTCCACCCTATTGAATTGTAATAACATCTTCACTTTTATCTTTTTACTTTTATCTTTTTACTTTTATCTTTAAATAAAAAAAATATGGACACCGATTTCTCAGATAACTTTAAGGTAAGCGGAAAATTTTCGATAAAAAAAGCATCAACGTCTTATAATGGAAAGCTCACTAAAGAAGAAGGAGAGCAAATGCTGATTCAGGAGAAAGAAAAACTTCGTGAACTACAGGAAAAATTATATGCTGACGGAAGCCAGTCTTTGCTGGTTGTATTGCAGGCTATGGATGCAGCAGGAAAAGACAGTATGATAGAGCATGTTTTCGGGGGAGTGAATCCTCAGGGATGTAATGTAACCAGTTTTAAAACACCAAGCTCCAAAGAATATTCTCATGATTTTTTATGGAGACATTATCTGGCACTGCCACAGAAAGGAATGATAGGAATTTTTAACCGATCCCATTATGAAAGTGTTCTGGTGTGCAAAGTACATCCTGAATATAATCTGAGCGAAAAAACATGGTCTTCCGTAAAAGATTTTGATACTAAATTCTGGGAAAACAGATATGAAAGTATCCGTAATTTTGAAAAACACCTTTCTCAAAACGGAACAACAGTTGTGAAGATTTTTTTACATGTCTCTAAGGACGAACAGAAAAAAAGGCTTCTGGACAGAATTGATGAACAGGAAAAAAACTGGAAATTCTCAGCAGGAGATCTCCCTGAAAGAGCGTTATTCGACCAGTATATGGAGGCGTATGAAACTGCCATCAATGAAACCTCAAAAGATTATGCACCCTGGTATGTGCTTCCTGCAGACAGTAAATGGTTTGCAAGAGTAGCGGCCATTCAGATCATTATTGATACTCTGGAGAAAATGAATCTTAAATATCCTACTCTTTCTGATAAAGACAGACAGGAATTACAGGAATCTAAAAAACTATTGGAAAATGAATAAATTGGGTTAAAATTTAGAGGCTTGAAGATGGAGGTTTAAAATCATTACGTTAAAAAATTTCACTCTTCCAGCCTCTAAATTCCAGCTTTAAAAAAAATCACGAGAAAATCTATAAGCCGGATTCTGTACTTCCGAAGAAGTGCCTGTTATTTATCTACGTATTACATTGCTGCAATACTTGAGCTGATTACCCCTCGGTTTTCAGGACGAGCCACCCCTATTTCCATTGCTGAAAAGAACCGATATACTTACCATTGCACCGCAAAGAGTTTACCTGGTTTCACTACAGCCGAACTGTACTTGCTTTCTGTTGCACTTGTCCTACCCTCACGGGTGACGGATGTTATCCGCTTTGCTGCTCTATGGTGTCCGGACTTTCCTACCCTTGCCAAAACAAGAATCAACAAGCCGATTTTCTCGCGGAGGCAAAGGTACACAAATTTTGTGGTAAAAAGATAAAAGCAAAAGGACTAAAGAGTTTTTAGCCCCACGTAAACAATATTGATTGAAAAATATCTTTCCATGATTTTTGATGAAAATATAGAGTATTATTCAAATATAAGCCTGGACCTTTAGCTCTTCTTCGATTTTCCTTTTTTTACCGTTTTACGATTTTTAATTATAATTTTCACCAATTACTACTTTATTATTATCTTCGTGGCATTATATATCTATGGATTCCAGAGAAAAAGAATTTGCGCAGCTTATCAAAGATAATCAAGGACTGATTATTAAAGTATCGCGTCTGTACACCAATTCTCTGGAAGATGAAGAGGATCTTTTCCAGGAAATCGTGTTACAGCTCTGGAGAAGTTATGATTCTTTCAAAGGAAACTCCAAAATTTCCACATGGATGTACCGTGTAGCGCTCAATACAGCCATTACCCTCTTTAGAAAAAAAAGCAAAAGCCTTCCTACAAATGAGCTGGACATCAACCACAAGGATTTTGTGGAAGATGACGATGAAAAACAGCAGCAGGTATCCCTTTTGTATACGGTAATCAAGACTCTTCCTAATGTAGAAAGAGCCATTGTCATGATGTATCTTGACGATCTGCCTTACAAGGACATTGCAGAAAACCTCGGAATCACTGAAGTTAATGCACGTGTGAAAATGAACAGATTAAAGAAAACCCTTAAAGAACAGATGGAAAAATATGCCTGAATTTGATTTAGATAGCTTTAAGAAAACATGGCAGGAACAACCTGTCCAGCATAAATATGACAACACTGAGATTCTTCAGATGTTGAACAGAAAGTCGCGTAACTATGTGAAATATATTTTCTGGATCAGCGTCGTAGAATTACTTTTCTTTTCAGTACTAGGACTGTTTTACTTTTTTCCGGAAGAGGAATCAGACAGCTTCCGTAAAATGCTTGAAAGATTAGGTGCCCAGGAAGCTCCGGAGGTAGAAAACAACTTTGGGCATGCTTATTTAGCAATAAAAGTCTTAAGTTTATTGATCACGGCATATTTCGTACTAAAATTCTATCAGAATTACCGAAGAATCAAGATTGAGGAAAATCTGAAGGGACTTATCACCAGAATCATTAAGTTCAAAACAACAGTTAATGCTTTCATTCTTATCAGCATTGTATTATTGCTGATATTCACTTTTGTATTGGTTGCTTTTATCTTTTACATATTAGATTCTCAGAATATCCAGCCAAGTGGTTCCAATCTTACCATTATTATCGTGGGAATTGCCGTAAGTACATTGCTTGCGATTTCTATGATCTGGTTATATTACAGACTGGTATATGGTACTATTATTAAAAAACTTGATAAAAATCTAAAACAACTTAAAGAAATAGATTCTCAGGAAAATTAATATACATAGGCATAGTTCGGGATATAATTGTTAATTTTATTCCACCAAATCTTAAACTATGCCCTTATCTTATGTGTATGGAACTTCTGAGGTTCCATTATTAGGCCAGACCATCGGAGCCAATCTTAAAAATACTGTCGAAAAATATCCCCATCAGGAAGCATTAGTCTGCGTTCATCAGGATTACAGAGCTACTTATCAGGAATTTTACAATCAAACAACAGCTGTTGCAAAAGCTTTATTATTTTTAGGAGCAAAAGCGGGCGACAGAATCGGAGTCTGGTCATCTAACCGCTATGAATGGGTACTTTTGCAGTATGCAACTGCAAGAATAGGAACTATTTTAGTGAATATCAATCCGGCCTATAGAACTCATGAACTGACTTATGTCCTCAATCAGTCTGAAGTTCGTTTTATTTTTTCTTCTTTAAGCTTTAAAACCAGCAATTATAAAGAGATGGTTGAATACGCGAAAGAAGTATGCCCAACCCTTGATCACGAAATATTCTTTGATGAAAACTGGGAAGAGTTTGTGAATAACGGACAGGAAATCTCGGATGAAGTGCTTCACAGTTTTGAAGAGCATGTACAGTTTGATGATCCTGTTAATATTCAATATACTTCCGGAACTACCGGTTTTCCGAAAGGGGTTACTCTTTCCCATCATAATATTCTCAATAACGGTTATTTTATTGGGATCAGACTAAAATATACTGAGAAAGACCGCGTCTGCATTCCTGTACCTTTTTACCACTGCTTTGGGATGGTCATCGGAAATATGTGCTGCACAGCTCACGGAGCCTGTATGGTAATTCCGAATGACAGTTTTGATCCGGAGATTACTTTAAAAGCTGTTTCAGATGAAAAATGTACTTCTTTGTATGGAGTACCTACGATGTTTATTGCCGAACTGGCAGTAAAAGATTTTGACACCTATGATTTTTCAAGCTTAAGAACCGGTGTTATGGCGGGCTCTGTATGCCCTCCCGAAATCATGAAAAAAGTGGAAAATCTGATGAATATTAAAGAAATGAGTATCTGCTACGGAATGACAGAAACTTCACCTGTATCTACTCAGACTTTAATAGGAACACCGCTGGAAAAACAGGTCAGCACCGTAGGAACGGTTCAGGATCACCTTGAGATAAAAATCATTGATGAAAGTGGCAGAACTTTAAAACGTGGGGAGCATGGGGAACTTTGTACCAGAGGCTATTCCGTCATGCTAAAGTACTGGAATGATCCTGAAAACACCAGGAAAGTATTGGATGATGCCCGCTGGATGCACACCGGAGATATGGCAGTAATGGATAAAGACGGCTATATTACCATTTCAGGAAGGATAAAAGATCTGATCATTCGTGGTGGAGAAAATATCTCACCTAAGGAAATTGAAGATTTTTTATATACGTATACCAACATTCTTGATGTCCAGATCATTGGTGTTCCCAGTGAAAAATTCGGAGAAGAAGTAATGGCATGGGTAAAAGTGAGAAAAGGATTTACCATCACTGCTGAAGAACTACAGGAATACTGCAAAGGAAGAATTGCCCATTATAAAGTTCCAAAATACTGGAAATTCGTAGATGAATTCCCAATGACTATTTCCGGAAAAATAAGAAAGGTTGAAATGCGGGAAATTTCTATGAAGGAGCTGGGGCTGTAAAATGTAAAACTGAGCTGATTAACTTAAAAAGGTAAAATGATAAATAGCTATCCCATTTTTACTTATGATAAAAAAAGCATTTCAAATTGAAATGCTTTTTTATATTGTTAAAGTTCTTTTCTTAACCTCGCAACAGGAATATTGAGCTGTTCCCGATATTTTGCAATCGTTCTTCTGGCAATATTGTAACCCTGCTCTTTCAGAATGACTACTAATGCATCATCTGTAAGTGGTTTTCTCTTATTTTCTTTACTGATAACTTCCTGAAGATGGGTTTTGATCTCCTTTGTAGAAACTTCTTCTCCATCGTCATTTGTTAAACTGTCCGAGAACAGATCTTTAAGATATACAATCCCATTAGGTGTATCTGCATACTTACTTTTTACCACCCTTGAAATGGTAGAAATGTCAAAACCTGTAATATCTGCAACATCCTTCAGAATCATTGGTTTCAGAGACTTTTCGTCACCGGTGATGAAATAATCCTTCTGAAATTTTACAATGGCTGTAATCGTCTGTAATAAGGTATTCTGGCGCTGATTAATTGCATCAATATACCATTTTGCTGCATCCAGTTTTTGCTTGATAAATAAAGCAGCCTGCTTATGTTCCGACGAGTTCTTATCATGGGAATAGGTAGTCAGAATATCTTTATATTCTTCAGAAACTCTTAGTGTAGGTGCATTCTTGCTGTTCAGCATAGGGATTACCTGCCCGTCTTTCACCTGAATGACAAAGTCCGGAATAATTTCCTGATTAATGGTAATCGTCTGTGTATCAAAGTTTCCACCTACTTTTGGAGAAAGTTTTGAGATCTCATCCAGAGCATCTTTCAGATCGTCTTCTTCAATATCATATTTCTGAATGATCTTGTTATAATGCTTGTTCGTTAAAGCTTCAAACTGATGTCTTAAGATATTGGCAGCAAGAGAAACTGCTTTATCTGAGCTTACTTTCTTTTCAATCTGTAGTAAAAGGCATTCCTGCAGACCTCTTGCTCCTACTCCTGGCGGATCCAGTTTCTGAACATAATTTTCAAGGATATCCTCTACTCTTTCTTTAGTAGTATAAATTCCCTGTGAGAAAGCAAGATCATCAACAATAGATTTGATCTCTCTTCTCAGATATCCGTCCGTATCTAAATTCCCGATCAGGTATTCTGCAATCTTCAGATCTTCATCACCAATATTCACCAGGTGAATCTGTTCTGTAAGATAATCATATAAGGACTGGCCTTCCGTTAAAAGACTCTCGTTATCGAATTCCTCATCATCCGGAGAGTAGTTGCTGGATGCGGTTTTATAGCTTGGTTCATCGTCATAGATATATTCATTGACGTCGAAATCTGTTTCAATGCTTTCTGTACCCTCATCCTGATAAGCATCTTCCAGGGAAGAATAATCATCTTCCTTAGAATCCTCTTTTGCAATTTCCAAAGCCGGGTTTTCTTCTAACTCTCTCTCCAGCTCCTCTTCAAATTCAAGAGTATGAAGTTGAATAAGCTTCATCAACTGGATCTGCTGAGGGGCCAGCTTCTGTCCTAATTTGAGTTGTAAGTGTTGTTTAAGCATATTCTTATTTGCGTTTTAACATAACATATTCTACGAATTTAATAAATTTATTTGATAAAAAACACATTTAGCATGATTTTTGCATTACTTATCCTAATATAATAAACTATTAAATAATAAAAAAAGCCTTAACTTGTGATTAAGGCTTTTTTTATTGTTCTAGAATTCAGCGCTTTTCGGTGTTCTAGGGAAAGGAATTACATCTCTGATATTAGTCATCCCTGTTACGAAAAGAACTAATCTTTCAAGTCCTAAACCAAAGCCTGCATGCGGTACAGAACCGAATTTTCTGGTATCAAGATACCACCAAAGTTCGTGCTCATCTACGTGCATATCTGCCATTTTCTGTTTTAAAACATCTAATCTTGCTTCTCTCTCAGATCCTCCGATGATTTCACCGATACCAGGAAAAAGAACATCCATAGCAGCAACGGTTTTGTTGTCATCGTTCAGTTTCATATAGAAAGCTTTGATTTCTTTCGGATAGTCAAATAATACTACCGGGCTTTCAAAGTGTTTTTCAACAAGATATCTTTCATGCTCAGACTGAAGGTCTGTTCCCCATTTTTCAACAGGGTAAACAAATTTTCCTTTTTTATTTTCTTTAGAGTTCAATAAAATTTCGATCGCTTCCGTATAGCTTACACGCTTAAAACGCTTCGCTACTACATTCTGAAGTTTTTCGATAAGACCTTCTTTTGCTCTTTCTTTTTCCGGTTTTGTCTTTTGTTCTTCCGCAAAACGGTTGTCCAGGAACTCAAGATCATCTTTGCAGTTATCCAATACATACTGGATCACATATTTTAAGAAATCTTCCGCAAGGTCGATGTTATCTTCAAGGTTGTTGAATGCTACTTCCGGCTCAATCATCCAGAACTCGGCAAGGTGTCTTGTTGTGTTAGAATTTTCAGCACGGAAAGTAGGTCCGAAAGTATAAATTCTTCCCAATCCCATTGCTGCAGTTTCTCCTTCAAGCTGTCCTGAAACGGTAAGGTTTGTTTTCTTACCGAAGAAATCCTGTGCAAAATCAATTTCACCTTCCTCAGTTTTTGGCATGTTGTTCAGATCAAAGTTGGTTACCCCAAACATTTCACCCGCTCCTTCCGCATCTGCACCTGTAATGACCGGTGTGTTGATATAGAAAAACTGGTTCTGGTTGAAGAATGAGTGAACTGCAAAACTTACTGCGTGACGCACTCTGAACACCGCTCCGAAAAGGTTTGTTCTGAATCTTAAGTGAGCCTGCTCACGAAGTTTCTCAAGACTGTGTTTCTTAGGCTGAAGAATTGTACTCTGAAGTTCTTCTGTAAAGTTATCTCCTAAAATAATGATCTTTTTAGCGATAATTTCCACAGATTGTCCTGCTCCCTGGCTTTCCACCACTTCTCCTACTACTTTCAGGGAAGAAGCTGTACTGATATTCTTAAGAATAGCCTCATCAAAATTTTCGAAATCAACAACTATCTGCAAATTATTAATCGTAGAACCATCATTAAGCGCAATAAAGCGATTAGCACGGAAGGATCTTACCCATCCGTAAACTGTAATGTCATGATGTAATACTTTCTTGTAATCCTTTAGGATTTCTTTGATCGTTTGCTTTTTCATTTGTTGATGATAAATTTTTTATATAAAAATTAATGTCTGCAAAGTTACAAAAAAACAGCGCAACTTGATGATTGCGCTGTCTTTAAAAATCATTTAACAGGTATTTAAACTCTCCGTTCAGTAAATTCACCTTTTTTCTTCTGCAAAATCTTCTGCATTTCAGGGTTACATTTCCACTCAATATTGTCCTGAACTTCAATAATATCCGGAATACCTCCGGAATAAACACACTTACACTATCACTTTTAAAAAGAATAAAATATGATTTTACTCTGAGTTTTCATGGAATTAGTTTTATTGAAATGGTTATTAGTTTTTAAGTGATAAGTTCGTGGTAAATTACCGGGTTATACATCCATTTTTAGACTATACTATACTTTTAAACTGTGTGGCGGATTAACCGGATTTACTGTTTAATGATTTTTAAATGATCACTACACTTTACATCTCTAAATTCTGAACAATTACTTCATGATTTACTTTTTAGTTTTCTTGGTTATTAGTTTTTATCCTCTCCTTCATTATTAGTTTTTATGATACAATTCCCGACTTGCTTTTTTTTTATGATCAACAGTTTGGAACTGATATCTTGTATTGTGCACATACAAAATAAATGGTTGTGTTTTTACCTGAAGCAAAGATGCAGGATGTGGAAGAATGAAACAAGGGAATGCTTTATAGATTCATAAATTTATATACCTAAAAACATGAATTTATAAACAATAAAAAACTAAATATCAACAACTTAATATTAATTCAAAGACATATTTTCAATTTCTTTCAAGTAGATAGAAAGTGGTGTTCCGGTTCGTTTTTTGAAGGCTAAGGTGAAGGCCTGTTCATTATTATATCCTAATTCTTCAGCGATAAAAGGAATTTTATAAGACCTGAATTTTTTGTCATTGGCCAGTCTGCTGATGGCATAATCAATACGAAGATCATTGAGATAGGTTGCAAAGTTTTTCCCTTTGTAAGTATTGATAATTTCTGACAGATATTTTGAGTTTGTTTTTATTTTTTTGGCAAGACTTCCCAATGTGATACCCTTATTCAAAAACTGATCATTGTTTTCAAATATTTCAAGTTCTTTTAAAATAGTCTGGGCAATATCTTCAGAAATAGTTCTCGATATTTTGTCCTCAACATTTTCTGTACTGACTGTTTGAACAGGCGCTGCTGAAATTTCATTCTTAATTTCCGGACCTCTGTTTTTTTCGCCTTTATTTTCATTAACAGATTGAATAAGATCCTGGGCAATCTTCTTGTAGTTCTTTTCAGATTTTTTATATTTAAAATAAACGTTGATAAATAATAAATGTGAAATCAGCAAAAGACTTAAAACAATATAGAAAAGACTTTTTCTTTTCGTAAGCTCATTGGTTATGCTTTCTTTTTCCTGCTGAAGTTCCGGAGTATCATATCTTCTCGGAAGCTCTCTGGAAATATACCTGAACTGCATATCCAGCACCTGATCTACTTTTAAAAAACGGTCTACATAATACAGCTGCTTTTCCTTATCACCGTTTTCTTTATAATAATCAATAAGGTAAGTATATACATCTCTCAGCTCAGGATAGATATAGTTGGTTTTAAGAACCAGAGAATCTATTTTCCTGAAAAAGCCAACTGCTTTTTCTTTTTCCTGAAGTCCGGCATAGGACTTTCCTAAATACAAAAGTGTATAATTCTGGTTTCTTTTACTTCCATTATGATTTGTAAAGAAATATTTTTCGCATTCCAATAAGCCATCAATGGCTTTCTGATAATTTCTGGAATGCAGATGATAATATCCAAGCAGCCCAAGATTCTGATGATATCGGTAAACATCTTTATTTTTTTTAGAATCCAGCAACCCGTCTTTTATCAGTACATAAGCAGAATCCATTTTATTGATCTCTATGTAAGCATCTGCCAGATTCAGTTTGAGAGAATTTTTCTCATCCTCATTCATATAATCTGTATCATAAGCATAGTGTCTCAGTACTTTTGCTGTCTCTGCATGTTTTCCTATATAATTGTTCAGATGGGCAATACTGATATGGGCCATAGCAATCTGCCTCTTATTTCCTTTTTCTTTTGCATATTTCAGTCCGAGGATATAATTATTGAATGCAGATTGAAGATTGTCATTCTTAGAGTATAAATTTCCTCTTAGCAAATAAATTCTCGCCGGATAGATATTTTCTTTGGAATTTTTTGTGATGTACTGTAAGCTGTCTAAGTATTTTAATGCGTTGGGTAAGTCTTCTGCAAAATGAAGCATTACATATCCTTCCGCAATCTGAGTGGTGTTTTTTTCAGATTTTGCCTTTTTAAGATAATAATCGGCAATACTTTTACTGTTTATTTCTCCCGCAGGACTGTTGTAGAATTCTTTTTCCAATTCCTCATAAGTCCGTTCTTCCAGAGAATTTTTTCTAATATTCAGGGTTTGTGCATGATAAAACACAACCCCTATAATCAAAAACAGTAGTAAAGATTTTATTTTCATCATTCATCCTAGCTATATTACAAAAATATTATTTTTCTTCAGTAGATCCACCACTCCTTTTGCTTTTTTTCCATGTATTCATCCATATTTTTATTAAAATTCGGGATAATAATTCAATAAAAAGTGAATACATTCTGAATATTATACTTTTTTCTAATATCATTTCCATTCTACTTTACCTTCCAGATAGTACACTCTTCCATTGCTCTCATAAAGAAGATCATATCCTTGAGAGGTCAGATAAAAATGACATACTTTCATTTCACCATTTCTGTCTTTAAACTGAAGAACTGCAGGACACATTTTAGCCTGATCCATTTTCTTTACAATAAGATTAAAATCCTTCTGAATATTTTTTTTACTGTACAGAGATAACATCCGATCATTAATAAAACGAATATATTTCAAAGATGAAAGAGGATAAGTAATCAATTCAAAAGGCTTTCCTGCAAGCTTTGCAGCATTCTCATTGAAAAAATTCGTGATCGAAATACTATCCTGTGTAATAGTTTTCACCACACTTGATTCATATCTCTGACCATCCGCAAATTCCATACTGTATATGGCTTCCATTTTAATAGCAAAACCTTTCCCGGATTTTCTCAAATCAGTAAGATCTGTAAATTCCTTTCCTTTTTTAACAACAATCAAAACATTTCCTTCTCCGAAATCACAGTCATAATATTTTTTATAATCAAAAGGCTCTTCTGTTTGGGTATTTACTGTGTCATTTGCTGTATTTTGTGAAAAAATACGTACTGAAAACAGGAATAAAAATACTATTAGTTGATAATTTTTCATGGCTTGATTATTTACTTAATTGTTTCAGGTATTGATAGTGTGAAGCCACGGCATTCACAATACTTTTCTCATGGTATGGAAAATTGTTTCTGGCAGCTGCTTTTTTGATGGCAGGAGTAATAATGGTATAGACTGTGTGTGGCAAACCTGGAAAAAGATGATGCGCCGCATGGGAATTGAACCCTCCGAAAATCCAGTTGGCAAAACTGCAGGTTGGATGATAATCCAGAGAGACGGCTAACTGATGCTCATAATAATCATATGGCAGATATCCATTTTCATCTGCCTGGGGGAAATCAGTTTCAAGACTCAGATGAGAAATAATCAGGGTCAGAACAAAAAACAGTGAAATGGTCACATGCATGATAATAAAAGAGATGAAAATTGTCATGACCGAAATATCTGTAAAAAGCACTGGCAACATCAGCATATAGCCGAAGTAAGCTAATTTTAGCAGGATAACTTCTGCTACAGATAGAATAGAATGTTTCTGATTTCTGAGATTAGCCAGGTCTTTCTTCCTTACATACATAAAATCTTTGATCATAATCCAATGCAAGGTGTAAAAACAATACAGCACAGTAGCATATACATGTTGGTAGGCATGGATTCTTCTTTTGGGATGATGTACAGACAAGCGCAAAAAAATATTATCATCGATATCAGCATCACAGCCATCCACATTAGGAAACACATGATGAGAAGCAATATGCCTCTTCCTCCACAGTCTTGCATTTACGCCCTGCAAATTAAAAGTGATATAGTAAATAATCCTGTTGAGTTGTTTATACTTTGAGAATGTATTGTGCACACAATCATGAGCACAATTAAAAGCCAGCAATATTCCGGTAAGTCCTAAAGCAATATAATTCAAAGTTACCAGCCAGTTCTTATCTGATATATAAGGATTGAAAAGATTAGCATAAAGAAGCAGAAAGGCCAGAGCATACAACAGGAATTTTATGATCATCAATCTTCCGGCCTTTTTCATCACTTCATCCGTCAGCAATAGATCCACCTCTTTACGCAATTCCGAGTAGAAAGAAGAGGTTGCTTTTTTAAATCTGATTTTGGGTTTCATAATCACTTTTTATTTACTTTCTGTTTCTTAAAATTCCAGTTGATCAAAGGCAGTTTCCTTCTTCCGTTCTCATTCCATCCTCCAATCTGTATTCCACGGAAATCCTTACATTGATTGTACAAACCGATCTGTATTCCCCGGCATTTCTGCCCGATATTCGCCAATGGCGCTACAGAAACCCCTTTCATCTCATGATGCAGATTAAAAAACGGAGAAACAGACATTCCGTTAGTCACTGCATACGTATTGACATTACTTGAAACATTAATCTCCAAACCATTGGTAACAGTGGGTTCCAGGTTAATAAGCGACAGCTGAAGTCCGTTAATGGTATTCATCTTTTCGCGGGGAACAATTACATAATCATCGTTAACTGGCGGTTGTAAATTGAAAAGCATTAATGGCGGAAGAAAAATTCCTACAAAATTGAATCCCATGGCTAAGCCATTTACTTTTTTAGGCTTAAAATATTCTTCCTCGTCAAAATATTTAAATAAAATTCCGTTGACATTTCTGGTAGTCTTTGAAGGTGAAGCTGCAATCAGTCTTGGTTTCAAAGAATCCACTTTCAGATTATCTGATGCATAAACCAGACTATTGACTAAAAGAACTGCTGTTAATAATATAATTCGTGTTTTCATAACTCGTTGTTTTAAAATTACAGTTCAAAATTATCCGCAGAAGCTCCAGTTCCGAATGTGAAAAAAAATTAAAAAAAACATCGTGTTTGCGAAAATCACAAAATACGGGTTGAAAGCCTGAAGAAGGAGGCTGGAAGTTACTCTCAGTGGTTCCACAAAAAACACTACATTTGTGAAAATCACAAAACTATGCACCAGGAAGCTCTGCTGAAAGAAATCCGAAGAAAAATAGGGGAGAAATCTTTAAATGACGAGATTGCCAACATTCTTAATATCAGCTATGATGCGGCTCACAGAAGGACTTCTTTGAAAGCCAAGTTCAGTTTTGAGGAAGCTCTGGAGCTTGCCAAATACTATCAGATCTCACTGGATCAGTTTCTGGGAACGGAAAATCAATTAGTCGTTAAGAGAACACAACCTGTAAAAACGACCGAAGATCTTTTAAACTATTTCGAGAACTCCTTGAAGATTTTGAATGTTTTTCAGAATATCAATAATTCCAAAGTATTTTATTCCGCAAAAGACATCCCTTTTTTCTATACCATTTCAGATTCTGTTCTGTCCCGTTTTAAGTTTTATGTCTGGATGAATTTGTTGAACCAGGATAAATTTTTAAGTCCGTTTGACGAGTTCACAATGAAATATCATTCTGTAAAAAATGAAATGCTGAAAGATCTTTACGACAAACAAAACGTAACGGAAATCTGGAATGATACCACCATTATGAGTGCATTGAGACAAATTTCGTTTTATTATGAAATGGGATTATTGAAAAAGAATGATGCAGATCTTATTCTGGAAGACCTGAAAAAGTTACTGGTAGGACTGGAAATTAAAACACTGGAAAAAAATAATTTTCAGATCTATGTGAATGATTTAGTCATTTTAAACAACGCTATTCTATTCAAAAATGAAGAACAATGTTCCTTTTTTGTACCTTTCAGCATGTTCGGATATATGATGACCAATGATAAAATAACGTGTGAAGATTCGCTGAGCTATTTTGAGCATCAGATCAAGAACTCCAGATCACTTAATGAATCAGGAAACAGAGAAAGGAAAATGTTTTTTAATAAAATGTATGAACAGATTGACCGATTAAAACAAAATTTATCATGAATACACTTCGTAACGGCGAATATTTTGGAGACACCAATCAAAGGGTCAATTTAGAAGGATTGACCATCACCGATACGGAGTATACTCATTCTTATGTAGACTGGCATTATCATGAAAATGCTTATTTCACTTTTCTTCTTCAGGGGAATATGACGGAAGGAAACAGAAAGGAAGCCTACGACTGTTCTGCCGGAACATTATTGTACCATCATTTGGAAGATCCGCATTATAATATTAAACCGGATATTTTCACAAGAGGCTTTCATATTGAGCTTTCACAAAGTTGGTTTGACCGGTTTGATATTCAGAAAAGTAAAGTGGAAGGCAGTTTTAACATAAAAGATCCGGCTTTAAAACTATTGGTTTATCAGATGTTCAAAGAAACCAAAGGTGATGATATTTCACTTGAACTGGCTTTTAATCAACTATTGCTACATCTTTTCAGCCAGTTGACCCAACAAAAAGAAAGCACAGAAAGAAAACCTTTATGGGTAGGACAGATTAATGAAATTCTACATGAAAGCTTTACGGAAAGCCTTAATCTCAAAGAACTTTCCAAAACCCTGAACATCCATCCTATTCATCTCAGCAGAGATTTTCACAAATATTTCCACTGTAATCTGAGTGAATATCTCAGAAAATTAAAACTCAATAAGTCTCTTGAACTTCTCACTTCATCCCATTCTTTAACGGATATTGCATTAGGGTGCGGTTTTTCAGATCAAAGCCATTTTACACGCTGCTTCAAAGAAAATATAGGAATTACACCGCTGAAATACAGAAATCTTCTGAAAAATCATTGAAAGTTGTTTGAAATTAAAGAGGGGTTTGGATTTTGTCATAGACTACGGTCAATCTGCGATTTCTAAAAAGGTAGGAATCTTGTTATTCATCAATTGTTTGAGATTCTTCATTATATTTCATTCAGAATGACACGCGTTAAATAACACCATTCACGATTTGGATACATCATTCCCCGATTCGGCTACATTTACCTTTTCGTAAGTTTCCATCTTTGTACCATCATTTAAACAAAAAAATATTTAAAAATGGAAACAAAAAAAGTATGGTTCGTGACAGGAGCTTCAAAAGGATTAGGATTCGAGTTGGTAAAAAAATTACTATCCGAAGGGTTTCAGGTTGCAGCTACTAGCCGTACTGTTGAATCCCTGATCTCCACCATCGGAGAAACTTCAGAAAATTTTCTTCCGCTTAGCGCCAACATCACAGACAATAATGACATCAAATCTGCCATTGAAAAAACAGTTCATCACTTCGGACGCATTGATGTGGTGGTCAACAATGCAGGCTATGGACAAATCGGAACGCTGGAAGAACTGACAGATGAAGAGGCAAGAGAAAATTATGCAGTGAATGTTTTCGGAACCTTAAATGTGATCAGAAATGCCATGCCTTATCTGCGTGAACAAAGATCAGGAAACATCTTCAATATTTCTTCTGTTGGTGGATACTCTGCTAATTTTCCAGGCTGGGGAATCTATTGTTCTACGAAATTTGCCGTTGCAGGATTTACGGAAGCGCTGGCAGAGGAAGTAAAAGACTTCGGAGTTCATGCTACGGTTGTTTATCCCGGATATTTCCGTACCGATTTCTTAACCAAAGATTCTGTGAAAACGCCTTCAAATCCTATTCAGGCTTATGAAGCTGCAAGAAATTCGGAACAGGCGCACCTTAACGAAATCAATGGAAACCAGCCTAATGATCCTGAAAAAGCAGCCGATGTTCTGATCCAGATCAGTAAAGAGAAAAATCCTCCGGTCCATTTATTATTAGGGGTAGGAACCATAGAATTTCTCAATAACAAAATTGATATTTTAAAGAAAGACGCTGAGCAATGGGAAAGTCTTACTGTTTCTACTGCAATTTAATATGATAATCATATCCTTCGACTCCGCTCAGGATGACATTTCTAATACTGAATGTTTTAATTTATATGCATGGATTAAATATAAAATTTTAGAGAAGTCTGTCTGAGCTGAGCCGAAGACTTTTTGAAATGTATTATACTTTTTATAAAAACAACTAACTTCGCTCTATGAAACAACCTGTTCGTTTTAATTCTATATCAGATTTTCATGCTTTCTGCAGTCTTCCGAATCCTGAGCATCCGCTGATCAGTTTGATCGATTACAGCAAGGTTCGTTATGTTGTAGAAAATGAGGAACTGAAGTGGATTCAGAATTTTTATTCCATTGGTTTGAAAAAAAATGTCACTCCAAAATTCAATTACGGGCATCAGCAATATGATTTTAATTCAGGAGTGCTGTGTTTTGTTTCACCGCAGCAATATTTAAGTCTTGAAATCAACCCGGACGTAGAAGTAGAGCCTACAGGATTTTTATTGTTGATTCATCCCGATTTTCTGTGGAATACTTCATTAACCAAAAAAATAAAATCGTATGACTTCTTCAGCTACCAGGTAAAAGAAGCTCTTTTCCTCTCTGATAAAGAAGAGAAAATCCTGGTTGATATTTTTAAAAACATTGAACGTGAATATCAGACCAATACCGATAGATTCACACAGGAACTGATTATTACCCAGATTGAATTATTACTGGTTTACTCTGACCGTTTTTATGAAAGGCAGTTTTTCACCAGAAAAAAATCAAGTCATGAATTGTTATACAAATTTGAAGACATTCTTTCTCAATATTTCGAAAGCGGAAGTCTCCTTGAAAACGGGATTCCATCAGTGAAGTGTATTGCTGAACAGATGAATATTTCTCCCAATTATCTGGGAACACTTTTACGTCTTCACACCCAACAAAATACACAACAGCATATTCAGAATAAATTAATTGAATCTGCCAAAGAACGATTAAGCACTACAAGTTTATCCGTAAGTGAAATTGCTTATGAGCTGGGATTTGAGCATCCGCAGTCTTTCAGCAAACTTTTTAAGCAAAAAACAAATCAGTCACCAGGAGAATTCAGAAAGCTTTTCAATTAGCACTGCTTTGAAATGATCATTATAAAATAGCAATGTTAATTTCATTCTATTTTGTGATAAGGAAGTTCATTATTTTTGTTTAAATACTTCTTTAAGATGAAACTAATCCTATTATTGATCTTTATTTTCACATTTTATTTCTATCAGGGACAAAGTAAAAAAGATATAATCAATGTTGAAAAAACAGAGAATCCAATTCAGAAAAAATATTCCGGAAAAATTGTTTTTCTAAGCCAAAACATAGCCACGGAAAATCTGAGAGATTCGGATATTCTTAATTCTGCAATATTTCAGGAAAATGGTGATCTTGGTATTCATGCCTTCTTTGATAACTCTCTGGTTAATTATCTGCATCAGCTTGAACCCCTTCTTTCTGTGGATGAACTGCTGAAAAAAGGAAATTATCAGTTCTCATTTTATGTAGACGGAAAACTTATTTATCAGGAAAATCTCAATACAGGAGCGGGAACTTCCGACCATAAAAAATTCAAAACCAGCTTACGAATTCCTCTTCTCAGCAGCAAAAATGAAGATTCCTGGGGAAGGTATTTATGGATGCGTTTTTATATGGCTCATAACGGAATTGATGCGCTGACAGCAGGAAATCATATTTTAAAAATTGAAATCAGACCTTATATCAATACTTCTACGATCCAAACGGGATCAGTCATTGCAGAAGGACAAATCAATCTTACGGTTCCTGCTCAAAACACTACAGAGCAGCAAATCGCCATTCAACCTATTCAGTCCAATAGTGGTTGGAATATTTCACAGGAAAGAATCAATACGGAAAGCATCAGAACTCTGAATAAGAAAATTGCAGAGAACAGGTTCAAAAATATCACCGGAATTGTCATTATAAAAGAAGGAAAGCTTCTTCTGGAAGAATATTTCAACGGATCCGGAAGAGACTCTTTGCAGGACACACGATCGGTAGGAAAATCTTTTTCTTCAGCTTTAATGGGGATTGCTATTAAAGAAGGATATTTAAAAAGTGAAAACCAGAAACTGAGTGAATTTTATGACCTGAAGCTCTTTAAAAACTATTCTCCTCAAAAAGATAATGTCACTATCAAAAGTTTACTGACAATGAGTTCAGGGTTTGACGGAAACGATGAGAACTACGAATCTCCCGGAAATGAAGAAAATATGTACCCTACTGAAAATTGGGTAAAGTTTACTCTGGATCTTCCTATGACGGAAAATCCCATTGGTAAAAATTGGAGTTATTTCACAGCAGGAGTAGTAGTATCCGGAGATATTCTGGATAAAACTGTTCCACAGGGATTAAAAAATTATGCCGATCAAAAGTTGTTTCAACCTCTTGGAATTACAAATTACAAATGGCAGTTTACACCCCAGCAAAAGCCTTCATTGGCAGGAGGACTTCGCATGAAAGCACTTGATTTTGCAAAATTCGGGCAATTATATCAAAATAATGGCGTATGGAGTGGAAAAATCCTATTGAGTAAAGAATGGATTCAGAAATCTTTCACCAATTACTTCACAGACAATCCTGATTTTGAAGGATATGGATATTTATTCTGGAAAAAAGTTTATACTGTGGGAAACAAAAGTTATGAAGCTTTCCAATCCAGTGGAAATGGGGGAAATAAAATTATTATTTTCACTCAGATACCAGTTGTCATAGTAATTACAGCGCAAGCCTACAACAAGCCCTACGCACACCAGCAATCTGAAAAAATAGTACAGGATTATCTTTTACCCGCCTTAAAAATGAGTAATGAATAATCAGTAATGAGTAATGTAGAAAAGTGAGAAAGAATAGCTTATTGCTTATTGCAATACTATTCGTCTTTTTTGGAAGGAACCAGAAATACATCAATAAGACCTTCAGGAAGTTCCATTTTGATTGTTCTTTCTTCCCTGTCAACTGCAAGAATCCAGTCTTTGATCATAGGAATTACCACTTCTTTTCCATCCAGATTGGTAATGAAATACACCTGTGCTGTCTGATCGTTTACTGATCTGATCACTCCACAGTTGTTGTCATTCTGGTCAAAAATTTCAAATCCGATGATTTCGTGGTAGTAAAATTGTTTTCCTGAAAGTTTAGGCAGTGAAGCAAGTGGAAGGTAAACACTTTTACCCAATACCTGATCTACCATCGCTTCAGAAGAGTTTTTGAATGCAAGATTCAGAGCATCCAGTTTGCTCCATGATGATTTTTCAATAAAAAATGGAACCAATAATCCGTTGATTTCAACGAATATTGATTCCAATTTATTGTAAAGCTCGGGTTGATCGGTATCCAATTTAAGGATCACGTTACCCGCAAGTCCATGTCTGCGTGTGATTTTTCCTAAAAAATAGCAATCTTCTTTACGCATAACAGGTTTTGTTCTTAAGCTTCAGTGTTTTCTTCAGTTTCAGCAGCAGGAGCTTCTCCTTCTGTAGCTTCAGCAGCAACTTCTTCAGCAGGTGCATTAGCAGCTTCTTCAGCAGCTTTAGCATCAGCTTCAGCTTGTGCAGCAGCAGCAACTCTAGCTTCGTTTACTTTTACTTCAGCATCTAAAGCAGCTTTCTTAGCATCAGCTTTAGCAGTAGCTAAACCTTCTACTTTACCTTGTACTTTAGCATCTTTAGCTTCTACCCAAGCATTGAATCTTTTTTCAGCTTCAGCTTCGTCAAAAGCACCTTTAGCTACACCACCTTGTAAGTGTTTTTTGTAAAGAGCACCTTTGTAAGATAGAATAGCTCTAGCAGTATCAGTAGGCTGAGCACCGTTGTTTAACCACTTTACAGCAGAATCAACGTTCAATTCGATAGTTGCCGGGTTAGTAATTGGGTTGTAAGTACCTAGTTTTTCGATGAATCTACCATCTCTTCTAGCTCTAGAATCTGCAACCACGATGTGGAAAAAAGGTTTTCCTTTTTTACCGTGTCTTTGTAATCTGATTTTTACTGACATAATGTTTGAATTTTACGGGAACTCGTCCCAGTTAAATATTTAAGAGTGCAAAGATAGTAAAAAAGTTTGAAGTAAAGAGCTCTGAGTAAAAAGTTTTATAAAATTCATTATTTTTTAACTAATCAGTGCAAAAGAGAATACTGTTGAAATAATCACAGAAATTAAAACTGCCATAAAAACAACAAAATTATCTCTTGTTTTTCCTGTAATCCCATAGATCACCAAATAGTTGATGATATACGCAGGCACCAGTAGAAAAAATGAAAACTGCCCGGTAGATGTAAGCACAGCCTTAAAAAAAAGACTCCCGGTTACAGAAGCTATGATAAGCCCTAAAAGACTTTTAAAAATGATTTTCTCATCTATCTTATCATTTTCTTTGACTTTTGAAAACTGATCAAATTTATTCAGAATAAAAATCTTTAAATCGCTGCTGCTAATCATTTCTGAAGAAATATTTTCAAGGATAACATCTATATTTTCTCCCTTTTGTACCCTTTTGTGTACTTCAAATGAGATTCTCCCTTTTTCTTTGACTAAAACTTTCCTGTATTCTGCTGCTTTTACAAATTCATCATAATTGAATTGCTGACTGATGGCTTCCCGCAGTTCATCATTGACTTTACCAGTATGATCAGTCATATGAAGATAGGCAGCATGAAGATCTTCTTCATTATAATTTCTGTAAATATTCTTCATCTACACCGTTCCCATATAGAAAAGTCCAAGGCACTTCTGGTTTTCCTCAATGGTCAGAGAGTCTTTCAGCTCGTCCACGATTTTAGGAGAACTCCAGTAACACCCGATATTATTTGCTGTACAGCTAAGATACATATTCTGAACCGCCATTGAAGTCGCTGCTATTTCTTCCCATTCCGGAACCATACCGCTGAAGTTGACAACAATAGAAACCACAACATTGGCTTTATTGATTTTAAAACCGATATCGTTGTATTTTTTTTCTAAAAAAAGTTGTTCTGGAGTAACGGTCTTATAGATAGCCTGCATTTCTGCTGCCAGCTGTGCTTTTTCTTCTCCTTTGAATATTTTGAAACGCCATGGCTTAGTACGTTTGTGATTGGGAGCAAACGTGGCAGAATTTACAATCTCTTCCAAAACTTCCTGAGATATTTCTGTGTCTGTATAATCTTTCGGGAAAATACTTCTTCTCTCCTCTATAATTTCTTTTAAAATGGTTGCTTTACTCATACCTGCAAATTTACAACATGAAATTCAATCTTCATTTTAAAATGTTAAGGATGTATAGCCAGTTTACGATTTTTATACGCCTGATAATTGCTTATGATAAATGTTGCGGCAATGATTAAAGCAATCAGAATACCCAGCCATTTTTCATAGACTTCCCCTTTTGCCGGGTTCAGCATAAATAACACAATAAAACTTATGGAATATACTACCCCGGCAATGATCCATCTGTTATCGGGATCAGGATATTCCTTCACGGTACTTGCTTTATTGTAATTAAAAACAGGAAGCAGTTTATGTTGATCCCAAATGACCAATATCAGTACGGCAACCATCATTAAGGAGGTGATTATCCAGGTCCCCGAAAAGGAAAGGCTGAGGGTAATAACCCAGATATTACTCAAGATAGCCAGAAACATCAATGCACCCAATGTTGCAAAGCGCTGTGTCATCAGTAAAATTCCGGCTGCCACCTGTGCCAGTCCTAAAAAATTCCAATAAAATCCGGATTGATATAAAGCTTCAAAAAAGTATCCGATTGGGTTATCAGCTGAAATTCTGGTAAACCTTTCTCCCATAAGCTTTATTAAACCTGATGGAAAAAAAGCAGAGCCTACGAGATAACGAAGGTGAATAATGATCCACTGATTAATTCTGCCTGTTCTTAATTGTTCAAATTTCATAGTATAGTATTTTGCATAGCAAGGTACTAAATAAAAATAAAACTTCAAATATAAATCTGAAGTTAATCTTATTAAGATGAATAACTATATGATACTGCAGAATCTTATTTACAATACCTCTACAATCTTCTGATGGATTTTATTCAGGGTAAACTCGTCTCCGGGTCTCATTCCCATCATTTTTCTGGCCATGGGGCTTTCCGGAGAAATAGCGTAGAATCTGTCGCCCTCAAAAAAGAACTCTCCCAGCGACACAGAAATATAGAACCTGGCTTTATTGGTAATCACCAGTGAACCGAGCTGTACCCTTTCTGTAGCTGTATTCAGAACCTTTGCCATATTCCTCTTAAGATCATTCAATGCGCCGAGTTGCCGCTGCATCTGATAAATTTCCTCCTGCATTTCTTCTCTCATGCTGTCATATTTCGGAGTTTTTTTGATGTCACGGCTGGCTTCCATGGTAAATTCGATAAAGTTTTTAAGCTTCTCAATTTTCTCTGCGATGGTGGTCTTCACAAAGTCTCTGATATCACTTTTTTCAAATACAATCTTCTCCATACAATCTATTCTTTATATAAAGATAATATTTTTAGAATAATATTTCTTTGACTTTATACAAAAACGATAACAAAATAAAGAGAAATATGATTTATTCAAATAATAGGTTCTCATAAAAAATCCCTGCAAAATTTACAAGGCTTTCTTATTATTTTTCGGCTAATTTCTTAAGATTATCCAGACCCTGGCCAAACATTTTATCCATGTTATTATCCATCATAGGCTTCATAATCTTCATCATACTATTCAGTTCATTATCTATCATCCAGGTTACTCTGGTTCCATTCCCTTCACGAGTCAGCACAATATTAGCTTTTGCATCTCCTTCAAAAGGTTCTATAAAGTGAAGTTTTGTCGCCATTTTCTGATTAGGGATCAGTTCGGTAATAGATTGTTCACCTTCCCCTACATTTTTATCACCCTTCCAGTGATAAGAATCTCCTAATTTATCTCCTTCTCCTGAATAGGTAATCACAATATTTTTATCGGCTTTGGAGAAAGGATCCCATTGGTTATATCCTTTTAAGTTCCCCGTATAAGTC
Organism: Chryseobacterium sp. AG363; assembly: GCF_003610675.1. Lineage (NCBI taxonomy): Bacteria > Pseudomonadati > Bacteroidota > Flavobacteriia > Flavobacteriales > Weeksellaceae > Chryseobacterium > Chryseobacterium sp. AG363. Next base: position 2,702,290 of record NZ_RAQF01000002.1, read on the forward strand.
CATACTTTTTCCTGAGGTGCGTTGATGACAACAGATTTTTCATAGTGATAGTCTTTACTGAAAGCCAGCACAGCAATGACAGCATAGATAAGAATCAGTACGATGATGATACCGATAATTTTTAAGAGTGTTTTCATAGTCTATATATTTAAGGTTATTTATTTTAATGATGACTTTTAAATCTGTTTTCAAAATTAAATATTCCCATATCACTCCTTCTTTCCATATGACAAGATTAATTAAAGATAAGGTATTTTTGTCATAACTTGCCAGTAAGGCATTATTTTTGAGCATTTCAGCTGTGATTCCCGATGAATCATTACATTTACCTTATATAAAAAGATCAAAAAATGAATATTTTAACCGAAAAATTTAACACACCATATCATTCAGCACCGTTTAACCTTATTAAAAATGAAGATTATCTTCCTGCATTTAAAGAGTTAATTCAAAAATCTGAAGCAGAAATTGAGGCTATTGTCAACAATCCTGAAACCCCTACTTTCGAAAATGTCATTGAAGCATTGGCATATTCCGGAGAGCAGCTGGATGTGGTTTCCAATATTTTTTTCAACTTAAATTCTGCAGAAACCAGCGACGAAATCCAACAGATTGCACAGGAGGTTTCACCAATTTTAACGGAATATTCTTCAAAAATTTCTCAAAACGAAGCCCTTTTCAACAAAATCAAAAAAGTATATGATGAAAAGGAAAAATATAATCTGAATGAAGAGCAGGAAATGCTTTTGAATGAAACCTACAAAGGTTTTGTAAGAAGCGGAGCCTTATTGAATGAGGAAGACAAAGAAAAATTAAAGAAAATCAGCATGGATCTTTCTTTAAAATCTTTACAGTTCGGACAGAATGTACTGGCTTCTACGAATGCTTATTTTAAACATATCATTAATAAAGAAGATCTTGCAGGAATTCCTGAGGCGATCATTGATCAATATGCGGAAGAAGCGAAAGAAAGGAATCTTGAAGGCTGGGTAGTCACTTTACAGTATCCAAGCTATATTCCATTCATGACCTATGCTGAAAACCGTGAACTGAGAAAAGAACTGGCTTTAGCCAATGGCAAAAAGTCTTTCGATGGTGGAGAATTTGACAATCAGAATTTGATTAAAGAACTTCTGAATTTAAAACAACAAAAAGCTGAACTTTTAGGATATAAAAACTACGCTGATTTCGTTCTTGAAGAAAGAATGGCCAAGTCTCCGGTGAAAGTTTTCGATTTTTTAAATGAACTTCTTACCAAAGCAAAACCTTATGCTGATAAGGAAATTGGAGAATTAAAATCTTTAGCAAAAGCTGACGGAATTGAGGAAATGCAAGGTTACGACCATGCATTCTATGCTGAAAAACTTCGTAAGGCGAAATTCGATCTTAATGATGAAGAACTAAAACCCTATTTTCCATTAAACCAGGTACAGGATGCTGTATTCGGACTGGCTGGAGAACTTTTCGGACTGACTTTTGAGGAAAGAAATGATATTCCAAAATACCACGACGATGTAAAAGTATATGAAGTAAAAGAAATTATAGCAGTTTCCAGTACAGGAAAGACAGAATCTGATTATAAGGCATTATTATACGTTGATTATTTTCCAAGAAAGGGAAAAAGAGCCGGTGCATGGATGACCAGCTACAAAAATCAGTACAAACAAAACGGTGAAAATTCCCGTCCGCATATTTCAATTGTCTGCAACTTCAGCAAACCGACAAAAGATACACCTAGTTTACTGACTTTCCAGGAGGTGACTACTCTATTCCACGAGTTTGGACATGCGCTTCACGGCATGATGGCAGATACTCAATATCCTACTCTTTCCGGAACTTCTGTGAAATGGGATTTTGTGGAACTTCCGTCACAGTTTCTGGAAAACTTCTGTTATGAGCCGGAATTCTTAAAAACGTTTGCAAAACATTATAAAACCGGAGAAGTACTTCCTGACGAGAAAATTGAAAAAATTGAGCAGTCTAAAAACTTTATGGAAGGATATCAGACTTTAAGACAGCTAGGTTTCGGACTTCTGGATATGAACTATCACACCAAAGTGGCAGAACTGGAGAACGAAAGCGTAAAAGAGTTTGAAGACAAATATACCAAAGCAACCACTCTTTATCCTTCCAACGCTGAAACGGCAATGAGTCCAAGTTTCTCCCACATTTTCCAGGGAGGATATTCCGCAGGATATTATTCTTACAAATGGGCGGAAGTTCTGGATGCCGATGCATTCCAGTATTTCAAAGAAAACGGAATCTTCAATCCTGAGATTGCAGCCAAATATAAAGTACTGCTTTCTTCAGGGGGAACGAAAGATCCGATGGAGCTTTACAAAAATTTCAGAGGCAGTGAACCAAAAGTGGAAAGCTTACTGAAAAGAGCATTTGGATAGAATACAGACTGTGATGACGACAGAAAAAATTAACATACTGCAAGCTGTTTTTAATCAATCTTTAAAAACAGCTCTTGACCATATTACTCCGGAAAAGATTGATGAAATTCTTGACAACAGAGATTCTGCAGAGTTTTCTGATGAATGGATGAAAGCTTACCAGATGATTGAAGAAAAGCCTTTTGATGAGGAAACGGAAGACAAAATAAGTGATATCCGAAAGGAGATTTTTGTTTCCACATTCAGAAGTACCGGTTCTTCAGATCTTCCGGCTTATATTTCGGATGATTTTGGTTTGATTTGCTCTTACTACATTCATCAGATTGAAAACAGCTGGGTCGCCAATTTGCTTTTCACTTATCTTCATCATCAGATTCCACAAGGTGAACTGATGAAAACAGAGAAAACAATGAAAGAACTGATTCAATAAATCAGGAAAAATATAATAAAAAAGAACAGTAATCGCTGTTCTTTTTTGTTTTAAATTAGTTGCTCGATAATTTCAAAATCAATTCCTGATCTATGACCATTCAAGAACAAATCCAGGGCTACATCAACAGTCAGCCGGAACTGAAACGCAATGATATGCAGGAACTCCACAATATTATTGTGGAGCTCATCCCGGAATGCCAGCTGTGGTTTCTGGATGGTAAAAACAGTGAAAATAAAACCGTTTCCAATCCCAATATCGGATATGGATCATATACCATGCAGTATGCAGATGGAAAAACCAGAGATTTTTATCAGATTGGAATGAGTGCCAATACCACAGGAATTTCTATCTACATTATGAATATCGGTGATAAGGTCTATTTAGCCAAAACATATGGAGATAAAATAGGGAAAGCCAGTGTAACAGGATATTGTATTAAATTCAAAGCGTTGAAAGATATCAACATTGAAATCCTGAAAGCTGCCATACTGAATAGACTTAAAGAGTAAAAAGCTAAATTTGCACCTTATAGTAAACATCCATTCTGTAATTTTAAATAATGAGTACGATAACAACAAGATTAGAAAACGTAAAAAAACTTCAGGCTAAAAGATGGGAAAATGAAGACCATTGGGATACTTTAAATGATCTGTTGGTTAAAGAATTAGATGAAATTTTATTGATTGAGCCTGAAAACACTTCGGCTTTAATCAATATTGGGGCTATTTACTCGGATATGGGAGAAAATGAAAAGGCATTGGAGTATTTAAAAACGGCATTAGATTTGGGTTCAAAAGACAAAAATCTTTTTGTAAATCTCGCTATTGTGCTTGTTTATATGGAGAAACATCAGGAAGAGTATTTGGAATATCTAGAAGAAGCAGAGGATAAAACGGAAGATCCTCTCACTTTTAAAGCGTATTTTGATCCTCAGTCCCGGTAAAATCAAATTAATTAAAAACTTAAAATCATGTTATTAGCCATCTTACTTCCCTTCTTATCTTTCATGGTCCGTGGAAAAGTTTTCACCGGAATTATCTGCCTTATTTTACAGATCACTCTGATCGGATGGCTTCCTGCGGCAATCTGGGCTGTACTTTCTTTAAATAATGAAAGAGCAGACAAAAGAAATGACCGATTGATCAAAGCCATGCGGGAAAATAAAAGATAAAACTTACCCAAGCCTACTACAAACACCTGATTTAAAATCAATTAATAAACATTATCTATTGTTTTTCAGTTTCTGATTTATAAATTTCATCAAAAAAAATTGCGAAACCGAAAAGTTGCACATATATTTGCAACCATATAGTTTCATTTAAAATCATCATCTATGAGAAGAGATATTTTTCAGGCTATAGCAGATCCTACACGAAGAGCTATTATTGCACTGATCGCAGTACAGGCGATGACGCCCAATGCCATAGCAGAGCATTTTGATACGACCAGACAGGCCGTTTCAAAACATCTGAAAATTCTGACAGAGTGTGAATTGGTGACTCAAAATCATCAGGGAAGAGAAATTTATTACTTTCTAGAAATTGATAAAATGAAAGAAATAGACCATTGGCTGGAACAGTTCAGAAAGATATGGGAAAGCCGTTTCGAACAGCTTGACACGTTACTGGCAACTTTGAAAAGCCAGCAGAAATAAAGTTTAATACGACAACCAAACTATAAAAATATTAATATGAAACATCTTCTTCAGTTCGATTTCCTTGCAGATAAGGAAAAGAACACCTTAACCATCAGACGTGAGTTTATGGCGAACAGACAATTGGTATGGGATTGCTACACGAAAAGTGACCTTCTTGATCGTTGGTTCGCTCCCAAACCATTTACTACCAAAACAAAATCTATGGAATTCCGTGAAGGTGGACACTGGCATTATGCAATGGTAGAACCTGACGGAAAAGAATACTGGAGCTGGGTTGGCTATCACAAGATCAATCCAATTGATTCTTATACTTCAAGTGATGCGTTTTGCAATGAAAAGGGAGAAATCAATATAGATCTTCCTCAAGCAGAATGGGTAGTATCTTTCACGGATAAAAATGAGAATACCCTTGTAGAAACTATTGTGACCTATCAATCCTTAGCAGATCTGGAAACCATTATCGAAATGGGAATGGAACAGGGAATGATGGCTACTCTTGAAAAGCTTGACGAATTATTATTAACATTAAACCCATAAAAATGAGCCACAAAATCACAGTTTCTGCCATCATCAGTGCAGATGCAGAAAAAGTATGGAATTATTACACCCATCCTGAACACATCACTCAATGGAACTTTGCTGATCCTTCATGGCAATGCCCATCTGCTTCCAATGATATGAAAGTAGGTGGAAAATATGCAGCGAGAATGGAAGCCAAAGACGGAAGTTTCGGTTTCGACTTTGAAGCCATTTACAATGAAATAAAAGATGGTGAAAACTTTACTTATACCATGCCGGACGGAAGACAGGTACATGTTGACTTTAAAGAAAACAATGGCCAAACCCATGTACATGTAGCTTTTGATCCTGAAAGCCAGAATCCTGAAGAAATGCAGAAAGGAGGCTGGCAGGCAATTCTTGATAATTTCAAAAAGTATGCGGAAGCCAATTAAAAATATTTCAATCAAAAATTGATAAAAGCTGGATGTTTTACATTCAGCTTTTATTTTTCTGGGATCAGAAATCTCTGAAATCTGATATTGTTGTAAATTTACATTTCAAACTCTGAAGGATTGATAGTAAAAAACTACAAACTTCTTTAATCCTTGTGATAAGTCAAGGGTTAGAACCTTGACAAGGATAGAGGATCATTCAGAAAAAATCAAAATGATTTTAATTAAAGAACCACATTTTTTGGAAAGCTATGAAAGAAAATAAATACGACCATCCATCATTTTTTGACCAGTATGAAAAAATGCTCCGTTCTCAGATTGGATTGGAAGGAGCTGGAGAATGGCATACTCTCAAAAATATGCTGCCGGATTTTCATGGAAAAAACATTCTGGATTTAGGATGTGGTTTCGGATGGCATTGTCGTTTCACTATAGAAAACGGAGCCAAAACGGTTACCGGAATTGATCTTTCAGAAAGAATGCTGGCAAAAGCTGTGGAAATCAATAGTCTGCCTGGAATTCAATATGAAAGAATAGCTCTGGAAGAAGTGGATTATCCTGCTGAAAAATTTGATATCATACTCAGTTCTCTCACCTTACATTATGTAGAATCCTTCGATAGTATTGCTCAAAATATCTATAAATGGCTCACACCCGGCGGATCTTTTGTATTTTCAGTAGAACATCCTGTATTCACTGCAGAAGGTGGTCAGGACTGGATATATGATAAAAATGGTGAAAAAATCTGCTGGCCGGTAGACCGTTATTTTATAGAAGGAAAAAGGAATACAACTTTTCTGGGTGAAAATGTCATTAAATACCACCGCACTTTAACTTCTTATTTAAATATATTATTAAAAGCTGGTTTTAAAATCAAAGAAGTTATTGAACCTCAACCAGGCGAAGAGATGTTGAAAGAAATTCCGGAGATGAAAGAGGAACTCCGCAGACCAATGATGTTGCTCATTTCAGCTGAAAAATAATTTTCAACCAGAAATTCCCGCATGCATTCCCCTTATTATCTGATGATGTAAGAAATACTAAAAAAACAATATCATTTTCTGTTTTTCATTCGGAAGAACATCGTCCGGAACTTTAAGAATATAGATCATTACAAAAAACATACAGAGAATAGTGATCAAAAATTGGAGAAAGCCGTTCACCATGGTGGTTCGGTTCTTTATCCTAAAAGAATTGACGAAAAATATGGGTTTGCTGTAGCAGAGTTTGAAGCCCCGGAAGGAAACAGAATTGCACTGCATGAAACCGTAAAATAGCCATACCATTTATTGCATATTATTTTTTTAACAGAATTACCGCATATTTTGTATATTTAAACAACCATTTGAAATCCAACTGGGTAAAGAACTATGGCGGAAGAACTTTATTTCATCAAGACCAATCCAACTATTGCCAAAATTAATTTGTACAATAAGTTGAGCCGTGAAGAAGAAAATATTCTGAAATTTCTTCAGCCTGAAGCGAAAAACACCCTTGAAACCATTAAAGAAAAAATCAAGGATTCTGTAGAAGCACTTACACAGGAAGAACTTTTGCTTATTTTTCAATGGTTTCATAAAGTCTATTCTTCAGATCATGAGGAGACCAAAACACAGCTTTTCATCAATGGTATAGATCTTTTTTATGAAATTCCAACAAATGTTCATGCTGAGAATTTTCTTCAGATTCTTTCGGACTATGAAAAACTGCTGAAACAGGACATGAATTATATTGTGGATTCTAAAAATTTCAATCAGTTTCTGATCTACGGAATTTTTCTGACAGAAATGGTCAACAGAAAACAGCATCCTGATAATATCCTTTGTGAATATCTGAAACCGGATAACCAGTCTTTATACCTTCTGGCAGAAGACCAATGCGGGGTGAAAGATTTTGATCCCAACATCATTCCGGATCTTCAGCACTATTTTAATGATCTCTATGATCTGACCAAGTTTTATAAAGGTTCTATTATTAAACTGGAAAATCAATAAAAAAAAGAGGCTTTTCACGCCTCTATCAACATTTCAGGGTTTTTCATAAGGTAATCTAATGCTTCCTTCACAGCCTGTTCAGGGCTTTTGGGATTGAATCCCAGTTCATTTCTGGCTTTGGAAATATCAAAATCCTGCTGTAATCCTGAAAACATTGCAATATCTTTTCGGGTAAGTACCGGTGGCTTTCTGCTCAGCTTTGCGGTCAATTCCATGATACCAGCAATCGTAAACAGGATCCCTTTGGGAACGGCACGTGGAATACTCAGTTTCAGCTCCGGATAAAGGGTATTGGCAAGAATGGTGGTATCCGTGATTGTCATGCATTTTTCATTGGCAAGAATATAACGTTCACCGGAGCGTCCTTTTTCAGCTGCCAGATAGCATCCTTCCGCAACATCTTTTACATCAATCCAGTTCAGGGTAATTTTAGTATCTACCGGAATTTTTCTATTCAAAATTAATTTGAGAACTCCGTAGGAAACATTTAATGGTAAAAATGCCTTACTTCCAATCATCGCAGAAGGCATCACTGAAACCAGTTCTATTCCCAGTTTTGAAGCCAGCTCAAAAGCCAACTTCTCCCCGTCATTCTTAGAATTATAATACATATCTCTACGATCTGGATTATAACCTTTACTTTCTTTTGTAGGCAAGTGGGTATAATTAAGTGCTGCAATAGAACTTACGTACACTATTTTTTTTACACCTGCTTCTGCCGCTGCTTCGATGGTATTTCGGGTACCTTTGATATTCACGTCATAGATTTCTTTTTTAGGATCTTTAGCCCATAATTTAAAAGAAGCCCCTACCGCGTAAAATGTTTCTACTCCCTGAAGTGCTTTTAAAAAAGAGGTCTTATCAGTAATATCGGCTTGCACCAGCTCACAATCCAATCCTTCAAAAGGTTTTCTGTTCTCTGTATTTCTTACAGCTGCCCGTACCGGAAGCCCTTGTTTTAGTAAGAATCTGACTAAATTATTTCCCAGATGTCCATTGGCTCCTGAAACAAGGCTTAGATTATTTTTTGTCATTGCATAAATTTTAATCTTGCAAAGTTCATTTTCCAGAAACCGGAACCACTTGACTTTTGTTAGTTAATTATTTTTCTCCGGATTCTGCTTAGACTTTCCGGTTTCATTCCTAAAAATGAGGCGATATACTGAATAGGAACATTCTGAATAATTTCGGGATAATCATTCATCAGTTTCAAATATCGTTGTTCAGCATTCAAAACAGATAATTCTCTGGAACGTTTTTCGTTATAGGTAATCGACTGCTGAAAAACCGAAATACTGAAATCTTTCATAGCCTGGCTTTGGCTGATCAGCTGGTCCAGGTTTTCTTTGGAAATTCTTAAAAGCTCAGAATTAGTGATGGATTCTATAGTATTTTCAGAAAGGGTCTGGTTGGTAAAATCTGAATAAGATGTAAAAAATCCCGGTGGACAATTGATATGCGTAGTCACTTCATTTCCATTCTCATCCATATAAAAAAGCCTAATATAACCTTCAATGATATAGTAAAGGTATTCGGGGATTTTCCCGGCCTCTTCTATTATTGTATTTTTTGAAAATGTTACAGGCTCAAAATATTTCCTGACTGCTTCAGTTTCTTCCAGGGTAAAATCATGACCAGAACACATATATTGTAAAAGCTTGTCGTGCATTGAAGTGAATATTTTTAATCCTATACAAAAATACCAAAAGAAAATTTCAATAATTACAAGTTTAAAAAATAGTCACCTATCCATGTAACATCTTGCATTCAATAATTGTCTTTTATACATAACCGAAAGAAAACTGCTACTCCAAATGCAGTAAAAATAATTATTGAACCAGGATAAAAACTATAACACAGCCGGCAGTCTCCTTTTACGATGCAGAACTGCTGGCTTTTTTATGTATCTGCTTTACTACAAAAAGATAGTACCCTACTCCTCCTGCAACATAAGCCAGCACATCAAAAAAATCTCCGGTAAAATGAGTTGATAGTTTGGGACAGATCACTTCAAACAAAAAAGAGAGATACAGCACTGAGGTCAATACAAACTTCAAATCAGGTTTCCATTGATAACCGAGAATTCCATTCATGATATGTTCTATCAGATAACAATACATGGGAATTGTAATACAATCTGTAAAATGGTCATTGATAACGGGAATAACAATTCCGTTTGTTCTCAGCAGAATAATAATTCCCTATGTTGCCAGTCCCAGTAGGAACCAAAAGGAAATTCGTTTATTCATCACATATGCAAAACAGCCATTATTACTCCAAGAATAACCTGCAGTATTTTTGATATAACTTCCCCGGGATCTTTTTGGGTTTCTTGATCAGTACTTTCTGCCAACTCATCATTGAATTTTGATTTACCTTCCATTGTCATAAGATTTGATACTGCAAAGATATCAAATTAGAACAATTGTTCTAATTTTAAAAATATGATTTATATCCACTCTGATATTCTTATCTTTGGGTTATGAAGACCAAGGATAAAATTCTGTCTAAAGCACTGGAATTATTTAATGAGAAAGGGTACAACAATATTACCACAAGGCATATTGCTGCCGAACTTCACATCAGTGCAGGAAATCTGCACTACCATTTCAAACATTCTGAAGACATCATTACAATCCTATTCTCAGAGCTTACCCTGGAAATGGATGAGCTACTGAACCAGATGAAAAAAAAGGAAAATAAAAGTCTGGAAGATCTTTATCAGTTTACCTATTCTACCTGTGAAATTTTTTATTCTTACCGCTTTATATTTATCAATTTTATAGATATTCTGAATCGTAATCCTGACATCAAAGCCAATTATGAAGGGATTAATTTCAGCAGAAAAGAGGAATTTCAACTGATCTTTTCAGATCTTCAGAAGAACAATATATTTTTGAAAGATGTACCTCATTTTATTATAGATGGTCTTGTTGAGCAGATTTTCATCATTGCCGACAACTGGCTTACCCATAACAGACTTATTTTGAAACTTAATCCGAATGAGGCTATTCAGCATTATACCCTTCTGCAGATGAATCTTTTCTACCCACTTCTCAATAAAGAACAGCAAAAACTTTATGAACAGCAATACATCAGATAATCATATCATCCTTAGAAAAGGAGTTTACGATGATCTCCCGGCAATGCTGCAGCTGTTTACGGCAACAATAGATGAGGTGTGCAAAAAAGACTATGATCTACAACAGCTCGAAGCCTGGAAATCCGGTGCCGAGAATGAAGAAAGATGGATGAAGGTAATCAAAGATCAATACGTTGTTGTAGCTGTTACAGAGACTAAAATAGCAGGTTTCTGTACGCTCGACCAGGGAAATTATATTGATCTGCTCTTTGTACACAAAGATTTTCAGCATAGAGGAATTGCAACCTTGCTTTATCGTCACATTGAAAAGGAAGCTTTGCTGAATAATGAAAAAAAAATTACAGCTGATGTCAGTAAAACGGCCAGACCTTTTTTTGAAAAAACAGGTTTTCATGTGGTTCAGGAACAGACTGTTCATGTAAAAGGAATTGCTATGACCAACTATAAAATGGTAAAACATCTTATCTCTTAACTTTCAGGATTATGGAATTACGTTCAGAATATAACGAGTATAGAATTTCAGTTCCAAAGGAATTTGAAAACATATTTACTCATTTTTACTTTGCTGCAAATACTTCTGAATCCTCCATTACCAAAACGCTTTTACCCACTTATCAGACGATTTTGTTATTTTGTTTTGGAGAAAATGCCACGATGTCCACCCGGGAAAAGACCATCATAAGTGTTGATAAATGTATGGTTTTCGGGCCTGTAAGACAAGCCTTTGAATATACACTTCCCGCTGGCTGCTCTATTTTGGTTGTTAATTTTAAAGATGATGCTTTTTTCAGATTCTTCGGAAAAATATCCATTGAACAATCGGTAAGACATCCGGATGAATTGCTGGAAGAAAACTGCTTTACAGACCTTTGGCATCAGCTTACCAGATTAGATTCAGTCACCAAACAGGTGAATCATATTCTTGAATTCTGTAAGCCTTATCTCCAGGATCAGGATATCACCAGCCAGCTTTTGAGCAGTTTTGAAAACGATCTTTTAAATCCCATAAAAGTCATTGCAGAGCAAACCCATCAGACGGAAAGAAATATCCAACGGAAACAAAAAGAACAGTTTGGCTATTCTTTAAAAGAGCTTGCCCGCTACAACCGTTTTTTAAAAGCTATACAACTCATCGAAAAAGAGACTGAAAAACAAAATCAGGTCAAATGGTTTACCATTATTGATGAATGCGGTTACTATGATCAAAGCCAGCTCATCCATGATTTCAAGCATTTTATCAACATTTCTCCCGCTCAGTATTTAAAATTCCAACAGGAAATCTGTAATCCAAAATCTAAATAGTCCGTTTCGTTTTCTTACAATTTTTAAAAAGAGCACTCCGCTAATTTTGTCTCATTAATCTTAACAATCAAAACAATGAGACATTTAATCATTTACGCGCATCCTAATGAAAACAGCTTAAATCATCATCTTCTAAACACTGTTATTGAAACCCTTCAATATCACAACGAGGAAATTATTGTGAGAGATCTTTACGACATCGGTTTCAATCCTGTTCTTTCTTTGAATGATATACAAGGACAAAGGATGGGAAAACTATCAGATGATGTAAAAACCGAACAGGATCATATTTCGTGGGCAGAACAAATTACTTTTATTTATCCTATCTGGTGGACCGGTCTTCCAGCAATGATGAAAGGATATATAGACCGTGTGTTCAGTTATGGTTTTGCTTACCGATATGACCAGGGCATACAGAAAGGTCTTCTGAAAGGCAAAAAAACCGTTATCATCAATACCCATGGAAAATCTCATGAAGAATATGAAAAAACAGGCATGGATAAAGCCCTTACTTTAACTTCTGACAATGGTATTTTTATCTATTCCGGGCTTGAAATTATCAGACATTTCTTTTTTGATAAAGCAGATAAAGCTTCTCCTGAAAATCTGGAAATCTGGAAAGGTCAGATTAAAAATTTATACTCTAAAAATGTTCTTAACCATTAATTTTTTTCATGAAAACAACGAGAGAAAAACAGAGAATAAGCCCTATTTTACAGAATTCTTATCAGGCAACAAAGAAAATAATAAAATACAGTTTTTACATCTTTATCTTGTATTTTATTTTTAAGGGATTTATGGCATGAAATTAGCTTCAAAAATCGCAAGTAAAATTGTTTTGAACCATTATTTTAAGCCATTAAGATTGATGGATGGTTAAGTTTTTCTTTTAAAACAAATCTTGTTATAACCCTACAATGCGTCTTAATGGTTTAAATATTGGATCTTCAGGAAATTCCTGTATATTTACCTTATAATGAAACATCTGAACAGTATATTACGTCTTCCATTCTTCAGTGAATATTATGCACCGGGCTATCGTTCGGGAAGACTTTCTATATCTGTAATCCAATAAAATAATCTAACGTTTATATAGAAGCCCGGACAGTACCTGTCCGGGCTTTTTTCATTTTAAAACTATTCAAACATGATTCATCCATTACAAGAAAATGTGGCTATCATCCTGCCTGAAAACGGTTTGGAAGAAAAACTGGCTCAAGCCGAAAAGGAAAACAGAAAACTTTCCATCAAACTGGGATTTGATCCCACCGCTCCGGATCTGCATCTGGGACATGCTGTAGTCTTAAAAAAACTGAAACAGTTTCAGGATCTGGGCCATCATATTATTATTGTCGTAGGAAGCTTTACGGCAAGAATTGGCGATCCCACCGGAAAAAATAAAGCCAGAAAACCTTTAAGTGCTGAAGATGTGCAGCATAATGCCCAGACTTATATCAATCAGCTTTCCAAGGTCATTGATGTACAGAAGACAAAGATTGTTTTCAATTCTGACTGGCTGGATGCTCTTGATTTTTCTGAAGTCATCCAACTGCTTTCAAAAGTGACCGTGGCTCAATTGATGCACCGGAATGATTTTAATAAAAGATTCACAGAAAATACACCTATTGCCATGCATGAACTGGTTTACCCGATTCTTCAGGGTTTTGATTCTGTAAAAATAGAGTGTGATATTGAAATGGGTGGCACGGATCAGCTCTTCAACTGTACCATGGGAAGACAGCTTCAGGAAGTACATCAAATGCCTGCTCAGATTGTCATGTGTATGCCATTGCTGAGAGGGCTTGACGGAAAGGAAAAAATGAGCAAATCCCTGAATAATATTATCGGACTGACAGATGAACCCAATGAAATGTTTGGGAAAACCATGTCTATTCCGGATGCTTTGATTGAAGAATTTATCAACCTGACTACAGATTTTTCTATGGAAGAAAAAACGATGCTTCTTTCCAGCATACAAGAAGGGGAAAATCCAATGAATATCAAGAAACTGATTGCTAAAAATATTATCAGTCAATACCACGATCCTGCTTCAGCAGAAAATGCAGAACAGTTTTTTATCAACCAATTTCAGAATAAAAATTTTGAAGAGAAAGTGTATGAACCTGTGGCTATTGATTCACTGAAAAGTACAGGGAACAGAATCTCTCTCGTTGAACTGTGTCATCAACTTAAAAATGACCTCAGCAAATCGGCAATCAGGAGATTAATAGAGAATGGAGGAGTTCAGATCAATACCCTTAGAATAACGGACGCAAATGAAGAAATGCAGCTCACCCCTCAAACTAAAATAAAAATTGGGAGAAGGGGCTTTTTTGAGATAGTATAAGGCTGGAAGATGGAGGATGGAAATGGAGGATCTTTAAGACGATGAACTTATGGAGGTTATTGATTGGGATATTTTTTAAAAGAGTATTTTAATTTAAAAGACAAAAGAGTTCTTTACTACACAAAAATAACTTCCAGCTTCCTTTCCTTCCACTTCCATCTTCCATCTCTCAGCTTATTTCAATATCTTCGTCCAGTTAAAAACTATTTCCAATGAGCTACATTATGGTTGACATAGAGTCGGACGGTCCGATTCCCGGAGATTTTTCAATGGTCTGTTTCGGAGCGGTACTCGTGAATAAAGAACTGGACACTACTTTTTATGGAAAATTAAAGCCTGTTTCTGAGAAGTTCAACCCAGATGCTTTAGCAGTTTCCGGATTCAGCAGGGAAGAAACAATGAATTTTGATGATCCTGAGAAAGTAATGCTGGCCTTTGAAGACTGGATTACCACTCATTCCAAAGGCAGACCTATTTTCATAAGTGACAATAATGGTTTCGACTGGATGTTTATCTGCTGGTATTTTCATCATTTTATCGGAAGAAATCCTTTTGGCTTTTCTTCCAGAAGACTTTCTGATCTGTACTGCGGGCTGGAAAAAGATACTTTTGCCCAATGGAAACATCTCCGCAAAACGGAACACACGCACAATCCGGTAGACGACGCCAGAGGAAATGCCGAAGTTTTGCTGTACATGAAAGAAGAAATGGGACTAAAAATTGCATTAAAGTAAGAACTCTAATTTTTGACTATGAATCCTGACCTGCATTATAAACAAGCTGATGAAAATGACATTGATTTTCTTCTCAATCTCAGAATGAAAACCATGAATCCGCACTATGAAACTTCAGGACTTTCTACTGACAGAGAAACAACCCTGCAAAGAGTTTTGTATCAGTTTGAAAAAGCTAATATTATTTTTTTACATGATCAGCCCATTGGACTATTAAAAGTAGACAGAACGTTTACCAATATCGAGGTTTTACAGCTTCAGATTGATCCAAGCCAACAGGGCAAAGGACTTGGAAAAAAGATCTTGTCAGATATTTTAGAAGAAGCTTCATTAGCTGGAAAAACGGTTTCATTAAGTGTTTTAAAAACCAATAAAGCACAGTATCTTTATCAAAGTCTTGGATTTAGAATTGTGGACGAGGATCAGTATTCTTATTTTATGGAAACGGAAAGACAGTAAATGTTTTTTTAAAGTTTTGCTATAGCCGTTGAATGTTTCCTTTGATTTAAATGATTTAAACACAAATCTCACAAATAAATGAGCACAAATGGCCACAATCATCTGTGAGATTCTTCATTACATTTCATTCCATTCAGAATGACACTCCGGAAACAAGCCTTGATTATCCGTTAGTCTTTACTGGTTTGCCATCGTTACATAGATCAATCTTCCGCCTTCTTCTGAGGAAAGCAGTATTTTTTTACCATCAATGAGTTCTACCATAGAGCCTGGTGGAATTTCTTTCTGTTCTGTGACATCCTTCATTCCTGATAAGCTTTGGTTGACCAATACCCATCTTCCCTGGTGGAACGTAAAATATCCTACCGGCATTTTATCCTGCATCGTCAGATTTTCGTTACGTATCACTTTCCTGGAAACATGCCATTTGAAAAGATACTGATTATGATAAACCATGAGCCTGTGATTTTCCGGTTTCCATACCTCATCATCAAATTTAAAATATAAGTCTAAAACGGGTAATGTTCCCTGATGAGGTGTTCCGCAGAACGGACACTTTGGATTGCTGCTATTATCAAAGACATACCATTTTTCTGTACAGCCGGAATTCTGGCAAGGCTGGATCAAATCTACGGTTTTCAATAATGCGGCTTCCCATTCATTGGCCGTGGGACGTCTGATAGGATCATGCAAACCGTCAATGAATGTTTTTCTGAACAATTCTGAAATATATGGACCTGTAACGGTGTACGGAATCTTTTGAGGATCTCCCCAGAATGCATCCCACTTTCTGAGATGATCGGACTTCACATGGTTGGAATTATTTTCCGGATGTTCTATAAACATAGCTTTTTCTCCCATGGATAAAATTTCGTCCTTTTCGGAATCCAGATCCCAGATTTTTCCTCCACGCAGCGGATGTCTTCTCAAAAGATACATATAAATCAGAACGGCAAGTGCATGCAGATCTGTTTTTTGATTGGGTAAATGCCTATTCGGATCCTGAAGTTTTAAATGTTGTGTTTTCAGAACTTCGGGTGCAATAAAGTCGGCGGTTCCTATGACTTCCGGTGGAAAGAGTTTGGGAACCACAAGACCGTCAATATCGATAATACAGGCAGATTTTGTAACGGGATCTACCAGAATATTGTTATAAGACAAATCGGAGTGTGCCAGTCCCATCTGATGCAGCTTTTTCACTCCCCGGCTGATATTGACAGCAATCTGGAAATAGCTCAGCCAATCTCCCAATTCTGACTGATCAAGTCTCAACGGATACTGCTGATTCCTGAACATGGGAGCGGTAAACCATTTCCCCACCTTATCCTGTCCCTGGATATTATCTGAACCAATATAGCCTTTGGCAAAATAAAATTTATCGTGATAAACAGGAACTACAATTCCCGTTAGTCTATTTCTTTCAACAATATCATAAGGCCATCTGAATATTTCATTCAGAAAATATTCAGAAGCATTTCCATTCTGTATACTTTGCAGATAGGTAGAAACAATCCTCATGATTCTTTCTTTCTGTCCTTCATCCAGCGGATTTCGGTAGAAAGCGACTACATAGTCTTTATCAGGCGAAAAATAAACATCTTTCACTCCGCCCCGGATAGGGTTTTCATCTACGTATTCATAAGATTTGGCTGTATCCAGAACAGAGACAACTTTAATAGTTTTTTTCATGGTATTAATAGATTATGGCCAATGTACGGTCATCATGATTTCCTCTGCTCCAGAAATCGCTCCAAATTAAAAGCTCTTCATCGATTTTTTCATCGTTAATAAAATCTGCTTTCGTCCGGTCATCATTATTTCCGGCAAGGTCTTCAAAAAGTGCTTTCCAGCTTTCTACATCTTCCAGTTTATTTTCTGTAGTAAATTTAGGATCATAAATACCATCTGTCATCAGCACGAGATAGGAAAAATCTTCTACACAGGTAATTTGGAAACGGGAAGCCATTTTATCATTAAAAATTTCTTTCATGGTGATAAAACGAGTGCCACCACCAAACTCTCCCACATCCATTCGGTTTAACAATTTTACTTCAGAAAAGTCTGTATTAATCAGATTGATCGGACAGTCACCCACTCCAAAGCTCAGAATCACATATCCGAAACTGAATTTCTTAAGCAAAGTAAAAATAAGTGTAGTGTGCAGATCATTCACAGAAAGGGCATTTTCTGCCGCTTTTTTTTCTAATGTGTGATAAACATGCAAGACACTTTCCGATAAGATATTGATGGTATCCTGCTTGGCTTTCAATTGTTCTTTATCAGGGAACTGATTGATATATAAAACATTGATGTTATTTTCAATCTGGTTTAAAATCTCCTGTGAGTTAAAAAAATGGTTGATCGTTGTAGTTGCCAGCCTTGAACCTTCTCTGGCAGCTGAGGCAGAGCCCGCTCCATCTGAAACAGAAATAATATTCCAGCCGTTGGGAAGCGTATTTACGGCAAAATCGTCTTCACGAAATTTACCTTCATGAGCGTGAGAACGTCCTCTTTTGGAAACTACAACAATTTTTTTGTCTGAAAAAGAACCTTTGTATGAGTCTTCTTCCGATTTATAAAAAGCAGCATTGGTATCGCTTGGAATATTTCTCCACAAGTCTTTAGGATCTGCGTTGACAAACAGTTGGATTTTTTTTATTTCAATTTGATTCTGATCATGAGTGTGATAAAACCGAACATCCAGATGGTACATATTATTCTTTAACGGAATTCCTGAAATAGTATCATTTTCAAAACTAAGTCCAGTTTCTTCCAGGTTTCCGATATTCTGAATCCTGATGTTGGGAAACTCTTGCATCTGCAGACTGAACTCATAGAACTGTTTGGCACTGGCATTTTTCAATACCCAATGAACGTCTTTGAATTCTTCTTTTTCTTTAAAGATAAGAGCCTGTTCCATAGTTTTCGGTTTGGATTCATCCCTTGATTTCCTGAAAAATTTCCCCATCATTAGCCCAACGTTCTGTTAATATCAAATCCACCTCCGGAAAATCCATAATAATCGGAAGTTCCACACCACGGACATTTACTGTATCCTTCTCCCCTCAGGCAATGAATTCCTCCACACGAGCAGGTAGCCAGCGCAATGGGATTGGCACAGTGAGGGCATGAAGTTCCTCCGTCCAGTTCTTCGATATTGATTTTAAGATGAGTTTTCTGATTGGAAGAAAGTCTGTAGTAGGCTTTTTCATCAATTTTATATGCTCCGTCCAGTCTGTAATATCTTGTAGCCATTCCCGGTATGCTTGATTCTGCAAATGTTTTTTTGAATTTCATCAGATAAAGCTTTTCCGTTTCCTGGCATTTTCCATTCAATACTACAAAATTATTATCAGGAAATCTCTGTTCCATTTCAGGATCTACTTTCTCCAGAATAATGGAATCAATTTTAGACAAATTAATTCCTTCTTTTTTTGCTTCTGTGACACTCTGGCTGGTTGTTTTAATAGAATCCGTTACCCATTTGAAAAACTCTTTGTAAGAATTCTCATCAGAATTATTGAACAGTAAAACATGGTCTGCCAGAGAACCGAGAAGTTTATAATTGGTATTTTCTCCAATAGAAACGGCAATAGTGTTAGATTTTCCATTGTATTTGGTATTCCATCTTTCAATGGCTTTGGTGGCATCATCAGTGGGAACTCCGTCTGTAAAAAGGAACACTATAGGTTTCCAGTCGCCTTTTCTTTCATACGTTGTTTTCACAATATCCTTGTCGATACAATCCATTACTTTGATTAATCCCTGGGAAAGCGACGTTCCACTTCCGATTGGGATTTTTGGCGGATAAAAACTGATAATATCCTGCATGGGAGTAATCACTTCCGCTTCTCCTGCAAAACCTATCACAGAAATGTAAACCGTTTCCAGTGAATACGGATCTTTTTTTAATTCCCTGATGATATTGGCGATACCTTCCTGTACCTGCTCAATAGGCTCTCCTACCATAGATTCGGAGATATCTACTAAAAAATAAATAGGCAGTCTTCTCATGGTGTAAAGACAATATTTTAAATAATAATAGTAAGCTCCGATGGTGGCGGAGGTAATGTGATATTTTCTCCCGTATTCTGAGATTGTCCTCCCTGTGTAATGGAAGAGCTCACCCATTTGAAAAAGGAAGAAAGAGTAATCGCGTCTGTAGTATCCAGTTTTACCACATGATCGGTCAGTTCTTTCAAAAACTGCTCATCTGCTTTCGGGCCTGCTGCACATCCTACGATAGCCCCAAATTCCATCCCTCTGATCACAGGGATCATCTGCCTGTACTTCTGAATATCCGAAGGTTTTCCATCCGTAAATATAAACAGTAACGGCTGCCAGTCTCCTTTTGCATCGGCAGATTCTTTTACAATTTCTCTCTGAACCAGTTCAGAAACCATTTCCAAAGCAGCTCCTGTATGCGTAGGGCCACTATCCGGACAAGTAATCTCCATTGGATAAAAACTTGCCAGATCTGTTAAGGGTATAATATTCTTAACCTCTCTATCAAAGGTAATGACACTTAAATGCAGGCTGTCCATCGCCTGCGGATCCGCGCGAAGCATACTGATAAGACCTTTGAAACCATTGTTCAGTGCCTGAATAGGTTCTCCGTTCATAGACCCTGAAGTATCCAATAAAAAATAAGCTAATAATCTCCTGCTCATTATAGACAAGTATTAATTCTGAAGCCGGCGGAGGGAGTCGGAGACTTCCAAGCCGGCTTTTATATGAGTTGAAAAAATTGAAAATCTAGTTCGAATAAGCGTATTGCTGTCTCAGAATATCGATAAAATTATCTGTATTATGAGGCTCTCCTACAGCGCGGAATTTCCAATCGCCATTGTGACGGTAGGCTTCTGCAAAAACCATTGCACACTTACCATTCATGCTTGAATCGCCGGAAAGGCTGTATTTTGTAATTTCTTTTCCTGAAGCATCTACCGCACGGATAAATGCATTTTCGATCATCCCGAAGTGCTGGTTATTGGTTCTTCCCTGATAAATGGTAACAATGAACACAATTTTCTGGTAGCTTTGATCCAGCTGATCCAGTCTTACAATGATCTGCTCATCATCGCCATCTCCAGCTCCGGTTCTGTTATCTCCGGTAAGCCATACATTTCCGCTTGGGTGCTGCATAGAATTGAAGAAAACCACATCTCCCTGATAAAGGCCCATCTGTCTTCCGTCATTGGTCTGCACCGTTCTTCCAAGATTAGCTACTTTTCCGTTGCCATCCAAAAGAAAGGCTACAGCATCAAGATCATATTCTGCTTCCTTGCTGAACAGTTTACCGAAGAATCCACTGCTTTGTTTTCTTACATCCCATCCTAGACCGATGGTTACTTTTGAAAGATCATAAACGCTTTCTCCGCGGTCATTCTTTCTTAAATCTATCGTTTGTCCTTTCTGTAAATTAATTGCCATAGTTATAGTTTTTGTGTATTTGATGATTTATTTGATGATTTGCCCTTTGTAGTATTTTTCAAGGAAGAAGCCTAAATCTGCTCTGTATCCTATCCCTGAAGCTTCAAATTTCCAGCTTCCGTTTCTTTTGTACAGTCTTCCGAACTCTACTCCTGTTTCGATAGAGAAATCCTCATCCAGTTCGTATTTTGCAATTTCCTGGTTGGAATGGTTATCTACTACTCTGATATAGGAGTTTCTTACCTGTCCGAAATTCTGTCTTCTTCTTTCAAAGTCTTCTATGGTGACCACAAAAAGGATCTCTTCTACTCTTGAATCTACTTTATCAAGGTCTATAATGATCGCTTCATCATCGTCACCATCACTGTTTTTACCACTCGGATCATCTCCTGTATGGGTAAGTGCTCCATCCGGAGAATTCAGGTTATTGTAAAAAACGAAGTATTCTTCGCTTACTAATTTTCTGTCAGAATCAATCATGATTGCAGAAGCATCCAGGTCAAAATCGTAGCCGGTTCCTTCATTCGGATCCCAGCCTAATCCAATCGTCATTTTCGTCAATCCTATCTCGATCTTTTGTCCTTTCTGTAGATTAATTGCCATAGTGTTTTATATTATGATTATTTTTTGCATTAAGATAGAAGTGATTTACGAATTGACCAAATTTATTGATGAAAAAATGTTCCATACCGCTTAATTTTAAACTCTTTAAATCACAAAAATGCTCATAAAAAAAGGTCCAATTAAAAAATTGAACCTTGCATTATATAAAAAATGTATTGAATTAATTTTCAAATTCTTTATCTGAAACAGCAGCATTTCTTGCTTTGGCCAGCATAGGAATGGAAATTAATCCCATCACCAGCATAATCACAATCTGCAACGGTAAAGAAATAAAGGAATAGGTAAGTCCCATTTCACCTCCAAAATCTGCACTTTTTCCTACTGAAATGAAAAGAGCCATAAAACCATACTTCATGGCAAGGTTATACGCTCCGATTCCTCCGCTGGCAGGAATAATCATTCCCAGTGTTCCCACTACAATAATGAAAAATCCATCTGCAAAGGTAAATGCTGAAGTTTCAGGAAGGGCAAAGCATACCAGATAAGCTGCTAAATAATAGCAAATCCAGATTCCTAATGTATAAAGAATGAATTTCCCTTTTTCTTTTAATTTAAAGATGGAAGTTATCCCCTGAAAAATCCCGTCAATAAAGCTAACCACTTTTCCTAAAAACGGAACTTCTGCCAGTTTCTTTCTAAATACAAAAAATAAGACTGTTCCTATTACCAGAATGGAAAGGATGAATATTATTTTAGTAGGATTGATATTGACTCCTGAGTTTTTATAGAATGACAGAATTGCATCATATTTGAACAATAATGTCAGTCCTAAGAAACCAAGCATACAGATCAGGTCTACTACTCTTTCCAGAATAATAGTTCCAAAAGATTTATCTACAGGTACTTTTTCCACCCCATATAAAGCGGTTGCCCTTGCTACTTCGCCACTTCTGGGAATCGTAAGGTTCATCAGATAACCAAATGAGATAGACCAAAGCGCATTGGAATTGGAAATTCTGTGTCCCATCGGCTCCAGCATCAGATTCCAGCGGATTGCCCTGAACCAGTAAGCCAGAAGACCAAATACGGAAGCAAACAATACCCAGATATAATTAGCTTTTGCCAGTGATTTCTGAATGACTTTAAAATCCAGACCTCTTAAGGCAAGCCATAAAAAAAAGCCTGCAAAAGCAAGCGATATTACTATTGTAAGTATTGATTTTACCGGACTTTTTGATGTTTTCTCCATGTACTACGTAAGAAGATTTGTTTTTTCATCCGGGAAAACGATCTTTGGCTGGAAATCTTTTGCTTCCTCCGGAGTCATCTGAGCATAAGCAATAATGATGATAATATCATCTTTCTGTACTTTTCTTGCTGCAGGACCATTCAGACATACTTCCCCTGATTTTCTTTTCCCTTTGATCACGTAAGTATCAAAGCGTTCTCCGTTGTTCACATTAACGATATAGACTCTTTCTCCCACTACCAGACCGGCAGCTTCTATAAGATCTTCATCGATCGTTATACTCCCTATGTAATTAAGGTCAGAGGCAGTTACTCTCACCCTATGAATCTTAGACTTGAAAACTTCTATTAACATGCTGCAAATTTATTAATAAAAATTAATAAAACAGGTCTTTATTATCATTTTAAAACTCCCACAAACACAGGGGTTTAATTTCACAAAACATAAGAAATTTAAAAATTACTTATAGATTTAACAATCATATGGTCAAAAAAATTAATTGTTTATACACAATTTAGGATTTAATAAATACGAAAAATAATATTAACTTTTTGCTAAAGTCAATACACATAAGCATTTGGCATGATTTTAGTAACCTGTAACGTAGATTTTCTGTGAAAAGTGGAATTATCATATTTTAACTGATTTCAGTGAAAAGCAAAAAAATTTTACAAGTTTTAATAAAAAAATTGCACAATTAGAAAATAGTACTATATTTGCTATAATTACGAACTAACTTTAATATTAAAAATTATGAACAAGTCTGAATTAATCGACGCAATCGCAAAAGATGCAGGTATCACTAAAGTTGCAGCAAAAGCTGCTTTAGAATCTTTCATTGGTAACGTTACAACTACTTTAAAGAAAAAAGACGGAAAAGTTTCTTTAGTAGGTTTCGGTACTTTCTCAGTAGCTGAGAGAGCGGCTAGACAAGGTATTAACCCTGCAACTAAAAAACCAATCAAAATTGCTGCTAAAAAAGTTGCTAAATTCAAAGCTGGAGCTGATTTATCAAATGCAGTTTCAGGTGCTAAGAAAAAATAATCATTCAGATTACAAAAATTCAAGGCTGTTTCTTAGAAACAGCTTTTTTTATGTCAAATTGTGATAGGAAATCCAACCGTTAAGAAGATTTAACTGGTTTATAATTATTAAGTTTTGGCTAAAGCCGGTATTATCAGACCCAATAAAATAAGCGGGCTAAAGCCCGCTTCTATTGATAAACCGATCATGACATGCATTAAAATATAACGCATCATCTAGTTTTTAACCTCTTATTTTTCCATTACGGAGCCAATCTTGAAATTTTCCAGTCAAGGTCTTTAAGCTCATAAATAATCCTGTCATGAAGACGATTGGGTCTTCCCTGCCAGAATTCAATTTCATAGGGTCTGGCAAGATATCCGCCCCAATTGGCAGGTCTTGGCACTTCCGTATGTTCAAACTCCTTTTCCAGCTCTTTTAATTTATCTTCCAGAAATTCTCTATTAGGAATCTCCTGGCTTTGCGGAGAGACCACAGCGCCAAGCTGACTTCCTTTTGGCCTGGAATGGAAATAACCATCGCTAAGATTTTCTGCTACCTTTTCAAGATCAGCCTTGATAATGATCTGCCTTTCAAGATTAGGCCAGAAAAAATGCAGGCAGGCTTTATGATTGCTTTCTATTGCTTTTCCTTTTCTGCTGTTATAATTGGTATAAAAAATAAACCCCTCATGGGTATATGCTTTAAGAAGCACCATTCTTGTTCTTGGACACCCATCTTCTTCTACAGTAGAAACCGCCATAGCATTAGCTTCTGAGATCATCGGACTCTCATTGGCTTCCAAAAACCAGTCTCTGAACTGCTCAATTGGATTTTGTTTTATCTCACTTTCAATAAGTTGGGATTTCTCGTACACTTTTCTTTTGTCGTGCAGGTTTTCCATAAATATTTTTTATTAAATTTGAGTATGAATCACTCATACAAAGGTAAAATATTAATCTCGACCCCTGACATTTCCGGCGATATTTTTTCAAGATCGGTAGTATTGGTTATTGAACATAATGAAAGTGGTGCATTTGGTTTGATATTGAATAAAAAGAATAGCCAGATGAGTAGCAAATTCAAAGATTTTTTTGACTTTAAAATTGAGGTTTATGATGGAGGGCCTGTAGAAAACGACAAAGTATTCTTCATTGTAAAAGGTAAAAGAGTTACTGAGATCTATACAGACATCACTGATGAATACTATCTTACAGAAGATATTGAACGTATTATTAATGCGGTTTTAAGCAGTGAACTGGATATTAATCATATCAAAATATTTTCAGGATATTCCGGGTGGTCTCCTAATCAGCTGGATAGTGAAGTTCAGAGGAAAATGTGGACTGTAGTGGATGTTTATAATCTTGATTATACACTTCCAAACGATCAGACACTCTGGAAATCTATCATGCAGAATCTTGGAGGAGAATTTCTTCTCTGGGCCAATTCGCCAGAAGATATTTCACTGAACTAAAAGTATATTTTTCGCATTACTCTGATAATTAACAAACTTTAAGATTCTTTTAACCAATTTTAAAGAAAGTTTTTCCGTTCTTTGAAAAACTAAAATCACTGATATGAAAGGTATTACATTACTTGCTTTATCAATATTTTCTACAGCTTTTTTATCATTTACTCCTATCAACAAAAAATATATTGTCATCGATGCCGGACATGGCGGAAATGATTTTGGAGCAACTTATGGTGAAATTCTGGAAAAAAATATTGCATTAAGCGTTGCTAAGGAAATCCGGAAGATCAATGAAAGCCAGAATCAATATGAAGTTATTTTAACAAGGGATTCAGACAGTTATCCTACTCTTGCAGAAAGAACAGATCTGATCAACAAGCTAAACCCTGAAATGGTTATTTCCCTTCACGTGAACAGCTCTCCTGAAAAAGAAAGATCTGACAACGGATTTGAAGTGTACGTTCAAAATTCTGATGTTTCAAAGGAATTAGCTGGAAAAATCTATAAGAAATTCAATGCCCGAAAAATATCGGAGAGCAATCTTCATATGCTGAGAGAAACCAAAGCACCTGCTGTATTGGTAGAACTTGGCTTCATCAATAATTCTGACAACAGGAATTATATTACCAGTGAAAAAGGGCAGAAAGAAATCGCACAAAAATTTGTTGAGATTATCAACGAATATTAAATAAAAAAACAATTTCTGATTTACTCAGAATAAAACCCGGTAAAGGACTTCTGGAACTTTGTTGTTTACCGGGTTTGTCAATTTTTATGAATTAAAACTTTTCTTCCAGCTTTCTACCAGTTCAGAGAAACGGGAAGTTTCAAAAGTCTTGTTTCTTATCTTACCTACAGAAAATATACCTTTCTCGTCTGAAATCATTAAAATTTCTTCAGCTTTCTGAGATTCAAATGCGATAATCTCGTGTTCCTGAATATCAGCAAGATTATTTTTATGTAAAAAAGTAACAAAGTTTTCCATCAAAGGAGAAATGTAAGCTCCTTCTGTCTGTTTGGGTACTTTGATCACGTCACCTTCCAAAAAGAGAAGATTTCCTGCAGTGGTGCGCGCTATTCTTTTGTTTGGATTCAGAAGAATCACGTCATCAAGGTCATTTTCCTGGGCATAGATCACTCCGTAAATATTTTCCGGACAGTGAACCCTGATATTGCTCAAAAGATTGTTATTAACGTTAATTTCTTTAATCAAATCCAATTCCAAAGGTCTTTGATGAACTGCAAGCACATCCGCCATTTCCATTACTTCGTAAAAATAGGAAACTGAAGATTTTGCCAAGGTCACTCCATCATTATTTCTGAACACCTGGAAATTGATAATTCCGTTCTTGACTCCTTTACCTTCAATGATTTCTTTTTGAAAAAGGTTCTGGAAAAACTCCAGGGTGTAAGTTAAAGGAATATTCAGTCTCATCTTTCTCATGGAAGCCATCAGGAAAAAATAGCATTCTTCGTCCATGATCAATCCACCATTTCTTACAAAGAAAGATACTTTTACTGAGTCTCCCCAAAGAAAAGCTCTGTTCTTTACACTTAACTCGTCTGATGTAAAATATTGATTTTCCAATTTTTGATATGATTTATTTACAAAAAAATAATGAACGATAAATCGTTCATCAGTTTTATCATTTCATATAGCCCGGTATTATGCCGCACCTAGTTTTATTCTCAGGTTTTCGATAAGATTTTCCCAATACATTGCATTTTCCTCTTCATCACCTTCTTCACAGAAATCTGTAATATTTAAAGCAAGATCTTCTGTAATATCATCGATAGTGATAGTCATTTCAAAGAAATTTTTTGTTCCTTCATCTTCTTCCCATCTGAAACGCACGAAACCTTCAGGCTTATATCTGATCAAAGTGGCCTTCTCAGCAGGTCCTCCACCCCAGCTAAAAAAGAAATCATCGCCTTTCTCTGTTACCTCATCCGCAAACCATTCAGACAATCCCTCTGCAGTCGCCAGATATTCATATAAAATCTCTGATAAACAGTGCATTGGAAATTCGTAATGGACTTTATGTTTCGCCATATAATCTTTGTTTTATCGTCCCGCAATATATAAATTAATTTTTTTATTACGCAAAAAAACAATTACTTTTTTATAGAATCTGTATGATATTTATCACTGGATTTAAATCTCTGTGATGTCAGGTTTTAAAGCTAAAAATTACCATGCAAAACATAAAAAAATCTCTCATTTACAGAGAGATTTTATCTTTAATTTTCATTCAGTATATCAAGAATAATCTTGCATCCTTCCCGAATTTCGTCCAGAGATAATGTAAGCGGTGGAGAGATTCTCAGGTATTCATTTCTGTACAGCTGCCAGAAAACAATCAGCCCTTTTTCCATACATTTTTTAGCTACTTCCAGCGTATATTCAGGAGTTCCTAAGTTCACGGCAAGCATCAACCCTTTACCGTTGATATTTTTAATTTTAGGATGAACCAAAAGTTCTCTGAACAACTTTTCTTTTTCCTCAACTTCATTCATTAAACCACTATCCAACACTTCTTTTAATGTGGCATAACTTGATGCTGCAATTAATGGATTTCCTCCAAAAGTAGTAATATGCCCAAGTTTTGGTGAGTGAGAAAGGGTTTCCATAATTTCTCTGGAACTCATAAAAGCTCCTACAGGAACTCCACCACCCATTCCTTTTCCCATCACCAGAATATCCGGAACAATTCCAAAATGTTCAAAAGAGAATAACTTCCCTGTTCTTCCAAATCCGGGCTGTATTTCGTCCAGAATTAAAAGTGCTCCTACTTCTTCACATCTTCTTTTTAATTTGATCAGATAGTCGTTATTTGGAACCAGAAAGCCTGCTGCTCCCTGAATGGTCTCAAGAATAACACAAGCAGTCTTCTTCGTAATTTTATCAAAGTCATCTTCATTGTTAAGCTCAATGAAAGACACCATTGGTAGTAAAGGACGGAATTCTCTCTTGTGAGTTTCATTTCCGGAAACACTTAAAGCCCCATGAGTATTTCCATGGTAAGAATTTTTAAAGGAAACTATTTCTTCTCTTCCCGTATATCTTTTAGCCAGCTTTAAGCTTCCATCGATAGCTTCTGCACCGCTATTCACAAGGTAAGTAACCTCCAGAGGATCCGGAGTGGCTTCTGCAAGCAGTCTGCATAATGCGATTGGTTTTTCCTGTGCATATTCTCCGTAAACCATTACGTGAAGATATTTATCGGCCTGCTCTTTAATGGCATCCACTATTTTAGGGTGCGAGTGTCCCAAAGTATTAGCAGAAACTCCTGCTACAAAGTCAAGATATCTTTTTCCGTCTGTACCATAAATGTAGCTTCCTACTGCTTTTTCAACTTCAAAACCGGCAGCAAATTTGGTGGTTTGAGCCTGATATATAAAAAAATCTTTATGCATTTCCATAAATATGTTATGAAAGTCTAAATCAGTTCTCTTCTTTAGAATCTTTTTTTATTTTTATTTTAGATGTATTGTTGTAATCAAAATCAGAAAGTTCATCAAGTTCATTCTGAATTTTCTGTTTCCAGTCCTGCAGCTTCTGAGTATTGAGGCCATAATTGGTTTCATTGTCTATCAGGGCCTGAGCTTTTGTATATTCAGCTGTCAGATTATTAAACATTTCATTGGCATAAGTAAAACCTTTCCACAGCGTATTTTTATGAATAAGAAGGTCCTTACGCATTTTTCGGGCATATACTTCGGCTAAATCAAAATTGACCTGCTGATATTCTATCATAGCCGGAATATTGCGAGAATCAGGATTTATTGATGAAGCACTGCTGGAAAATTTATTGATAATCTTTTTATTAAAATTATTACTTAGTGCATTAAATCCCCTTAACTGATAAGAAAAGTTGATTGCTGATCTGATTGAAATACGATCATCATGGGTAATCAATTTATAATCCTCTTTCTGTAATTTTCGTTCTTTACTCCATACAAATTCACCTGGTTGTAAATCTTGGGAAAAAAACATCAATGGGAAAAATAATAACAGTAACAGAATTTTTTTCATACCTACTTGTTTTCTATTTTCTTACTCTCTTTGGTTTTTTAGCTTCTTCTTTAGCTTTTTCGTCGTCAATTGCTTTCTGCGCTTTATCGAATAGCTCACTATCAGCTGTATATTGTATTTCTTCGTTATTTGGAGTATCTACAAGGATATCCTGCCATTTCCTGATTCTGTCTTTGGTATTCCAGTTAAAATCCGGGAATTTTCTTTTCGAAGGTTCTATCATACTCATAGGATAAGTATCGGAAGCAGCTCCAATACTGCATGAAATAATCTGAAGTGCTCTTTCTTCAAACAATGCTCCGATAATTCCGCAGGTTGATAATGTAATCCCTATTCTTTCCGGTTTTTTGGTTTCCTGATCAGTATCATCAACATACACGATAGACTGGGCATTTCCAACGACTCTTGCTTCTTTAATCGCATTTTTCTCATAGTATACCGTCATGAATTTTCCTTTCACCTGATTGAACTCATCTTTCAGGGTAAGTGAGTCAACTTTACTTATGGCAAAGGCATTTCCGATTACTTTTAAGGAGTCAATATCTTCTGTTTTAGTATTGAAATAAGCTTCTACTTTATCTCCGGTAACCTGCTTTTCACCGCTCCAAAGAATCGGATTGGTATACATATGCATGATTCCGTCTGTTTCATTGAAAGCAATGGAATCTGCTCTTCCCTGTGCATTGGATTTATATATACGGGCTTTTTTAAAAGCTCTCAGATAGCTTTTCTTCACTTTGATATCTACTGTATCCGGTCTTTGATAGGAGATAATTTTTTCTGCAGCGAAATAAATGGAGTCTTTTTCCATCACTTTTACAGCATACGGACTTTTAGTCATCATGGCAGAGTCTTTTTTCTCAAAAATTTCTCCGTAACCTCCTTTTATATATCTTTTTTCTATAGGATCATCAAGAGTTACATTTCCTATTGCCTTACCGAATCCTGAGATTTGATTATAGTACATATCATCACCGGTAAGAATTTTCTCATTATAATAGATTCTGGAGTTTTTGGTTAGAAAAGCCTCCTTGGAATCCATTTTATAAGTTCCTTTTTCGGTGTAGATTCTATTTCTTGGATTGGTTTTGCTGGTAATGGTTGTAGGACCTAGAAAATCAGCAATTTTTGTGTTCTGATTCTGTTTGATGTTGGGTCCTTCTATAGTATACTGCGGGGTTTCAATTTTTACATTCCCAGTAAGATCTACCACTCTTGTATTGAGAAAATAGGTTCCTACTTTGGCGTAGGTTACATTCTGCCCGTCAGAAATTGTCCCTCCTGTGTTAAAATAAGCCTGATTAGCCAGCCTGTCATAATACAGAATATCTGTTTTAATGGTTTGCTTCGGATCTGTTAAAACCACATTTTTTCTGGCAACACCTTTCTGGGTATTGGCATCATATTCCATTTCTCCTGCTGTGATCACAGAACCGTCGGTATTTTGAAGCCTTGTATTACCTATTGCTTTTACAAAGTTCTCTTCATTATACAGAACAACTTCATCTGCTGTAAGAATGGAGCCTTGGTGTTCTATCTGAACATTTCCGGTAAAGTATTGATTCCCGTCATATTTTTCAGGACTTTTCTTGATCTCGTCCGCATGGATGATCTTTACTTTATCTTCAGGTCTCACCTGCTTGGGCTGAGCCGGTGAAGGAGCCTGCAAATAAGGATCTCTCTTCACAGGGGTTTTATCCTGCGCAAAGTTGAGCGTAGAAATAAAGAGTAACAGAAAAAGGGCTATTCTCATTAATTAGTCATTCTTAGTGCCATAGAAATATAGCGAATGAGAATCAATTTTTACGCCAAATGCTTCTTCAATGGCTTCTTTGATTCCTTGAATTCTTGGGTCACAGAATTCAATAATTTCTTCAATTTCTTTATCAGAGTCTTTTTTGTAGATCACCAGGTGGTCATGCTGTTTGTCAAAATAAGACTTTTCATAAGACGAAGAAGTTAATGTCTTTTCTCCGAACTGATGCTTACGGATTAAACCTGCATCAAGGAAAATTTCAATCGTGTTGTAAATGGTTGCTTTGGAAACATGATATTTTTTCTGCATCATGAGAAGATACAGATCATCAACATTAAAGTGATGATCCATATTATAAATCTCTTCCAATATTGTATATCTTTCAGGTGTGTTTCTGAACCCTTTTTCTAATAAGTAGTTTCTCAAAACATCCTTGATCAAAGCTATATTCTTTTCTTTTTGTATTGTATCCATTAAAAAAATTATCTACAAATTTATTGAATTTTATTTAAATAGATAGTATGGTTAAATACGAGTGGCTACGAGTTGTGACGGAAATACCCGGACTGCTCGATCTTATTATCATAAACTGTTAATTCTGTGATCGGTGCAGATTCTACTTCAACGTTATGCGAAGAGACTCCCCAAGCCTTAAAGTCGTCACTTCCGATATACTTCACAAAATTGTAAATGTTAAGAGTAATCTTCTGTTTAACAGTTAAAAGGATATCGTTGATATAGGTGTTATCTATGATCACATATTTAAGATCCGGTGGTATATCATGAGCTCTTAAGGATGGGTGGCTGCTTCTTGAAGGAATGGTTCCGTCCGCCATTAGATCTTTAAGGACCATATTGAAATAATCGTTGATTCTTCGGTCTACTTTAAATCCTAAAAGGAAATTGATTTTATATACGGTTCCCGGAAGGATCTCGTCTACAGTATATCTGAAAGTATATGGATCTTCCTGGTTTACAATGCTCAGGATGAAGTAATGATCTGCTCTTTTCGGTTGTTTTTTGATGATGGAATAAATAATTTTAGATTCCACTTCATCATTTCTTTTAGCTCTGCTCAGATAAGCCAGATTGGTAGCATATTTCGGAATAGTTTCGTCCAGTTTCATGTCTTTAAGAATAGACACATATTTTTCTATTTTCACAAACTGGATAAATCTTGTTTTGATCAGTCTTCCGTTATACCATGCATACATAGAAATTCCGATAGAACCAGCCAAAACAACGGTGATCCATCCACCTTCCATGAATTTGATAATGTTGGCACTGAAGAAACCTAATTCGATTGCCATATAAACCATTGCGAAAACCAGAATCAAGACTTTGCTTACTCTGTGTTTCAGGAGCCAGAAGACCAACAGAACGGTTGTCATCAGCATGGTCACCGTAATGGAAAGTCCGTAAGCGGCTTCCATTTTTCCTGATTCTCTGAAGTGAAGCACAACAATGATACACAGGATAAGAAGTCCCCAGTTGATTCTTGGGATATACATCTGTCCTTTTACTCCGGAAGGATAATCAATTTTCTGATTAGGCCAAAGGTTAAGAGACATTGCTTCTGAAAATATGGTGAAAGAACCGGTAATCAACGCCTGACTGGCAATAATTGCTGCTGCTGTTGCTAAAATTACTCCTGGGATGATCATCCATTCTTCCATGATTCCAAAGAAAGGATTCACTACAGAAAATCCAGGTTTGTTATAATTGGTTAAAAGCCATGCTCCTTGTCCAAGATAATTCAGAATAAGCATAATCTTAACGAATGCCCAGCTTATTCTGATGTTTTTTGCGCCACAGTGTCCTAAATCAGAATACAATGCTTCTGCTCCGGTTGTACAAAGGAAAACAGCTCCTAAAATAACAATAGCACTTGGAGAGTTGGCAATAAGTTTATAAGCGTAATAAGGGTTGAAAGATCTTAAAATCTCAAAATTTTCACTCAAATGCATTACTCCCAGTCCTCCTAATACCAGGAACCAAACCACCATTACAGGACCAAAAAATTTTCCGATAAAACTGGTTCCAAACTGCTGCACCACAAAAATGGCAATCAGTATTCCAATGGTGATAGGCACAACAGGAGTATGTGGGTTATAAATTTCAAGACCTTCAATAGCTGACATTACCGTCAGTGATGGTGTAATGACTCCGTCTGCAATAAGGGCTGCAGCACCAATGATTGCAATGAGGTACAACCATCCTTTTTTAAGGTTTCTTACCAGTGAAAACAAAGCAAGGATACCCCCTTCACCTTTGTTATCTGCTCTCAAAGCAATGATCACATATTTTATCGTGGTCTGCAGGGTAAGGGTCCAGATAATACAGGAAAGAGCACCTTCTATGTATTCATTGAAAGGCATATTGCTCCCTTGGGATCTTGCATTCACAATTGCTTTCATTACGTAAAGCGGAGAGGTACCAATATCTCCAAAAACAATTCCTAGAGACACTAAAACTCCTATGAAGGAAAGTTTCTTTATGTCGAAGTGGTAGCCATCTTCTGTAACTTCTGCCATATCAGCTTAATTTATTTTAAAGGCGCAAATTTATACTAATTTTATGACGTCAAGAATTTTTCTTCATGAATATAATAAATGAAAAAACTTCCTTTCGGAAGTTTTTCTCTATAACTATTTTACGTACATCGCTTTTTTGATTTCCTCTTTTACTTTTTCAAGTTTAGGGAACCATTCTGCAAATAATGCAGCAGAGTAAGGTGCAGGAGCATCAGGAGTCGTAATTCTCTTGATAGGAGCATCTAAATAATCAAATGCTTTTTGCTGTACCATATAAGTGATTTCAGAAGAAATAGAAGCAAATGGCCAAGCTTCTTCTAAAATAACCAATCTGTTTGTTTTCTTAACGGAAGCTAAAACAGTATCAAAATCCAGAGGACGAACTGTTCTAAGATCGATAACTTCTACAGAGATTCCTTCTTTCGCCATATCTTCAGCAGCCTGTAAAGCCAGTTTCATGATCTTACCAAAAGAAACTAAAGTAACATCTGTACCTTCTCTCTTGATATCTGCTTTTCCTAACGGTAAGTAGTATTCTTCTTCAGGAATTTCCATTTTATCTCCATACATCTGCTCAGATTCCATGAAAATAACCGGATCATTATCCTGAATTGCAGTTTTCAACAACCCTTTCGCATCGTAAGGATTTGAAGGAACTACTACTTTAAGACCAGGAATGTTTGCAAACCAGTTTTCAAAAGCCTGAGAGTGAGTAGCACCTAATTGACCTGCAGAAGCTGTAGGACCACGGAAAACGATTGGACAATTCCATTGTCCACCACTCATCTGACGGATTTTTGCAGCATTATTGATAATCTGATCAATTCCTACCAATGAGAAATTGAATGTCATATACTCTACGATGGGTCTGTTACCATTCATCGCAGCACCCACAGCAATTCCTGTAAAACCAAGTTCTGCAATTGGGGTATCGATTACTCTTTTAGGACCAAACTCATCCAACATTCCTTTGGAAGCTTTATATGCACCATTGTATTCTGCTACTTCCTCCCCCATTAAAAAGATGGATTCGTCTTTACGCATTTCCTCGCTCATTGCCTGTGCAATTACCTCACGAAAAGTATATTCTGCCATATTTATTCGAAAAATTTAGACTACAAAAATAGTGTTTTTTTATTATACACATCATAAAAACGGTCTTCATTTCCATGAGAAGTCATAATATTAACTGTATTTAAAATTAATTTTCCTTCTTAAATGCGTCCTTCTTGTACCTTTTTTATGTTCCGAAGAATTTTCACAGAATTTTTATCCACAAAAAATGACATCCCATTTCTGAGATGTCATCTAAAATTCTATTTAAACTTATATTAATTAGCTTTCTCCCAAACCTGGGTTCTTCCTAGTAAAGATAATCCTAAGTACCCTCTTACGTTCAGTTTATCACCGCTTCTTGTAATGGTACATTTGTATGTTTTTCCTGTTTTAGGGTCTGTAATAGTTCCTCCGGTGAACTCATCACCGTCTTTTTTCAGTCCTCTGATAATCTCCAATCCTAAAATTGGTTTTCCTTTTCTGTCATCTTTACAAACTGTACAGTTTGGATCAGCAGGTTTTATCAACAACTGAGAAACTTTTCCATAGTATTTTCCGTCTGATTTTTTGAATACTTCAACAATAGATTTTGCCTGTTTTGTCTCATCATCTATCGTTTTCCACTTACCTTCTATCTGTGCAAATGTAAGTACACCACATAAAGAAAGTGCGAACGTTAACAATATTTTTTTCATATTTCTTATAGTTTTAATTTTATACAATATTCTTATCTACGTATTGATAAAAATATAAATTAATTTTCAACGAACAAAAATTTTTATTATACAAAGCATAAAGAGGTGAAGAAAAGTAAAATCAATGATTACTAAAACAATTAATTTGCCAATCAGTTTATTGACTATTTCGCCATTCTATTTTTTGTCTTCTGCCTAATACAGCTTCCTGTTAATCACCCTATCCATATAATCCTGATACCACGCCTTTGCCGTTTTCTTTCCTTGTTCTATTTCAGGATTTTTAACTTCATTCATGATATTTTTTTCAAGGCTCAGATCAGATTTATCATAGACTCCGATGATTTCTTTTCCATCAAAGCGGTAAATATAATTTCCGATCATGAACTGATCTGTACTTCCATCCGAGTTGACTACGATGAAAGGATATTTTTTATCACTTACCAAACTTCTCCCCCAGCTTCGGATAGGTTTGTTATACCCGATAAGATCTGCAAGTGTAGGATAAATATCTGCTTGTTGTGCGATTTCCTGGCTAACACCTTTTAGCTGATAGGCAGGATTCGGAGAATAGAATACCAACGGAACGGCATAGCGATTCATTGCTCTTTCATATTCCGGATAATAGACCTGATTGGTATGGTCTCCCGTGAAAACAAAAATGGTATTGTTGTACCAAGGTTGCTTTTTTGCCGTCTCAAAATATTGTTTGATCGCATAATCCGTATACTGCATCGGCTCATGGATTTCTATTTTTCCTTTTTTAAATTTCCCGTTATATTTTTCAGGGATTTTAAAAGGGTGATGGGATGATGCCGTAAATACAGTAGTCATAAAAGGTTGTTTCTTCCCTACATTCTTAGCGAAATACTGAAGGAAAGGCTCATCCCAGATCGCCCACATTCCGTCAAAATCTTCATCATGATTATATTCTGTTTTTCCGAAATAATGTTTAAATCCTAAGATATTTCCGAATCCAAGAAATCCCATAGAACCATTTGGGGCACCATGATAAAAAGAAGTATCATACCCAAGATCATTACATACAGAAACAATAGACTGAATTTTCTGATTGGAATAAGGAGATCCTGTAAACGCATCCGTCAGGCTCGGAATTCCGGCCAATACACTGCTCATCCCATGAATAGACTGTCTTCCGTTTGCAAAAGTATTCGGGAAAATAAGGCTTTGGGTAGCCAGACTATCCATAAACGGAGTGTAAGAAACGTAATCTTTGATCTTTTTATCTTTATTGAAAGCTCCTGAATATTCTCTCCCGAAAGATTCTACAATAAAAATAACAATATTGGGACGATTCTCCACTTTTCTGTCATATACTTTATAAGGCTGTACATAGTCTTCAATATATTTTTCATCTACAAAATGAACTTCCTTAAAATTATTGGTATTTAAAGTCCTGAAAAAGGAGAATGTACTATTCAGTACAATGTTTCCCTGAAGCGGATTTGTTACAAAACGAGTAGCATCCACCATATTAATAGGTCTCGTGCTATGCTTAAAATCTCCTCTGATTCCTCCCACAACCAGCACCGCTGTTATACACAAAGTAAGAATAGATGTAATAAAGTAAGGAAGTAGTTTCGCAGGTTTTGTATCTTCTACTTTCACCTTTTTGTATAGAAAAACCCATAAGATCATCAACACGACGTACCAAATCAATACAAAAGGATGTTCTCCCACAGAGATCATCAGTGTTTTAGATACATTGGATTCATGTTCAGCCACCTGAAATACAGCCGAAGTAAGCCTTGCCTGAGCGAATTTATAGTAAATAAAATCCCCAAAATTCATGGCATAAGCAATACCGTTGGTGATGAAATACAGCCAGAATAGGACTTTCTGAAAGATTTTCTTGGTATTAATAACCAGCGGCAATAAACTCAGGAGTATAAATAATGCGTTGACATACAAAATAGCTGTGGTATCGAAAGCCGTACCATGGAAAGCCAGCTTTATGTAATCAGAAACCGAGTCAACTTTAATCAGATCTTTATTAAAATACCAGAATAAAAGTCTGGCAATCTGATAAAAAACATAGGCTAAAAAAATCCTGTAAACCAATGCCAGAACTTCCTGTTTTCTAAATCCTTTTAAAAATTTCATGGAGCAAATTTACATCAAAATCACTTTAATGCATTTTTTAGTTCATATTATTTTGAGTTAGAATTTTTAAAAACTGTAATTTTGTGCTTATGGATTTTATAAAGAATAATCTGGCCAATGCCTTAACTCTGGCTAACTTATTTGCAGGCTGTGTAGGTGCAATACATTTAATTTTAGGAGATTATCAGACAACGGCAATCTGTCTTATTCTCTCTTCTATCTTCGATTTTTTCGATGGCTTTGTGGCCAGAGCTTTAAAATCAAACTCTAATCTTGGTCTTCAGTTGGATTCTCTTGCTGATATGGTAAGCTTTGGTGTAATCCCGGGACTGACGATGTACAAAGCCCTTGAGCCTTTTGGAGCTGAGCTTCTTGGAATTCATTTTCCATTTGAGATCAAATATCTGGGATTAATTGTCACTGTATTTTCCTGCCTGAGACTTGCCATCTTTAACCTTGATGAAGAACAACGCTATTATTTCAAAGGATTGAATACGCCTACCAACACCGTTTTACTGTTTGGTCTTTATTATGCCTTTAAAGAAACCGGAACTTTCAGCTTTTTGTTTGATAATGAATTGTTATTGGTTCTGCTGACTCTTCTCACTTCATGGCTTCTGATCAGCCCGATCAAAATGATGGCGATGAAATTCAAATCAAAACAATTAAAAGATAATTACCCTAAAGTTGTATTACTGGTGGGAGGAATTACTATTCTTGCGATATTCCAGGTTATTGGAATTCCAATGCTTGTTATTTATTATATATTGGTGTCTCTTATTTTTCAGGCACAATTAAAATAAACTCATTTAAATAAAACACGTTTCAATTTATTAATAGTCAACATGAATTTAAAACTCCATAAACCACTTTGTATTTTTGACCTGGAAACCACAGGAACCAACATAGGAAAAGACAGAATTGTTGAAATCTGTATTTTAAAAGTAAATCCGGACGCCTCCAGAGAAAGCAAAACATGGCGTGTAAACCCGGAAATGCTTATTCCTAAAGAAAGCAGTGAGATCCACGGTATTTATGATGAAGATGTAAAAGACGCGCCTACTTTCAGAGACATTGCATCTAAAGTAATGGAAATGATTACCGGCAGTGATTTGGGAGGATTTAATTCTAACAGATTTGATGTTCCCCTTTTGGCTGAAGAACTTTTAAGAGTAGGAATGGATTTTGATCTGAGTAAATTCAGACTGGTAGATGCACAGACTATTTTCCACAAAAAAGAGCCTAGAAACTTAAGTGCTGCTTACCAGTTCTACTGTGGAAAAACATTGGAAAATGCACACTCTGCAGAAGCTGATGTATGGGCAACATTTGAAGTTCTGGATGCCCAGGTTGGAAAATATGATGATATCCCGAATGAAATAGCACCGTTAAGTGAATTCACATTCCATAATAAGAATGCAGATCTTGCAGGATTTATCGGATATAATGAAAAAATGGAAGAGGTTTTCAACTTTGGAAAATATAAAGGACAGGGCGTGAAAGCGGTATTCCAAAAAGACTTAGGATATTTCGGATGGCTTCAGAATGCTGACTTTCCATTATATACTAAGAAGGTTTTTACAAAAATTCAATTATCAAGTAGATTTTAAATATGTCTGACCTGGTTCGTTTTAAATTTTATGAAACTGCCCTTGAAGCTAACAGGGACAAGCAGATACTGGCTGAAAACGGCATCAACAGTTTCATTGCGAATGAGCAGCTGATCCAGTCGGATTGGCTTCTGTCACAGGCGGTAGGAGGAATACAGCTTCAGGTGTTTGAAGAAGATGTGGAAAAAGCACAGCAGATCCTGCAAGACTATAAAGACAACGAGCAATATTCGCTGGAAGTAGAACATACCATTGAAGATCCTGAGTTTGATTTTGTATGCCCGAAATGTGGTTCAAACCACATCTACAGGGATGACAGTGCTACCAGTTTCTTTGGTATTTCTTTCCTGACGAGTCACAAATTCAAATGTTTTTATTGCGGGAATGAGTTTACGCATTAAGGTTTAATATGGTCAAAAAATTTGGAAAGATTTTTCTCGTTGTTATTCTTGGCTTTCTTGTTTTCATAATAGGAAAATTCATATTGGTATGGAACAGCGTAGAAGTTGATCATAGTTTAAGCCAGAAACCTCTTTTTAAATCTTTTGATCAGCAAAAGCAAACAAGTATTTGGGGTTCAGAGAGTGAAGATATTAAAACCAATGATTTTAAGACAAAATCAGACAGTATAAGTCCAGCATATTATAGCTGTTCTATTACTGAAAATCCAATGCTAAATGTTACATTTTCTGTTGGAGATGGTTTCAGCGGTGGTGGTTTTCAGATAGATATTTTTCAAAGCAGATATAAAATCTCTCCCTATTCATATACTGACAATGTAAAACTCTTTGATTTTTTGGACACAGGAGAATATTATAAAGTTTTGGACAGTAAACTTATTCTGGATAAAGAATCTTATCAAAAAGGAGATAGCATCTTCGGATATACTGAACTCAAAGTTCAAAGAAGATATGGTCCTGAAAAATATATAGAAGAAGGTAAAGGATATTTTAAAGGTAAAGTAAATTAATTAAGTTATGAAAATAATCTGCATAGGAAGAAATTACAGTGAGCATGCAAAAGAATTAGGAAATGAAATTCCTGAGAATCCTGTTATCTTCATGAAACCGGATACAGCCGTTTTAAAGGGAAATGATTTTTACATTCCTGAATTCTCCAATGATATTCACTACGAACTTGAAGTGGTACTAAAAATTTCAAAAGGAGGAAAATATATTCAGAAAGAAACAGCGCATAAGCATTATGAAGAAATTGGCCTGGGAATAGATTTTACGGCAAGAGATCTTCAGAGTGAACTGAAATCAAAAGGTCTTCCGTGGGAGCTTGCCAAAGGTTTTGACGGTTCGGCTGTGGTAAGCAGTTTTTTCAAAAAAGAGAGCTTCAGCCTTGAGAACCTTCAGTTTTCGTTATTAAAGAATAAAGAGAAGGTACAGGATGGCAATACAAAAGATATGATGTTCAACTTTGATGATATTATAGCTTTTGCATCTCAGTATTTTACATTAAGAGTAGGTGACCTTATTTTCACAGGAACTCCAAAAGGAGTTGGAAAAGTAGATGAAAATGATATTCTGGAAGCTTACCTTGAAGAGGAAAAAATCCTTGATATCCGAATATTATAAGTATTTAACATCAAAGTCTGACAAATTTTTCCTATCTTTAGGTAACAAAATTAGAGGTTATGATAAATATTGTATTACCCGTAGATTTTGGGGACAAGACAGACCAATTGGTAGACGGTGCCATAAAATTTGCAAAACAGCTTAACGGCAGAATTTACCTGATCCACGTAGCGCCATCAGATATCGGCTTTGCCATTGGTGATATGGGATTTCAATATTTTCCTGAAGTGGAAGCCAATGAAATCAGAGAAGAGCTGGTGCAGCTTAATAAAATTGAGCAAAGAATCATCAGTCATGATATCGATTGTGAGCACCTTTTAAAACAGGGACTTGCCAAAGATATTATTCTGGAACATGCAAAGGCAAAAAATGCAGATTATATTGTGATGGGATCACATGGCAGAAGCGGAATCTATGATGTATTCGTGGGAAGCTTAACAAAAGGGATTACAAAAAGTTCAAGTATTCCTGTGCTGGTACTTCCTATTCACGACTAAGCAAAAGAAATTTTAATCGTTAGTAATAAAAAAACCGATCAAATCATAATGTTTGATCGGTTTTTTACTATATAACCAATTAATTAACCTTCTTTTTTGTAGATATTCGGATCGTAGTAAGGGTGCTTACCTTCCGTTGGAGAATAATAGTCTTTATCTTTATCGCCACCTAGTGTAACCACCAGTACATAGCACCAATAAGTGAATAGTACACAGCAAACTATAAATAGAATCCAGTTTAAAACATTACCGAAAGCATCAAAGAAACCGAAAGACCATTTGAAAACTTTGCTTAAGAATAGAAAGAAAGACGTCATTATTTTCCTTTTTTAAATTAACTTTGTACAAATTTATAAAAAATGTTTAAATTACTTTCAAAAGAAAGCAATATTTTTTCAATTCCTGTTTATATTGGTTTTCTTCTTTTAGTAGTCATAATATTTAACATACTGAATTTCAATACTTACGAAGCCATAGTTGCCGGAATAACTTTTCTGGGAATTGCTTTGGGATATTTTTGTTTTCACAGTGTTGCCCTTAATTATCAGACCCATCTGCCCTTATTTTTATACACCTTTTTTATTTTCGGGCTGTATCCCGGAAATCTGGATATAGGAATTGCGGTTTCTCTGCTTACCAATTCCTTTCTTATCCTGCTACTGACGAGTGCAGATGAAGATATCAGGAAGAAGTCTTATGTATTGGTGGGATCTATTGTAGCTCTGAACTTTATTTTTCTCCCTACAACATGGCCGATGGCTGTTTTTGTTATCATCCACGTGATTGCAACTTCTGCCAAAATCACCCTGAACCTTTTCAGGTTTCTATTGGGAATTGTTTTGATTACATTCAGCTATTTTTCTGTCATGTATTTTGTTCAGTTCACATCATGGAATATTGATTATTTTCCGTTTGGAAGAATGAAACCGGTAACAGATTACACAGAACTTCTGCCATTGATACCTGTGGTTCTGATGCTTATTTATGCGGTATATGACCATTTTAAAAATTATAACAAGAAAAGTCCGATAAGCAGGTATAAATACACTTTCCTATTGGTTTTTTCTGTGGCACAGCTTGTTTCCATCATTTTATACATGAATAAAAGCTATGAATATCTGCTTCTTCTGGCATTTCCCTCAAGTATTATTCTGAGCAGAATGATGAGATTTTTGCCTAAATACTGGATGCGTGAAGCCAGTGTATGGGTTATTATTATTAGTTTACTGACCTTTAAAGCAGGTACAGTTTTTGATTTATTTTAGAAAATTATGATTCAGATAGACGATAAATTGATTTCAGAGGAAATTTTTTCCGAAGAATTTGTTTGCAACCTTACAAAATGTAAAGGTGCATGTTGTGTGGAAGGAGATGTGGGAGCTCCGTTGGATAAAAACGAGCTTGAGATATTGGACAGTATTTTTGACAAAATAAAACCTTACCTTACTCAGGAAGGAATTAAAGCCCTTGAAGAACAGGGAACATGGACTACTGATCCGCACGACGGGATGTATGTTACTCCAATGGTGGAGAACCGCGAATGTGCTTATGTAACGTTCGATGAAAAAGGAATTACGAAATGTGGTATTGAAAAAGCGTACGAAGATGGTGCCGTGGACTGGCAGAAACCTATCTCCTGCCACCTTTACCCAATCCGTGTTACGGAATATTCGGCATTTACCGCATTGAATTATCACGAGTGGAATGTATGCAGTGATGCCTGTACCCTTGGAAAAGAGCTTCAGGTGCCTGTTTATAAGTTTTTAAAAACTCCACTGACGAGAAAGTATGGTGAAGAATTTTATACCGTTCTGAGCGAAGCTGCTGAAGAATGGAAAAAAGAATATGGTTCTTAACCGATATGTATTTGAATGAAATAATAAAAACCGCAGAGAGACCTGCGGTTTTCTTATTTATTAAAGCTTAAAAAAATAGGTTACTTGGAGGTTCCTGCTTTTTTAACTTCCCCTTTTCTAGCCTTTTCCCAACCATCTTCCGGCATTAACGTTGCTACATTTTTTTCTTTCGTAAAGTATTTTCTGGCAACATCCTGAAGATCTTTTACTGTAAGTGCTTTTACTTTATCCTGATAATTTAAGATATCATATTTGTCACTTCCGTCTAATTGATTCTGGGCGATACCCTGCAGCCAGAATCCATTGTCTTTAAGAATTGTTTTATATTCGTTGTATTCTCCTTCTTTGTATTTATCAAGATCCTTTTGCTCTGGTCCTTTATCTATCAATTTTTGTAATTCTGCCATGGCACTTTTGGTAAGCTTTTCTACATTTTCAGGGCCACAGGGGAAATTAACACTAAAATCATACGCACTGTATGGTATTTTACTGAAGCTTCCACTTGCACCTCCTCCATAAATACCACTTTCATCTTCTCTTAGTTTTTCAAGAACTTTAATGGTAGCTACTTCTCCAAGAGCCGAAAGTGCCATCGCTTCTTTCTCATTGTAAGGAGCTTCTCCACTGTAAGAAATTGTTACAAGGCTCTTCGGTTCTTTTCCTTTTTTATAAACCTTAGTATATTCTCCTTTCACCGGTCTGTAGCCTGTATCTTTAAATGTAGATGATTTTCCAGTTGCAGGAAGTGAAGCAATATACTGCAGGACTTCATTTTTAAGCTGTACTTCATCTATATTTCCTACAAAATAGAAATGGAAATTACCTGCATTAGCAAATTTTTGTTTGTAGATATCGTAAGCTTTCTTATAATCTGTATTTGCCCAATCTTTTTCCGTAGGTTCGAGGCCGGTGAACCTTGGGTTTTTCTGATTGATAAATTTGGAATATTCATTAGAAAAATAATATCCCGGATCCGAATCTACATTCGCCAGCATTGCAGATTTTTTTGTTTTGTAGGCGTTGAATGATTCGGGGTTATAGTTTAAATCTGTAAAACAAGCATAGATTAACTCCATCGCGGTCTTCAGATCCTTTTTCGAGCTTGTTCCGGAAACACCTTCTGTAAGGCCACCCACATAAGCGCTTGCACTCACCTGTTTTCCTGCGAGATAGTGTGCAAGATCTGTTTTGGAAAGCCCGGCTAGTCCAGCTTCCAGCAAAGCATCAAATGCGTATTTTGTTTTATTGTAATCAGTATCGGGAATGACAGACACTCCACCCAGGCTTATTGCTGCAAAAACAATTTCATCATCTTTAAAATCTGTTTTCTTGAAAGTGACCTTAGCACCGTTGCTCAAAGTCCATGTGGTAGTTCCTAATTTAGCGTCTACTTGTGTTTTAGTAATTTTTCCTTCAGATTTAAAAGGCTTTATTAAACTTCCGGTTTTCGTTTTTTCTTCATAAGGTTTAAGATCAGCCATTTTTACGGCATCAAATGTTTTCAGAACCATCGCTTCTGTTGGCATTGTAATATTATCCTTTTTTGGA
Source organism: Chryseobacterium sp. AG363 (assembly GCF_003610675.1). Taxonomy (NCBI): domain Bacteria; kingdom Pseudomonadati; phylum Bacteroidota; class Flavobacteriia; order Flavobacteriales; family Weeksellaceae; genus Chryseobacterium; species Chryseobacterium sp. AG363. Next base: position 2,746,709 of record NZ_RAQF01000002.1, read on the forward strand.
CCAGTGATAACAACGACCCTGCTGTCATCTTTTACCAGCTTTTTGATAATTCTATTGGTCTGTTCCAGTGCTATGGTCGGAAGGATTTCTTTAATATGTTCATATCCCCAGGTAATTCCAGGTATTGGCTCCTGTCTCAGGAAATTGTTCACATAACCATCGATAAGCTCTCCGCTTTGGTTTTTATCTTTGTTGTTGTAAGCCCATTCATAAGAAGAAAGCATCTGATCTTTTGCTCTGTCCAGCTCAGATTGGGTAAATCCAAATCTTTTGGCTCTTTCCACTTCTTCCAAAAGAACTTTTAGCCCATTCAGCTGATCACCGTCTTTTGTAGCAGCTGATCCCTGGAATGCTTCTTTATTTCTTGCAAAAGTTCCTCCGTGATAAACAGAACCATAAGTAAAAGGTGGATTTACAGAGTTAACCAGCTCTGCCAATCTGCTGTTGAGCATCATATTCACAAGGCTTTCTGCAACACTGTGATCATACTGCTGAACTGTTATATCCGGTTGGTACACTTCGGAATCTTTGATGATGAATTGCACTCCTGAACCTGTTGCATCAGGATCTGTTTCAATAGCTACCAGTGCTTCTTGATGGTTCGGAAGATCAAAAGATTTTCTTTCTCTTGGTTTTGAAGGATTTTTATATTGACTGAAGTTATTCTTAATCTTTTTCTCTATTTCATCTACATTGATATCTCCAACAACAACAATTGCCATCAGATTCGGTCTGTACCAGTCCTGGTGGAATTTTCGGATAAGATCGGGTTTGAAGTTTTCCAGTACTTCTTTTTTACCGATTGGTAGTCTTTCTGCATACTGAGATTTATATAAAAGCTTAGGAAGATATTTATCCATCATTCTCTTATCAGGTCCAAGACCTAACCTTAGTTCTTCCAATACGACTCCTCTTTCTTTATTGATCTGCTCATCGGAAAGTGTTGCGTTAAATGCCCAGTCTTCCATTACTTTCAGTCCGGCATCCAGATTTCCTGGTTTATCTAATGGCACAGGAAGCATGTAAACCGTTTCGTCAAAACTTGTATAGGCATTAAGGTGCTGCCCGAATTTCACTCCGATCGACTGTAGAAAGTCTACTAATTTATTATCCGGAAAATTTTTGGTTCCATTGAAGTTCATGTGCTCCATAAAGTGAGCCAACCCTCTTTGATTCTCATCTTCAAGGATAGATCCTGCATTGATTGCCAGACGGAATTCTACTTTTTTCTCAGGTAAAACATTTTTTTTGATGTAATACTTCATCCCGTTGGAAAGAGTACCGATTCTTAGGGACGGATCCACAGGGATGTTTTGTCCACAGACATTTAGAGACATCAGGAAGATGGCTGAAAACGAAGATAATATTTTTTTCATCTACATTATTTTTGACCCTCAAAAATATCGATTCTCTATGCAATCAGCCTTTTACCACAGGGTTAAATTGAAGTTAAAAAAATTAAATATTACAAAATGAAAATAAATTGTTTCTTTTATATTGCTTAAAATGATTTTTAATTAAAAACATTCACAAATTAATTAAAATAGACTAATTAAAAATAATATCATTTTCTTCATCTACTCATAAATCATGGTTAATCTACTATTATATTGTCCTTTTTCAAACAAAAAAACCGTTGTAATGTACAACGGTTCTCTTATTTTAATTAAAAATATTAATTAGCAGCGCCTGCTTTTACAGTTACAGTTTCTGCTTTTTTAGGTTCTTCTTTTTTGGCTTTTTCCCAACCATCTTCCGGCATTAGCGTTGCTACAATTCTCCCTTTTGTAAGATACTTTTTAGCTACATTCTGAAGATCTTTTACCGTAAGTGCTTTTACTTTATCCTGATAATTTAAGATATCATACTTGTCACTTCCGTCTAGCTGGTTCTTAGCAATGGCATTCATCCAGAACATATTATCTTTCAGTTCTGTTTTGTTGTCATTATATTCACCTTCTTTGTATTTATCAAGGTCTTTTTGTTCAGGGCCATTATCTATAAGCTTCTGAAGCTCTGCAATAGCACTTTTAGTCAGCTTCTCTGCATTTTCAGGACCACAAGGGAAATTAATACCGAAACTATACGTTCCGTACGGTATTTTATTCATTCCTCCTCGTGCGCCACCTCCATAGATACCACTTTCATCTTCTCTTAGCTTTTCGATAACTTTAATAGTAGCCACTTCTCCAAGCGCTGATAATGCTAAAGCTTCTTTTTCATTGTAAGGAGCCTCTCCGCTGTAAGAGATAGACACCATACTCTTAGGGTCTTTTCCTTTTTTATACACTTTGTTGTAATCACCGGTTATCGTTCTGTACCCCGTATCTTTATACATTGTTGTTTTTCCTGACGATGGCAGACTTGCAATATATTGCAGAACTTCATCTTTAAATTTGGCTTCGTCTATGTTTCCTACAAAATAGAACTGGAAGTTTCCGGCATTGGCAAATTTATCTTTATAAATATCGTAAGCTTTTTTATAGTCTGTATTGGCCCAGTCTTTCTCCATTGGGAATACCCCGATAAATCTAGGGTTCTTCTGGTTCATGAATTTTGCATGCTCATTAGAGAAATAAGCCTGAGGATTAGACAACAGGTTATTCAACATTGCAGATTGCTTTTCTTTATAAGCATTAAAGGAAGCAGGATTATAATTTAAGCTTGTAAAATAAGCATACATAAGCTCCATAGCAGTTCCTAAATCCTTTTGTGTGGTTCTTCCGGAAACACCTTCAAAAAGAGAAGTTACCATAGGATTTACGTTCACCTGTTTACCGGCAAGATAATTGGTAAGGTCTGCTTTAGAGAATCCTCCTACTCCAGCTTCTGTTAATGCTGCGAAGGCAAACTGGGTTTTATTGTAATCAGCATCTGGGATAAGAGAACTTCCTCCTAAGCTTCTTGCTGTAAATACGATTTCATCGTCTTTAAAATCTGTTTTTTTGAAAGTAACTTTCGCTCCGTTGCTTAAAGTCCACGTTGTTGTTCCCAACTTGGCATCTGTTTCCGTTTTAGCAATTTTTCCTTCAGATTTGAAAGGCTTCACCAGGTTCTTGATGGTTGCTTTTTCTTCATAAGGCTTAAGATCTGCCATTTTCACAGCATCAAATGTATTCAGTACCATTGCTTCTGTAGGCATGGTTACATTATCTTTTTTAGGTCCTGTAACAATAATTACCCTGCTGTCATCTTTCACCATTTTCTTGATGATTTCATTGGTTTGTGCAAGCGTAACGGATGGTAAGAAAGCTTTCGTATCTTCATATTCCCAAGCAATTCCAGGAATTGGTTCCTGCTCCAGGAAGTTTCTTACATACTCGTCTATCAGAATCTCACTTTCTGTTTTGTCTTTGTTGTTATAAGATCTTTCAATATTGGAAAGCACCTGAGATTTTGCTCTGTCCAGCTCAGATTGTGTAAATCCAAATCTTTTTGCTCTTTCAACCTCTTCCAATAAAACTTTCAACGCATTCAGCTGATTTCCCTCTTTCACCATAGCAAATCCCTGGAACGCTTCTTTGCTTCTTGCATAAGTTCCTCCGTGGTATACTGATCCGAAAGTGAAAGGTGGGTTTGTAGAGTTAATCAGCTCTCTCAATCTGTTATTTAACATTGTCGTTGAAAGATTTTCTACAAGACTTTGGTTGTACTGTTCTACCGTTACATCAGGTTTATAGGCATCAGCATCTTTCATGATAAACTGTACCATAGAATTGGTAGCATCAGGATCTGTTTCAATAGCTACCAGAGTTTCTTTATGATTCGGAAGATCAAAAGATTTTCTTTCTCTTGGTTTTGAAGGGTTTTTATATTTGCTGAAGTTATCCTTGATCTTCTTTTCAATTTCGTCCACATTGATGTCTCCTACCACAATGATTGCCATCAGATCCGGTCTGTACCAGTCCTGGTGGAATTTTCGGATAACATCTGGTTTGAAGTTTTCCAAAACTTCTTTTTTACCAATTGGCAGTCTGTCTGCATACTGAGATTTATATAAAAGTTTTGGAAGGTATTTATCCATCATCCTTTTATCAGCTCCAAGACCCAGTCTCAGCTCTTCCAACACCACTCCTCTTTCTTTATTGATCTGCTCATCGGAAAGTGTTGCGTTAAATGCCCAGTCTTCCATCACTTTCAGTCCGGCATCCAGATTTCCTGGTTTATCTAATGGCACAGGAAGCATGTAAACCGTTTCGTCAAAACTTGTATAGGCATTAAGGTGTTGCCCGAATTTCACTCCGATCGACTGTAGAAAGTCTACTAATTTATTATCCGGAAAATTTTTGGTTCCATTGAAGTTCATGTGCTCCATAAAGTGAGCCAACCCTCTTTGATTCTCATCTTCAAGGATAGATCCG